>JBCCOO010000045.1:0-42813 GCA_039025345.1 Cyanobacteria bacterium P01_D01_bin.105 | reverse complement strand
TCTGGGCCGCCTAGACAAACAGGTGAAAATCCGTGGCTTCCGCATCGAACCTGGCGAAGTAGAAGCCGCCCTGGAGAAACATTCCGCCATCCAGCAGGCCGCAATTGTTGTACAGGGTAAAGACGCGGAACAGAAGCGGTTGGTTGCCTACCTAGAAGCGACCGACCTAGAAGCAAGCGACCTGAAATCGGCTAAGCCAGAAGCGGCTAAATCGGCATTAGATACAACCATTGCGCCCTCATCTGTATCACCTTTGAAGATCAGACAGTTTCTCCTAGAAAAGCTGCCTGACTACATGGTGCCTGCTAAGTTCGTATGGATGGAGTCTTTGCCACTAACCACAAACGGTAAAGTAAATCGTCGGGCTTTGCCGGAACCTGATTGGACAAGCTTGCAGGCCGAAGAGAACTTACCTCAGACTGAACTTGAAACTGTTCTAACAGACACTTTCTCTTCCCTGCTGCCTGCTGAAACGGTTGGGATTCATGACAATTTCTTTGAGCTAGGCGGCGACTCTATCATAGCGATGCAGATTGTCAGCAGAGCTGCTAAGGCAGGCATTATTATTTCACCGAAACAGCTCTTTCAGTATCAAACCATTGCAGAGTTAGCTACTGTTTCAGATCAAGGCCAGCACGTTCCTGTTTCGCAAGCTCCCGCCACAGGCGAGGTGCCGCTAACCCCTATTCAGCACTGGTTCTTTGAACAAAACTTAGCGCAGCCTCACCACTTTAATCAATCGGTATATCTATCACTGCCGCGTGATTTGGATAAAGCAGCATTGGAAGCGGCGATCACTCATGTCTTTACCCATCACGACGCATTCCGTCTTCGCTTCTATCAGATAGAACAAGCGCGGCCAGAACAGGACAGTTCAGCCCAAAATGAACCAACACAACGATGGAAACAGGCGTTTTCAGAAGAAGCTGTTATCCCCGCTATTCGATGGTTTGATTACACTCACCTAAGCAGTGAAAAAACAGCGCAGGAAATCAGCCAACAAATTGAACTGCAACAAACCAGCTTAAATCTTCAGGATGGCCCTTTATTTGCCATCTGTGGATTTGAATCAGATACAAACAGCCCATGTCATCTATTCATTGCGATTCATCACCTCATCATAGATGGCGTTTCTTGGAGGATATTACTTGCAGATGTGCAGCAAGCTTACTTGCAAGCAAGCACAAACCAGCCGATTCAATTTCAGTCTAAAACCCATTCCTATCAGCAATGGGCAACTGAGCTACATGACCTAGCCACTTCATCCGAGATAGCTGCCGATTTGGATTACTGGCAGGCGCTCGCCAATAAAGAATGGGTTGATTTACCCTCTGACTTCACCATAAACGCAGCAGAGAATACGGTTGCGAGCAGTAAAACCATCACTGTTCAGCTCACAGAAGCGCTGACCCAGTCACTCCTGAAAGAAGTTCCAGCAGCTTACAACGCTCAAATTGCAGATGCGCTACTGACAGCATTCATTCAAACCCTCACCGAATGGACGAACAGCAGTGAGATACTTATCAACCTTGAAAGCTACGGACGCTTTTCTGACAAGTTAGATCTTTCTCGCAGCGTAGGCTGGTTTACAGCACTCTATCCTATTTCTTTGAACTATGAGCCAACGCTGACACTGACAGAGAATCTTAAAGAGACTCAAAGCAGGCTAAGCGCTGTTCCGAATAATGGACTGAGCTATGGCATTCTGAATTATCTGGCTGCAGATTATCTAGATGAAAATCATCTGGAAACAGACGACTTACGGGCAACATTCAATATTTCGGCACCTGTGAGCTTTAATTATTTGGGTCAAATAGATATTGGCCAGATAGAAGCCCATTCAGAAGCAGGCTTCAAAAAGATTTCACTGCCAGCCACATCAAACAAAAGAAATCAAGCAGATGTAAATCAGCGTGTTCATTTGTTAGATGTGAATAGTTGGATAGAAAACGATCAGCTTCAAATTGAATGGACATTTAATCAGCGCTGTCACAAGCGTGAGACGATTGAGACCCTAGCCGAGCAGCTTGTTCAGAATCTCTCTGAACTTATTGAAAGTTGTCATCTTGCAAGCTGCCAAACTCAGCAGGTTGTAGATCAAGAAAACGTAGATCAAACACCTGATGATTTTAGTCTTGTGGACCTCGATGCATCGGGATTAGCGGCTGTACTCAGCCAGGTCAGCTTTTCTACAGAAAATTCAGCGGAACAGGAGGTAGCCTCATGAATACTTCTCCTGTGAAAGCCCCTGCGAACAAAGCCGTTCAAGATATCTATCCCCTTTCGCCAACGCAGCAAGGGCTACTTTTCCATAGCCTCAGCGAGGCTCAAGCGGGCGCTTATATCGTTCAAGTCAGCTACACCCTTAAAGGTGACTTGCAGAATGAGGCATTCGCTAAAGCTTGGCAACAGCTCGCCAATCGCCACACTATTTTGAGATCGGCCTTTGTGTGGAAAAATATAAACGCACCTGTGCAGGTTGTGGGGCATCAAGTGAATGTTCCTATTCACTGGCATCAGTGGGAAACAGCTTCTGAAGAGGAGCAACAACAGCGACTCTCAGAACTGCTCAAAGGAGACCGCATGCAAGGATTTAATTTATCTCATGCACCCTTGATGCGAATCAATGCAATTCAGCTAGGAGAAAGCCACTATAAAATTATTTGGACACACCATCATATTTTGCTAGACGGCTGGTCGCTGCCCAAACTAATGAAAGAGTGGGTTGCTTACTACCAAGCTGCGTGTGGACGAGTTCCAACGACTCAAGTAGCCACCATGCTGGGTGAAGCGGCCCCTTATCGAGACTACATTGCATGGTTGCAAAAGCAAGATATCGCTGCTGCCAAACAGTTCTGGAAGACAAAGCTCTCTGGGTTTAGCGCTCCAACATCTTTAGGCATATCTTTAGGCATAGACGGGAGCGTAGAAACTACTGGAATAGAAACTACTGGAATAGAATCTGCTGAAAAATCCCGTAGCGCTGAACAGCACTATGCACTTCCCCACAAACTCACCGAACAGCTAACGGCATTTGCCAAGCGACACCGGCTTACCCTTAGCACCCTGGTTCAGGGTGCGTGGGCTAAAGTGCTCAGCGTTTATAGTGGTGATAATGATGTGATGTATGGCTTGGCCTGCGCAGGTCGCCCTCACACCCTGAAGGATGCTGAGCAGCGTGTAGGACTATTCATTAACACGTTGCCCATGCGCGTTAAGCTTGAGGGTGGTCTTATTCCTGGGCTGCAAAGCATTCAAACTCAGCAACTTGAACAACAGCCTTACGAATACACCCCACTGATTGAGATTCAGTCTGAAAGCGATATTCCCAGACAGTCGCCTTTGTTTGAAAGCATTGTTGTTTTTGAGAACTATCCGATTGAATCAGATCAGGCTGTAGAAGGGCTGGACATCCTAAATGTTGAAATTATTGAGCAAACCCACTATCCGCTGACGCTATTTGCCGTAATCACAGACACCCTAAAATTTAGGGTGTTCTACCATGCTCAGCGGTTTCCTAAAGGCGCGATCGCCCGCCTCACCCACCATCTCCACACCGTTCTGGCGGAGATGGTGGCAGCGTCTTCACAGTTGTCTCTTGAGAATCTCAGCATTCTTTCAAACGCTGAGCGACAGAAGATTTTGAAATTCGGGCAAGGGCCAACGGTCAGAACAGCAGAAGCTGATCGACTTCGTTCTAACCATGTGCATGATCACTGCGTGCATGAGCTGATTGCCCGACAGGCCCAGACAACACCTCAGGCAACCGCGCTGATTTTTGAAGGACATGCGCTTACCTATGAACAGCTCAATAATCAAGCTAACCAGCTTGCGCACTATCTTCTTGAAAGGCTTCTCAAAGGGCTTCTTGAAGAACTTCCTAAAGAACAAGCTTTCGCAGGGCATCAAAACACACCCAATCAAAACACACCGATTGGCATATGCATAGAGCGCTCTGTAGATATGATGGTTGCTCTACTTGCAATCTTGAAGGCTGGCTGCGCCTACGTCCCACTCGATCCAACCTATCCAGCCGCGAGACTTCAATACATCATAGAAGATGCTGGCATCACAAATCTGATCTGCCACGAAGCCACTGCTAATGTTGTTTCCCAAGAGTCTCTTAGCTTAATCAACATTAGCCAAGCAAACGCTGAAATAAACGCCCAATCTACATCAGATCCAAACACAGACAACAACTTGAACAATCTTGCCTACCTTATCTACACGAGCGGCAGCACAGGCAAACCCAAAGGTGTCCCCATCACCCACAGAAGCCTAGCCAACCTCCTTGGCTCAATGGCTACCCGCCTGCACATCACAGCCACTGACACGCTTATGGCAGTGACCACATTATCCTTTGATATTACGGCTTTAGAGTTGTTCTTACCGCTCACTACTGGAGCCTGTCTTCTGCTAGCCAGCAGCCAAACTGCCCGAGATGCCCACCAGCTTATTGCCTACCTTGATACCTATGGTGTAGACATTATGCAGGCAACCCCTGCCACTTGGCGGCTGTTGCTCAGCGGCGGCTGGGGCGGGCAGAATGGCCTCAGAATTCTCTGTGGCGGCGAAGCATTAGATACTCCACTGGCCAAACGCTTACTCAACTGCGGGGAGGAAGTGTGGAATGTTTATGGCCCTACAGAAACAACGATCTGGTCTGGTGCATTAGCGCTCTCTTCTGCTTCCCTTACAAAGGGAAATGTCCCGATTGGTGGCCCTATAGACAACACTCAGTTTTATGTTTTGAGTGAGGAACAACAAATAGTGCCTGTGGGCGTTGCGGGAGAACTATACATTGGTGGGGTGGGCCTCAGCGGTGGATATTGGCAACGTGACGATTTAACTAAGCAGCGGTTTGTTGAGGTTCAGATTAGTACAGAGTCAGCGGAAACGCTTTATAGAACGGGCGATCGCGTTCACTATCGTGAAGATGGCACCCTGGAATATCTGGGTAGATTGGACTACCAAATGAAGCTGCGTGGCTATCGCATTGAGCTGGGTGAAATTGAACAGGCATTAATGAGTGATCCACGAATTGACCAAGCTGTGGCGGTTGTTCAAGGAGAAGCCGCTAAGCAACAGCTTAGCGCTTATGTCACGCTCATTCCGCACGAAAGTAGCAGCGACGCCGCCAACGCTACTATCGATACTCAGACTTTAAAGCAGGAGCTGCGATCGCACCTCATACAACAGCTTCCACACTACATGGTGCCAACTGCCTACCAAGCACTGGAGAGTTTTCCGCTTACGCCTAACGGCAAAATAGATCGCAAGGCGCTACCTTCCCTAAGCGCGACCAATGCCCAAGTACCCCTCACACCAGACTCACAGCCTAAAACAGCGATTGAAAATACGCTGTTAGATATTTGGCAGTCTCTTTTACCTACTCAAACTATCAGCGTTCACGACAATTTCTTTGAGATTGGCGGGCACTCGCTGCTGGTCATCACCGCACAAGACAACATTCGTCAACGACTAGCGGTGGAACTTTCCTTGGTCGATTTGTTCCGCTATCCCACTCTGCGATCACTTGCGCTCCACATTAGTCAAATCAAGGCAAGACAGCAAGGAAAAAGTGAGCCAACATCAGCTGAGCAACCCACCTCGCAACCTCGAAAGGGGCCGACTGGCACTGGACTGGCCGCAGGCAAACAACGCTTAAAGCAGCGGCTGGGTCAAAAACGAAGAAATCAGAGACAACTACCAACGCAGAAAACAAGAGATAAGCACACCGATCAACAACGCTTGGAGGAGGAAGCAAAATGAACTACGCAGTGAACACAGATGAAACGAACAACTACACCGTAAATGCAGATGCCGTGAGCACAAATGGTGCATCTAGCGTGCCGACTTCCTCTGCCGAGTATGACTCTTCTGAGAACGACTCTTCTGAGTATTCGGGGCTAGAAATCGCAGTCATCGGCATAGCTGGGCGATTTCCAGGGGCGCGCTCTGTGGATGAGTTTTGGCAGAATCTTCAGCAGGGTGTGGAGTCTATTTCTACCTTGGAAGATGAACAGCTTTTGGCTCAGGGCGTATCTCCTGAGGCGCTGCGTGACCCTAGCTATGTGAAAGTGGGCGGTGTGGTAGAAGGCGCTGATTTGTTTGATGCTGCTTTCTTTGGGTTTAGCCCTCGTGAAGCAGAAATTTTAGACCCGCAGCAGCGGTTATTTTTAGAAACAGCAGTTGAAGCGCTGGAAACCGCAGGGTATGACCCTGAGCGCTATCCAGGCAGCGTAGGCGTATTCGGTGGAGCGGGAATGAATGGCTACTTGCTGAATTTGTACAGTAATGCCGAGGTGCGTGATCGCGTTAGCCCTTACGAGCTGTTTGTAGCCAACGATAAAGACTTCTTGACCACGCGAGTGTCTTACAAGCTCAATCTAAATGGCCCCAGCGTAGATGTTCAAACAGCTTGTTCGTCTTCTCTGGTGGCGGTGCACATGGCCGCGCAGTCACTGCTGAGCGGGGAATGTGATATGGCGATCGCGGGCGGTGTTGCTATCTCCAAGCAGGTAGGATATCGGGCGCAGGCAGGCAGCATTTACTCGCCTGATGGACACTGCCGTGCCTTTGATGCAGCAGCGGCAGGCACCGTTGGCGGCAACGGCGTGGGGATTGTTGTGCTAAAGCGATTGGAAGATGCGATCGCAGCCAATGACACCATTGATGCTGTCATCAAAGGCTCTGCCATTAACAACGACGGCGCACAAAAGGTCAGCTACACTGCCCCCAGCGTTGAGGCACAAGCCAGCGTCATCCAAGCCGCTCAGGCAATGGCAGAAGTTTCCCCCCAAAGCATCAGCTACATTGAGGCCCACGGCACTGGCACGGCAATGGGCGACCCCATTGAAATGTCTGCGCTTAAGCAAGCATTTGGATCGCAGTCACAATCTCCTCAGGAGCATCAGGAGCATCGCTGCGCCATTGGCTCAGTAAAAACTAACATCGGCCACCTAGACGCGGCGGCTGGCATCTCAGGCTTTATCAAAACCGTGCTGGCGCTGAAGAATCAACAAATTCCAGCAACGCTGCACTTTCAACAGCCCAGTCCTGTTATAGATTTTAAGAACAGTCCCTTTTACGTTAATGCAAGTTTGACAGAATGGTCTAAAACAAGTGGACCTCAAGGAGAAGGGGTACGACGCGCTGGCGTTAGCTCTTTTGGCATTGGCGGAACCAATGCTCACATTGTGTTGGAAGAAGCACCACAGCTTACAACACAACGATCTGAAAACGAACAATCTACAGACAAACAGGTTACCGACAAACAAGAGCAGTCTCACCTGCTAGTGCTTTCAGCAAAAACACAGGCTGCACTAGATATTGCGTCTATTAACCTAACGGAGTTTTTGGATAAAGGCGCAAAGAGAGAAGTTGGAGTTAACCTATCTGATGTTGCTTACACTTTACAAGTAGGTCGCAAAGCCTTTGAATATCGTCGCAGTATCGTCTGCACAAGTGCGGCTGAAGCAATTAAAAGCTTGCGTATACAGGCATCTCAAAAAGTCTCTGAGCAGCCATCCCTAGTGTTCCTATTTTCTGGGCAAGGGAGCCAATACGCCAACATGGCGAAGGAACTGTACGAAACGCAGCCCGTCTTTCAGCAAGCCTTTAAACAGTGTGAAGAGATTCTAAAAGGAGAGAATATCGATCTGGTAGCGCTGCTGTACAGCAGTAAAGCAAGCGAATCGCTGTACGAAACAGCAAATGCTCAGCCTGCTCTCTTTGCCGTGGAATATGCACTTGCTCAGCTCTGGATGCACTGGGGCGCTGAGCCTGTCGCTTTACTGGGCCACAGCTTAGGTGAATACGTAGCCGCTTGCTTAGCAGGCGTTTTTGACTTAGAAACAGCCCTTAAAATCGTGGTGCGCAGGGGGCAGCTTATGCAGCAGATGCCCGCAGGTGCAATGCTATCGGTGGGGCTAAGTGCTGAAGCGGTTGCAGATTGGCTAAATGATGACCTTACTTTGGCAGTCAGCAATGGGCCGCAGCTATACGCTGTGTCTGGAAGCTTGGAGGCGATCGCCACCCTTCAGTCTCGCCTAGAAAACAACAATATTAGCTGCCGCCCAATCAAGACATCCCACGCCTTCCATTCTCCTATGATGGAAGAGGCGATCACCCCCTTTGTAAAAGCGCTCCAACAGATTACCCTTCATCCCCCCACTCTTCCTTTCATCTCTAACGTCACTGGCACCTGGATTACGGCAGAAGAAGCCACTAGCCCAGGCTACTGGGGCCGCCAGATGCGTCAAACCGTCCGCTTTAGCGAAGGCGTTACTACACTCTTAAATCTCAATGACCCACTATTTTTAGAAGTTGGCCCAGGCAATGTGCTCACTACGCTCGCACAGCAGCATCTTCCGTCTGGCCAATCTCAAACTGGCCAATCTCAGACTGCAATCAATAGCTTGCCCCATCCAAAATCAGCTATATCCGACACCACACAAATGCTTACAGCATTGGGTCAGCTTTGGTCTACAGGAATAGACATTCGCTGGGAGTCCTTCCAGGGTGAGCAAAATCATCGCCGCATTCCCTTGCCGACTTATCCTTTTGAGCGTCAGCGCTACTGGGTAGATTTTGTCGCATCTGCAGCGGCGATGCCTCAAGACAGCTCTCAACAAGAACAAGCAGCCGCAGTTCAGCTCAGTCCAGTTCAGCTCAGTCCAGACATGGCAGACTGGTTCTACACGCCAAGCTGGGAGCGCTGTGTGCCTACACTTAAGGCTACTGATGTGACCCAGAGGCCGTGCTGGCTGATATTTGCGGATAGCGGTAAAGTTGGGCAGAAGCTTGCACAGCTTATTGAACAAACTGGGCAAGATGTGTTTGTTGTTCAATCGGGTGAGGCATTTGAGCAAGCAGGGTACCGCCAGTTTTCTCTCAATGCTGAGCAGCCGGAAGGGTTTAAGCAGCTATTAGAAGATTTGCAACTGCGAGAGAAAATTCCCACAGAGATTGTTTATCTGTGGGGAAGTGAAACAGAAGGTGATGCAGTAGAAGCGTCTGATCCATTTATTACGCTTATGAACCTGCTAAAGACGTTCTCTGCGGTAGGAAATAGCCGAGATAATACGCTGCAAGTTACGGTGATGACTGAAGCTGCCTATGATGTTGTTGGCACCGAAACGCTGAATCCGCAGCAGGCTGAGATTCAAGGGCTGATTCAGGTAATGGGCCAAGAGTATCCTGCTGTAGGCGCTCGTCAGATTGACTGGGTGAGAGGCGATCTCACTCCTAAGCAAATGGCCAAACAGCTTTGGAGAGAGTTGCAGGCAGCCAAACCAGCAGCCGTTGTGGCTTATAGAGGAGGTAGGAAGAATAGTGATCGCCATCGCTGGCAGCAAACCTATCAGCCTGTTTCTATCTCAGAAACAACGCCCAAAACGTCTGTTCGACTTCGCAAGAACGGTCTTTATGTCATTGTTGGCCCGGATGATACAAAAGGAGAAGATCTCTTACAGAGTGGGTTAGCTCACGTGTGGGCAACGCAGTTGAAAGAGACATATCAGGCTCAGATTGCATTTGTAGATGGCACTAATGCAGACAATTTGAAGCAAGCGCTTCAGCAGATCGTGACTAAATCTGGCCCAATTCATGGGGTATTTGTCAGCAGCCCAATGACCAATGAAAAATCGGCAGCGCCCATTGCCCTTCTCCAATCCCATCACTGGGAATATAATCGCTTGAGCAAAAAAAAGGTGTTGCAAAATCTAGCCATAGCACTGGCTGATTATAAGCCTGATTTTTGTTGTGTCCAATCTTCCCTATCATCCATCATTGGAGGGCTGGGGCTAGCCGCTTATTCAGGCGCTAATCACTTTATAGATGCCTTCGTCACCCAACAAAATCAACAGTCGTCTTTCCCTTGGTTTAGCATTAACTGGGACGCCATCACGGAAGAGACTTCAGCAGAAACGGCTGAGAACGGACATGCACCGGATGGACACGCACCTCAAGCTTCACAGCGCAGTTGGGGCGATGCCCTAGCAAACTTCGCCCTCACGCCAACTGAGGCTTGGCAAGTCACCGAACGTATTCTCACGAAAGCAGCACCTGGCCAAATCATTGTTTCAAAAGGTGATTTGACCGCTCGCTACCAGAAATGGATAAAAGCAACACCTACTCAAGCTGCTGAACAAGCTGAAGGTGATGAGCTTAAAGCTAACGAACTTAAAGGCAATAACGGAGAAGCTGCTTCAGCAGAGAAAAACTACAGTCGCCCGCAGCTCTCCACTGCTTATGTTGCTCCTCGCAATGAAACAGAAACCACCATTGCTGCCATCTGGCAAGATTTACTGAAACTAGAAAAAATTGGCATAGACGACAGCTTCTTTGATCTTGGGGGCCATTCGTTACTCGCCATTCAGGTCATCTCAAGGCTAAGAGAAGCATTTCCAGTGGATATCGAAATGCGCAATCTTCTCTTTGAAGCGCCCACGGTCGCCAAAATTGCAGCGGTCATTGACAAACAGCTTCCTCAGCAAAGTGAGTTAGATGAAATGGCCGCGCTGCTCGCAGAGGTGCAAACCCTCTCTAGCGAGGAAGTTCAAACGCAGTTAGCAGGAGGTGACGCATGAGTCAGTTTTATCAGCAGCTAGCCACGCTCACTCCTGAGCAACGGGCGCTATTTGAGAAAAAGCTTGCCGCGAAAGGCCTAGACAAAAAGTTAGGCCAAAAAGTGGGCGTTAGCTCAATTCCGCCTCGCCCTCAAAATCAGCCCATTCCGCTGTCCTTTGCTCAGCAGCGGCTTTGGTTTGTGCAGCAGCTTGACCCCACCACCACTGCTTACAACGTTGCCAGCGTGCTAGAGCTAACCGGCGAGTTGGATGTTACTGCTTTAGAAAAAAGCTTGAACGCCTTAGTTGAACGGCACGAGACGTTTCGCACTCGCTTTGAGCTAGTGTCTGGCGAAGCGAATAGTGCGACCTCCAACAATCAAAACGGCAATCATAGCCAAAGCAGCGATCACTCCTCTAACACAACACAGCAACCTGTTCAGATTGTTGAAGCACCACAACCTATCCGATTAGAACAGGTGGATCTTTGCCAAGCATCAAATTTACAGCTAGCGGCTGACGAAAAAATTCAAGCCATTACTCAAACGCCGTTTGACCTTGCTCAATCCATCCTCAGAACAGCTTTACTAAAGCTAGCTGACAATCGCCATTTGTTTGTCTTGGCTACTCATCACATCATTAGTGATCGCTGGTCTGTCATGGTCTTTCTCAGAGAGATGACCGTTCTGTACAGAGCTTTTTCTCAGGGTTTGTCTCAGGGGCAGTCTTCACCACTGCCGCCCCTGCAAATTCAATATGCAGACTGGGCCGTTTGGCAGCGCCAGCAGCTTCAAGGAGAAAAGCTTGAACAACAAACCAGCTACTGGAAAAATCAACTCTCCGGCGAGCTTCCCATTTTAGAGCTGCCGCTTGATCGCCCTTATGAAGCAGTCGCAACCTACAACGGCGATCAAGTCCCCCTGGCACTGCCATTGGCGCTGTCTAAACAGCTAAAGACACTGAGCGCTGAGCAAAACGCCACGCTGTTTACGCTGCTATTAACGGCGTTTAAGGTGCTGCTGCATCGCTACACGGGCAGTGAAGACATTGTGGTGGGCAGTGATATTGCAAATCGCGATCGCACTGAAACTGAGGGGCTTATTGGCCTGCTCGTGAATACACTTGTGTTTCGCAGTGACTTATCTGACAATCCTCGTTTTTGCGATTTACTACAGCAGGTGAGAGAGACTGTACTGGGTGGCCTTGCGCATAAGGAGCTACCCTTTGAAAAGCTGGTGGAAATCATTAACCCTGAACGGCACCTGAGCCAAATGATGCCACTATTTCAGGTGAAGCTAGATTTGCAGCAGGTGGATGTGAAGCCGATGCAGATGGATGGGCTGACAATTACGCGCTACCCACTACCTGAAACTCAGGCAAAGTATGAGCTACGGCTAAACTTACAGGACACAGAACTTGGTATCACCGGACAGATAGAATACAACAAAGATCTGTTTGATGAAAGCACCATTGTTCGACTGGTTGCCCACTTTCAAACACTGCTTTCAGGCTTAGTAGAGAGTCCCGAGGCATTGCTATCTGAACTGCCGCTACTAGATAAAGAAGAACAACAGACACTTTTAGTAGATTGGAATCAAACTCAGCAGGCGTATCCTACAGACGTTTGTATTCATCAGCTCTTTGAAGCTCAAGTAGAGAAAACGCCAGAAAGCATAGCACTCACTGATGGTGAGACTATACTCACCTACGCAGAGGTTAACCAAAAGGCTAATCGACTTGCTCATTATTTGCGAAGTTTAGGTATTGGCGAGAATGCACCATCTCCGCAGAATCAGTCTACACAGACTCCATCGCCACAAACCGTAGGCATCTGCATGACTCGCTCATGCGACATGGTCATTAGTATGTTGGCCGTCCTAAAGGCAGGTGGCACCTATGTTCCCCTTGATGTTGCTTATCCTACAGAGCGGCTGAGTTTTATCGCACAAGATGCCCAGCTTCAGGTTCTGCTGACTCAAGGAGAAGAAATAGAATTTGAAACAAACCAGTCTTTGAAAGTTGTTGACATCACAGCAATTGAAGCTGAGTCAGTCCAAACTGATGCATCCCAAATAGAAAGCCTATCCCCATCCTCTACGCCTCAAAGCCTCGCCTATGTTATTTACACATCAGGCTCCACAGGCCGCCCTAAAGGCGTAGCCATCGAGCATCGCAGCACCGTTTCGCTGCTGCACTGGGCTAAACAACAGTTCTCATCAGCCGAGCTATCCGGTGTTTTAGCTTCTACTTCCATCTGCTTTGATCTTTCTATCTTCGAGATCTTTGTACCTTTAAGCTGGGGTGGACGGGCCATCGTTGTAGAAAATGCCTTATCACTCCCAAATCTTCCTGAAACTGCTGAAGTAAGCTTACTCAACACTGTTCCCAGTGTGTTAGCCCAGCTTTTAAAGCTTTCTAAGCTGCCTAGCTCCCTTCAAACCGTAAATTTAGCAGGTGAAGCACTGCCCACTTCTGTTGTAGAACAGCTCCAAAATCTTTCTCATATTCAGCACATCTACAATCTCTACGGCCCTTCGGAAGACACGACTTATTCCACTTGTGCTCCCCTTAACAAGCAACAGTTCTCTGTGGCTGAACGTCGGGTTCCCATTGGAAAGCCAATTGCCAATACTCAAGCTTTTGTGCTTGATCGATATCAACAGCCAGTGCCTATTGGCATTCCAGGTGAGCTCCACCTAGCAGGTGCAGGACTTGCTCAAGGCTATTTAAATCAGTCAGCGCTGACGGCTGAGCGGTTTATTGAGCAGGAAACACTGGGAGGCAGGCTTTATAAAACGGGCGATCGCGTTCGCTACCGAGCCGATGGATCCCTCGAATTTCTAGGTCGATTTGATCATCAAGTAAAGATTCGAGGCTTCCGCATTGAAACGGGTGAAATCGAAACGGCACTGCGTCAGCATAGTGATGTTCAAGATGTGGTTGTTGTAGCTTATATTCCAGAAAATGACCCAGCAGATAAGCCAACAGATAAGCAGCTTGTCGCTTATGTCGTTACGGACCTGGGAAATCCACAGACGACCCTGCGACAAGACCTCGCCAAGCGTTTGCCCGACTATCTCATTCCAACAGTATGGATAACCCTAGACGGGATTCCTCAACTGCCCAACGGCAAGATTAATCGCCGCGCTCTGCCAGCACCAACCCAGTCGGATAGCTCACAAGCGTATGTTGCACCCAGATCTCCTCAGGAGCAAGCACTGGCAGACATTTGGTGCAATGTACTCAGCCGCAAGAAAGTTGGTATTCATGATAATTTCTTTGAATTAGGCGGTCACTCTCTTTTAGCCATCCAAATCATGGCTCAAGCAGAAAGTACTCTGCAAACCAACATTCCGCTCCGCGCCTTCTTCGAGTCGCCAACCGTTGCAGGTTTGGTAGCGTATCTTCAAGAGAACGCCTCAGACAGCCAAAACCTTGTTCAAGGTGATGCTTCCCGGCAGCCAATTGAGCCAGACTTGACCCATAAGCATGAGCCATTTCCGCTCACTGATATTCAGCAGGCGTACTGGCTAGGGCGATCGCAAGCCTTTGAACTCGGCAACATCGGCACCCACGGATACCGAGAAATAGAGGTGACGGGCCTATCTGTATCCGCTGCTGAAGACGCACTGAATAAACTCATTAAGCGTCACGACATGCTGCGAGCAGTAGTAAATACTGACGGGCAGCAGATGATTTTGCCAGAGGTGGCTGAGTACAAGATTCAGGTCACAGATTTAATCCAGTCAGAGCAGAGCCAGTCAGAGCAGAGTGAGTCAGAGCAAAGCCAGCAGCAGATTGAACAGATTCGAGATCGCCTCTCTCACCAGCTGTTCACACCCGAGCAGTGGCCCCTATTTCATATTGAAGCGGCGCAACTGCCCAATAACAAAATCCGCTTTTTTGTTAGCTTCGATGTCCTCATTGGCGATGCCTGGAGCTTCCAGCGCTTAGGGCAAGAAATGGCACTCTTGATTATGGGGCAATCATTGCCGCCGCTTAGCCTCAGCTTCCGCGACTATGTAATGGCTGAGCAAGCGTTCAGAACAACGCCCGCCTACGAGCAGTCACTTCAGTACTGGCAAAGCCGCCTTACCACACTGCCCCCTGCACCCAGCCTTCCGCTGACGATGACACCCAGTCAGGTCACTTCTCCGCGCTTTGAGCGGCGCAGTGGCCAGCTCGAAGCGGCCAAATGGGCGCAACTGAAACAGCTTGCTAATAAAGCCTCACTGACCCCGTCCGGTGTTGTTTTAGCCGCCTTTTCTGAAGTGCTAGCAACATGGTGCCACAGCCCTAAATTTACGCTAAACCTCACGCTGTTTAACCGCCTGCCCCTGCATCCAGACGTGAACAAAGTTGTGGGCGATTTTACCGCGTCCCTTTTGCTCGCCGTTGATAACAGCGCTAGTAATAGCGACGCGGATAGCTTCGTTCAGCGTGCGCAGCGTTTACAAAATCAGCTTTGGGATGATTTAGAGCATCGCGCGGTCAGCGGCGTGCAGGTGTTGAGAGAACTGGCTAAGCTGCCGCAGAATGGCGGTGGAACGAAGGGTCGAGGCGCATTAATGCCTGTGGTGTTCACCAGCACACTGAATCAAGCTATTCCCAAAAGAGAACAGAATATTTGGGAAAGTGAAACCGTCTACAGCGTTAGCCAAACGTCTCAGGTGTATTTGGATCATCAGGTTTCAGAGATTGAAGGCGCATTGATCTTCAATTGGGATGCGATCGCCGATCTCTTCCCCGCAGGTCTCCTAGACCAGATGTTTACCGCCTACGAGCAACTGCTGCACCAGCTTGCAGAAGATGAAGAAATTTGGCAAAGCCTGCCGCAGCTCGTATCCACAGACCATGTGCGTCAGCTAAATCAGGCCAAGCATATCTCTTTTGAAAAGAGCGATCGCCTACTGCACGAGCTGTTCTTTGAGCAAGCACAGCAGCAGAGCGATCAGCTTGCTGTGATCACACCTAAAAAATCTCTTACATATGCAGAACTTGCCTATCAATCTCTTCAGCTTTCGCGTAAGCTTCAGCAGCTAGGCGTTCGTCCCAATCAGCTTGTCGCGGTTTCTATGCCCAAGGGCTGGCAGCAGGTTATGGCGGTTCTAGGCATCTTAAGTTCAGGGGCCGCTTATGTGCCCATCGATCCGGCCTTACCTCAAGAGCGACGCTGGCAGCTCATTTCCGATACCGCCGCCGAAATTGTCCTCACCACAGACAGCACCATTCTGGATTGGCCCACAGGGCTCACACAAATTTGCGTTAAAGAGCAGCCTCACACAGACACACCAAGTGATTCAACTATACTCATACCTGAGAGGATCCAAGCTCCAATAGATTTGGCCTATGTCATCTACACGTCTGGTTCCACAGGCATGCCTAAAGGCGTGATGCTGGATCATCAGAGCGTAGTGAATACCCTCTTAGACATTAACCAGCGGTTCGAGATAACAAAGCGCGATCGCGTCTTTGCCCTATCTTCACTCAGCTTCGATCTCTCCGTATACGACATTTTTGGCACACTCGCAGCGGGCGCTACCCTAGTGATGCCCGCTGCCGAACAAACCCAAAACCCAACCCATTGGCGGCAGCTCATTACAGAACATCAGGTCACCATTTGGAACTCTGTACCTGCCCTTATGCAGCTACTCACAACAGAATTAGCTGCTTCTGGTCAAACCCATGACGACCTCCGCTTAGTGATGCTCAGCGGTGACTGGATTCCCCTCACGCTGCCAGCGCAAATACAACAGAACGCCCCTACGGCCCAAGTGGTTAGCCTCGGCGGTGCAACCGAAGCCGCCATCTGGTCAATTGCTTACCCCATAAAATCTGTTGATCCTAACTGGCGCAGTATTCCTTACGGCAGGCCGTTAACCAATCAAGAATGGTACGTTTTGGATGAGAACCTGAACCCTTGTCCTTGCTGGGTTCCTGGGCAGCTCTATATTGGCGGTGCTGGGTTAGCCAAGGGCTATTGGAACCGGGCTGAGCTAACATCGGAGCGATTTATTGAATGCGGGCAGCGAGGCAGGCTGTATAAAACAGGCGATTTAGGTCGCTACCATCCCAATGGAACGCTGGAGTTTTTAGGAAGAGAAGATTTTCAAATTAAGGTGAATGGCTACCGGATTGAGCTGGGCGAAATTGAGAGCGCCCTGCAACAATATCCAGCCATTGAAACGGCTGTGGTAGAAGCTGTAGGAACGCCACCTGAGCTAGTGGCGTATGTTGTGCCTAAGCTTCAGAAAGGAACGGCTGAAATTGCTCAGCCACTTTCTAAATTAGACTTTAAGCAAAGGCAGTTAGGCATACGCAAAGACGATGCGGAATTGCAGCGGGTTTCACTGCCTCAACCAAACGCGACAGAAAAAGATTATTTACAGCGTCAAAGCCATCGTCAATTTCTGACGGAGCCAGTACAAACAAACAACTTCAGCAATCTTCTTTCTGCGTTAGGCGCTCGCCCCTTGCCCACTGCGCCTCTCCCCAAATATCGCTATGCCTCTGCGGGCAGTCTCTATCCGATTCAAACCTACCTGCACGTTCGCACTAATCGCATCACAGGCGTTAATGCTGGCTGGTATTACTACCACCCTGTTGAACAATGCTTAGTGAAGCTCTCTTCTCAAGGAAATGACGAAAATAGTAACGAACTGCTATACGGGCCTAACTATGCGCTGAGCGAAAACAGCGCATTCTCTCTTTTCCTGGTTGCCAATTTAGAGGCCATTGAACCCATCTACGGAGATAAAGCTCGAGATTTTTGCCTGATTGAGACAGGCTACATGGGGCAGCTAATGATGGAAAAAGCGCCCGATTTCAAATTGGGCCTATGCCCGATTGGAGGATTTGATGCGGCGGTGCTTCAGCAACAGCTTAAGTTGACTCAGCAGCAGCAACCACTTCATGCCTTAATTGGCGGAGCCATCGACCCAGCCTGGAATCAACAGTGGCAGGCGGTGAGTCAACCTGGGCAAACTGCATCGATTAAAGATACGCTCAGGCAGCATTTGAGTGAAAAGCTACCTAGCTATATGGTGCCAACGCGCTATCAGTTGCTAGAGCGTCTGCCGCTGACCGCAAATGGGAAAGTGGATAGGCGATCGCTGCCCATCCCCGATTTCAGTGCCGTAGAATATGTCGCACCCACGACCCCTACAGAAAAGACCATTACTGAGCTATGGCAAACTATCCTAGACGTTGAAAAGGTCGGCATCCACGACAACTTTTTCGAGCTGGGCGGTAATTCGCTCACGGCTATGCAGTTGTTGTCACAGCTTCAGAATGCCTTTGCCGCAGAGCTAACCATTGCTCAGCTATTTGCAGCGCTCACACCTGAAAAGCAGGCTGGACTGGTGGCAAAGGCCCCATCGGCGCAATCACCTCAATCCGGCGACGTTATCCCTCGAAGACAGGCGGTTGAGAGGCAAGTGGTCGAAGTGGATACACCATCTATTAATGGGGCATCTGTTGACGCATCATCTATTGATGGGCTGTCCGACGAAGATGTGGATGACTTACTCACGCAGTTATTGAATGAACAGAATCGGGAGGCTCTCTCATGAATCCAGTAAATACTCCCGACATTCAGAATCTAACAGCTAAGCAAAAGCGTGATTTGCTGGCAAAGCTTATGCAGCGTAAGGCTGCAAAGAAAACGGCTGATGAATCGGTCTCTCAATCGGCTGCTTCATCAGCTTCTCCTTCATCAGCTTCTTTGCAAAGCGCACCCCTCTCTTTCGCGCAGCAAAGGCTGTGGTTTATCGATCAGCTCCAGCCAGGGGAATCGGTATATACAATTCCTGCCGTTATCCGACTCACGGGAGCGCTGCAAGTAGATACTTTACAGCGCTGCCTAAATGGAATTGTGGCTCGCCATGAGGTTTTAAGGTCTCGCATCACCACACAAAATGAGGAACCGATTCAAGAGATATTGCCTCAGCTTAAAATTAAGCTGGAAGTGAGTGAAGTTCCTGAGTTGAATACTGCTAAAGATCTAACCGCTCAGCTACGCCCTTATCTCGCTAAAATTATTGCCGAGCCTTTTAACCTAACCGAGGCGCCACTGTTGCGCTGTCAGCTCCTTAAGCTAAGTGACCATGACCACGTTCTGGTGGTCACTATCCATCACATTATCGCGGACTACTGGTCATTAAAGGTGCTCATGCGCGAGATTTCAGCACTGTACCAGATATTCTCACAGCAGCAATCCTCACAGCAGCAACCTTCACCTTTAGCCCCTCTCACCATTCAATACGGCGACTACGCCGCATGGCAAAAAACTCAGCGGGTTTCCCACGAGTCTCAGCTTGACTATTGGCTCACCCAGCTTGCCAATCCACCCGCCGTCCTTCAACTGGCCACAGATCGCCCTCGACCCACCCTGCAAAGCTTCAGCGGCGCTAGAGAATCATTCACACTCTCGCCTTCACTCTCAGCGGCGCTAAAGCAGTTCTCTGAGCGATCGCAAACAACTTTGTTTATGACCCTGCTAGCGGCCTTTCAGGTCTTGCTTTACCGCTACTCAGGTCAGTCAGATATTCTGGTGGGATCTACAGTGAGTAACCGCGATCGCGCAGAAACCCAAAATCTCATCGGCCTATTCGTCAACAACTTGGTGTTTAGAGCGCAGCTCGACGCGGAGCAACCGTTCACACAGTTTTTACAGCAGGTAAAAGCAACTGCGCTGAACGCCTACGCAAACAAAGAAGTACCGTTTGAGCAGGTTGTTGATGCGCTGCAAATTGAGCGAAATCTTAGCCACCATGCCCTTTTCCAGGCGATGTTTATTCTCCACAACACGCCAACATCTACCTTTAAGCTACCTGACCTAGAGCTATCAGCCTTAGAGATAGACAACAGCTCAGCCCGATTTGACCTGAGCTTGGACATGTACGAAGGGAGCAAAAAAACAACAGATGAAGCAATAACAGGTGTCTTTGAATACAACACCGATTTATTCAATGCAGACACTATTCAGCGTCTCATTGGCCATTTTGAAACGCTTTTAACTGGGCTAGTCACCGCGCCAGAAACGCCCATTGGCATGATTTCCCTGCTCCCACAGTCAGAAATAGACGAGTTAGATAGCTGGAACCAAACAACGGTTGAGCTTCCGGAACTGTGCGCTCATCAGCTAATCGAAGCGCAGGCAGAAAAAACGCCAGATGCGATCGCCCTTTCTGTTGACCCTATCCTTAGCAAAACCGCCTTATCTGAAGCTTTCTTACCCAGGCAGTCTTGGACATACGGTCAGCTAAACAGTAGGGCAAATCAGCTCGCTCGCTACCTCAACATGCAAGGCGCACAAGCCGGTAGCCGAATTGCGATCGCCATCAATCGCTCAGCCGAACTCGTGGTTGCCATCCTCGCTGTATTAAAGCTCGGCGGCACCTATATTCCCCTCGATCCTACTCATCCAAAGTCACGCTTACAGCATGTCCTTCAGGACGCGAAGGTTTCCCTCATTTTAGAATCAGATGCCTCGTTAAGCAGTCTTATCGCAGGGATAGATTGTCCCCTACTCGACTTAAAGCGTCAAAAAGAAGACATCGACCAGCTCTCTACCGAGAATCTTTCTGTCCCCATTAACTCTCAAGATCTGGCCTACATCATCTACACCAGCGGTAGCACAGGGAAGCCAAAAGGTGTGCCTATTCAGCACCGAAGCCTTGTTAATTTGTTGTGTTCTATGGCAAAGGCACCTGGACTCACCTCAGAGGATGCCTTTTTAGCCGTTACGACTGTTGCTTTTGATATTGCAACGTTAGAGTTGTTATTACCCTTAATCGTAGGTGCTAGATTAGCGATCGCTAGCCCTGAAACCGTTCGAGATAGTGCCAGGCTTATCGCCCAGTTAGAGAGCGATGAAATCACCGTTATGCAGGCAACACCCGCCACTTGGCGAATGCTGCTAGATGCGGGCTGGGAAGGGTTAAACGCGCTCAAAATTTTCTGTGGTGGTGAAGCCCTTGATCTACCACTCGCACAGCAGCTACTCCCCTGCTGCAAAGAACTTTGGAATCTGTACGGCCCCACAGAAACCACCATTTGGTCTAGCGCCCTTCATATTGACAAAGCGATTTTAGAAAATGGATTTATCCCTATTGGTGGCCCGATTGACAATACGACGTTTCACATTCTCGATCAAAAGCAGCAGCCAGTTCCTGTCGGTGTGCCTGGGGAACTCCATATTGGCGGGGTAGGGCTAAGCACGGGATACTTGAATCGAGCAGAGCTAACGAAAGAAAAGTTTGTTGTTCAATCCACAGCACAATCAATCACAACCCAGTCAAACACAGCCCAGTCAAACACACTCTACAAAACCGGCGATCTTGTTCGTCGCCACGCCAACGGCACCCTAGAATATCTGGGTCGTCTCGATCATCAAATAAAACTACGCGGCTTCCGCATTGAGCTAGGCGAAATTGAAACGGCCTTAAACGATCATCCTGACGTTGATCAGTCTCTGGTGGCTCTACATATCGCGGAGAATAAAGAGCCTCAGCTAGTGGCCTACTGTAAGGTTTGGCCCAACAACACACTAGGCGTTGAATTAACGGATCATTCCTCCGCACTTCGCCAATATCTCAGCGAACAGTTGCCCAGCTACATGCTGCCAACAACCTGCGTTTTACTTGCGGATTTTCCCCTCACGCCCAATGGCAAAATTGACCGTAAAGCCCTGCCCGCACCTAAGCTCGGTCAACTTCAATCCCAACGGCACCGAACCCAACAGAACAAAGCGCCACAAACTCAAACGGAGCAGCTCTTAGCCAACATTTGGGCAGATGTGCTTAATCTATCTGAGGTAAGTAAAGCCGATAACTTCTTTGAGCTAGGAGGCCATTCTCTGTTAGCAACGCGTGTGATGAGTCGCTTGCAGATTGTTTTTGGCACCACTGTGCCCTTAAGGTCGCTTTTTGAAAATCCAACGATCTCCGCCTTTGCGAAGATTATTGATGAGACGGTTCAGGATAAATCTTTTGAGCTAATCCAAGCAATCGATAGAAATCAACCCTTACCGTTGTCTTACGCGCAAAAGCGGCAGTGGGTGCTTGCACAGCTAGAGCCAGATAATCCATTTTACAATATTCCTGCTGCCCTGCAGTTAACAGGCGATTTTTCACTGTCACGATTGGGAAAAAGCGTGGCTATTTTGTGCGATCGCCATGAAACACTACGCACGACATTCCACTCAATAGACGGTGAAGCCAGCTTAAAGATTCAGCCCGTCGTAACACCACAGGTTTCATTCTTAGATGCTGCGGAAGAAGGGCTCTCTGAAAAGCAGATCCAAAATAAGTTAATTGAAGAAGCACGTAAGCCGTTCGACTTAACGGCAGCGCCTCTAATGCGAATCACTGTTATTCGCACTGCCATTCGTAATGAGGAAGCCGAAACAAAAGAATATAACCACCTTATCCTCTTGGTACTTCATCACATCATCGCAGATGCAGAATCTGTCAGTGTATTGATGAAAGAAGTGGTGTCTGTGTATAACCAGCTTACGAAACAACAGAACATTGAGCTATCGTCACTACCCACTCAGTACGTAGACTATGCGGCATGGCAGCAGTCGCTTGATACCTCCAAGCAGCTCAGCTACTGGCAAGCTCAACTATCTGATGTGCCGCCGCTGCTTTCTCTGCCAACAGACTACCCACGGCCCGCCACTCAAAGCTTTGACGGCGGCAGCTATCGCTTTACCCTCACAACTGAGCAGACCAATGCGCTCAAGCAACTGAGCCGTCAGCACAACGTCACATTGTTTATGACGCTGATGGCCGCGTTCCAAAGTTTGTTGTATCGCTACAGCGACACAGCAGATGTTTTAGTTGGCACACCCGTATCCCATCGCCCACATGCGTCGCTTGAAGGCGTATTAGGCATGTTTGTTAATACGCTGGTGCTACGCGGCAAGTTCTCTGAAAAAACCACATTTATTGAATTTCTAACTCAGGTTAGAGACACTGCGCTTGCAGCCTATGCGAATCAGGATGTGCCCTTTGAGCAACTGATAGACGCACTAGAGGTACCCCGCAGTTGGAGCCATTCGCCTTTATTCCAGGTGATGTTTGTGTGGCAGGCCGCGAAGCCAACAGCCACAAGTACGGTTGATGGATTGACATGGGCTCCCCTACCGCTCGATAGCCACACCACAAAGGTGGATCTCACGCTGTCTATGGCAGAAGAAACGATAGAAGGAGAAGCCTGCTTAAGCGGAAAGTTTGAATATCGTCGAGATTTATTCAAGCACGGAACCATTGAGATGATGGCGGATGCATTCTGTACGCTGATAGAAGCGATCGCGCGCACCCCCGAACAAGCCATCTCTAAGCTGTCCCTAGTGAGTGAACGTCAACAGCAACAGCTTAAGCAGTGGAACGAGACGGCGCGTGATTACGCTACAGAGCCTGACTCCAAAAATCTCTGTTTACATGAGCTATTTGAGCAGCAGGTAACGCGATCGCCCCAAGCCCCAGCCCTCATCACGCCAGCACAAACCCTCTCTTATCAGGCACTTAACGCTCAAGCAAACCAACTCGCAGCTAGGCTCCACTCGCTGGACATTCAGCCAGAATCCAGAATTGCCATCTGCTTAGATCGCACGACTAACCTCATCGTCGCCATACTCGCCGTTCTAAAAGCAGGCGGTGCCTACGTTCCACTAGATCCAACCTATCCAGAAAGCCGACTGACTTACATTCTCGAAGATGCACAGGTTTCCGCTGTTATTACTCAGCCCGACTACGAATCTTTAGTAACATCAGCGCCTCATATCATCACGCTGGATTCTGCCTCATCTCATACAGCAGAATCTCATTCCCATCTCGACAAAGATGAGCTTAGTAAGGTTCAGCTCAAGGGCCAACCCCAAAATCTTGCTTACATCATCTACACCAGCGGCAGCACAGGTAAACCTAAAGGTGTCGCCATAGAGCATCGCAGCCCTGTGGCACTCGTTCAGTGGGCCAGCGAAGTCTACTCCCCTGCTCAACTATCTGGTGTGCTTGCAGCCACATCCATTTGTTTCGATCTCTCCATTTTTGAAATATTCGTACCGCTGAGCAATGGCGGTAGCATTATCCTCGCGGAAAATGCCTTGCAGCTTCAGGACTTATCTGCCGCAGAACAGGTCACGCTTATTAACACGGTACCAACAGCCATTGCAGAACTCGCCCGTATCCAGGCCATCCCGAGCAGCGTCACCACCATCAACCTAGCTGGAGAACCCATCCCGACTACGTTAGTCCAACAGCTCTATGCAATCAACTCTGTTCAAGCCGTCTTTAATCTTTACGGCCCTTCAGAAGATACAACCTATTCCACCTTCACCCAGCTCTCCTCCCAAGACGCGATTGTTCCTATTGGCAGTCCCATCGCCAATACTCAAGCCCATGTTTTAGATCAGCACCAGAACCCCGTGCCCATCGGCATGCCCGGCGAGCTGCATTTGGCAGGCAATGGAATAGCCCGTGGATATTGGAATAGACCTGAGCTAACACAAGCAAAGTTCGCTGATGGACTGTATAGAACAGGCGACCTTGTGCGCTATCGCCCAGACGGGCAGCTAGAGTTTTTGGGTCGATTGGATAGCCAGGTGAAAATTAAGGGCTTCCGAATTGAGCTAGGAGAAATAGAGGCGGTTTTACTACAGCATTCGCAGATTGAGCAGGCTGTTGTGCAACCGTGGACAGATGAGCAAGAAAATCGGCGATTGGTTGCCTATATTGTTTTAGAAGAGAAATCTGATGTTCCGGCATCTGTGATTAAGAGCATGGGCCAAGCACTGCCAATGCTATCTGAGACAGCAGAAGGCTTACGCCGACACCTGCACACATTTCTCCCTAGCTACATGCTGCCTGCGGCATTCGTGCCCCTAGCAGACTTGCCGCTTCTTCCCAACGGTAAGCTCAACCGGCAAGCACTGCCTAGCCCGTTATTTGAACAAGTCTCAAAAGATCTGGATAGAGAAAACAAAAACACTGACCTTTCACCAGTAGAACAAACCCTTACCAATATTTGGAAAACACTCTTGGGGCAGCCAGTGGGCCTCCATGACAACTTCTTTGAGCTAGGGGGAGATTCTATTCTGGCGATTCAGGCGATCGCCCAGGCCCAAACCGCAGGGCTACACTTCTCACCGCGCGATCTTTTTCAACATGCCACCGTTGCGCAGCTTGCAGCAGTTGCCCAAGCCTCCGCTAGCTTGGTTTCGCAAGAACCCATCGTCGGCCCTGTGGCGCTTACGCCCATTCAGCACTGGTTCTTTGCTCAAGGGCTAACCCAACCGCAGCACTGGAATCAGTCTGTGCTACTGACGGTGAAGCAGGCACTTGAGCCAGACATTTTAGCGCGATCGCTCCGGCAGCTTACGCAACACCACGATGCCCTCAGAGCAACATTCTCTCGTTCAGACGATAACGTTTGGACACAGACCTATCTGGAGCCAGAATCCCACATCTCCTTCAAGGTCATTCAAACGGAAATCAACAATGTCGCTAGCTTTATCACCACAGAAGCCGCAGCCGCACAATCTAGCTTCTCTTTAGAAAACGGGCCACTTCTAAACGTTGTATATTTCGATTTAGACACAGCATCAGGGCCAGAACGTCGCCTCTTAATCATTTGCCATCACCTCATTATTGATGGTGTTTCTTGGCGCATCCTGCTCAACGATTTTCAATCTATTTACCAGCAGTTCAGCCAACCTGCCAATCTCCAAACCGCACAGCTACCACCGAAAACACTCTCCTGCCAGCACTGGGCTGAACAGCTTCTCTCCAACGATTTCACCCAGGAGCTTGACTACTGGCAGGACATTGTATCTGCTCAATTATCGCCCCTTCCTCAAGACTTTAGCAGCGGCGACAATCGCATGGGCACAGCTCAAACCATCTCTGTGTCTTTGACAGCATCAGAAACACAGGCGCTAATAAAAGAAGTGCCCAATGCCTACAAGGTGAAAACGGATGAGCTGCTTTTAACAGCGCTACTGCTAGCGATCGCGCCTGCATTAAACAATCCAGCATCTCCTACAGAATCGCTTACTCTAAGACTCTCCTTAGAAGGTCACGGTCGCCCGCCTGAATACGATCTTTCTCGCACGATTGGCTGGCTCACCACGCTCTACCCTGTGCTGCTCAGCGTTCCATCTACCGCAGACCTAAGCTCAGCCATTAAAACCGTAAAGGAAAGCTTGCGCTCTGTTCCCAATCAGGGCCTTGGCTATGGCGTACTGCGCTATCTGAATCAAAGCGACGACACACTCAACGCCGACTCGCTTAAAGCCGACTCACTCAATGCCGACACGCCTATCCGATTCAACTATCTGGGGCAAACCGATCAGGTATTTGCTGAAAATGAGTGGTTTGCGCCCGCTACCGAATCAACCGGCCCCGCGCGTAGCCCTGAAGATGTACGCGATGTTCTCCTCGAAATCAACGCTATTGTCAGCCGGGATCAGCTCACCATTCACTGGACATACAGCGCAGAGCTACATAAAGCAGAAACAATCTCTCTTTGGGCAGAAGCTCATCTGGGCCATATTCGAGAGCTTGTTGAACACTGCCTTTCTGCTGACACAGATGAAGGCTATAGCCCTACAGACTTCCCACAGATGGGCTTGGAGCAGGGCGAGCTAGATGATTTATTAGCCAGCTTGGGAGGTGAAGCGTAATGAGCCAGCAGATTGCCAATAACAAAACAGCAGCCAGCAATAAAACAGCTATCGAGAACATGTATCCACTCTCACCAATGCAGGAGGGATTGTTGTTCCATTCGCTGCTGTCGCCCACTGCTGGCGAATACATTCCTCAAATTGTGCTGACCTTTGAGGCCCAGCCTGGGCAAAGTATCGATGCACGGCTTCTAAAGCAGGCATGGGGGAGCGCGATCGCCCGTCACAGCATCTTAAGAACCGGCTTCTACTGGGAACAGCGCGATCAGCCTTTCCAGGTGGTCTATCGCCAAAAAAATGACCAGCAAAATAGCTGGATAGACAAAATCTGGGTAGAGCAAGACTGGCAGACGCTCTCTGAAACGGAACAGTCCGCAAAGCTGGAGATGCTGCTTGCATTTAATCGCAGCGAACCGTTTAACCTTAACCAGCCACCGCTTACGCGGCTGACCTGGATTAGCTGCGGCGGCGATCGCTACCGTCTGCTTTGGTGCTATCACCACCTTATTTTGGATGGCTGGGCCGCGAGTCAACTGCTAAAAAATGTTTTTCAGCAGTATTTTTCTCTATTAGGGGATGCAGGGAATGCGGAATCTCGTGTTCAGCCGTCTCTCCAACCATACAGTGACTACATTGCCTGGTTGAATAAACAAGATGCCGCCGCCGCACAACACTTCTGGCAAACATATTTAAAAGATTGGGCAGGGCCAATTTCACTACCTATCCTCAAAGCAAAGGCCAAAGGTGCTGAAAAAGCTGATTCGAGTTTTATCGAGCAGTCTCGTCCCCTCTCTGCAAAGGCAACTCAAAAGCTAAAAGCTTTTGCCCA
Source organism: Cyanobacteria bacterium P01_D01_bin.105 (assembly GCA_039025345.1). Taxonomy (GTDB): domain Bacteria; phylum Cyanobacteriota; class Cyanobacteriia; order Phormidesmidales; family Phormidesmidaceae; genus Phormidesmis. The sequence continues at coordinate 15,725 of JBCCOO010000045.1, read as the reverse complement.
AGCAAACAAACTGACCCTAAACACCCTCGTACAAGGCGCATTGGGGCTGGTGCTCAGTCGCTACTGCGACACAGATGATGTTGTTTTTGGGGCAACTTGCTCAGGCCGTCCAACCAAGCTCGAAGGCGCTTTGTCAATGGTGGGCTTGTTTATCAACACGCTTCCCGTCCGCGTTCAAGTGCCTGAGGCAACCACCGTTGCTGAATGGCTAAAAAGCCTTAGCGAGCAACAGGCACAAACCACAGACTATGAATACGTTTCACTCAGAGAGTTACAAGAATGGGTGAAGGGTGAAAGTCATGCCAATAATAACAATCTCATCAGCGAGAATCTAATCAGAAAGAACCTCTTTGATTGCCTGCTCGTTTTTGAAAGCTATCCAGTGGCGGCTGATATGTTTGGTGCTCAAGCCGATTTTCAGCTTGCCAATATCGAATTTAACGAGTGGACTCACTTCCCGCTTACCCTGCTCGTTTCAGGGGAAGATCAGCTCACTTTCACAGCAAAATATCGACCTGAACAGATTTCATCAGACGACATTAGTCGCTTCTTAGGTCATCTCAACAATGTTTTGACGGCATTTATTAAAAAGCCAGAACGAGCCATTGGAGAGGTTTCCTTACTGTGCTCCATCGAGAAAAAGCAGCTTGCAAAGTGGAACGATACGGCAGTAGAAACGTATCCACTTGATCAGTCGTTGCCATCGCTGTTTGAGGCCCAGGCAGAGAAAACACCCGAGGCGATCGCGCTTGTCTCCGAAGACGAAACCCTTACCTACCAAGCTCTGAACGAAAAAGCCAACCAGCTCGCTCTTTACTTGCAAAGCTTAGGTGTTGGCTTAGGTGCTGATTCACAGCAGCGTGTCGCAGTTCAAATGGAGCGATCACTCTCGCTTGTCATTGCCCTCCTCGCCGTTCTCAAAGCAGGTGCAGCCTACGTTCCCTTAGACCCCAGCTACCCAGCCGAACGCATCGCGTACATGCGAGAAGATGCTGACGTAACCATCGTAATTACAGAATCATTCCTTACAGACTTATCCTCCAAAGACTCGTCGGCCACCTTGCAGAAGCAGCCCACCCACAATCCAACGCGTTCGCTCCAGCCTAACAGCAGCGCTTACGTCATATACACTTCTGGCTCCACCGGCAATCCCAAAGGGGTTATCAACACCCACCAGGGCATTGTCAACCGCCTGTGCTGGATGCAGCAAACCTATGAACTAGCGCCCTCACAAAAAGTCCTCCACAAAACGCCCATCAGCTTCGATGTCTCTGTTTGGGAGCTTTTCTGGCCCCTTCTCAATGGCGCTACCCTTGTCATCGCTAAACCCGAAGGTCACAAAGATCCGACTTACCTCTGCGACCTCATTCAGTCCCAACAGATTTCCGTGCTTCACTTTGTTCCCAGCATGTTAGCTGCGTTTTTAGAAGCGCCAGAAGCGAAGCAATGTAAGAGTCTAAAGCACGTTATTTGTAGCGGAGAAGCACTTTCTCCTGCACTTGAAGAAGTGTTCTTCCAACAGTTCTCATCCACAGCGCTCCATAATCTCTACGGCCCCACGGAAGCTGCCATTGATGTCACCGCTTGGCAGTGCGAAGCGAATAGTAATACATCAAACAAGAGCCTGCAAACTGTCCCCATCGGCCATCCCATCGCCAATACTCAAATTCACCTGTTAGATAGCCATCAGCGCCCTGTCCCTGTCAGCATTCCTGGCGAAGTTTACATTGGTGGCGTTGGCGTTGCGAAAGGGTATCTGAATCGACCAGAGCTGACTGATGAGCGCTTTGTAGTTGAGGCGAATAAGGAGGGAACAACAACCCTCTACAAAACCGGAGACCTTGCCCGATATCTTTCCAATGGAGCAATTGAGTACATAGGTCGTAAGGACAATCAAATCAAGCTGCGAGGCATCCGAATTGAACTCGGGGAAATTGAGAATACCCTCTGTGCCCATCCTGCTGTTCGTCAGGCGGCTGTTGCTCTGCATCACCAGTCATCCGGTAGTCAAACCTTAGATAGCCAGACATCAGTCAACGCCGTACTCGTTGGCTACGTAGTCGGAGAGTTTGATGCCATTGCCGATCTCGACCAATCTCTATCTGCCTTCCTTAAAGATCGGCTCCCCAGCGCAATGGTGCCAAGCACCTTCGTTCCACTCTCTTCGCTACCACTTACGCCCAATGGCAAATTAGATCGCCGTGCGCTGCCAGCACCGGAGCGAGCAGATCGGGCTGAAAGGATTGCACCGCGTAATGAAACAGAAAAGGCAATCGCGCAAATCTGGGCAGCCGTTCTCCAACTGGAAGATATCGACATTCAAGACAACTTTTTTGAGATTGGTGGCCACTCCCTCAGCGCCACACGGGTCAACACGCGCCTGAGAAAGCACTTCGATCTAGAGCTGCCTTTACAAAGCATTTTTGAACATCCCACTTTGATTGAGCTTGCCACCCACATAGACGCGCTCAGGGTGAGAGAAAATCGTCCTCTCAGCGCTGCTAGCCAGTCTGCCAGCCCATCCGAAAGTCAATATTCCAGCTCGTCCAACGACAGCCCACCCGCCGGATACAAGGAGATCGAACTATGACTCAAATGAACACTACGCTCATTCCAATTGAATCATTTTTGGCCGATCTCTCCCGGCAAAATGTACGGCTGTGGATGGATGGCGCTCGCCTCCGCTGCACCGGCCCAGAGGAGGTGTTGACCAACGAGCTAAACGCCCAGCTTAAGGAACGAAAGTCAGAAATTATCGCCTTCTTGCAGACAACAGAAGCGTCCCCATCATCTGATGCCATCACACCAGTTCCTCGCCCTGAGCATATTCCCCTATCCTTTGCTCAGCAGCGCCTCTGGTTCTTACACCAAATGCAACCAGATGCAGCCGTTTACAACCTGCCAATGGCCATCCGGGTAAACGGCTTTTTGGACATTAGCGCGTTTGAAAAAAGCTTAAACGAGATTGTGCGCAGGCATGAAATTTTGCGCACTCGCTTTGTCTTAGTGGAGGGTCAGCCTGTTCAGCAGGTGGAGGAAGTCGCGGCTGTTGAAATAGAACAAATAGACTTACAAGCCTCATCCGACTCTACAGAAGAGATTCAGCAGGCCATTCAGCAGTCCGCGCTGCAAGCAGCAATTAAGCCATTTGATTTGAGTCAAGATCAGCTGATAAGGGTCACGCTGCTCAAGATAAGTGAAACAGAATCCGTTGTCCTCTTTACGCTGCATCACATTGTGGCAGATGGCTGGTCACAAGAGATTCTGATTCAAGAGCTAGCCGCCTTCTACCGAGCGGCGCTAATGGGCCAAGCAGTTGGCCAAACAGGAGACCAAACAGCCACTTCACTGCCAGCGCTGCCCATACAGTACGCAGACTTTTCCGTTTGGCAACAGAACTGGCTCACCGGCGAAACCCTCCAAAAGCAGCTCAGCTACTGGACGAATCAGCTCGATGCGAACCAGCAGGTTTTGCAGCTCCCAACAGACTACCCCAGAGCCAGAACCCAAACCTACCAGGGCACAGTAGAGCAGTTTGCCCTCTCTAAAGAACTCAGCGATCAGCTCAGTCGCTTAGGCCAAGAATGCTCTGCAACGTTGTTTATGACGCTGCTGTCAGCCTTTAAGGTGTTGCTCTATCGCTACACCAGTCAGACTGATTTGGTCGTCGGTACACCAATTGCAAATCGCCATCATCCAGAAGTAGAAGGATTAATTGGCCTGTTTGTAAATACGCTGGTACTGCGATCACAGCTTTCTCCCAACGCCAGCTTCAAAAACCTCCTAGAACAAGTTAAAACCACCACCTGGGCCGCTTACGATCACCAAGATCTGCCTTTTGAAAAGCTCGTCGAAGCCCTACAGCCTGAACGAGACCTCAGCTACAGTCCTCTTTTCCAAGTCAAGTTTCGCCTAGAAAATCTGCCGACTGAAACGCTTAGTCTCCCCGGCCTGACGTTTCAACGTCTCCCGCAAGCGATCACGACAGCCAAGCTGGATCTCAGCGTTGACTTGTACGAAACAACTGGTGGGATTGTTGGAGGCTTTGAATACAACAGCGATTTGTTTAAGCCTGAAACCATTCAGCGCATGGTTAGCCACTTTAAAACGCTGCTCTCTGCTATTGCTGCAAGTCCAGATAGTCCGATTACAGAGCTACCTATGCTAACTGACATAGAGCAACAGCAGCAGCTCGTCGATTGGAACAGCACTGATAAACCCTACAGACAAGACTGTTGTTTCCATCAGCTTTTTGAAGCGCAGGCTGAGCGCGTTCCTGATGCGATCGCCTTGTTGTTTGATGGAACTATCAATAAAAATGGAGAAGTCCAACAGCTCACCTACGCTGAACTCAACCAGCGCAGCAATCAGCTCGCGCATTATCTTCAGTCCTTAGGAGTAGGGCCAGAAGTCATTGTAGGCATTTGCGTAGAGCGATCGCCTGAAATGATCATCGCCCTCCTCGCCGTTCTCAAAGCAGGCGGCGCATACCTTCCTCTAGATCCCACTTATCCTGCCGAGCGTCTTAGCTACATGCTAGAAGACGCGCAAGTGCCCATTCTCCTCTCCCAAAGCCAACACCCGCTCACGCTGCCAAATAGCACGCAGGGAATCAAGACGCAAAGGATAAATCTTGATACGGATTGCCCCACAGACTGGCAGACAGATCAGCCCACCACTAATCCAAGCAGCAACGTCACCCCCGACAACCTCGCCTACCTCATTTACACGTCTGGATCCACCGGTAAGCCTAAAGGCGTACTGATTCCTCACGGTGGTCTCGTCAACCTCACCGAAGACAAAATCCGCGTCTGCGACGTGCGCGAAGACGACTGCATCTTACAGTTCTTCTCCTTCAGCTTTGATGCCTCCATCCCTGAGATCATCATGGCCCTGGCCAGCGGCTCCAAGCTGCTGCTCGCCCCAGCCATCACCCTCCTTCCCGGCCCCGACCTCAGCGCCCTCATCCAGCGCCACCACGTCACCCACATCACCCTCACACCCTCGGCCCTCACCAGCGTTCCCCATCTCGACTTCCCCGATCTCCGCATGGTTCTGGTAGGCGGCGAACCGCCCACTCCCGCCCTCATTGACACGTGGAGCCAAAACCGCCTATTTATCAATGCCTACGGCCCTACTGAAACCACCGTTAATGCCAGCATGGTGCCCTGCGGCAACGGACACGATGTTGAACCCACGCTTCTCCCCAGTACCAACAAACAGCTTTATATCTTAGACAGCAATCTTCAGCTCTTGCCCGTTGGAGCAGTCGGAGAACTCCACATCGGCGGCGTTGGCCTTGCTAGAGGCTATCTGAATCGACCTGAACTCACCGCAGAGCGATTCATTCCTAATCCGTTTGCTAAACGCGAAAGCAAACAACAATCACCTATCCTTTACAAAACAGGTGATCTGGCGACCTACTTGCCCGATGGCCGTATAAAAGTTTTGGGCCGTATCGATACTCAAACAAAGATCCGAGGCTTCCGCGTTGAGCTAGGAGAAGTGGAACGTATCCTTCAATCTCATCCAGACATCAAAACGGCCCTTGTCATTGTCAGAGAAGATGACCCTGATAACAAAAGGCTGGTGGCCTACGGTGTGCCTGCCACCCCCACGAGTCAAGAGAGCACTTCATCGACAGATATTCGCCAGTTTGTTGCTGAAACCTTGCCACAATACATGGTGCCATCTGTGTTTATGTGGCTACCGGCCCTACCGCTGACGCCCAACGGAAAAGTGGACATGAAGGCGCTGCCTGCTCCCGTCGCTCTCTCTTCTCAGCCACAAATTGCCCCTCGCAGCGCAACCGAAACGTCCCTGGCGCAAATCTTCTCACAGATTCTCTCTGTGGAGTCTGTCAGCATCTATGACGATTTCTTTGAACTCGGCGGTCATTCCCTGCTGGCCACTCAGCTCGTTTCGCAGTTGCTAACTGTGTTTGATGTTGAAATTACCGTGATTGATTTATTTGAAGCCACTACGGTAGCAACCCTGGCGCAGCGAATAGAACAAAAGCAGCGACTAACTCAGATGCAGCAGCCTGTTAATGATGATGAAGAGCGGGAGGAGATTGAGCTGTGAAGTCTAATACCCTGAATTCAAACACTCTGAATTCAAACACTCTGAAGCCAACAGGAGATTTCATAGGGTATCTGAAACCCGATGTGATTGCAGAGCCATTGATTAATCAATGGTATGCCTGGATCTATCTCGTCTCACCAGCTACAGCAGCGCGATATCTCACACACTCGCAGTTCAAGGTAATGCAGTCATTCGTGAGTGCGCCAAAAGTGCATGAAGCAACGCTGCGAGATCCGGCCATGATGGGCGGGCCGTTTATTCAGCATCCGGCTAGCCGTGTGGGTGAGGTGCGATCGCTCCTCGAAAAGACAAAACAAGAACAGCAGCGCCTAATTGCCCTCAGTGAAGCAATTGATACCCTCAACGCAATCCTTAAAGATCACCCGGCGGGGAAATCTCTCGAACCACTCTATACCCAGCTTCCCGAAGCCCTCAAAGGCTATGTGGAGCTGGTTTACGATGCTCGCAACAGCGCGTCTATCCGCTTTATTGAAGGCTTACTCTATCGCAGCGAATACTACAGCAATACGGGCCAAAGCATCATGCTGCGCATTGCCGACTGCGACAGTAGAGCTTTTGTGATGAGTACGCCTCGCCTGCCAGATGATGACAGCTTGCCGTTGAGTATTCCTTTTGCAGATGCTCGACTAGACCAACTCTTTCAAACGCGGCATACGGCTAGCTCTGTCAAGGAAATAGCCACCCTTCTCAATATTCCTGAGAGCAGCTACCCCTTTTTCCAAAGTCTCTTCACCCCCCAAGCTCCACGCAAAGCTCAGCCCTACACAGGCGATGGCGTCCGTGTTCGCTACTTCGGCCACGCCTGCGTTCTCATAGAAACCAACCATACTTCTGTTCTAATTGATCCACTCATCAGCTACGAACATCCAACCGGCACCGACCGCTACAGCTACCTAGATTTACCCGACACCATTGACTACGCCCTGATTACTCACAACCATCAGGATCACGTCATGCTAGAAACGCTGCTGCAACTGCGCCATAAAATCAAGCACATTGTCGTCCCCAGCAGTCAAAAAGGCTCCCTGCTCGATCCATCTCTTAAGCTTGCCCTCCAGCAAATTGGTTTCCCTAACGTCATCAGCCTAGATGAGTTAGATAGCATTGCATTGCCTGATGGAGAAATTATCAGTATTCCGGTATTGGGTGAGCATGGCGACCTTAACATTGCTGCGAAAAATGCCTACTGGGTCACACTCAAAGGCCGCTCCATACTCTGCGCCGCCGATTCCAACAACCTAGACCCTGCACTTTACGCGCACATTCACCATCTACTTGGCGAGCTAGATCTGTTGTTTTTGGGTATGGAATGTGAAGGCGCACCCTACACTTGGGCCTATGGGCCACTGCTGCCCGAAGCTGTCTCCCGCAGCCAATCCCAAACCCGACGACTCGATGGCTCCGATGCAGCACGCGCCCATGCCCTCGTCAACCAGCTCAATCCTCAGCAGGTTTGCATTTACGCAATGGGCCAAGAACCTTGGCTTACCTACATTACTTCTATTAACTACGAGCCAGATGCCGCGCCGATTATGGAGTCAAATCGGTTGATTGAAATTTGTAAGCAAGATGGAAGAAAGTGCGATCGCCTATTCGGGAAAGAAGAAATCACGCTCTCGCCACAATCCTCCTCAATACAATCCTCGACGCAAAACCTAACGGCTCCTATTCCTGTTTCAGTGACTGCAAAAGCTGCCAACAGTCAGGTTCACCCTCAGGTAAGCACCAAGACGAGCAAGACGGAAATTTCCAACCTCACGTCTTCTAATATCGCAGCCTCCCATCCTGCTTCCTCAAATTCTGATTTCTCCATGTCCAACCACAGCGTCTCTGACAATTTAACCCGCTTCCTCGCTCAGCTTCAGTCCCTAGATATTCGCCTCTGGCTAGATCAAGGCACGCTTCGATGCAATGCCCCAAAAGGCGCACTCACCCCAGAACTCACCGCACAGCTCAAAGAGAATAAGCCTGCTATCATTGCTCTCCTCAAAGGCAGCGCAACCGATACTCCCAGCACAAATGGCATCCGTAAAAATGGTGACACCGTATCATCTCAATCTTCATCGACATCCGAAAATTGGCAAAAAGATCTTGTCCTCCCCGCAGAAATTCGACCTCATTCCAGTCAAATAGGTCAAGCAGACGAGTCTTCTCTTCCTCACTCACCTAATATCCTTCTCACAGGTGCCACTGGCTTTCTCGGTGCATTTTTGCTCTGCGAGCTAATCCAGCAAACAAACTCTCCTATTCATTGCTTGGTTAGAACTCATGACTCAAGCAATCCAGCGACAGGACTCAATAAAATCAAAAGCTGTCTGTCAAGTTACGACATTTGGAATGACAGCTTCGAATCACGCATTACTCCCATTATTGGAGATTTAGCTCAACCTCACCTTGGGCTATCACCCGAGAAGTTTGCATACCTTGCTGACTGTATCGATGTGATTTATCACAATGGCGCACAGGTTCACCACCTTTCCTCCTATGACAAGCTACGAGCGACTAACGTCTTTGGGACCCAAGAGATCTTAAAACTGGCGTACCAAAGCAAGCTCAAAACGCTTCACTACACCTCCACATTAAGTGTCTTACCGCCTACTCCTCTCCCTGGCCAAACCAAAATCTACGAACAAAGTGATCTAAGTCAGTACCCAGTGCCCACAGGTGGCTACAACCGGAGCAAATGGGTCGCAGAGCAGCTTGTTACTCAAGCCCGTGATAATAATCTTCCGGTCACTATCTATCGCCCCGGACCCCTCTCCGGCCACAGCAAAACCGGGACGTTCAATGCCAACGATTTTCTCTATCGGCTTATGCAGGGCTACATCCAATCCGGAATGGCTCCCCAAGGCGAACTACCCTTAGATCTACTTCCTGTAGACTTTGCCAGCAAAGCCATCGTCTACATCTCCCGGCAACCAAAGGCCCTGGGCAAAGCCTTCCATCTCATTCATCCTCATCCGGCCTCTTCCGATCTCCTCTTTACCGCTTGCCAAGCCGCAGGCTACGCCATCGAGAGAGTTCCTTACGATATCTGGCACCGAAAGCTACAAGACATTGCCCAGAACGACCCTACCCATCCCCTTTATCCGCTAGTAGCCCTTTTCTCATCTCGCCAAAATCAATCAGACAGGACATCTCAGGCCCTCGCAGAAATCCCCTTCGACACCCAACAAACCTACACCCACCTTCAAGACGCCCCCTTCTCTCTCCCAACTCTCAACCAAGCCCTATTCAACACCTACCTCAAAGCCATGCTCAAACCTGCCGCCGCCACTATCAGCACACCTCCTAATACATCCTTAATTCCGGCCTGACTGTCTACCCTTATTCCCAGCGCTATCCTCTTTCTTCTTTCCCAACATCCTACCCATGACATCTCGCTACTCGGACTACAACAACTGGGCCTGGCTCTATAACAAAACAATGGGGCCAGACTATAGCAAACCTCAGCTTGATCTGCTTAGGAGCGTATTCCTTCCTAACATTCCGCATAAAGGAAAAATTCTTGACCTCTGCTGTGGCACTGGCCAACTCATTCAACCTCTAATAGAAAAGGGCTACCAAGTGACTGGCCTAGATGGCTCAGAAAATATGATCAGCTACGCACGGCAAAATGCGCCTGAGGCTACATATTGTTTAGAAGATGCCCGTACCTTTGCATTTGAACAAACCTTTGATGGGGTCTTTTCAACGAGTGCGTCCCTCAACCACCTCATGACACTCAAAGATCTCACCCAGGTATTTGAACGAGTGTATGCAGCTCTCAACAGCGGCGGTATTTTTCTCTTTGATCTTAATCATCCTAAGCAACTAGCGCGATGGTGGAGAGGTCAACCTACCGAAGGTGAACTTCATCCCCAGTATGCCTGGATGGTAACCCCTCACTACGACAAAGCCCTTGAAGCTGGGAATTTCCAAGTCAGTGTTTTTCAAGCGTCTAATAAACTGCCTAGCGCGATAGGTAGACTCCTCTATCCGCTAAGACAGGAACTGTATAGGATTCTCAGCCGTCCCCGATTTATTGGATTGCGGCTCAAGCTAATTCAAAACTTAAAAAAGATTGAACCCAGTTGGCAAAGTCAGCACCTAACGTATCCTGTCAAAGGTCACAGTCTCAACAGCGTCAAGCGTGCCCTAGAACAAACAGGATTTCAAAATATCTCTCTCCAAACTATTGATGGAAACTTGCATATCGATCAAAACCATTCCGCACATTTCATTTGTGTCAAACCTGCTTCAGTAAGGCCCTCAGGCGACTCTAGCCAAATCGAAACTTCCCGAACTATCACCTCCCAGACCATAACGTCTTAATAACTGATGCCCCGCTAGTCCCTCACTGACCTATGACGACAACTTCTTTACCGACCCAACAACAGCATCTACAAGCTGTCATCGACCGCTACACCCAGCGTACCGCTAAGTCAAAGGCGTTTGCGATGGCGAATCGGGCTGTACTTGCGGACAAAAGCTCCATTGGTTTTAGCTTTTCACCTGAAACAAAAGAGGCATCCTATCCAGTAGTCGCGACAAGATCGCAAGGCAGCAAACTATGGGACATCGACGGTAACAAATACATCGACATTCTTATGGGGCTGGGCACCAATCTCTTTGGTCACAATCCTGCGTTCATCCGTGAAGCAATTGAACAGCAGCTTCAAAAAGGCATTCAGATTGGCCCCCAAGCAGAATTGGTGGGTAAAACGGCTCAGCTTGTCCGTGAGCTAACGGGCATGGAACGTGTCACCTTTAGCAATACAGGCACCGAAGCTGTGATGGCCGCTGTGCGAATCGCCCGCACTGCCACTAATCGTAACAAGGTTGCTGTTTTTACCAATTCATATCACGGTCATTTCGATGCGGCCCTCATGCGAGCGCCTTTGAGCGAGTACGCTCGTAAAAAAGCCCTGAGAATTGCGGAGACTAGGCCCTGGCTAGCACCCGTCAATTGGTTACTAAAGCATCGGCTTAATAGCCGCGCTGTCCCCGCAGCAATGGGCATTCCTAGCGCGATCGCCCGCAATGTCATCGTCTTAGAATACGGCAACCCTCAATCCCTCGCGGTTATCAAAGCAAATAAAAACAATCTCGCCGCCGTTCTGGTAGAACCTGTTCAAAGTCGCTGCCCTGAATTGCAGCCCCAAGAGTTTCTCACTCAGCTTCGAACGCTGACTGAAGAGCAGGGCACCGCGCTTATTTTCGATGAAATGGTCACTGGATTTAGAGTCGAACTCGGCGGCGCACAAGGCTACTTCGGCATCTCTGCCGATATCACCACCTATAGCAAAATTGCAGGCGGCGGACTTCCTTTATCCATCATCGCAGGCAAGTCTCGCTTTATGGATCATATCGATGGCGGTCAGTGGCAATTCGGGGATGCCTCCATTCCCCGAGTGCCTACCACCTTTTTTGCAGGCACCTTCTGCAAGCATCCACTCTCCCTTGCGAGCGCTCATGCAGCCCTGGCATACCTCAAAGAACAAGGCCCTTCTCTCCAAGCGACCCTAAATCAGAAGACAAAAGTCCTTGTCGAACGGTTAAACCAGTTCACCATCGAGTCAAACTTACCCGTACGCTTTACACACTTTGGCTCCTTCTTTGCGATCGCCCTCACCCAAAGTCAACTCTCACCCACCGCCATCACCCTGCTCTCTTACCACCTGCTGAACCAAGGCATTCACCTCCGCAGCGGCGACAAAGGTGGATTTCTCTCCACCGCCCACACCCCCGAAGATGTCGAGGCCATCTACCAGGCTTTTGAAACAGGTCTGCTCAATTTAAAGTCAGTTGGCTATTTATAAATAGCCAACATTTATAAAGCACTGAATCAATAAATAGCTTAATTTCTCAGCTCAGCTTCTCTCTCTTTTCACACAGTTACTTTTAGTACATTCACTCTCAAAAGGCGATGACGAATTCTACTGAAACCACCTATCAAGTTGTTATTTCGGATGAAGGCCGCTACTCCATCTGGCCTAACTATAAGCAGATCCCTTGGGGATGGCGGGCCGATGGCATCATCGGCAATCGAAAAGTCTGTTTAGACCATATCGCTGAAGTTTGGACAGATATGCGGCCCTTAAGGCTACAACAGGCCATGTCCCAGCAGATTGATGCTCAAACTACTGGTCAATCCGCCGCTCAAAGCGAATCTCAACTAACTTAGCAAACCTATCTATATCCTCAAGACCGTGTTTGAAGAACAAACTGTGACATTACCAGCGCCCAACCATTCATCAGAATATTCATCAAACACCCTTGATCTGCTAATCCCTTGGGATATTCCTTTGGAGTGCAAATTAAGCGAGCCTACTAAACAAAAAATCAAAAAAAGCTTGCGATCGCTCACCCAAGCCCTAAAAAATCCAAACTTACCTCAAGCGCTTACCGTGATCGACCAAATCTTAACGTACTTGCCTGAACCCGTCACCGACCCTACCAAAACAGAAAAAACTAAGACATCTCTCAGCGTCGATGCAGTAGAAGAATACGATACTTACTTTAAAGTTAGCCATGTTCAAACTACTCACCCAGAAGATACCGCCCTCTGCCTAACCAAAGGACTCCTCACCAACTGCCACCACTTCATCTCGCTGTGCTGCAGCGTCCCCACCCTAAACCCATCCCAAATCGACCAACAAAAGCAAGGCTTCCTCAGCTACATCACTCTCTTAGAAAGAACCTTCCATATCAACAGCCTTTCCTAATCTCTTTTGTCGTTTTTTCTTCCTACCCATGACACACCACGTAACACCAAAAGACATCTGGCAAGGTTTTCACTGGTCATTTTTTATCAACGTTCAAGCCTTGATTCTCAGCCTGCGACGCTTTGAAGCACAGCTCGCGTCCGGCAACCATCATCAGGCTGAAGTAGAACTTGCCGCAGCAACAGAATTCATGCTCGCCTCTGGAGCATCCATGGAACTTGCTGGCAGCTTCAGCGATGTGCAATATCATCAATCCGTACGTCCTAGCATGTCTCCCCCACAAGTCAGTGCCAGCAACTTCAGTGGCCTAATGTCTTGGGAGCACGCTGCTCTGATGCAAATCTGGAAAAACCTCCGTACAACGTTTGAAACCTTACCCTCTAGCTTAAAACCTCAGCATCAAGCTTTCGTCCAAGCCTATTTTTCACTGGCCGCTGCCCACCGCGCCGTCTGTGAAAAGTTTGGCGGTTCTGATAGCGGTAGTCTGCGCTTTAACCAAAGCTGCGCTGTCGCAACACTCGATAAATTTAGCCAAAGCCGGTTGGGGTTAATTGATCCTCAACATCAGGTGGATAAAGGTTGTCCTTTCCATCCATAGCTTCAGTCATCTGGGATGCATTGCTAATGCTTAGTGCTGGAAACCGTAAAACAGCGTTCAAAGCACCTGGCAACATATAACGATATCAATACAGCGCTTAAACCAAAGCACTTGAACAAACCAATGTATCAATATGACTAAACTCGCACCTTATAAAATGAACGGTTACTATCTCAAATTTATTGTTATTGGGATTCTAATACTTTTAGTCTTGGCTCGTTTTCTCAATCTCTCTGCTGATTTCCCAATAGGACTAGCTAGCTCCGGTGCTGCATACACAGACGAAGGCTGGTGGTCACGCAATGCAGTAGCCATTATTCGAGAAGGGCATTGGTACATAGACGATGGCTACAATACCATCCTAAACCTACCAACAGTACCGCTACTACAAACGCTGTGGTTCACAGTATTTGGTATTTCCCAATTCTCAGCACGGGCGTTAACAGCCGTTTGTTCAATAATAATCAGCGGCCTAGTGTATGCGATCGCCCGCAGAGAACTGAGCGCTTCTGTTGCTTGGATTGCACCCTTTATTATTCTCAGCAACTACCCAGTGTTTGTCTTCAGCCGTATTGCTCTGCTGGAGATGCCCATGCTAGTGCTAGTACTTTTGAGTTTATGGATAGCAACACTGCCGCGCCTACAGCGTAAGGTAACCATACAAGCTAAAAGAGCTTGGAGATCACATTTCACAAGCGCACTCATTTTAGTGACCTCGGCGCTGCTAGCGGTTCTCGCGACTTTAGCCAAAATTACGGCACTATTTGCCGCTCCAATGGTTCTTGTAATGCTTGCCTTGCAACCTGGCACCTGGCACAGTAAAGCTCGCCACAGTCTTATTTGGCTACTTACCTTCGTCATAGCCTACGGTCTTTACCATGCCTTTGTGACACCAGAAACAGCTCCTACTACCACAACCGAAAGCTACGACTACTTCGCCAGATACAACGTCACCCGTAAATTACACGACAGCTTACTTTCTGTGATCAAAGGCCCACTGCGTGTCCTCAAATATTGCTTTGAAGTTTTCCCGTTATTATTTCCAGCACTGGCACTCTCTATCTCTACCTTAATTAAGGTAAAACCCTACAGAACAAGCTATGTGTTTCGTATCGTTTTTCTTTGGAGCATACTGTTTTTAGCTGGGCTCTCTATCAGTAACTACGCAGCGCCTCGTTACTTCATTGTGCTCATCGTGCCAATCGCCTTAGTTATTCCAATGATGTTTAACCACTTTTGGCAGCAGCGAAACCTAACAAAGCAGCCAACTATAAATGCCAAATTAAAACTAAAGAAACCAGAACTCAAGAAACTAAAACTAAAGAAAACTGTTTTTCTTGGCTGCGTATATCTCTCAGTAATCTTGAGTCTCTTTCGCATTTCTCACTATCTACTAAATCCACAATACAGCTTTGTGCAAATGGCACAGCAGGTAGAAGCCACTATCGCTGCCAACCATAATCACTCTCCTATATTGCTTGGGCACTTCGCTGATTCAATCGCTTTATCAACAAATGTTAGAGCCGTTAACGATAAATTGGGCTATCAACCGCTCTCATATCGAATTGAAACCTTTAAGCCAGGCTATTACATCTCCATAGGGGAAATAAAACCACCTATTTCTCAAGCAATAGCGCCTCACTACACAATGAGATTGCTTCAGCAATTTGATGTGTATCAAAACCACGACTTCGGCAAACCTGTTTTGTTCTATCAGCTCACCCCTAAAAAATGACATCGCCATCACCAAATGCTGTATCCTTATGAAGATCTCTTAAAGCACTATAGGAATATTCTAAATACATGAGCTGAAAAGCTTATAGCCAAAACGAAAGGAGGTCTAGCGATAGATAGTTCGATAGAATCTTTCGACGGATCAAGAATAGCACCCAAGTAAATCACTGATACTTCTTCTTAATTGAACTAGAGAGTTCTGTTTATAGTAAGTTTGCCTTGCATAAAACAACTCTGATAAGTCTCGTCTGATATAGAAGAGTTCCTCAGTTGAATCGCTTTGGGTGCTATTGCGCTTTAAAGCTTCAGTCGCAGATTGAGCCTTATGGCCCATTTTCTATAATGTCAGGGTCTTAGGATCAAAGGGCATCCTTTATGTGGCAGAGCGGAGAGTGAGATGCGATCAAAATTAAAAATAGCGCTAACAAGCCTAGCTGGCTGGTTAATCCTGACGGCTCCAGCGGTAGCTGAACTGTGCCCCTCAGCCCTCCCGGAATACGAGCTTGTCTACTCAGACACACCAACAGGTGGAGTCAGCGCCATCGATCTCTTTTCCCAGAGGGAAATTGAACAAGGAGAGC
>JBCCOO010000044.1:0-42898 GCA_039025345.1 Cyanobacteria bacterium P01_D01_bin.105 | reverse complement strand
TGCCAGAGATTCACGATAAGTTACGACGTCAATTGCGCACGAAGCTGGGCCGAGATGAAGACTCCACAGTAGCCATTGCAGATTCTCAATCTGTAAAGACTACTGAAAAAAGGGGGATGTGTATGGATACGACGGAGGCAAAAAGGTCAAAGGCCGCAAGCGCCATATCGTAGTCGATTCGCAAGGTTTTCTGATTGGAGTGCTAGTCACCGAAGCCAACATGTCGGAGCGATTGGGCGCGGTGATTGTACTATCTGAATCAGCGGCAGCACTCTCCGAGTTAGAAATTATTTGGGTCGACCAAGGCTACTCAGGCAAGAACTTTGCTCGGGCTGTAAAGCAAGTATGTGGTGAGTCAGTCAAGGTAGATGTGATTGAGAGAAAATCCAGAGGATTCGAGATTTTGCCTAAGCGGTGGATTGTTGAGCGTACCTTTGGTTGGCTCAATCGATTTCGGCGTTTAAGCAAGGACTACGAGTTATGTTCAGAGATGAGCGAGGGAATGATTTATGGTTCGCTCATCCGACTAATGACACGTCGATTAGCTGCTTAAGATTTAGTTTATAAATTAGCTCTTAGGCTCGAACATCAGCAGGTCAGCATTTCAAGTTCAAAATTGCCATTAATTCACAAGCAAAAAATAACTGTCAAGTCTACGTCACAATTATTTACATTGCGTTATATTGAATAGCGAAGTGCACTAAGAGCCGCTCGACTGGCGACCTGCAGTTGTATCGCCGAAGTCAGTGGTTTGCGATCACTGACTTGTCAGCTCGCCACTTCAATTTCTTAACCGAAACGAGGTTGTGTGTCAGCCTACGGGTTTAGCCCGATAGTTTCCAACGTCATCGACTTTTGAAATTACAACCTGAACGAATAAGGAATTATCTAACCGTGAAAATTATTACCGACGCCCTTGCAAGACAATCAGCAGGCATATCGGCACCCGTCCCCTCTGCACTTGCAGACTTTTCACAGCTCTCTACAGATGAAAAGCTAGGGTTGTTATGGTGCATTTATGAACAGATGGGCAAAGGCTCAGTCACGCCTGCTGCAACTGGGGCTGCTCGTCTACAGTTTGCGGAAGGTTTGTTAGGGCAGGTAAAAGCGCTCAGCGCAAATGAGCAGCTCAGCTTCATGCAAGGTTTAGTGGAAAAACGTAACACGGCCCTAAGCCGTGCCTATGGCCTGTTGACCAATAACACCAAGCTCGCCTTTTGGTATCAGTTGGCAGAACTTATGCGCTCAGGGGAGGTCATTACCGTTCCTGAGAGATACGTACTTCCTTACAAGGCTAGAAACTTGTATGAGCGCATTCTCAGCTTGCAGTTTGGGGAACAAATTAGTGTCCTGCGTCAGGCGGTTGTTGCTATGGGATACGACCCATTCTCCTAAGGTTTAATTCGCCATGACAACAACCCAATTTGTGCCTGAGCAACCGGCAACTATCAGTGGGCTAGGTGCTGAAAGTGACGTTGTTCTACGTTACTTTCACTCGTTTAACCTGGGCGAGTATTCGCAAGTAGCCAGTCTCTTTACAGAACAAGGCATACTTTACCCCCCTTTTGAGCCGCCAGTGGTTGGCCCTAAGAAGATTGCCGACTATCTGGATAAAGAGGCAGATGGCATGCAAGTTTCATTGCTGAGTGCCAAGGCTGAACCGCTAGAACAGGGGCGATCTCAAGTGGATGTAACTGGCAAAGTCACTGCACTGGTTTTCAAAGTGAATGTTACGTGGCGCTTTGAGCTTACATCGCAACATCAGATTGAATCAGTAAAAGTGGACTTGGTGGCCACTCTGGAAGAGCTACTTAAGATAAGACCTAACCAGTAGGCTGCCATACATTAGCCTAGTGCTGGCCCAAACAAATCAGCCAGTACTAGGCCGCGTTAGACTGTGCCCATGATTTATAGAGCAAATCGCGCCCCAAGGCGATGTCTTTGGATGTGCACTGCCAGTCGGGATGGGCTGTTAGCAAAAGCGACTCTACAGTTTCGTGATCAAACAAATGCCAAGCAGGCGCACCATTGACCGCATAAGGTATGGCGTAAAGATCTTCTGCCAAGTAGTGAATAGTGAGATTCTCTGGAGTAAAAGACGGCAGGCTCATGGATGCTCCTGGCAGGAGGGAGCGAAAAGCTTGAATCGAACCCTTTAAAGCTTCAAATGAAGCCGTCATCAAACCTGGAATTTTAAGCGTAATGCTGGGTTCGCAATCGAGTCGGATGCAATAGCAACGCACCGGGTCAATACCAACTAGCCAAGTGGATGCGTCATCTAGGGTGTAACGAGGCGCTAGGGCAAGCATCGGTTGCATGAGTCCACTGGGGTGCTAAGTGAGGACGAAGAATATACCTTCCGAGGTATGCATATTTAAGCTTCGCTTGATCTAACCAGTGACCGCAACGCTGCGCAACAAAAGTTAAATGTATTAAATGATTTGTGTAGATTTTTATAAATGCTCGCGGTCCCAGGGATCATAAATAGAGCCATCCAACTGGATGGGATTAATTGTTTCAGGAAGCATCTTGCTGGCTTGGGGGCTCAGTCTATTAGGTTTACTCCCACTAGATTTGGCCGTATGCGCCCCTGTCGAACTGATTTTGTTGATTTTGTTGAGAACGTTTCTGCATACGGGGTTATTTGTGATTGCCCATGATGCGATGCATGACAATGTGCTCCCCTCATATCCTGTTGAGAACTGCTGGTTAGGCCAATTGGCCTTGGGGCTGTATGGCTTTTTGCCTTACCAAATCGCTTGTGACTTGCACCGGCAGCATCATGCCTATCCGTCACAGGCGAGAGATCCTGATTTTTGTGAAAGGGTTGAAAAGACCGTTGGGTTGTATGTGGTGCGATGGTACATCTACTTTATTAGTAACTATGTGACCCTTAAAGCTCTGGGCAGGATAGCCATAGGGGTAGGCTGCACCCTACTCTCTCTAGTCGTGCTGGGGCATTTAGCGATTCAAAATATTGTTTTGTTTTAGTTACTGCCTTGGGTGTTGAGTTCAATGCAGTTATTTTTATTTGGTACGTTTTTGCCGCATTTTGTCAGCGAGCGCGACAAACAGAAACATTGAGTCAAGAGCTTTTACTACCCGCCCCTTTTTTCCTTGTTCATCTGCTATCACTTTAGCTACCACCAAGAGCATCACACCTATCCCAAGGTTCCTTGGTACCTGTTACCAAATGTTTCTTTGGCAGATGATGGGCAGGGTGCTGGGTCTTTTAGTTACACAACAGCATCTGGGCAGTCATCTTGAGCAATAATCACTAGCGCTTTTATTTTAAGCAACTAAACTTGATATGAATTCTTGAGTCAGAGAGAACGCGCCACTCGTGACCAGCTGTATTGAAATTGCCAAGATAAAGAACCATGGAATCTGAGTAAATGCTCTTAACCCAGGTTTGCCTAGGATTGTAATAACCGACCTGCCTAGCATTAGACAAAAGTACAATAAGCCGCGCAAAAAAAGTGTTAGCGAGAGAAAGTGTTAGTGAGAAGTGAACACTTTCTCACATATGAAGTTCAACTAAAGAGAGCATGCAGGGGAATAAGCGACTCTTTGTTCACTAATATAATCTTTGCTCAGGGATTAACCCTTACAGAGAACCGATAATCCTTCGAATCGGGTTCCCGTATGCCTTACTAATTAAGCGTAAATACTTATTTGTACGGGTTTCCACCCTCTCTTTCTAGGCACCAGTTAATTAGCATTCTTAATACAGGTGTTTACAAAAGTTAATGTAATGAGGCGCCGTCATGGATGCAATTTCTCTTGCAACGTTTTTCCTATTCCTTTGGTCTATCGGAATTTTGCTTGGTCAGCTTGGTCAGCGCGAGTCAGCGAAGTAATACGCTTTTGAGCTTCAGAACTTTTGCACTAGTCTTCCGTTTCTGAGTTATTCGCCTCATTTTGCAGAAGCCCCACCGAGAAATTTATATTATGTTTGAACTTTTCAACGATGAAGCCATTGCTGCCATTATTCAAGCTCAGCAAGAGGCCAACCGATTAAATCAGCAGCAAGTCGACACAGAATTGATATTAGTTGGAGTGCTCGGCCTAAAGGAGGGTATCGCTCCAACTCTTCTCGAAGCAACTGGAATTGATTTTCAAGCCATTCAACAGTCTGTTGAGAAAACGCTTCTGCCAGCCCAAAAGGACAGTCAAGTATCCCGTGAAGTCCTCTTCACGCCATATGCGCAACAAGTGCTAGAGCGTTCTGTTGAAGAAGCGCGACAGCTCAATGCTGCGTATGTCGGGCCAGAACATTTGCTACTGGCCATAGCCTACAGTCCTGACAATTCTGCAGCTCGGATATTACTGGCATTGGGGGTTAACCTTGCGAAGATTCGTATGGTGACAATCCAGACAATTGGTGAAAAATCGGTTGTACCAGCTGGTGGCAGGCAGGAAACAGCACAGCTCCAGTCCACTGGTACAGCACTAGAAGAATTTACAACTGACCTGACCCAGTTAGCAACTCAGGGCAAGATTGACCCGGTGGTGGGCCGTGAGCAGGAAGTAGAGCGGGTTATTCAAATTCTTGGTCGTCGTAGCAAGAACAATCCTATTCTGATCGGTGAGCCGGGCGTTGGCAAAACAGCTATTGCTGAGGGACTTGCCCAGCGGATTGTCAATCAAGTAGTTCCAGAACAGTTGCTAGATCAACGCGTGCTCAGTCTGAATATGGGTTCATTAGTGGCTGGAGCCCGCTTTCGTGGTGAGTTTGAAGAACGTCTGAAGCAGATTATCTCCGAAGTTAATAGCGCTGGAAACATTACCTTACTGATTGACGAGATACATACCCTGGTCGATGCCGGGGGTATGGAAGGGGGT
Organism: Cyanobacteria bacterium P01_D01_bin.105; assembly: GCA_039025345.1. Taxonomy (GTDB): domain Bacteria; phylum Cyanobacteriota; class Cyanobacteriia; order Phormidesmidales; family Phormidesmidaceae; genus Phormidesmis. The sequence continues at coordinate 38,053 of JBCCOO010000044.1, read as the reverse complement.
ATGGATGCTGCCAACATGCTTAAGCCTGCCTTGGCGAGGGGCGAACTGCAATGTATTGGCGCAACGACCTTAGATGAGTACCGCAAGTATATTGAGAAAGATGCGGCATTAGAGCGGCGATTTCAGCCAGTGATGGTCGAAGCGCCCAGTGTAAAAGATACTGTGGAAATTCTACGAGGTGTGCGTGCCTGTTATGAACAACACCACAAACTTAGTATTACTGACGAAGCCCTAACGGCTGCAGCACAACTATCAGACCGTTACATTGCCGATCGCCACTTGCCCGATAAAGCGATTGATTTAATTGATGAGGCCGGGTCTCGGGTGCATCTGCGCCACACCCATAACTCGTCAAATAAAAAACTTAAGCAATCCTTACGCCAGATAAGTCAGGAAAAAGCGGCTGCTGTAAAAGCGCAGGATTTTGATAAAGCCAGTCAACTGCGTGATCAAGAGTTGGAGATAGAAGCCAAGATTCAACAATGTAATGGAGATAGCGCTACGGCTGAAAAACTGGCTGTAAAAGCTGAAGACATCGCACAGGTAGTCACCTCATGGACGGGTATACCTGTTAACCAACTAACCCAGTTTGAATCAGCTATGTTGATGAAGCTAGAAGAGAAGTTGCACCAACGTATAATCGGCCAAGAGGACGCCGTCAGCGCTGTGGCCAAAGCCATTCGCAGGGCTAGAGTAGGCCTCAGAAGTGCTAATCGTCCCATAGCTAGCTTTATTTTCTGTGGTCCTACAGGTGTCGGTAAGACTGAGTTAACAAAAGCCTTAGCTGATAGTATGTGTGGTTCTGAAGACGCCATTATTCGGCTAGATATGTCGGAGTACATGGAATCTCAATCTGTTTCTAAGTTGATTGGCTCGCCTCCTGGCTATGTGGGGTACGGAGATGGCGGACAGCTTACCGAAGCAGTGCGTCGCCAACCCTACTCAGTTGTCCTGTTTGATGAAATTGAGAAAGCCCATCCCGATGTGTTCAACGTGATGCTGCAGCTTTTGGAGGATGGTCGTTTGACTGATTCCCAGGGGCGTATGGTGGATTTCAAAAGCACTCTCATCATCATGACATCTAATATTGGGTCTCGTGCCATTGAAAAGAAGGGCAATGGACTTGGTTTTGAGATGATGAACGGAGATGATGAGCTAGAAAAATACAATCGTATACGTGATCAAGTGAATGGAGTTTTAAAACTTACCTTCCGTCCTGAATTTCTTAATCGTCTGGATGAGATTGTTGTTTTCCGTCAGCTCGACCGCGATGAGGTAAAGAAAGTTGCCTCAATCCTACTGAAAGAGGTTTCTAATCGCTTAGCTGACCAACAGATTCAGATCGAAGTCACTGAAGCCTTCAAAGACAAACTGGTGACTGAGGGATTTGACCCCAGCTATGGAGCCCGTCCTCTTAGAAGAGCGATCACCCAACTGGTTGAAGATTCCCTAGCAGAAGCTATTTTAGCGGGTCACCTTCAGGCAGGGAATACAGCTACTTTAGATATCGATGAGGATAGCCAAGTAACGATCCGCCAGAAGCAAACATTGGCTTTAGTCGGTGCCTGCTAACTTTCCGCTTCATTCATCAGCGACTTACATGCTTCAGGAGAGTAAAAACTCAGTTTCTCTCCTGAAGTAAAAATAACGAGTCAACAGCTAATCGTCTTCACCGATTTTTGGCTACTACACAATGCATTTGTGTAATTCATACTTACGCCAAATGACCTAAGAACAATATCTTACAAAGATTCTTTCATGCCAAACGTTAACCCATTTCTAACATCCCAATGAATAACTCTATTAATAACAACAGCTCCGAGGTGGATATAGCTTCTCTACAAAAACTGCTGCGTCAGCAGGCTCAGCGCCGTCAACTTTATGAGAATATCGCTATTCTAGGTTGTGGCTATGTTGGTAGTGCATTGGCTGCCTGCTGGCAAGAGCAAGGACACTTTGTCACGGGCACAACGACAAGACAAGAACGAGTTACATTACTTCAGCCTCTTCTCTCCAAGGTAGTTCCCATGACAGGAGACAATCCTAATGCCGTTCAGTCTCTGCTCCAGGGTCAGGATACTGTGGTTGTCAGCGTTGCACCAACGGGATCCCTAGTGGCGGATGAGGCAACCTACGAGAAAACTTACCTCGCTACAGCTAGAAATCTCATTCAAGCATTGCAACAAACACCGAGCGTAAAACGGGTTATTTATCTCAGCAGTTGCGCTGTCTATGGAGACCGTCAGGGAGAGTGGGTTGACGAAAATACCTCCATTGCTCCGATCGAACTTCGCAGTCAGATACTGTATAAAGCAGAGCAAATCATATCTCAGGCAAACAGCGAGGAACAAAGAGTCTGCATCCTTCGACTAGGAGGGATTTATGGCCCAGGTCGAGAGTTGGTTGGAATGCTTGGGGGCATGGCAGGCATGACGTTACCTGGCAGGGGCGATCGCGTCATCAACTGGAGTCATCGGGATGACATTGTTGGTGCAATTGAATTTGCTCGGCTCAATGAGTTGCAAGGTATCTACAATCTGGTGGACGATAGCCAACTAACTATTAAAGAACAGATCGAGCGTATCTGCTCGCGGTACGGTTTGCCATCTTTACATTGGGAGCATTCTAGATTCAGCCTGCCAGGCAAAAGCGTCCGTGTTAGCAACCATAAGCTTAAAGCCACTGGATATCAGTTAATTCATCCTCAATCCGTAGTTTGAAGGCTCAATTTTAAGACTCAAAATCATTGTCAAAAAATTGAAACAAAAATTTACATCACGTTATAACTCTAAATATATCCACTCAGATTATAGGATCCCACTTCATGACTATTGCTGCTGAAAAACCTATTCCCTCTAATATTTTTGCCGCAGTTCCCGACGCGGTGAACTCCATTCAAAGGCTACCTATTGACGATCAATTAGGTCTCTTGTGGATTCTGTATGAAAACATGGGAGGCTTAGTAACGCCTGCGGCTCCTGGTTCAACAGAGCGGATCAAGTTAGCAGGAGGCTTAATCTATTACGTGGCTAATTTATCCCATGAAGAGCAGCTGCAATTTATGCGAGATTTGGTCGCAGGAACTAATAACGCCCTGACTCGCGATTACGGATGCTTGACTAGCAACAACAAACTGGCATTTTGGTATCAGTTGGCTGAATGGATGCGCTCCGAAGATGTTATTCCGGTACCACAGGATTATCATCTCTCTGCACCAGCTATGGCAGTCCTGAATAAGCTCATAGCCCTGGGTTTTAACCAACAAATTGCAGTACTACGCCTCATCGTCGGCAAGATGGGGATTAACCCACTGACGGTATAGCAAGCTGTTTTAGTAGTCTCTTACCTTAGCTAAGCAAGTCAATGCTCATTGGAAACACAGGATCATGCAAATTTATTGGCAAAAGCTACTGTTGAAGATTGTTTTCTGGTTAAGTACAGAAATAGCATTGACTTGCTTAGGCTTAGACGATTTGGCTGACTACAGCGAGTTCCTTCTCCAAGATCGTAATAATTTCTTATCACCCGTAGCATTTGTTGAGTTTGTCACTTCAATTTAACAGCTCACATCCTGCCAAATACTCCAACTTAACAATGCAGTCTTCTCTCACGACGGGTCGAGTTTCCCTTCAGCTCCTGAAGCTATCACTTCCCATGGTTTGGGGTATTTTGTCAGTATTGGCGTTTAGTCTAGCTGACACGTACTTTATTGCTCAGTTAGGCACGAGTGAACTAGCCGCCATCAGTTTTACTTTTCCGGTAGTGTCCATTTTGGCAAGTATAGCCATGGGATTAGGCACAGGCGCAGCCTCTGTTATTGCTAGAGAAATCGGCAAAGGAAATCGGCAGAAGGTACAGCGCCTGACTACAGATAGTCTGCTGCTATCTTTACTAATTGTTGGGATTCTTGCTGTTCTTGGCCTAATTACCATCAGGCCGTTATTTATAGCTTTGGGAGCTAGATCTGATCTACTTCCAATGATTCGTGACTATATGAGCATCTGGTATTTAGGAATGGTCTTCCTGGTTGTTCCTCTGGTGGGTAACAGTGCCATTCGCGCTTCTGGTAACACGGTTGTTCCTAGTTTGATTATGACGTTTGCCGCACTCGTTAATATTGTGGCCGACCCGCTGCTTATATTTGGTTGGGGTCCATTACCAGCTCTGGGTATTAAAGGCGCGGCCTTAGCAACAGTTTGTTCACGTGCAGGTACCCTCGTTGCATCGCTTGCCTTTCTTCATTTCCGAGAGCGTCTATTGATTTTTACCCTACCAAGTTTGGCAACACTCACTAAAAATTGGCATCGCTTGCTGTTTATCGGTGTACCTGCAGCCGCAACCAACTTAATTTCACCACTGTCTGTTGGATTGATCACAGGTTTGATGGCTCGTTATGGTGCTGAGGCTGTTGCTGGGTTTGGTCTAGCCTCCAAAATAGAAGCCATAGCTCTAATAATACCCATAGCGATTTCAGCTAGCATCGGTCCCTTTGTAGGGCAAAACTGGGGGGCTCAAAAGTATGGCAGAGTAAAACAGGCGCTGCGGTTGAGCGTCAGCTTTTGCCTGGGCTGGGGAGCTATTGTCGGTATCTTACTAGGAATTTCATCATTTCAGATTATTACCTGGTTCGACAGCAATCCTGGCGTTATTTCCAGCGCAAACATTTATCTGACACTGGTGCCTATTAGCTACGGTGCCTTGAGTATTGTGTTGACTGCTGGCTCGGCTTCTAACGCTTTGGGGAAACCATTTCCTGCCATGGCGATGTCCTTATGCCGACTGTTGCTACTCTATGTCCCTTTGGCCTACTTGGGTAGCCAATTATTTGGAGTTATCGGCATTTTCAGTGCGGCTTGCATGTCCAATGTAATGGTTGGTCTGGGAGCTTGGCTGTGGCAATCTCGCTGGATGAGTGCTCTTGCCGCTACAACAAAACCTAAAAAAAATCAGCTTTCCCAGAGATCACTATTAAGTAATAAATTGACCAAGCCAACGCTCTGAAGGAACTACCAAGCACATTTTCTCTTGCTTTTTTAAGCAATGAAAATTAGATATCAAGATCGATAAGATGAAAGTAAATGTTGATTTGGCGATGCTATTCCTCAGGATAATTTCGTCTGAGCAATGTTGGTGTAAAACATTTCTGACTGATCGATTCATCCCTTCAATAACGATGACATTTATCTTTCTCCAACAGCCAGCCTAACTCTTCAGTAGGCATTGAAAGGTCTACTGTCTAGGCTGCAATACTTCTGGCTTAACCAATACCCCAGGCTTCCTTAAGGATCTCGCGGAATGATGTGTTCTGAAACAGCATTAATTCTTTCAATTGCACGAGTAATGCCTGAGCATCCTTTTGGGAAAGCTGCTCAACCTGCTGCTCAAAGGCTTTTAGCTCAAACTGTTGCTCAATCGAGAGCTGTTCACGGACATTCATGACAAACCTAGCGGTGATCTTCACACCTATTATCCTAACATAATGTTACGAAAATCGTATTTTTAATTGATTTGTGGTACGCAATATGCTTATAGCCTCATCGTGAGTGGTTTACTACAGGTTAAGGTTCTGGGTAAAAGCTATATCCGACTGATTTATATGAACCCCGATCCAGATAATTCTTGACTTAATTTAGAACTTACGTAGGCGATAACTGAATAGTAAAAGCTTTCTAAGTTGTTCCATCAAGTAGTTATCCAGTAACACTCGTTTCAGCTAATAAACCGTTTTGTTGTGCTTTGAATGCCAATATCTTGGCGAATTTTGGGAGACAAGCTATCGGCGACGGAGAGGGCTGGACTCATAAGGAGCAATGGCGATGCCCACTGGAAGTGATCGCGTGCTGGAAAGGACAGCCACTTGGCCTGCCTGATAGTTGCGTAAGTTTAACCTGAATTTGAACCAAGCCAAGTTGGGTACCTCCAGCGTCTGCCGAAGTTCCTCTTCGTAATGAGTAGGTCAGCGGTTCGAGTCCGCTTATCGGCTTAGCTTTCAGCGATTTGATTATAGGGCTGCATTAAATCTGCATTATATTCTGAGTTTTTGTGGCGCTATGCTCGTGATGTAGTCACTAGCTCATCGTAGATAGGTCCCTACCCCATCTATAAGCTGTGTAGCGCAGCTATCATTGGTCTCTGGGATTAATTCGCTAAGATAAAGCGCTGAAAATAGAGAGTTTGCCCCCATGTCAGCGCACTTAATTGCTTTTTGGAATCTGGAAAATCTATTTGCGCCAGAGGGATTCCCTGAGCGGGAACCTTGGCTGGCACAGCGTGTAAAGAATGAGTTGACTGGATGGACGGAAGCCCTCTTTAAACAAAAGATTGATCAACTCGCCTCTATTATTCAGCAGATGAACGGCGGCAACGGCCCCGATATTCTCGGTGTCTGTGAAATCGAGAACCAATTCGTTCTTCAGGTATTAACGCAAACATTGAATAGTACGCTGAGTGAGCGCACGTATGTTGATGTCCATGCCGATGCCACGCGCGATCGCAGAGGCATCGATACTGCTTTTATCTATGACAGCCGTCGATATGAGATTGATCGAGATGCGATTTTTTCGCACTTTGTCATGCGCCGCACGGGCACTCGCGATATCACCCAGGTCACTTTTAAAACTCAGGCAGGAAATGAATTGGTTGCCCTCTGCAATCATTGGCCGTCACGCAGTGGGGGTGCTTTCAACAGCAGAGGATTTCGCATGACTGCTGGCGAAACGCTTTCTTACTGGCATGAGCGAATTGTAGAAGAAAAGGGTGAGAACATCCCCATCATTTCCCTTGGAGACTTCAATGATGATCCGTTTGATGAAGCAATCACCATTCATGCACGAGCAACACGAGAGCGTGGTGATGTTGAACGAGCACGATCGCCTCGTTTCTATAATCTCTCCTGGCGCTATCTTCAACAGCAAGGTGTAGATCGAAAGGGTGAGACAAAGCTGCTGCACGGCACGTTATATTTCGACGGCAACGGCAACGTGTTTGATCAAATCCTAGTATCTAAAGGATTGTTGATAAATAGCAGCCCGCTGCAGGTGGAGGAGGCAACCGCCAAGATTGAGTTGTTTTCAGAGATGGTTGATCCCAGCGTAAGTCGCGGACCTATTCGGTTTGGATTACCCAGGGGCGACGCTGCGGAGAATATCAATGCCGAGGGCTACAGTGATCATTTCCCAGTTTCAGTAGTGTTGCAAGAAAGATGAACAACAAGCATGCATGGGGATGATCGGGCCAGATAGCGTGGGGAAACGCACCAATCAACCATTATCGAACTACAGAGTGTGGAGGCCTTGAAGGCGAAACCCCGGCTGCTTTCGCGGCTCGGCCCATCGGCGTTGCCAAGTCGTCTCTGCCGACGCGCAGCAAAGCAGCATCTCGAATACGACAAGCATCGCAAAGGCCGCAGGGTTGGGGACCCCCTTCATAACAAGACCAAGTTTTTTCAATTGGGACACCCAAGCGCAAGGCTCGCTGCACAATATCCGCCTTAGAGTCCATGACCAAGGGCGCAACCAGATCTGGCGCGTGGCCTTCTAATCCGGCTTTAGAAGAAAGCGTTGCTAAATTCTGAAAAGCCGCTAAATACTCCGGGCGACAGTCAGGATAGCCCGAATAGTCCACTGCATTAATGCCAAGGTAAATGGCTTCGGCATTTTGGGCTTCAGCCAGAGAGAGGGCTATCGCAATAAAAACCGTATTTCTGCCAGGCACATAGGTCGATGGGATCACATCTGCTCCCATCACACCTTCTGTCGGCACATCCATATTGTCGTCAGTTAGAGAAGAACCGCCCCACTGGGCTAAATTAACCGACACAACGTGGTGATTTTGAATACTCAGCGCTTGAACAATGGCCTTCGCGGCACTCAGCTCTCGTTCATGGCGCTGACCGTAATCAAACGAAAGCGCAATAACCCGGTAACCGTCGGCGATCGCCTGCGCCGCACAAGTTGCAGAATCTAGCCCACCCGAAAGTAAAACGACGGCTACCGGTTTTTTCTTAAGCACTTCGCTGCTGTTGGCGTCACTGCTGTTGATAGTGTGGTTATCTGTCATAGTGTTTTTAAGGGACTATCTAACCCCGAGGAATTTGTGAGTTTGTAAGCCGAGTCGCCACTCAGGATGGGAGAGCACATATTTAAATACCATCTGTTCTCCCTCTTCGCTATTCCAACGGGGCTGTAATAATTTAACAACCTCCGAAGAAATTTTCTGTGCAGTCGTTTCTGCCCAAATAATATCTAAGGGATCACCCACCACCACCTTTAGTTCATTGACTTTTCCATAAATTGTCTCTAGAGGAGGTTTATACCGCTTAGGCGAAAGCGAAATCCAGTCAAATTCACCGCTGAGAGGATAAGAGCCAGACGTTTCCACATGTACGCGTAAACCCGCCCCATGCAGTGCCAAGGTCAACCCCCCGAGATTATGCATGAGTGGCTCGCCGCCTGTGATGACAACCATCACAGGTTCAGCGGTGATCGCCTCACTGACTAAATCACTGACTGCACGCTGTGGATGCCGCTCCATCGGCCAAGAGTGCTTCGTATCACACCACGGACAACCAACATCGCAGCCCGCCAAGCGAATAAAAAAAGCACTCCTTCCCATCCAAACGCCCTCACCCTGTATGGAGTGGAAGGTTTCAACCACCGGCAGCGTTTTGCCCCGTGCTTTCACAGAACCAGACATACCCATGAGAATTTATTTGATACACCGCTCTCATACTAGGGTAGACGTCATCAATTATACAAAGGTGCTTAAACAACAATCCTATTCAGATTCATACTCAGCCCAAGAATTCGGCGTTTCAGACACCGCAATCTTTAGCTTCACGCCCTCTGGCAACATCTTAGAGGTCTTCTCGTAAATAAACATTGCGATCATCTCAGCAGTGGTTTCGTACCCCTCTGGCATCACCTCATTCAGCACACAGTGATCTAGCCCGCCCTTAAGCACATCTTTTTTCGCCCAGCGCAGCGTCCTGTAGTCAGCCACCATCGCGGCATGAGGGCAATACTCTGATGCATAAAGCTGAGCAGACGTTGCTTCTACGCGTACCCGGTAGGTATGACCGTGCATGCGCCCGCAAGGGCCATCGTAATCTCGAATAAAATGAGCCGCATCAAATGTGAACTCCGTGGACAGCTTCCACTTAGGCATAGATCTCTCCGACTACCCTATTACTTTGTTCTTGCAAAGGCTTTTCCTTTCAAACAGCGACAAATGACACAACAGACAAGTTACACAACACAAAAAACAGGCAATGGCAAAGTGCTTGAGCAGCCTACAGTATCTACGCCTGAATAGCATCAGCAGGGTTGAACTCACAGGTGTTGCATATATTGCGTCGAGTGCGATCGCCTAAACAAAAACGAAACACAAATTAAACAAACGCTGTTTTTTTGCATCATTGCGTATCTCCTCAGTAACAAAACCCATACAGCCTCAAACCTTTGCTATAGACTTAGACACGCTGCGCCATACTCTACATTCGCACCACCCACAGCAAATCAGGAAACAGCGCAGCAAACTCAACAATAAAGGCGTAGTTTTCTATGGATTTAGGTGTAGCTGGTAAAGTCGCTGTCGTGACAGGAGGCGACTCAGGCATTGGCAAAGCAACCGCTGAAATTTTGCTCAAAGAAGGCGCAAAGGTTGCGATTCTTAACCGCTCATTTGATGAAATAGACGACCTTAAAGCATTTGGTGATCCCTTCCCTGTCAAAGCCGACATCACCAGCCTAGAACAAGTCGAAACCGCCCGCGATAAGATTGCCGCCCACTTCGGGCCCGCCGAAATTCTCGTCCATTCAGCAGGCATCACTGGCGCCGTTGGAGACTTTTTAGACATCGACGATGACGGCTGGATAGACACCATCAACGTAAACCTAATGGGCACTGTGCGCGTTTGCCGAGCGTTTATTCCAGCCATGCGTAAAGCCGGGTGGGGCCGAATTGTGCTGTTGGGATCAGAAGATGCCGTACAGCCCTACATTGAAGATATGCCCTACTGCGCTTGCAAAGCAGGCACCCTCAACCTCACCAAAAATCTCTCCAAAGCTTACGCAAAAGATGGTGTGCTCACCAATATGGTTTCGCCCGCATTTGTGGAAACAGCCATGACCAATGCAATGATGCGCGCCCGCTCAGAAGAACGTGGCGTGAGCATGGATGAAGCCGTAAAAAGCTTCTTAGCAGAAAATCGCCCAGGAATCGAAGTGGGGCGACGCGGCCGCGTAGAAGAAGTTGCCGCTGTTATTGCCTTTTTGTGCTCGCAGCACACTAGCTATGTCGTGGGTGCTAACTGGCGTGTGGACGGAGGCTCTGTATTCACTATCTCTACTTAAACTATCTCTACTTAATTAACACCTGTTTCAGGCGCATCACAATGCGTCAAGAATCTGAGCCATCGTCATCAGAGGCAGCGGCCTCATCGCTGGAAGATGTCACTGCTAGTGTCTCTAAGGCAACGGGTAAAGCGCCACTTTTGAGCTGCACCTCTAGTTCCTCTGCAGCCACTGCGGTGAAATTACCTGAAATAACCGCAGTACCGCCGGTGATTCCCGTTTGCGCATAGCCGACATCAACCACAGGCGTACTCAGCAATACATCGTCTAAAAAGAGACCAACGGCACGTCCTGTGCCTGCCATGAGTTTGGTTTGCGCGGCAAATAGCGCCGCCCCTTCTTCACTAAACTGAATATTAACGTCCCATGTGCCTGGGGCCGTATCGCTAGGCCGCGCTCTCGCATCGTGGAGCATTTCACCCGTTAGCTCACTCGGCTCAAATAAAACAACGATATCTGCACGGGCTTGGTTAACCGCCACCTGCAGCGCCTCTGCCTCTGCCACCTTAGCCTGCTGCACCAGGGTATTTTGCTCTACCAGCAATCGCTGCAGTTCTTCTATATTGTTTGCCAAGTCCGCTTGCGTATCTGGCTTTTGATTCCGTAAATAAAGCTGTCCAGTATTGGTGAGTACGCTTTGTGCAGCCTGCACATTGACCGTCTGCGGTAGCCTCACCACAATTTTATCTGGCTCTGCTGTCTCGATCTCCACTAGCGCTATGCCAAGGCCATCTAAGCGCTTTCCCAAAATATCTTCAACAGCTTCTAAGCTTTCGGGTGTGACATCCGTGCCATTTGCTAACGACTTGGCTTGCATGGTGAGCTGAGTATACTCTCTGAGCTGGCTGGTGCAAGCAAAGCTTGCCGCTACAGTGGCTGCCAACAAAAATCGGGGTAGTAAATGGCTGAATCGTAGGGTCATCGTACTTTTAAGATGAATTGAGCATAGCTTTATCGGCCCTGCACACACCTCCATTATTTCATTAAGCTGTATAAGTCGTCACCGTGACAGCTTAACGAAGCCCCAAACAGCGTATGCCACCTGAATCTTTTCAAGTGGCATACGCTGCTGGCAAAAGCCTTAATCAGGCAAAAGTATCGATGACTTCGGTAACTAAAGCGTATCGGTAACTAGATCAGACAACCTATGGTCTCATGGGCGATCTCATGGGTTCATCGCTAAAGGGAACGGTAGCCACCTGAGTCAAATCGATAGAGGCCAAGAGATCTTGCCACTGTTCATCTATTTGCTGAGCATCTAGCGACGGGTCACCTGCTAGCTGTAGCATCAAATCATTGTCAATTTGAGCATTGTCAATTTGAGCATTGTCAACTTGAGCATTGTCAATTTGGGTATCGGCTTGAGCCCTGCGTCGAAGCTCTGCAATTGTGGTGAGGGTGTCGAACCAAAGCTCAGAAGTTTCATAAACAGACAACCGTTCTTGGAGCGTGGTATTAGCCAGCTTCGTTCTGAGCTCGCTATCTGCCTGCATACGACGAATCCACCCCGTCACGACTAAATCTTCTGAGCGGCTCTCTGGGTTACACACAACTGACAGATACCAGCGATAGTCTTGTTCTGCGCTCAAAGGTGAAAACGTATCCGGCAAAGACAAACTAGAAATGCCTGCTTTTCCCGAAGCATTAAAACGCTCTTGATATATCAAGCCACCCGCTTCGTCATATAGTCCAAATTCAAGCATTCTATCTGGACTAATCGCAGGCAGCGCAAACCAGAAGGTAGGACGTTCAGACAGCGTCAGCCCTAAGTTACTCTTAGGCATGAGCGCCACAACCGGTTGATTAGGGGTTGCCAAACAAGCTGTGTTAGGTGAGCGCGATCCGCCACTGATGCGTCTACCCGGTAGACCTTGCCGGACATCGTCATGCTGCTGGTCACTTCGTGTATTAGCCATGCTCGGCTCACCCAACACCATTAGAGTAGTGAGGGCCAGTAACCCTCCAACAATAAGCGTTAAGGCTGGACTCTTCAGGTTAAGGCGTTTCATAGTTAACGCTGAATTCTGCTTTCTTTAGAGGGTAATTGCACATTTGCGGTTACTACGGACGTTTGTGATTTACCGCGGATAGCCCCAGTCATTGAAGACTATGCAAACTGCCACTTAGTCTTAGATAATTTTTTGTACCTGAGAGAATCGTATTACTACTGACTTCAGGGTTTAAGAGATAGCTAACCCATTGACTGAAGGTGGGATCGCTTGTGACAATAGGAATGTAAACATTTACGAATAGAGCTATGGCCCGCATTCAGCCAACCAAGGTTCCCAACATGGAACGGCCTAAAAAAGGCTTCAACCAGTATGCAGAACAGCTGAACGGTCGAGCTGCCATGATCGGGCTCGTCGGACTTGTGCTAATTGAACTGCTGACAGGCAAAGGTCTACTGACGTTATTAGGCCTAGCTTAAATAAATAAGCCGGCTTGTTTCTCAAGCCGGCTTAATCAACGCACCTTAAATCAAGAATCTAATCAACACTGCATCTAATCAACACTGCATCTAATCAACACTGCGTCTAAGCCGCATGGCAATGCCCAGAACCAGCAAGCCCGATAAAATAGTGGGTTCTGGAATTTCAGTGGGGCGATCAGGCGGTGTTTCTATTGGAAAAGCCACATCTACCGAAACGGGTTTGACGCGCGCGAACAGCTCACTACGAATGGATTGATCTTCAGGTATTTGAAAGCTCCGAGCAAAGGTATTGCCATCATCGTCACTAAAGCCGAGCAGCTCTAAGCTAAACGATTCTTCCTGAATGGCTAGCGTTTGCGATGCAGGGTTTTCTGAAACGAATAGATTGTCAGCACTGTTGGCAGGATCTGCGTTGGGCGTGAAATCAAACGTAAAGTCGTAGCCGAAATTACGCTGACCTTGAAACGGCTGCGAAAAATTGAGACTAATACCCAGTGGAACACTAGAAACGTGGGTGCCTTCAAATGTTTGACCATTGAGATAGGTGAGCTGGCCTATCGAGAAGGGTTGTTGTGTGGCCGATGAAAACGGTTGGCCGCTGAAAGATAGGCGATTAGGTGTGGAGTTTGGACCAGGTTCTCCTAGCACAAACGTCTCAGTATCAGCGTTAGGAGAATTTTCTACTTGGAAAGTGGCTTCAGAATCTACAGCGGGATCTATCACAGGGGAGCCAAACGTAGCGCGACTTTCACCAACTATCAAACGGGCTGCGCTTGCACCAGCAGATGGCAGAACTGTTGTGAAGAAAACCGCGGCAAAGGCTACCCTTGCAAGGCGTATGGAATGAAGCATATTTGTGAGTCAACATACCAGCGAACATATCAAGAAAATTTGATTCACCCAGACTGTCAATGTATTAATTGCGCATCGCATATGCCTACTGCACTTACCTAATATTCTTCAACTCTTCATCTGAGTTTTGAGGTAGACAGAGATTGAACGCAAAAGTATTGAATACAGTTGATTCAATAAACGCAGATTCTTTATATAGTCCCGCCAATTTTGATAAAGCTATTGTGAAGAACACCGTTTTTAGTCGGAGCCTTTGTATCTTTTTTATCTTTACGACGTCGAGTTAGCTGCTGTAACTCGAGGCTTCTAGCGATTACTAAGGTCCTAACTAGCTCGACAGATGCAATATAAGAAAGAGCGGATGAGTAGGGCTACTCATCCGCTCTTTAGTTGCCTCGTTCTCAGAGATTACGCATCGGCTCAGCTCATGGCTGAGCCGATGAAATTATTGATTGTCTGTTTCTGAAAACTCAGCATCGATGACATCATCGTCGCCAGAACCCGCAGAATCAGCAGGTTCAGCACCGGCTGCAGCATCCGTTGGGCCTGCAGCCGCACCTTCACCTTGCTGGTAAAGATTGCTGCTAAGTTCATAGAGTGCTTTCTGGAGAGTTTCCATCGCAGCTTTCATTTTGTCGCTGTCTTCGGCGGCGATCGCCTCTTTCAGCGCCTTAACCTCACCTTCGATCTTTTCTTTATCTGCAGCAGGCACCTTATCACCTAGCTCTTCGATTTGCTTCTCTGCTTGGTATGCAAGAGAATCAGCTTGGTTCTTAGTATCGATGCGATCGCGGCGCTCTTTATCTTCATCCGCATTGGCTTCTGCATCCTTCACCATACGGTCGACCTCAGAATCAGAGAGCGTAGAAGCACCTGTAATGCTAATCGTCTGCTCTTTGCCTGATCCTTTGTCCTTAGCAGTGACATTCAAGATGCCGTTGGCATCGATGTCAAAGGTAACCTCAATTTGAGGAACGCCGCGCTGTGCAGGCGGAATGCCATCGAGACGGAAATCGCCCAAGCACTTGTTGTCGTTGGCCATCTCGCGCTCACCTTGGAACACTTTGATCTCTACATTGGTCTGACCATCGACTGCCGTAGAGAAGACTTCAGACTTCTTAGTCGGAATAGTGGTGTTGCGAGTGATGAGTTTGGTCATCACGCCACCGAGCGTTTCAACCCCCAAAGACAATGGTGTCACATCTAACAGCAGAATATCTTTGACTTCACCAGCCAGGACGCCGCCTTGAATAGCCGCACCGATGGCAACTACTTCATCAGGGTTAACGCTCTGGTTAGGCTTTTTGCCTAAGATTTTCTCAACCAGGTTTTGAACCGCTGGAATACGAGTTGAACCGCCGACAAGAACCACTTCATCGATGTCATTCTTGCTGAGTTTGGCATCTTTGATGGCGTTCTGGACAGGGACACCACAGCGATCAATCAGATCGGAGCACAGCTCTTCAAACTTGGCACGGGTCAAGGTGGTCTCTAAGTGCTTAGGGCCGTCTTGAGTCGCGGTGATGAAAGGGAGGTTAACTTCGGCTTGGCTAACGCTGGAAAGCTCGATTTTTGCTTTTTCTGCCGCTTCAGTCAGTCGCTGAAGGGCTTGCTTGTCTTTGCGCAGGTCAATGCCTTCTTTGTTCTGGAAGTCTTCGGCTAGGTAATCGACAAGCTTTTTATCGAAGTCGTCACCCCCCAAGTGAGTGTCACCAGAGGTAGAGAGCACTTCAAAGACACCGTCGCCCACTTCGAGGACGGAGACATCGAAGGTGCCGCCACCCAAGTCAAAGACGAGGATAGTTTCGTTGCTCTTTTTATCGAGGCCGTAAGCAAGGGCCGCTGCGGTTGGCTCGTTGATGATACGAAGCACTTCTACGCCCGCAACTTTACCGGCGTCTTTAGTCGCCTGACGCTGGGAGTCATTAAAGTAAGCAGGAACCGTGATGACGGCCTGAGTCACTTTCTCGCCCAGGTACTTGCTGGCATCGTCGATGAGCTTGCGCAGGACTTGAGAGGAGATTTCTTCGGGCGCGTATTGCTTACCATCAGAAGTTTCAATTTTGACGTTGCCGCCTACGTTGGCCACTTTGTAAGGAACTTCGCTAGATTCGTTGCTAACTTCATCGTGACGTCGGCCAATGAAGCGCTTTACGGAATACAGCGTGTTTTCTGGGTTCATGACCGCTTGGCGCTTAGCGATTTGGCCAACGAGGCGATCGCCATTTTTCGCATAGGCTACGACAGAGGGGGTCGTCCGAAAACCTTCAGCGTTTGCGATCACAGCGGGCTTACCGCCTTCCATCACTGCGACTACTGAGTTTGTAGTACCAAGGTCAATTCCAACAACTTTTCCCATATTTATGCTCCGACTGATTTAACTAACAGGATGTCTTTTGGCTAAAAGGTTATATACATAGTGCTAAATGGGAGGCGGTTTGCTGAAGGGGGGGTTACCGAACCGGAGTAGTGAGGGCGAGGAAAAAGCAGCCGTGACAGCAGTTTGAAGGACTGAGCCAGCCCACACTCAGCCCATATCTGCGATTGAAAATTCAACGACTATGAGACGGCATCTATGAGACGGCATCTATAATTTGCAGATCTAAGGAGAAGTCAACATCCGCTTTATCTTTGCCGGTGGTCAGGTAGTCGGTTTTGAATGAGTCTTTAAGTCCTTCGACCAGATCGAATTTGGGTTGCCAGTTGAGGTCAGCTTTGGCGTTAGCGATGTCGGTAAAGAAGTGCTGAACACGCATGGGAAAGGCTTTGCGCTTGCCAAAGTCAAAATTGGCAGGCTCGTAGTGAACGAGGTTGAGCGCAGCGGGGTCTTTGCCAACGGCTTCGGCACAAGCGCGAGCAAGGCCATCAAAGGTCACGGCCTTTTCGCCAGAGATATTGTAGGTTTGGCCGATGGCTTTAGGGTTATCGAGGACGCTCACCATTGCAGCGGCCAGATCGGCGCAGTGACCGAGCTGAGTAAGGGCCATGCCGCTACCGGGAATGGGAAGGGGGCGATCGCGCACAAGCCGATCAAAAAACCACTGTTCGAGCGGATTGTAATTTTGAGGGCCATATATATAGACAGGGCGAATGCTGGTGAACGGAATGCCCTGCTCGGCTAAGTAATCTTCGGTGTGGAATTTGCCTTTGTGGCGGCTGTTGGGGTCTACGGGGTCGCCTTCGACGTGGGGCATTTGGTCGCTTTTGGCATAGACGCCAGCAGAGGAAACATAGATATAGTGCTTGAGCCTCCCGCTTTTTGGGCCTTTGTAGAGATCGACTAAGGGTTGGGTGTGTTCTAGCTTGCGTCCGTTATTGTCGTAAATGGCGTCGAAGGATTGGCCTCCGACAAACGGCTGGAGGGCGGCGGTGAGGGCTTGGGGGTCGGTGCGATCGCACACAATTGTCTCTAATCCATCGACCGGCACAGGATGATTACCTCGGTTCAGCAGCACCACCTCGTGCCCCTGCTCTACCAGCCGCTTAACCAGATAAATCCCTATAAAGCGGGTACCGCCAATCACGAGAATACGCATTGCTTATTGTCCTAACTGTATGGAGGGTCTCTTAATGAATCGTGGCAGGAAATGGCACTTTTTGACCCTATCTACGCAGCCTTAACATTGCTTAACTTAACAAATGAAAGTGGATAGAAATAGATTTTTGTCAACACAAATAGCTTTAACTTATGCGAACGATTGATGATTGCGATGGCAGGAAAATAATAAGTAGTTTACTGCTCAAAACAGAATGGAAAAATGTGTCATTTTGTATCGCGCGTCTTTCTTAAGCCTTATTCTGTGGTGGTTTTCTGGTAAAACTTTACTTGGATCGGTTGGTGAAAAGTTAAGGCCCAGGTTGCTGCCTATGTCTTTATTTTTCGCAACTGTTTGACAGATTGAACAGATTACGACTCATCTCTTTTTATAAATAAATGAGTCGTTGTGTTTGACATTAGGCAACGGTGATATGTCGTTTCTTAAGCATTCTCAGGACGCTGTTCAACGACGTCTAAGCTGGGTGTAATTGCTCAGCTATTTAGCCCTCGTGTTTGGGTTCTGATTTTTCAGGTTTTCATTTTTCAGGAGTTCACCGCGCATGTTCACCCAAGTCCGACCTACTGTCAGACATGTTGTTCCTCAAGAGTTGGGCGATCGCGCTCTGGTTAAGGTCGTTTATGTCGTGTTGGAGCCTCAGTATCAAAGCTCCCTTTCGGCGGCGGTGCGTTCAATCAACGAGCGTAATTCTAAGATTGCTGTGGAACTCAGTGGCTACCTAATTGAGGAGCTGCGCAGCGATGAGAATTACGAGGAGTTTAAGCAAGATATTGCTGAGGCGAATATTTTCATTGGCTCGCTAATTTTTGTAGAAGAGCTGGCAACGCGGGTAGAAGAAGCCGTGAAGCCCCATCGCGATCGCCTGGATGCGGCGGTGGTATTCCCCTCCATGCCGCAGGTGATGCGCTTGAACAAACTGGGCAGCTTCAACATGGCCCAGCTCGGTCAGTCTAAGAGTGTGATTGGCGACTTTATGAAGAAGCGCCGCCAGAAGCAGGGCAGCGGTTTTGAAGATGCCATGCTGAAGCTGCTGCGGACGCTGCCGAAGGTGCTGAAGTATTTGCCGGTGGAAAAGGCGCAGGATGCACGCAACTTTATGCTGAGCTTTCAGTATTGGCTCGGCGGCTCGGCTGAGAACTTAGAAAACTTCTTGCTTATGCTGAGCGATCGCTACGTTCTACAAGATCAGGATGTAGAAGGCGCGCCGGATGCAGACGGCTTGACCTATGAGCAGCCGGTAACCTTCCCCGACATCGGCATCTGGCATCCGCTCGCGCCCACCATGTTTGAAGACTTGAGAGAGTATTTAAACTGGTACGACTCACGCAGCGACATTCCAGAAATTCACCGCGATAAGAATGCGCCGACCATCGGCATCGTGTTGCAGCGCACGCACCTCGTTACCGGCGACGACGCGCACTATGTCTCCATCGTGCAGGAAATGGAGTACAAAGGCGCTCGGGTAGTGCCTGTGTTCGCAGGCGGATTGGACTTTTCGAAA
This sequence comes from Cyanobacteria bacterium P01_D01_bin.105, assembly GCA_039025345.1. Classification (GTDB taxonomy): domain Bacteria; phylum Cyanobacteriota; class Cyanobacteriia; order Phormidesmidales; family Phormidesmidaceae; genus Phormidesmis. The sequence continues at coordinate 19,360 of JBCCOO010000044.1, read as the reverse complement.
CCGGTCGATACGTACTTCTTCGATCCGCTCAACCCTGAAGAAGCCATCGTCGATTCGGTCGTTTCTCTGACGGGCTTTGCCCTAGTGGGCGGCCCTGCTCGTCAGGATCATCCCAAAGCGATTGAGTCTTTGAAGAAGCTGAATCGCCCCTACATGGTGTCCTTGCCACTGGTATTCCAGACCACCGAAGAGTGGGAATCTAGCGATTTGGGCCTGCACCCAATTCAGGTTGCCTTGCAAATGGCAATTCCTGAGCTGGACGGTGCGATTGAGCCAATTATTATGTCGGGCCGTGACGGCGCGACGGGCCGGGCGATTACGCTGCAAGACCGGGTAGAAGCGATTTCGACACGGGCGCTGAAGTGGGCGCGGTTGCGCAAGCTGCCCCGCGTGGACAAGAAGCTGGCGATTACGGTGTTCAGCTTCCCGCCAGATAAAGGAAACGTGGGTACCGCGGCGTATCTGAACGTGTTTGGCTCTATCTTCCGGGTCATGGAAGAGATGAAGGAGCGGGGCTACACCATTGAGGGGATGCCTGAGACCGCTGAAGAGCTGATGAAGCTGGTGATTAATGACGCACAGGCTCAGTACAACAGCCCGAATTTGAACATCGCGCACAAGATGTCGGTAGCTGAGTATGAAGCACTCACACCTTATTCTGAGCGCCTGGAAGAGAACTGGGGGCCACCGCCGGGTGAGCTGAACACCGACGGCCAAAATCTGCTGGTGTACGGAAAGACATTCGGCAACGTGTTCATCGGGGTGCAGCCCACCTTTGGCTACGAGGGCGACCCGATGCGGCTGCTGTTCTCCCGCTCTGCGAGTCCGCACCACGGCTTTGCGGCTTACTACACGTATCTAGAGAAAATCTGGAAGGCGGATGCGGTGCTGCATTTTGGCACTCACGGTTCGCTGGAGTTTATGCCCGGCAAACAAATGGGCATGAGCGGCAAGTGCTACCCAGATAACCTAATTGGCAATACGCCAAACCTGTATTACTACGCAGCGAACAACCCGTCTGAGGCAACGATCGCTAAGCGACGCGGCTATGCGGAAACGATTAGCTATCTAACGCCGCCTGCTGAAAATGCGGGCCTATACAAAGGCTTGAAAGAGCTGAGCGAGCTGATTGCTTCTTATCAGACGCTGAAAGAAGGGGGCCGGGGCGTGCCGATTGTGAACGCGGCCATTGAAAAAGCGCGGCAGGTGAATCTGGACAAAGACATTGAGCTGCCGGAAGAGTGCAGCGAGATGACCAAAGAAGAGCGCGATACGCTGATTGGCAAGCTGTATATCAAGCTGATGGAGATTGAGTCTCGTTTGTTGCCTTGCGGGCTGCATGTGGTGGGTGAGCCCCCGACGGCAGAAGAGGCGATCGCAACCCTGGTCAACATTGCCAGCCTAGATCGCCCTGAAGAAGAGAAAAAGAGTCTTCAGCGCATCATCGCAGAGAGCATTGATCGCGACATTAACGAGATTTATGTCAACAGCGATCAGGGTAATTTGAACGATGTTCAAACCCTGTACGACATCAACGAAGCGGTACGTGCAGCAGTCGCGGCGATGGTGAACGAGCAGATTAACGACAACGGCCGCGTGTCAGCGGGTTCAATGCTGGCAGCATTCAACTTTGGCGGCAAGAAAGCGGTCTGGACAAAGGCGCTGCACGAGCTGGGCTATAAAAATGTTGAAGATGAGTCTTTGACTGAGCTGTTTGAGTACTTGCAGTTCTGTTTGAAGCAAGTAGTTGCTGATAACGAGCTGGACGGTTTGCTCAGCGCGCTAGACGGGGAGTATGTACTGCCTGGCCCTGGCGGCGATCCGATTCGCAACCCGGAAGTGTTGCCCACAGGCAAGAACATTCACGCCCTTGACCCGCAGTCTATCCCGACATCGGCAGCAGTTGACTCTGCAAAAGTTGTTGTCGACCGTTTGATCGCACGGCAGCGAGCGGAGAATGACGGCGCATATCCTGAAACCATTGCGACGGTGCTTTGGGGCACAGACAACATCAAAACCTACGGTGAGTCTTTGGCTCAGATGATGTGGTTTGTAGGCGTGAAGCCGGTGCCGGATGCGCTGGGCCGGATGAATAAGCTAGAGCTGATTTCTCTAGAAGAGTTGGGTCGTCCGCGCATTGACGTGGTGATTAACTGCTCGGGTGTGTTCCGTGATTTGTTTGTGAATCAGATGGCGCTGCTTGACCGTGCGGTGAAGATGGCGGCTGAGGCAGAAGAGCCTTTGGAGATGAACTTTGTTCGTAAGCATGCGATGGCACAGGCCGAGGAATTTGGCATGACCCTGCGCGGGGCGGCAACTCGGATTTTCTCTAATGCGTCGGGGTCTTATGCAGCGAACGTGAACCTTGCGGTAGAGAACAGCAGTTGGGAAGAAGAACAGGAGTTGCGCGACATGTATTTGGCGCGTAAGTCGTTCTCCTTTAACTGTGATAATCCAGGTGTGATGGATGAGTCTCGCGGATTGCTGGAAGCGTCTTTGAAGACAGCGGACGTGACGTTCCAGAACCTTGATTCTTCTGAGATTTCGCTGACAGATGTGTCTCACTACTTTGATAGCGATCCGACTAAGGTTGTGGCGAGTTTGCGTGATGATGGTAAGAAGCCTGCGTCGTTTATTGCGGATACGACGACGGCGAATGCGCAGGTGCGATCGCTCTCTGAAACCGTCCGCCTCGATGCCCGCACGAAGCTGCTCAATCCTAAGTGGTATGAAGGCATGCTCTCCAACGGCTACGAAGGTGTGCGCGAGCTATCTAACCGCCTCGTAAATACTATGGGCTGGTCGGCGACAGCAGATGCGGTGGATAACTGGGTCTATGAAGATACAAACGATACCTTCATTAACGATCCTGAAATGTGCAAGCGTTTGATGGATTTAAACCCCAACTCTTTCCGTCGGATGGTGACGACGCTACTAGAAGTGAACGGTCGTGGCTACTGGGAGACTAGCGATGAGAATATCGAACGGCTCCAGGAGCTGTATGAGGAAGTAGAGAATCGGATTGAGGGGGTTGAGTAGCGCAACGGTCTGCTAGTTTAGCGGTTCTCTTGAGAAAGAAAAGCGGGAAAGGTGAAAGCCTTGTCCCGCTTTTTAATAGGTATGTAGCAACGGCATTCATGAAAACTAATATGAAATCCGGCAGATAAATCATCATTCTTGCTCCCCCTCATCCCCAACCCTTCTCCCGATGGAGAAGGGCGCCAGTCAAAGTCCCTCGCCCTACTCTTCGAGAAGCGCAAAGCTCTATGGGAGAGGGATTTAGGGAGAGGGCGACAGACTATTAGATTCAGCGCTTTCCTAACGGATTTCATATAATATGAAATCCGTTAGGAAAGCGCTGAGCAGACTCAGTCTAGAGAGGCTATGACTAAAAGGTTACAGCCATAAAATCGACTCAGCAGAGAATTCGTTCAAGCTGTTAACTTGAACAAAACCGTGTTGCTTACAAAAACGTGCGTAACAGGTTAAATGTCCGTTTTAGAATGGCTTCGCCGTTATTTAAGCGGCTTGAGCTGAGGTTTTCTCAGGCTGATGGTCAGAGGTTTTCTCAAGAGAGACTTTACCATCAGAAACTACAGTATCCAAGATATTGGAGTCGAGAAACATTGGCAGGGTAATGACAAATTCTGTGCCTTTGCCTGGTTCAGAATGCACTTCTATAGTGCCTTGGTGCTGTTGAATAATTTTAAAGCAGATGCCAAGCCCAAGCCCTGTGCCTTTGCCCACTGGCTTGGTGGTAAAAAACGGATCGAAGATTTTGCTTTTTACTTCAGGTGGCATGCCAGGGCCACTGTCTTGGATGCATACTTGGACGTGATCAGGCGAGACTGTGCGAGTGGTGATTTCTAGCTGCTTGAGCTCTACATCGGCCTCGAACATGGCATCTAAGGCATTAACGATGATATTGGTAAAGACCTGATTGATTTGCGCAGGGGAACATCTTACCAGCGGTAGCTCATCGTAAGATTTTATGATTTTGACGCCGCTTTTAATGCGGTGATTAAGAATTAGCAGCGTACTATCTAACCCTTCGCATAGGTCTACATCTTTAATAGCAGATTCGTCTAAGCGAGAGAAATTGCGCAGCGAAACGATGATATCTCGCACTCGCTGCGTTCCCATTTTCATTGAGTTCAAGATCTTGGTAGTATCTTCTACCAAAAATTCCACCTCTACCTCTTCTCGCTTATCTAGCACTGCCTCCGTTGGGTTAGGATATTCTTCTTGGTAGGTTTCTAATAACTCAACCAAATCGGTTAAATAACCATCAAGAGGCTTGATATTGCCCTGAATAAAGCTAATGGGATTGTTAATTTCGTGAGCAATACCTGCGACCATTTGGCCCAAGCTGGACATTTTTTCGGTTTGAATCAGCTGAGACTGGGTTTCTTGGAGTTTCTCTAGGGCTTGAGAGAGTTCCTGAGTGCGCTCATTTACCCTTGTTTCTAGTGTCTGGGCTGATTCTTCTAAGGCATCGGTATATTCTCCAACCCACGTAATCAGTTGGTTGAGGGAGGTGGCCAGCGCCCCAATTTCATCTTGGCTCTTAACTGGTGCCTGCAGGTCAAAGTTGTCATCTTTAACCACATTCAGTGCAACTTCAGTGATTTCTTGAATGGGCCGGGCAATGCGCTTAGCCAACCAGTATCCCACCCCTGCTAACAGAAGGGCGCTGGCAATACCCGGAATAGAGATAAGGAGCCAGAGCGCCCGCTTGGCTTTATTTAAAGGGGCTAAAGACGTGAGCAAAATGACTTCAAAATGCTCATCACCTAAGCCTTCTAAAACAATGGCCTGCGCCAGATAAGACTGATCTTGTAAAGTGACTAGTCTCTGCAGATCACCCTGTTCTTCCCAGTCAAAATCATTGATGTCTGCATAAACAGTATCTGGGATATCTGAAGGAAATGTGGAGGCTACGACGTGATGATCGGCTAGAACCACTAGCTGCTCATCGATGGAGGCATTGATTTGCTGTAGGCGATCTCCACTGAGCACCGAGCCTAAAATAACGCCCCCAGCAAGTCCCGACTCATCCTTAATGGGTGCGGTGCCTATCATCACAGGTGGTTTGTCATCTTCTGAAACAACAACCGTTGAAATTCCTGCACCGCCTTTCATGAGCTCAGCTGCGGTCTGCGTCTGAATATCTAAATCCTGATAAGGCAGGGTTCGCGTATCCATTAAGAAGTTGAGGTCGCGATCAGTGACAATAATCGCATCCATGTCCAAAATGGCTTTGCTGGGCAAAATCTCCTGCTGAAGCAGGGGTTTATCTACGTTTGCAGCACCCTGAACAACGAGTTCATCGTTCGCCAACAACCGAGCACTGCGCCTAAGCCCCTCTAAATCCCGCTCAAGTTCTCGCTCTACTAAGTTTTTGAGCTCTGCCGTTTGTTCTCTTCTATCATTGTCTAACTGCCAAGAAAAATATTGCCCGACCAAAACAACGCCCGCCATCCAAAAGACGCAAAAGACTAGGGTAAACGGTAGGGAAATTTTGACAGGTAATGGAGCCTGGTTATAGCTAAATCTACGATGGTTAGTAGACATGTTTGTCCGAGAGATAGAAGGTTAGACAACTCTGTCTAACTGTTAGAGAGGGTACTTAAAAGGTGTGCTGATTGGGTAGATGCGGGAGCGTGTAAAAAGGATATGCTAACGAGCTCGCGATTACTCATCATCATCGTCATCTTCCTCTTCAGATTCTTCCACCGCATCGGCTAAAAGTTGCTGCCCTTCTTCGCTATTAACGAACGCGACAAAGTCTGTAACCTCTGATTCAGCTTGTTGAGAAATAGCCATGCCCAGCGATAGTGTCATTGCATACTCACCAGATTGAATGCTTTCAGGAGAAGGTGCGATGCCATCAATACTCAGTATGTTGACAGGTAATTCAGATATCTCATCTTCCAGCGGGACAGCGGCGATGGAGTACTCAGTAATGGCAGCACTTTCTAGCAGTTCATCATCTTCTGCAAATACCACTGCGGTTGGTGTAATTTCCAGGTTTTTCCCGAGATAGGCTTCTCTCAGAACTACCTTTTCATTTTCATCTTCTGAAAGGTCAAACAGCGTAATCGTAGCGTCGGGCCCACCTATCTCCTGCCAGTTTTTAATCTCACCTGAGTAAATAGCCTTGAGCTGCTCAGCGGTAATATCACTCACACCTGTGACACTGTCATGTACTGCCATGACCAACGGTACATCTGCCAATGGCACATATTCCAAACCCTGACTCATCTCTTCTTTAGTGAGCTTCCGGCTCAAGCTCCCAATATTCAGCTCATTAAGTTTGACTCCGTTGATGCCGCCGCCTGTCTGGCTAGGTGGAAGAAACTCGAACTGAGTATTTGCCCCGCTTTTGCTGTAGCGCTCAGTCAGTTCCTCTAATATTGGATAGGTTTCTGAGGAACCTCCAATTTTGAGCTTAGCTTCAGGGGTGGATGAGGGGGTTGGAACGGTTGCCGCAGAGCAGCTAGCTATTCCTAAAAATACGCTGCCTATCAAGATAGTATTTAAAGCTTTCTTTTGCATAGTCTTAGTATTGTCAACGGTGTTGGAGTGCAGCTTTTTATATGAAATGTTTTGTGCACGCTGTTTAGACGCGCCCTTCGCAGACAGAGAATGATGTCTCCTTATGTACATCATTCCCTAGAGTCATTAATCATCTCTGTTCGTTTTAATTGACGCTCAGTCGATGTCCATAATGTAAAGAATTGCTCTCAGAGCTGCCTGTGTGGATGGAGCTGAATCAACCATAGCTCTGGCAAAGAACCACAATGTCCTGTGCTTCTTTCGCTTGCTACGACGGCTAAGCCTACGACAGGCTAGCGCCAACGGTGATAGTTCAAAGCGACCTTCTTTAAGATGTTCGGATACACCGCTTGAAGCAAAGTGACGAGCTTGTCTAGGTAATAGCCGTTGTCCAGCAGTATCGTCACCTTAAGATCATCAAAATCAGCAGCGAAAAATATCCCCTTGATTATGTCAGGTTACTTTTCTGCCGTGATGACGTTTAGCTGAGTCGGCAATAAAATCTGCTTAGGTGCCTTAAATCCGGCGTCTACTAGCCAATCGGCAATATCATCTCCCGCGAAGTCTCCGGCCTTGGGGGTAAAGGCAATTTTGAGATACATGTCCATCAGCGTATCTAGAAAGTGCTTCTGAACGTTTTCTCCTATTTGCATAAAGTCTTGCACAATGATTAGCCCGCCGGGTTTTAGGTGCTGAAAGGCATAGGAAAATAGCCTGAGATTTTCTGCGGCAGACTGAATGCAAACGACCCCTGAAATGAGCACAACGTCATAATCTGTTTCTAGTGCTAGCTGGTAAAAGTCGCCTTCTTTGAGGGAAATGCGATCGCGAAGCTGAACATTCCGCTCCTCCTCTAACAGCTTTCGGGCTAACGTCAGCGGTTCGTTTTGATCCACAATGCAGGCATGAAGCTCAGGATAAGCCCGACAAAGGGCAATGCTGTAGCTGCCCATGCCGCCACCCAAATCAATCAGCTTTTGCCTCCCGGTGAGGTTAGTATGGTTCACTAAGTTGGCAGTCTGCCCCGATTCTGCACGGTTGTGTTGACCGTACATATAGTCGTTCCAGTAAGCGGATTCACCCATAAACTCATTTTCAAAAGGCAGTTCCGTGCGCCCTTCTAAAATAAGCTGGTCTAGCTTGCCCCAACTGCGCCAATAGTTAGTAATGTGCACAGCCAAATCACCTATGTAATCTGGCTTTCCAGGAACTAGAAACTGCGTCGTTTGCTGACTGTTTTTATATTGATTGTTGTCTTTTTCCAGTAGCTTCAGCACAACACATGCGTCTAAAAAAGACTGCATGAAGTCAGGATCGGCCCTGAGTTCACCGGCAATAAATTCACAAAAGCAAGTCGTGTGTTCTACAAGGTTAGAACGGCTATCAGCCTGTAGCCTTATCTTTTAGCTTGCAATAATGGCTATGGCTAATCCTAACATTCGTAAACTCCACGCTACGCTAGCCCCCATAATGGCGCTGCCCCTATTGCTACCCTAACAACGGGTCTCTTTTATCAGATGGCTCTGGTGAGCGGCAACGGGGTGATTTTCTCTGGCTGTTGGCTCTCCATCGGGGCAAGCTTTTTGCGCTTGATCTATCGACAATCTTTCCGTTTCTGAATGCCTTTGGACTGCTAGCAATGCTGATTACGGGGTTTAGCATGTGGTGGCAAACTCAAAAGCGGCGGCGACGCTAGATTTGCTTTTTGCTTAAGATGGAGACTCCTAAGCTGATTCAATATGTCAATAAGTGCTTAGTTTGATCGCTTACTTCTCTGCTGTTAACTGAAGCGAAGCAACGCCTTAGCTATGGACATGCCTGAGCTAAGAATCATAGTTTTAAGTTACGCACATTTCAGTCCGCTTAAATAAGCGCCTTCTACTTTTTCTTACGCCCTTTTTTCCAGATTTTTCTCTTCTTCGCAACGCCTAATAGGAATGGTGAAAGATCTCAGTTACCTGACTTAATCTGATTCAAGATAAATTTAAGGTGCAGCCTAACAACTTCTCGGTACGTTGCCGCTGCTTTTCTGTTCCAAAGATTATTTTGGCTAGAATTAACCACTTGTGTTGTGCACTTTTCGTTCTCCTCTGCAAATCTCTCTAGGGCAGGAATATACTCCGAAGATAAATTGAGCGGATCATTGCTGCTCGCAAAAATAAGCGTTGGTGCTAATGAGGGTCAGGTTGGATACTCAGAATTCTCCTTCATGTAGTTGACGGTGTAGCCTACCAAAGTTGGAGCTGGATAGGGAGGATTTACTGCGATCGCACCTGCTACATCTCTGTTTTGACATCTGCTATTTGTTTGTTTCGATAGTCATCGCTTCAAGATAAAGGTCGTGATCTGACCATAGCCTTTCATTGCGCTGTTTTACCTTTTCTATCAGAGCAAGCTTTGGACTGTAGGCATTATCAAAATGACTTACTACTCCAATAAATCGTTTGCCCCCATCAGACAGACCATTGATTCCCCATTCGGCAAGAATCTTTTCGTAAGACATATCAAGCCGCTCTATGTGCTCCGAAAGCGTACCAATATCATACTGATAGGTTGTAAACCCAACTTTAAAGCGCGTCTGGCCTAAATCGTTGTATCGCCATTCAAGTACATCTTTTTCTCCGTATACAGATTTTCTCCACTGATAACCATCAAGAACTCTAGGCTCCGGAAGCCAGTCTGCTACTAATGATTGTCTTGCATCAGTCCAATCTACAGCTCTTGATGCATATAAGAAAGGAGTATGATCAATTACTATAAAACCATCTTTGCTCAGATGTCTTTTAGCATTTTCTAATGCCTTAAATCGTTCTTCATGGCTACTCAAGTGTTTTAATACAGATAGCGCGAAGACAATCATGTCGTACTCTTTGTCATCTCTGAACGAGCACATATCTGCATTGATAAAAGAAACGCTGGCGTTCTTACTGCCATATGATTCATAGTACTGTTCGCCTTTGTAAAGTAGCTCGTCACTTATATCAACACCAACAATTTTCTCAGCTGTCTGAGAAAATATTGGGAATAGGCGCCCCATGCCACAGCCTAGCTCAAGTACGGATTTTGGCTCTAATATTTCAATAAGATCTTCGTATAGAGAGAAATCCATCTTGAAGGAGTTCATAACCTTATCGTAAAAATGACAAGACTTGTTGTATTCTAGCTGACTAACATTCAAACTGCTCATTTGCCTCAAAGCTATTTCCGGTCGTTATAATTTACTTTCACCAAGATCTAAAGCTCTCATGTCAGATCTGAGCTACAAAAGATTGATATCTATTTCAAATGCTGAAGCAATAACTGCTATTTAGACAGATCATCTTCTATCGCCTTTTATCTTACGATACTCTGGGCAACGTACTGTTAATGGGTACGTAATCTTCTAAAGATCTCCTAAAGTCATGCAGATTAAGAAACCTACTCTATTTATTAGAGCAGGTTTTCGGCACAGAAAAGTAAGGCTTTCTGCTGAAAAGTTATCAAGTTTGTCTACAGCCATAAAAACCTTAAATAGAGAGGAATTTAGTTGTCTTTGAGTCAGTACGAGTTAACAAGCTTATCAAAGAAAAAATAAACCCTTATGAGCAGTTAGGTTATTCATTAATACTCTAGTTTCAATAAAATGCTTCCTTCCTGAGAGAGCTATTTAGCACGCTGAGGAATATGACCGTTATTAGATAGCGACTGCTTTGTTTCAGGCAAGTCTTTGACTGCATCTAAAGAACGCTTTCTCTCTTCAATCAATCGAGTCATATCAAATCCAAACACTGGCTTATTCTGGATCATGCTTACCATGTCACTTATCCCGATAAGAATCACCTCTGTGTCTTCTTCCGCAATAACCGTGATCGGACTCAGTTCTCCGGGAAAAAGAGACATCTCACCAAAAACATCTCCTCTACCGAGTAGCCCTGTAGACTGAGGATAGCCTTGATGATTTTGAGTCCAGATTCGGGCACTGCCGCTAACCACCAGATAGACTCCTTCATCAGCCTTACCTTCTTGAACAAGAATTTCCCCTTTCCCATACTGACTAAACCGGGCTGTGTTAGAAAAAGACTCTATGCCATCCTCATCAAGGTTTGTAAAATAGGGTAAAGACTGTAGGTATTTGCTTATCTCTGCCTTACGGTCTTTAAATGCTTCTGGGAAGTGTTGAGGTATGCCGAGACCTGGCTGGGCATCCGCCCTGATGGTGTACTGTACGCCAATAGGGTAAGGAATGGTAAAGCCGTTGCGCTCAGCGACATAGTAGAGACGTGTCATAATTTCATTGAAAACGCCCCAAGCTTCACCGCCCTTAACCTTGTACCAGAGCTGATATTCAATCCCAGAGTCAGCATATTTGCTAACACCAGCGATTCCCGCCGATTGCAATTTTTCAATTCCCACTACAGCAGCTTCTAACGCAGGGATTACTTTGTTAGGTGGGTCGTCATAGGAAAAAGCTATCTCCACTTTTTTCCAAGATCCCTCTGTTCCATAATTAGTAATTGTGGCACCAGCCAAAGTCCCATTTGGAACAATAATTTTAAATCCCCAAGGACTTGATAATGTTACAGACCACCAGTTTTGCTCAGCAACGCAACCTTTTGCACCAGCAGCATCAATCACATCACGAACTTTGAAAGGTCTTGCAATTAGCAATAGCAACCCAGACACTAGGTTATTCAGTGTGTTCTGCAATGCTAGGGCGATCGCAAGAGACCCGACGCCAACAGCCGTAACAAACTGAGCTAAATCAAGAGACCAAACCCTACCTAAAATGTGATACCCAATAGCAAGCACCACCGTTGCGCGCAGCACCTGAAAAAACAAATTGGGAACTTGTATCTGAAATCGAGCTTGCCGTTTTCGCGTTGTAAGCAGCGCATTTATCAGAGCAACTCCCGCCACGATAATAGCGATCCAAGTAGCGGTCTCAATTAATCGCCCTAAGTTTTCTGCATTGGCAGCGTCCAATAGCTTCCGCATCACTAACAGTGCTGCGAGTGGCGGAAGCACATATCGTTGAGTCTTACGAAATGCGGAAGCTAGTGCAGGCTGCGGTTTCTCCAGTTGCTCTATAGCTTCGTTTAGCAAGAGGCTAATAAATGGGAACCCAATGCCTAACAGTAACAACCAACCTAAAAGCGTTTTGTCCATACGGTTAGAAGAAAGCGTTTATTCACATATCTTAATTTTCTCTAACTACTTCAAGTAGAGGCACGAGACAAAGTTTTTCAAAACAAATAACTATGTCTCTTCATTGCCTTGTGCACTTTTAGCGTGCGCCACTTAATTTTCCTAACCGCTTACTCAATTTCCCACCGTTTGAGTGATTTTGAGCACACCAGAAAAAACACTTCATATTTGGAGTGTACGACTTAGAAATGGGGCTCTGATTAAGGTGTTAGAGCAAATTAGAGCAAAGAGGAACCCTACTGCTCGCCACTTTAGCTCATGAAGAGAGTGCAAAGGATGTAAAGTAGACGACATTTCATGCCTTATGTAACCTTAATTCTTGAAAATAAGTAACCTTTTTCTTGAAAAGAAGAACTTTTTTAGCCTAGAGAATATACGAAAGTATTTTTCTAAAGTTAGTCTGAAAATTGACACGGACAAAGGTAAGGCTATAGTATCCTGCCTATTAAAAGAAGGGCTGTTGTCTGCGTTTTAATACATTAAGTCTCGATGTGCAAACACTCTTTTGTTACGCAGCCTTTCTGCTTGCAGAAAGGCCAGGTTAGGGTGTTGGGGCAATAGTGAATAAGTTTTATTTTTATGTAGGAGACAAGGTAAGTGTTCTTAAGCATTTAAAGGGTGAGACACGCTGCAAAATCTTTAATTCTTAGGCTTTGATTGTTCCCAGTCTTTATTGTTTATGGGGAGTAGGCAAGTCGCTCGCGGTCGTATTATTTAGATAAACTCATACTGGCGGCGTCACTAGCTAAGAGTATCTTGGCTGGGCAGCTGGTTAACTTGAATACTTTTAGTTTGAAGAACTTTACGAAATATAAGTAACGGGTAGTTCAGTCTGTGGCGCTATTGGGTCGGTTTAGTACTAAATCTAAGCTAGCTAGTCTTTTAATAGGCGTTAGCTTAGGCTCTCTTTTAATTTCTGGCGTCTTGAGCTGGCTACAGTTTCGTCAGGCTTTTCAAAATCAAGTTTTTGAGCATTTAACTACCGTTCGAGCGTCTAAAGGCAAACAGTTAGAACTCTATCTAGATGGCTTGCAGGGGCATATCTCAACCCTCAGCGAAAACCGTATGGTCGTGGCGGCCATGGTGGAGTTCAATGCAACCTATAGAGCGCTTCAAAATCTAACCATTTCAGACGAACAGCTTGGACAGCTAAATAATTACTACGCTCAACAGTTCTTACCGGCCCTTTCAGACAATGTTGAGAGTACGCAAATTGCCGCAAACTATCGCCCCACGACTCAAGCAGGCCAGTATTTGCAGCTTCAGTACTTAGTCGATAATCCAAGCAGCGGTGAGAAAAGTGCGCTAGAAGATGCGAATGATGGCACCAACTATAGCTCAGCCCACGCGCAGTACCATCCCCTCTTTCGTCGCATTACGCAAGCGTTTGGCTACCTGGATCTCTACCTGATTGATTTTGACAGTGGCGATGTTGTTTATTCTGTTGAAAAAAGACCGGATTATGCCACGAGCCTCAGCCGTGGCCCTCACCGTCGCAGTAACTTAGCCAGTGTTGTCGAAGCGGTTCGTCGTGATCCCGGCCCAGGGTTTGTTCAAGTGGCTGACTATCAGCCCTACGTGCCTGATTACGCGACGCCCGCTGCTTTTTTTGCAGCGCCTATTTACAACGGGCCTCACATTGTCGGCATCTTGGCGGTTCAGTTGCCCACCGCAGAAATTAGCGCTCGCCTGACAGGCGAGAAAGAGTGGGAAGATGACGGACTGGGCGAAACGGGTCAGGTGTATGTGGTGGGAGAAGATTTTCTGATGCGATCGCCTGCCCGCACTCTACTCGAAGATGCCAATGCCTATCAAGGAAATCTTGAGCGCTTGGGCATTTCACCCCAAACCCTGAACTTAATAGACAAATTAAAAACCTCTATTCTGCTACATCCGGTGGAAACTGAGGCGGTTGAAGCTGCATTAGAAGGTGAAATTGCGACCCAGGTGGTTGATAGCTACCGAGGTGTGCCGGTACTGAGTGCTTATGCCCCCTTGCGCTTGAAGGGGTTGCGGTGGGTAATCCTGGCCGAGATAGATAAGTCTGAAGCCTTTGGGCCGGTGACCTCACTCCAGATTTACATCAGTGTTTTAGGCGTTATTCTCGCGTTGCTGATTGCATGGCTAGCCAATGTTGCTGCCGGACGCTTTGTTCGCCCCATTGAAAAGCTGGTTGAGATTACCGATAAGATCAAGGCGGGGGAGCGCGATTTAGAGATTGAAATTGGCAGCGATGGCAAGCTAGACCAGCTAGAAGACTCACTGCAAGGGCTGCTGCAAGATTTGAAAGCGCAAGAGCAGCTTGTCGCTGAGAAAGCGGCTGAAAATGAGGCGCTGCTCTTAAACATGGTGCCGCCTTCTTTGGCGAGCCGGGTTGCTCAAGGTGATCGCGCGCTTGCAGACTCTGTTGCAGAACCCATTACAGAATCCCTGCAGCAAGTGACCTTGGTGGTCATTAAAATCACGGGTTTGCACGGGTTAGCGAATGCTTCACTGTCTGATAAACCCATCGGTGCGCTCGCAAAACTGGTTGAAATTTTTGGCCAGAAAGCTCAGCGTCATGGGCTAGAGTTGCAGGCCACCCTAGATGAAACTTTCATCGCTACCTGCGGCGTTTCTCAGACCTTTTTAGATCAGCAAGAGCGTGCAGTCAGCTTTGGGATGGATTTAATTCACTGGTTAGAAGCAGAAGGGAGAACGCTAATCCCTGATCTTGACTTGCGCATAGGCATTCACTCGGGGCCGCTGATGGCGGCTGTGATGGGCACCGAAAAGCTGATGTACAAACTCTGGGGCGATGCCATGGCCATTGCCATGGCGCTAAACCCGCAAGGCGGTGAGGCCAGCCCTGGTGAAGCCAGCATCTTGGTGACCCAGTCTATTCAACAGAGACTAAAAGATCGCTTCACGCTGGTGCCACACTCACCCGTAAATGTAAGCGAAATTGGCCCGGTGCCGACTTGGCGAGTGCGCACCTCTACGACACAGGCGATCGCCAGAGAGACAGTCCCCGCAGAAACAGTCCATTCCGAACAGTCCAGCACTCCGACATGAGTCAGCTTTTAATAAGTTCAATTTGACTGGCCCATTTAATCAGTCCTGTTTAATCAGCCCAGCTCGATTACTCCAGTTATGTTGTTCTTGTGATTCTGCCGCCAGTAAATGAAATCTGCCAATGAAATCTGATAGTGATAATCCTAAAAACACTCGACCTAAAAACACTCGGCGGAATAAAAAACTGTTGGGGTTAGGGCTATTGTTTAGTATGGCCGTCCTGATCGCAGTTGGAATCACTCAACTAGGGCGGTGGTCGCCAGAAAGCGCACCCGTTGCCCAAGCCGAGCTGGTGGCTTTCGCCAACGAGCCCATTCAGCCGATTCCGCTATCTATAGATCTCGATGAGCGGCGGGTGGCTATAGGGGACAAGCTCTTTCATGATGCTCGGCTATCTAGCAACGGCAGCGTCTCTTGTGCAACCTGCCATGCCCTCAACAAGGGGGGCACTGACCAGTTGGCTATTTCACAGGGCATGGGCGGTAGCCCAATCGGGCTCAATTCACCGACTGTGTTCAATAGCGGTTTTCTCTCCCGGCTAAATTGGGATGGCAGCGCTAAAACACTAGAAGAGCAGGCCAATGGCCCCATTGCAGCCGTCGGCGAAATGGGCGGTATGTCTTGGCCGGCTGTGGTAGAGCGACTAGAAGAAGATGATGAATACAGGACAAGCTTTAACCAAGTCTACGGGGATGGGGTGACACCGGATAATGTGAGAGATGCGATCGCCACATTCCAGCGCTCTCTTTACACGCCAAATGCCCCCTTCGATAAATATTTGAGAGGGGACGAAGAAGCTATTTCAGCCGAGGCTAAGCAAGGCTACGATCTGTTTAAGGCGTATGGCTGTGTTGCCTGCCATCAGGGTGTAGCGGTAGGTGGAAACATGTTCCAGACCCTGGGGATTTTTGGTGATTATTTTGCCGATCGAGGCACGCCTGTGATAGAAGCTGATTTAGGGCGCTTTAACGTCACTCAAAATGAGCTAGATCGCCACGTGTTTAGGGTGCCTAGCCTCAGAAATGTTGTTCGCACTGCCCCCTACTTCCACGATGGCAACGCCACCAGCTTACAAGATGCGATTAAACTCATGGGCAAATATCAGCTAGGTGTCGATATTCCTCAAAATGATGTCGACTTAATCATGCAATTTTTGCGAAGCCTAACGGGCGAATATCAGGGGAAATCTCTGTAATTTGGTCTAAGCCTGTTGCAATGCGGATAGTGGGTGTCAGCAGAAACAAAGAGATGCGCCGAGGAATGGATGGATTATGAACCGATTGAGGTCACTTAAACTCAAAAAGTCTCGCCTGATGCTGTTGGGCGGCATCGGTCTATTTATCATTGTTTATGGCTTCTTGATTAGTCAGAGCTTAGTGTCTCCTACGAGGCAATATCAGGCTTATCGGAAAGAAATTATTGCCCTGAAAGCATTAGAAGCGAACTTTGACAAAGAAGTATTAACCTCTCGCCATCAGCTGCTGACCTCCTACGATGGGCTCGTCAAAAACTTTGCTGACCAACAAGCCCTGCAGCAGCAGCTGAGCGCTGTGCCCAGGTTTGTTAGCGCCAAAGATGGTCAGGAAATCACGCAAATTCTCCAAGAGCGTCAGGTCGCCCTAAGCCAAAAAGAAGAACTCAGTGAGTGGTTCAAGTCCCGCAACTCACTGCTAAAAAACTCCTTGCGCTATCTGCCCTTACTGACCCGACAAGTCGAATCTTCTTTTGAGTCTGTCTCAGCGTCAGAAACCGCTAATAATACAGACAGTAGTCGTGGTGCTGAGGTGGACGCTGAGGCTGTGAACAATCGAGTGTCAACCGCCGTTTCTACAGAACTCTCATCGCTTACAGCTGCTCAGCAAGTAACTATCAGAGAAAATCTTAGCCAGCTCATTCGTAATCTGCTGCTTTACGATGCCAGCGGTGAAAAGCAAGTGGCAGAACGGGCAGAAGCGCTGACACAAACGCTAGCCGATCTCGAAGATACGCTGGAAATTCCTGAAGATGAATTACCCACTCAGGTATTTCGCTCCCATGCAAATGTGATTCTCTCTACAAAACCTTTAGTAGAAGAGCTCACTGAGCAACTGCTAACACCCCTCGGTCAACATTCCCAAACCCTAGAATCCACTTTTGAGCGAGCCTACCAGAAAGCAACCCGCCGAGTCAGCCTTTTTCGGAGTATGACGCTGCTCTGGTTCCTGGGTTTTCTCGGCGCAGTGAATTACTGGTATGTCAAACGCTACCTAAAGCGTTCTGAATACACCGATCCCGCTTTTGAGCGCTATCGTCAGCAGGTCGCAACGCTCGCGACCACAGCCCAACAGCTAAATCAGCGCTCCGAGCCAGATCGACAACCATCAAGCTCAGACCTTGCGCCTATTGCTTTAACGCCACTAACACCCATAGTAGAACAGGAAAATAATCTAGGAGTGCTCGCCCGCTACTTGCAAAAAACAGGCCATCAGTTAAACCAACAACAAAGCGGCCATGCCGCTGACACCTTCACCTTCTTAACCGCTCGCCTCACGCTGTTAACCAAACACCGACAAAAGCTGTTCACGGCTAAGGCGGCAAGCGCCGTGCGCACAGCCTTAGAAACGACCCTTACAAACCAAGCTTGTCAGCTGCTTAATTTACAGTTTGCAGCCGATCAGGTTTCTGTGCAGTTCAGCTATCCGCTATCGCTATCGCTCGAAAAGCTCTCGCAGCAAATTCGGCAAACCGCAGCCAGCGCCCTTCAGCCTATGGCCGTAGCGATTGACCCTGCGTTCCAATCAGCTGAAGATATCTGGAGTGAAGCGACCCTGATTGCCAGCTGTGAGTCTGCTGCATATGATCAAGCAGCAGACTCAACAACAGGCCAGCCAGCTAGCCAAACATCTCATTCTCAAACTAATCGTCAAACGACGAAAGCACCCTTGGCCGTCAGTCAGGGAGAAGCTTCAGCATGAGCGCGAGATTGAAAGCCCTGTTTTATGTGCCATCGAGTGCCGCCCGCTCAGGCGTAGCGAGTCTCATAAGTCTTATTTTGCTGACAGCTTGCAGCAGTTTAGGGCTTAATGAAGCGCCAGAAGATGCTATCAGCGATCCCTATATTGGGTTTACTGAAGCGATCGCCGCTGTTGAGCCCCTACTCGATCCTACATTAGACGCAATCTCGCCTCCTAATCCAGACAGTGCAGCCATCAAGCGTCAAGTGGATAGTCTACCAGCGGTCACACCGCTGACCGTGACAGATAACTTAGCCCTACTCACCTCTCCCGATCTTCTACCTTTGAATGAAACCCTTTACCAGCGCTTTATTCAGGAGGGCTACGGAGGGGTAATGGATATTAACTCTATGAACGCCAGCACGGCGATTCAACAGTTTTGTCAACAGCCACTGGTTACATTGCTGACCGTTAGCCGGGAAATGACCCCTGAAGAAGCGGCCGACTGTCGTGCCAAGGGTCGCAATCTCGTTCAGTTTGCGATTGGCAAAGACGCGCTTGTGCTGGTTGTTAACCCACAGACTAAGTTTGTTCGAGGGGTCACAACAGACAGACTAAAAACTATACTCACAGCAAATACTTGGTCTGCCGTAGTCTCTAGCTGGCCCGCAGAACCTATTGACAGAGCCATTATCGGCCCTGATTCCGCAGCTGTTACGCTGCTTGCAAAGACTCTTTTTGACAACAATTCAGAGACTTTACTTAACGCCCCCAATGCAACAGCTTACAGCTATCCAGAACCCTTAATCCAAGCCCTTAGCCTCACACCTTATGGCTTAGGCATCATCAACTACTCCACTTATCAACAGCTTCCAGGCGGGCTAAGAGCCGTCCCTATCAATGGCATTAGCGCTAGCCCTAAAACAATTGAGCAGGGCGCTTATCTTTTAGGACAAACGGCTTATCTGTATGGCGATCAGCAGCAGATAGGATCAGCAACAGCGGCTGGTGCAGCCATCAACTTTTATTTAACCCGCGTCAATGACGTAATGCCTGAAGTCTCTTTGCTCCCGCTAAGTGCTTCGCAGCTCAATCAGTCCAAAGCAACTTTATCAAAAATCCTGCTTGAATAAAGAGACGCTGTCAGTACTAACAGTTGATGATGTTGCACTTTGTTGGGATGCACTAGGTTAGTGGTAGTATCGTGACAAGCATGTGCTTGCCCGCCTAGCGTTTCTTATAAGCGCCTCTAGAGCGCTCACAAGAAACGCCAAAAACCACCAAATATAGACGCAAGGAAAGAAAATAAACGCAAACAAGAAAGCTAAAAAGAAAGCAAAAGCCTAAACATTTAAGCGTCGCCTAATGTCTCTGGATCACCTTGTGCAAGCTGTAGAGCAAACCGTGCTTTGTCGAAAACTCAATCTGTCTGAGCAGAAAGTGCTGGTGCACTCTTTTCAAGGGCACAGTTACGACACAATGGCGCGGGATAGTAGTTATGCAAAAGGTTACTTAAAAGTTATTGGTTCCCGCTTGTGGAAAGAACTTTCAGATGCCCTGCAACAAAGAGTCAATAAGAAGAATGTGTATGCGGTTTTGATAGCGTACACAAAAAATCAGCAGACCCTCTC
>JBCCOO010000043.1:0-45532 GCA_039025345.1 Cyanobacteria bacterium P01_D01_bin.105 | reverse complement strand
TGCTTGTTTAAGTTCTTGTGTCTTCTGCTGGACGCTGGCTTCAGTTGCTTTGCGATCGCTGATATCTCTGACAATGCTGTGGAGAACCATTTCGTCTTTATACCGCAGTGGTGTCAGTACAACCTCTGCCCAAAAGACTCTGCCTGTAAGCGTCTGGTGTTGCCATTCAAATCGATGACTACCGTTTTCCATGCCTTTTTTCATCATCGTCTGCGCTTTGTCAAACGAGGCCTGTCCGTCTGCTTGCAGCTTGGGGGAAATATCAGCGGGATGGCTAGTGCATAGCTGTTCCTTACTGTTTGCTTCAAAAAGCTCAACCGCTGCTCGATTGCAATCGACGAACGCCTTTTCTCCCAAAAGTAAGATGGGATCAGCAGCTCGTTCATACAGATTGCGAAGGTTCGCTTCTGATCGCTCTAGCTGCTTGGCTTTTTTTTGTTCAATCTTATGGAGACGGGCATTTTCTAAAGAAATAGCCGCTTGAGTACATAGAAGGTTTAATACTAGCAGCTTGTCTTGTGTGAATACACCGCGAGTGGCTTGGTTGCTTAGATAAAGAATGCCAATAAGCTTAGATTGGTAATGCAAAGGCAAACAGAGAGTACTCTGTGGCGATTGCGCTTGAAGGTAGGTATCAATGACTGGCGAGTCGGTTGCTAAATTCTCGATGAGAACTGTTTTCTGCGTATTCTTGACATACTGAATGAGCTGAACCGGTAAGCTAGAATTGCCTTCTAATGGTTCTAAGCACAGCGTTGTGTTTTCTGGCGTTGTTATCGCTCGCATTTGCCACGTACCTGAGGTATCAGGCAATAGCAGTGCGCAGCGATCACCCCCTGAATTTTGCAAAATGATTGTAGTGAGCTGTTTGAGCAGTTCGTTGAGTTCGATGGTGCTGGATATGGCCTGGGAGGCTTTGAGCACAGCGGCGAGATCTAGAGAAGCATTAAGGTTAGTGGTGCTGGCTCTCGTTGAGGTGTGCATTGTGATGTGAGATGAGCCCAGGGCCGTTATGCTCTCGCCAGAAAAGAGATTGGCAGAGGCCGTTGAGTTGCTGGCCAATATGGGTTGTAGCAGTTGGGGATAGCGGTTTTTTAACTGCTTGACTTTGGTCTTTGCTTTCCAGTGCCCGTAACCGTAATAGGCTGCTTGCATATGCTGGGCGGCAGCTTCAATGTTGTCTTGCTGCTGGTAGAACTTCGCTAAGCGTTCATTCGCTAAAGCGGCTTCGTATCCATAGCCTTGTTGTTTTGCCTGTTTAGCAGATTGCTTATAGAGGGCGATCGCCGCTTCTGGCTGGCTGTTGAGACGAGCTTTTTCTGCCTGTATGAGCAACAGCTTATGGTGAATATTTTCAGGGCAGTCTTTGTTCCATTGCGTGAGTCGTTCTTCTAATTGCAGCATTGCCTGCCAGTGTTCTGACTCGGGCCAGTGTTCCGGCTGCTGTTTTGGCAGCTGTTCTAGCGGCTCAGTACTCTTACTTCTAGCAGCGTCAATCAGTGCTAGGTGCATTAAGGCAACGTAAAAGACACTGGAGGGCACTTTCGCATGAGTTGCCACCGTGTTTTCAATAATGCTGAGTTTAGAGATGAGCTCAAGATAGTCAGAGACTTGCTCAAATAAGTAGGCATGGCGAATTTTGACTGAATAAAACCAGACGAGGTGATAAGGTGCCTCAGCATATTTTTCTAGATACTGGGCTTCACTAAAGCTATCGTCATCAAAGCTCAAAGGAGATTGAGTGAGGCCAAGGAGGTGTCGAACGGGTTGTAAAACGCCAGCGGTAAAGGCATCTAGATTGTCAAAGCTCTTGATTTGCGTCAGAAATTCCGCGTGGGGTTGAGCGATCGCATACAGATCCTCAAGATCTTTACCGTAAGTCAGCCGGTCAGAGCCGCTGAGCATAATCACAAAGCTCACGGTTAGCCAGTTGCCTGCTTCCATGCTGGCTTTGAAGGCCGTATCGTAATAGAGATCTGCTGAGCGTAGCGGACGGCTCCAGCTATGGACATCTGCCGCGAACAGGAAGTTGGTCATGCCCGTGACGTCAGCGTTATCAAACTGTTCGCACAGCGCTACAGCCATGGCGCCAAAGCGATCTGCCATGGTCGCATTCTTGAGAATGATATTGGCAATTAGGCCGTAGCCCGCATAGCCAAAAGGTGACATTTCGCTGTTACCGTACTGTAGTGAGAGCGAGGTCATTTTGGCCAAGGCGAGCAGGGCCAGCCCGGGCTGACCATCTAGCCAAGCGGTATAGAAGAGAATTTGTAAAATCCGCAGCATTTCCGCAACGCTATCATCTTCCATCTTGTCTAGTTCTAAGATGGAGTCGATGCTGCGCTGCTTCAGGAAGCTACCTACGGCCTCAATTTGCCGATCTAGGCTCGCCTGAATCGCCTCTGGGGTCTCTGGCATCTCCCAATCCAACAGTGCTAAGCTCTGACGCTGAAGCCCTACCGCTTCGCCGTTGCGCCCCTGAAGCTGATATTGAGTGACCTGTATGCGGTAGATAACGGCTTTATCTAACGGGGTTTTGGCTTGGGCGATCGCCACACCATAAAGGGCTTCAGCTTTCTTAAAGTCACCTGCTAAATAAGCCGCCTCAGCGCCCTCACGGTGCAGCCCATACATCAGTGCGTAGTGGGTTTGCCAAGCGGACGTTGGCAGCAACGCTATCCCCACGCTGCAATAGTTTTGAGCTGCCTGGTAGGCCGCTGACTGCTTGGCTTTTTTGCCTGCCTGTAGGTTTAGTTGCGCAAGCTGTTGTTGCTTGGCTGTTGCCTCAGGGAGAGCTTCAAGACTCTCACGGCCCAAATTTAGCTGATTAACAATTTCAAAGAGCTGTTGTTGTTGTGCCTGCTCAGATAGGTTGTCTTGCAGAAGTTGACCAATCTTAAGATGAGTCTGTTGCTTTTGCTCATTTGGAATGAGTGCATAGGCTGCCTGTTGAATCCGATCATGGAAAAAGCGATAGCCAACCGGTTGTGGCTCTAGGCGTTGAGCTTGGTGCGTTTCCCCTTGAAAAAATTTATAGGTTTCACTTTCAGGAATAACAAAGCCTTCCTGTAGCGCTGCCCAAAGATTGGCCGCAATGGCGTCTGTATGCAATCCGCAGATAATCGCTAAGGTATCTAGATCAAATCGGTTACCAATACAAGCGGCGAGTTTGATGACTTGTTGAGTCTGTTCAGGGAGCTTTTGTAAGCGTCTCACCATGAATTCAACAACGTCATCAATGAGCGTGTTCTGACGAACTTGAGTGAGATCGCATTGCCAGTATCCAACTTCAGGATCGAAGGTAATACAGTCATCTTCGTAGAGTCCAGTTAAAAACTGGGTGGTGAAAAATGGGTTGCCTTGGGTTTTGCGATAGATTAATTCGGAGAGTGGAGCAGTGATTGTCGAATCACACTGCAGCGTTTCAGCAACTAGTTGATCCACATGGGTCTGAGTGAGCGGTGATAGCGTCAGACTATTCAAGGTGGCCCCTTCAGCTTTAACCTCTTCTAAGGTCAACATGAGAGGATGGGCCGAAAAGACTTCATTGTCACGATAGGCACCCAATGCGAGCAAATAGCCTGTGTTTGACTCGGTGACCAGCAGCTTGAGCAATGCTAACGAGGCTGAATCAGCCCATTGCAAATCGTCTAAAAAGAAAACTAGCGGATGCTCCTTGAGCGCAAAAACTTGTACAAACTGTTTGAACAGTAAGTTGAATCGGTTCTGAGCAGCGCTGCCTGAAAGCTTGGGGGCAGGGGGGTGTTCACCGATTATATGGACTAGCTCAGGAATAACATCGATAATGACTTGGCCGTTTTCGCCGATCGCGGCCAGAATTTTTTCTTTCCAATGGTTCAGCTGCTCGTCACTTTCACTCAGTAGTTGAGCCATCAGGCTGCGAAACGCCTGTACAAATGCTGAAAATGGAATATCGCGGTTGAACTGATCAAACTTTCCTTTAATAAAATAGCCGTGCTGGCGGGTGATGGGTTTATGAACTTCATTGATGACAGCCGTCTTGCCAATACCCGAAAAGCCTGCTACGAGCATCATCTCGGAACTGCCTTGACTGACACGATCAAAGGCTGCTAGCAGATTTTTAACTTCTTCCTCTCGTCCGTAGAGCTTTTCGGGAATAAGAAAGTGATCGCACGCATCCTGCTGAGCCAACTCAAACTCATTAATGCTGCCGGTCTCCTTCCATTCAATAAGACATTTCTCTAAGTCATGCTTTAGCCCCAGCGCACTTTGATAGCGATCTTCAGCATTTTTCGCCATTAGCTTCAGCACAATTTGCGAGATCGCAACGGGAATATCTGCGTTGAGCTGGTGAGGGGCGGCGGGCATTTTTGCTATGTGACAATGAACCAGCTCTAAAGCGTCTCTGGTTGCAAATGGGAGCTGACCAGTGAGGAGTTCATATAGCGTGATCCCAAAGCTGTAAAAGTCGCTGCGATAATCGATACCTCGATTCATTCGACCCGTTTGTTCAGGCGCGATGTATGCCAGCGTGCCTTCGAGTCCACTCGGGTGCTGACTTTCTTGAATTTCTTTGGGGAGCAGTGAGGCAAGGCTGAAGTCAATCAGCTTGATTTGCTTAGAGATAGGATGAATCAGAATATTGGCAGGCTTAATGTCTTTATGCACAACCCGATGCTGCGCAAGTTCGTGAAGCACATCGGTGAGTTGAACGGCAACAGATAGAATTTCGGTGAGAGTCAGTGAATGCGCTTTAGTGTACTGGTGGAGTGAAAGACCACCAAAGTCTTCCATTACTAGCGCATAGCCATTTTTCCACTGCTCAAGGCTCAAGGGGCGCACAATACCAGAAATGGGTAGATTCTGCGCAATAGTGTATTGATTGCGAAAATGCAGTAGATCACTAAAATCTGGATGCAATTGCCGCATGATTTTGAGCACAACTGAATGTGTCGGATCCGACGGTTTTGAGTCTGGTCGCGAATCTGATATCGCTCGATAAACGGCCGTTCGCGAGCCTACGTAGAGCTGTTCAGTGATGGTGTAGCCGTGGATATGAGGAAAGGCCGCTGGATCAGTGAGAGAACTCGGTGACATGGGCAGTTATTCAGATACTGATGTTGCCTATAGAATTCCCCACTGCTAAAGGTGGTTGCGCCGCTCAGTAGACGTAACTTAATGCTTGTAGCATTATTAACCATTTAAGACGAGTAGCGTTCGTATCATTCGCTCCCAGATACTGTTGTGACCAAGGCGTATGCCGGTAGTCGCTGTTGTCGCAGGCTGATATGGGCACAACATCAGCAATCCAAGATCAGACGCTATGATAAGCCTGTTCATTGTTTAAGCCCTTCTTCTTTATGGCCACCCTTTCTCCTGCAGAGTTACTAGAACAGCTCAATTGGCGCTATGCGACTAAGCAATTCAACGCTGATAAACAAATTCCCGTCGAAACTTGGGACGCCCTAGCCGATTCGCTGGTGCTAACCCCTTCCTCCTATGGGTTGCAGCCTTGGAAGTTTGTTGTTGTTACTAATACAGAAACTAAAGAGACGCTAAAGCCACTGTCTTGGAATCAAAGCCAAATCACAGATTGTTCGCACCTTGTTGTTTTCACAATTAAAAAGAACTTGACAGCTGCAGATGTAGATAAGTTTATTGAAAGCACGGCCGAGGCAAGGGGTGATGATGTGGCATCGCTCTCTGGCTATCGCAATATGATCGTGAGTGATGTGGTGAAGGGGCCGCGCAGCTTTAACGTGAATGAGTGGGCGGCAAGGCAAGCTTATATTGCGCTCGGTAATTTTATGACCTGTGCGGCTGTACTGGGGGTAGATGCTTGCCCGCTGGAAGGGATCGATCCGGCTGGCTACGATAAGGTGCTGAAGCTACAAGAAGATGGCTATGCGACGGTTGTTGCTTGCGCCGCAGGATATCGTGCCTCGACGGATAAATATGCTCAGCTAGCCAAAGTTCGCTACCCCAAATCAGAGATGATTATGACGGTTTAGCCAGTCCCCTACAGGACAGGGAATCCTAAGGCTGTCTTTTTATCTCAGCGTGTGTTTTGACGTTGTCTAGTCTCTTGACGTTATCTCGTCCCACTTTAGAGGGACGGCAGCAGCGCTTCGCAGTGGCCGATTCCCCAAGCCAATCTCAGCTTCAGGGACTTCGCCCGCTCTTTCGGCAGCTTTTCCCTGAGCGAGTTGCGCCAGACTTTACGGTAGTGATTGCGACCTATAATGGCGCTGCTCGCATCGGCAAGGTGCTAGATTGCCTGCGCTATCAGATTGATACCCACGATATTCTCTGGGAAATTATTGTCGTAGACAACAACAGTACAGACACCACAGCTGATGTCGTCAAAACCTATCAGGCGAACTGGCCAGACAGGGTGCCGTTGCGCTACGCCTTTGAGCCTCAGCAAGGCGCAGGCTACGCGCGCCAGTTGGGGACTCGCATTGCTAGCAGTGAGCTGATTGGCTACCTAGATGATGACAATTTACCTTGGATAAACTGGGTGCGCTCAGCCTACCGGTTTGGTCAAGAAAATCCAACGATTGGCGTATACGGCAGTCGCATTCGCGGTAAGTTTTTGGTTCCACCGCCACCCAACTTTGAGCGCATCGCGTCGCTGCTTGCCCTAACAGATCGTGGAACTCAACCGATTCCATATCACCCCTCGGATAAGGTGCTGCCGCCGGGTGCGGGGTTGGTCGTGCGTCGTCGGGCATGGTTAGAGAATGTGCCAGAAGAGAGAACGCTGGCAGAAAAGTTTGGCGATCGCGAAGCCGGAGAAGATCTCGAAGTCGTTTTGCGCATTCAGCGCGCAGGTTGGTCCATTTGGTACAACGCCAATATGTGGATGCACCATGAAATTCCGGGTCATCGGCTCACGCGAGCGTATCTCACCACGCTTTGCAAAGGCATTGGTCTGAGTCGCTATCACACTCGAATGCTGAGCTTTGCTCCCTGGCAGCGTCCGTTTATGTTGCTTCCTTACGCGCTCAATGATTTTAGAAAGATGGTGCGTCATCTGCTGAAATATCGTCAGCAAATTTTTACCGATACCGTTGCCGCTAGCGAAATGATGCTGTACGCGGCCAGTTTGGTGAGTCCGTTACACAGCTGGTTCCGGCAGACGAAGAGGCTGTTTGTGTCGGTTCGAAACCCATAAAACTTTCAGAATGTTAAGGTACTGAGCCCCAATTCAAGGTCGGTTAGATCGCTTGACGACTCCCCTGTAAAGGTTGTAGCGCTCCCTACCAGATTAAACCAAGCGGCGAAATCGATAACTTTCAGAAATACTTACAGAGGCTGCACTCGCTCCGTCGGCCAATAAATCTTATATGCTTCGCCGACGATGTACTTTAGGGGCAAAAAGCCCCAAACATGTGAATCTGCGCTTGCGTTTCGATTATCTCCCAGCACAAAGTAATGATCTGCTGGCACAGTCTGTGGTCCCCACTCATAGCCTGTGTAAGTGGTCACATACGACTCTGAAATGGGTTCATGATCGATCCATAAGTGCCCTTCACGCACTTCCACCGTTTGACCAGGTACACCCACAACCCGCTTCACAAACAAATCGCCAGGGTCAGCCTGAATTTTCTCCCTAGCTGCAGGGGGCGCTTCAAAAACAACAATATCTTCAAAGTCAGGTCGATAATATTGCTTGCGATCTACAAAGATCCGGTCATTGACCTGCAGCGTCGGTACCATAGATTCACTGGGGACAACACACTGTAGCACCGCGTTGTCTATCCACATCGGTAAGCTGCCAATGCTTAGACGTAGGAACAACCCACCCAGAATAACTACCATCAGCATTTTGACTGAGCGGCTCTGGTCTTTTCCGGGCGTAGGTGGTGTGATGCGGTAAGTGTGATACCCCGCAACGGCCCATACGGTACAGGCCATAGGTAGCAGAATAGGTTGATAGTTGGCGATCAGAGATAGGCCCACACCACATGCTAAAAAGATTGCGCCAGTGATCGCCTTATTTAAATACAGATGCCCTAGCCCTGGCAACACTTGCGATAGAAACACGCCGTACCAAATGTCTCTACCGCGCTTTTTATCGCCCATCGGGTGCAGTGGCCTACCTGCTGTGGCAAATGCATCCCACACATTCAAAAAATAAACAAAACTTGCGATTCCAAATAGCCAAAAGGCCGTGGTTGTTTGGCCGTCTGCTGCTAGCAGCGACCAGAGTCCGTGCAGCACGAGCACAACAAAGGTAGCCATGATGAGCAGCCCTTTTATCCATTGCTGGTCATAGCATTGCCCTGAGCCCGGCAGCAGCCCTGAAAGATTTACGGCTAGCCAACAATCCCGCACTGGTTGCCGTGCTCGCATGATGTGCCCATAATGTTTCGCGCTTTAATGTTTCCCAGGCTCACAGTCGGTATCTTTACGCGATCAACGCATTCAGTCGCAGGCAGTATTCCTTTTCACAGTGTTTATACTGTCAATACGCTTGCTACCGTTGTAGGCGCAAGCGTAGCCCACACTTTAGAATATGCAGCTACGCAAGATTGAGCTAAAAGCCGCTGCACTGCTTGCGATGAAGCTGTGAGCAGCTTAAGTAACGGCTATTTTCGGGTTATAGTCCTAGTCGCTCTCGTACAGATTCTGGATCATTAAATTCCTGCCGATCAATCTCTCGGTCTCTGACGGCAGCTCTCATGGCGGGAACATCTTCTTTGAGCATTACCGAGACGCTGCCAGTATGCACGCTACCATCTGGGTTTGGAATAATTTCCATCACGTAAGCGTATAAATCACCTTCTAAAACTTGGGTGCGAATGGCTCTTGTTGTGCCCCTATCTTCTACTCGCCCAGGAGAATAAACCAAGACAGATTCTGCCCGCCGATAGTCTGCAAATACGTTGGCACCGTACAGATTGCGCAGCGAATCTTCTAACCGCTCGATGCTCACGCCATTGATCAAGTCTACTAGCGTAAACTTCTCAGTGCGTACCATAATCAGTTCGTTGTTTCGCTGGCGCACCAGCAGACTCGATTCTCCGCTGCCGCTTGGCCCGTAGATAGAGGCGTGAAAGGTATAGCGTCGGGCGGGCGTATCGTTACGACGAATGGATAGGCGCTCTCTTGGATCTGCTCTGAGGGTCGGGTGGGCCTGCATCCAAGCTTCTGCTTCGTCTATAGTTTGGCCCGGAAGGGCGATCGCACTCTTGGTAAGCCCCGCTAAGGCTGTTGTGAGCGCCAAACTAGCTGTGAAAGCCACTCTAAAAGTCAGTCTTAATACCGTTTGCAGACGCTTATCCATGCTTTTGCTTAAAGGGTGCCAAACCCCTTCTTCTTTTTATTTTTCTTCTTTTTCTTACCTGCTCCCGGCGCGCCTCGCCATCCGGGCATTTGCCGACCGCCCATTGGCCCAGCGCCCATCATTGGATTGCCGCCCATCGGATTACCGCCCATCGGATTACCGCCCATCGGATTACCGCCCATGCCTGGAAATCCGCCGCCGCCAAATCCTGGCAAGCCCATATTGCCCTGACCCATCTGCTGCATGAGTCCACGCATCCGCTGGAAATCTGTCACCAGCTTACTGATGTCTTTTTCTGCGTAGCCTGCCCCCTTCGCCACGCGCCGGCGGCGACTGGGTGAGCTAGCCAGCACATCAGGTTGCTGCCTTTCCTCCATGGTCATGGAGTTAATCATGGCCTCACAGCGCTTAAGCTGCTGCTCGCCCTGCTGCAGCTGATCTGAAGAGAGCTTGTTGCCCATCCCCGGAATCAGCTTCATAATGCCCCCTAGGGAACCCATTTTCTTCATTAAGCGTGTCTGCTTAAGGAAATCATTGAAGTCAAATTGGGCAGAGAGAATCTTCTCTTGCAGCTTTTCCGCATCGGCAATATCAACTTCTTCTTGTGCTTTTTCCACCAGCGTGAGCACATCGCCCATGCCTAAAATTCGAGAGGCCATCCGATCTGGATAAAAAGGCTGCAGCGCTTCTACCTTCTCGCCCACCCCAATAAACTTAATGGGCTGGCCTGAAATACGTCGCACAGACAGTGCCGCGCCACCGCGCGAATCACCGTCCATTTTCGTCAGAATTGCGCCTGTAATCCCAATCTCGTCGTGGAATGTACGCGTTAACGTTGCCGCTTCTTGTCCGGTCATGGCATCGACCACCAACAGCACTTCATCTGGCTGGGCCACCTCTTTTACTTGGGCTAGCTCCGCCATCATGTCGGTGTCAATTTGCAAACGACCTGCCGTATCAATAATGACGGTGTCGATGCCATCTTCTTTTGCCTTTGCTAACCCTTGCCTGGCAATCTCAACCGGATTGGCCTCCGCGCCGAGCTCAAAGACAGGGACGTTAATTTGCTTACCCAAGGTCAAAAGCTGATCAATGGCTGCCGGACGATACACATCCGTTGCCACCAGTAGTGCATTGCGCTCTTGTTTTCTCAAGTGCAGTGCTAGTTTTGCCGAAGCCGTTGTTTTACCCGTACCCTGCAAGCCTGCCATCAGCACGACAGTCGGCTTGTTCTCACTGTTGGCCAGCGGCACGTTGGTTTCACCCATCGTCTCCACCAGCTCGTCATACACGATTTTGATAAATTGCTCGTCAGGTTTCACGCCTGACACGACATCTGCGCCCTGCGCCTTTTCCTTGACATCGGCTACAAAGCTTTTCACCACGTCCAAATTGGCATCGGCTTCTAGCAGCGCTCGTCGGACTTCTCTCAGGGCCTCAGTGATATTCGCCTCCGAAATTTTGTCCTGACCCCGAAGTTTTTTCCAGGCGGATTCAAATTGCTCTGAGAGTGCTTCAAACATAGTGACAGCGTTGGCATCGATATATAGATATCTATCCATTCTAAGGGTTGCCGTTGCAATTGCTGAGGTACGGTTCCTGTGCCTCTTTCTGTGTTTCTTGAGGGTTTGGTCTGATAAGCTGCACGTGTTTAAGTTGGGGGGCAAGGTCTTTGCCAGCACAAAAAGCGCCAAACAACAGAACGCTGACGCTGAGCGAGATGGAAATTGAGCGCTATGCCGGTGAGCTCAAAACGTTACGGGCAGAATCGTCGGTAGAGAGCATTTTGAACTGCACTGTTCAACAAGATCTATTTACGGCCTTACCTCATCTACCGGATAGTTTTGTTGACTTGCTGATCGTTGATCCACCCTACAATCGACGCAAGGACTTTAATGGTGCCGCCTTTCGCCCAAAATCAGCGCAGCAATATCAGGTGTGGTTGGCCTCTTGGGTGGCTCAGCTGCCCCGTTTGCTAAAGCCAAATGCATCTATATATATGTGTTGCGATTGGCAGTCATCCAATGCGATATATGAGGTGTTTTCCCAATACTTTCGAGTGCGTAATCGGATTACTTGGGAACGGGAAAAAGGACGTGGGGCAAAGCGCAATTGGAAAAATGCCTCAGAAGATATTTGGTTTGGCACAGTTGGAGATAACTACACATTTAACGTAGACGCTGTGAAACTTCAGCGGCGAGTGCGGGCGCCCTATCGGGATGAGTCTGGAAAGCCGAAGGACTGGCAGGAGACTGGTTATGGTAATTTTCGATCAACGCATCCGTCTAATTTATGGACAGATATTTCAGTGCCCTTTTGGTCGATGGCTGAAAACACAGATCATCCAACGCAGAAGCCGGAAAAGCTGATTGCCAAGATGATTTTGGCCAGTTCTCATGCGGGTGATGTTGTATTTGACCCGTTTTTGGGCTCGGGGACAACTTCGGTTGTGGCTAAGAAACTAGGACGGCACTATGTAGGCATTGAGCAGGAGAAGCTTTATTGCTGTTGGGCGCAAAAGCGATTGGCGTTAGCTGAGCAGGAGCCTAGAATTCAAGGCTACGGTGACGGGTTCTTTTGGGAGCGAAATGTAACAGTGCCTGAGCGTAAAATGAACTCTGCTGTAGAATAGTACATATATACTTAATTGTCTGACTTGAGGGTATGAATGGCTTGAAAAAAGAAGGCCTAGAGATAACAGATCTAGCAACTGCGTATTCAGAACTAGGCTATTCAGGGCTAGATGACCTGGAAGCAGATGACCTGGAAGCAGATGACCTGGAAGCAGATGACCTGGAAGCAGATTGTCTGAAACCAAAGCCTCTAGAAACCTTGGCGCTAGAAATTATTGAGGTTAAGTTCTTATTGAAAATCCTTGAGTTTGATCGGCATCGAGCGTTTCTCTCAGAAATCAAACCCAATAGTCGTACCTCTTTGGCTAAGCGCGATCGCATTTGTCGGACGCTTGCTGAAAAAGGACTTGTTGAATACGACACTGAAATATCGCGATTTACGCTTTCTGCCCCAGGGAGAATGCTGCTCACATTGCACACAACGAGTTTGCCTGTGACACCCGATGAGCTAAAGCTGCTCAGGTCGTGTAAGGGAGCAATGACGTTTGAAAAGTTGGGAAGCTGTGTGCCGAAAGAAGGGCGATCGCAGCTTATTAATGGTTTGGTAAACCGCAAGCTTCTAAAAGTCACTCAACAAAGCATTCAAGAAGTACGCCTCACCGAAAAAGGTAAAGCTTTTTTAACAGTTCAACAGTCTTTAGAGATAGCAACCTTTAGCGATGAGCCGAAAGGTTAACTGGTAAAGCAATGTGGATAAGCGTTATTTAGGTGTGGCTGTTTAAGTGCATGACATGAGCTATTTGGAGGGTCTACTGTCGCTGCCGACGTTGGGGAAAATACGTATTTAGAGGTAGTTCCTGACTCCTTGAAATTACTGAGGGGGGATGGTATCAAAGACAGTTGTTACGTTTTCTATAAACTGGCCTATCTCCTTTTGTTTGTGGGAACTGATATACAGATAATAGATATAAGCAAGTTCCCACCGAGATCGTCATCAGAGACTGTTTCTGGCTTGGCTTCATTAAATTTTGTGCGTTACCGACCTAGTCGATATGAAGCACGTATAAAGCCAACAAAGATTCAGGTTCGAATTATTAAGAATAACCTTTTAAACTCGCGTCGAGTGTTCAGGGCCATGATTTAACTAAAATCGGCTCTTGAAAGTTAGGTTTATTTCTTCACAAATACTTTGCGCATAGATTCTTTGCCCCGAGAGTCTTGGATTAAAACGCGACCCTGAATGATCGTTAACTTTTTGGATCTCTTGCCCTAGGATGCAGCCTCCTGACGGTACTGAACGAGCTGTGTAAGCGTTCTTCTAGTCAGTTTACTTAAAAGTTAAGTTCGCTTAAAAAGTGAGTTTACGCAACAGCGATTTTGTTCAATCGTTTCAGTTTTCAACGTCAGTTTGTAAAAGTCGCTCATCTCTTTAACGAAAGATGGCGATCAATCTAGAGAAGATTTTTGATCTCTTTACTTATGTCTTAGTTGGGTCTTTTTTCTCTTTAGAGGCTGAGTCGTATTCAACGTGCATGAATCTGCTGGTGATCAATCGTTATAGGGAAGCTCGTTCAAGTTCATTGTTATCGGTAGTGATGAATTGAGCTGTTAGGAATGGGGCTATATGGCTTTCGTCGAGTTAGTTAGGACATTAGTAATCGCTGAACCCGTCTAGTGACAGCGGCTAACTCGACCCGCAATCGACGTAGGCCATGCCTTCTCTCAGAGTATTCATCCGTCGATTGCTATAGAAAATATTTTAAGTAAGTAGGATAAAGTGGAATGAGGCGTCATCAACTATTCAAAAAGCTCCGTCGATTAAGCGTGGTTATGGTAAGTGCTTACGTGATGACAGGTTGTCCTAGCCCAACCGTGAGTCAGCTCGTTACCAATGGTGGCGGTGCTCACCATGCAGTTGCACAAGAAGCGGTTGCACAGGAATCTGCTTTGCAGGAGACCCCTCAATCTGGCTCTCAGCTGGCTGCGTTGGACTACGAAGTCTGTGCAGCTGTAGAAAGCTGGCAGCGACCGACTGAAGCGGTTCAGGCGAAGCGGTTAGGTGCAGATGCTCGCTATCGTGAGGCGCTGCAGACAGGTTCTCTGAAGGTGGCTGCTACTCGATTTTGGGATCACAGCGTGGTGAGTTTTACGACCTACGGACTGAGTGCGCGGATGGAGCCTGAGAATCTATCAGGGGTTTGGACAGCCATTGATGAGATGACCAATTGCTATTCGCTAGAAAACACAGTGGCTATCAATGAGGGTAATCGCGCTGAGACATGGCTGCTCAACCAGCGCATTAGCAGCTTGGAATGGCAAGGAGATCGCTATGTAATGACGGTTGAACCTGCGCTTTCTGGCTTGCAGGTTATTCAATTTGATCGCACAGAAAAGCTAGCGAGTTTGCCTTTAGAGGTTGTTAGCTTAGGGGGTGATTCCATCAGCGTGATTTCTGGTGATTGGCAATAGCGCTCCCGCTCCCCAATGACTTTTCAGCGCTGAATTGTACGTGCTGAAGAGATGACACACTTTAGAAACGACACACTTTAGAAACGACAATGTCCAGAAGCATTATGCTTCTGGACATTGGTTTTATGGATTCATTTGCCTATTGATTCATTTGTCGTTTTAGTTCTTTTAATTCTTCTTCAGCTTCCCACTGCCGGAAGCTTTCATCTAAGGGATCGACAGTTCGATTAAAGCTATAGGCACTTTGATTCCAACCTGTTGTTCCCCAATCGGGGGTTGATTTTGGCGTAGCTGCTGCTTGAGCGATTTTAGTTTTGACTTCTTCCCGCTTAGTTTTGACGCGTTGATGTAGCTCCTTAGTTTGCTCAATTCGCTCTTTTACGCCTTTAAGCTGTCCCCACAGATGATTGCCTTGGCGCAGGAGCGCGGCCTCCCTTTCTTGCGCTGGGCCGACTAAATCTTGACGTTCTGCAGACTTTGCCTTCTCTACTCGGCCATGCCACTGTTGAACATCTTGAGCGGTTTCTAAAATGCCGTCCTCTAGCTGTTTTTCTCGGCGCTTTAGATCCCCCAGTAGGCGCAGTGCGTCTTCTTCTTGTCCGCGTAGCTGATCTGCTAGTGCCCTGAGCTCTAGATGCGGATTAGCCTGTAAAAATTCATCTAGCCGTGTTTCCAAAAAGCGGCTGAGATCGTCAAATAAGCTCATTGTGTATTTATGCCCGTGCATTTATGCCCAGGCTGTCTCTACGCTCAGGGCCTATGTTGCCCGTAGCCTACGCTCGTCTACTATTGATTCTAGGCGATGTGGTTCCCCCTCGGACGGGTTGGCTATGACAAGTAGCCGCTAAAGCCACCCCAAAGACCCGCTGACTAAATGTCAGAGAGTCTCTTGTCTAGGTTGAGTTAGTTAGGGCAATCGTGATTGCTAGAGAACTTTCATGTCACCAGCTCACTTGATCGGCACAGTAAGAATGTATGTGAGCTCAGTACTTGCTGAGATCAGTCCTAGAATCGCTGACCGATATAAATGGAGCGAACTTCACCTTTACGGCGAACCTGTACGTCCTGGCCGTTTATACTCACTAGGGTCCAGTCAGAAACGCCAATGCGATCGCCCACATAAGCTCTTTGCGATGTGCCTTCTATATTAAATAGGGCCGCAGACCGGCTGCCCAAGTTCAGCACGCCTACCAACACATGTTCAGAGGTCGGTGTGGTGTCTGTAATAGCAGCTGCATTTGCGGGTGAAATGGCAATCGGGACTGGCGTGGTGGGTGTCGGTAGTGCGCTAGCCCCAACTGGTACGACAGGCACAGACGAGGTCGCGGCTGCAGGGGCTCCGGGTGGAATGGCTGCGGCTGCGGCCACAGGTGCGGGAACGGGAACTTTGGGGAGCTGTGCGTTGGTCCTCGGAACGGCCACTGAAGGTATAGGCGTCGTTGGCGCTTGAGCATTTTGATAGACCGGAACAAAGACCCGTTCTATGACATTGGGCTGACTGATAGGACTAGGTGCCGTGGGTGCTGCAGCACCTGGGAGGTTGGGTAAAACGCTGCTTTGGGGCGCAGGGTTTGTATTAGGAACGGTGGTCGGTACCGATGATGTTCGATGAGCAACCGGGATCACAGCCATAGTTTGGCCGTTGTTGATCTGACGAGCGTTGATGACATCTAGCGATCGCTGCAAGTAAGCCAGAAAATCTTCAGTCGAATTTTCTGAGATCTCGGCAGCAGCGGCTTCTCGGTTGAGAGACAGGAGCCAGCCGGTGCTCGGCGCATTCTGGCTCAGTGCCCATAACCCGACTGTGCTCACTGCTGAAATGCTGGCTGCGCCCATGAGTAAAAAGGGCAGGGACACTTGCTGTGGGGCCTCGGGTTCAAAGATCATTTGAGGCGGCCGAGGTGAAGCAAAGGTGAAATCTCTATGCTTAAAATCTCTACGCTGCTGAGCAGTTTTGGAATACAAGGAGCTGGAGACTGGCTGAATGTATTCATTGGGCTCGCCGTAAATATTCGGCGACAGTTGATTCGCGGTCTGAATCACTGCAGATGTTAAGTTGCCTGCTTGAGCGGCGGTTTTGCGAGGCGCAGTGACAGGTCGACCCCCACCGAACCCTTGGTTTTTTCTCACCGTTCGGTATGTCTTTCTGGCAGTGGGTGCTGTCGTGCGGACGCTGAGAGCATAACTGCGATCGCCAACTGAAGGGCCTACGTGAGACAGGCCGACCGCTGAAGATCTGGACTGGGAGCGGCCTACGTGAGTCTGGTATCTATCCGTGATACGGCTCGCAGCACTGCTAGTCTCGCTCAAATTTGGAGGTAGTTGAACGGTTCGGCTAGTGGGAGAGGCGTAACTAGACCCATAACGAGCTGGCTGGGTAGGCGTAGAGCTAGCTGTACGAATAGGTGTAGGCTGGCGGCCGACTACCGTCATACAGGTGCTCAAATCGCCTCCTAAAATTTGATCGACGTCTGCAAACAAATCGTCCATCAAATCATTGCTGTAAGTTTCAGCCGCATGGTTTGATGGCAAAACTGCGGAGTTGTAGGCAGTAGTTTGGTTCATAGGACGGCTGTTCAGGATCATGATGCAGCTTGTGACTGAGAACGATTGATATAGACGTTTATCAATAAGGCGTCTGAGATAAGACGCTCTATGGATGGTCTGCTATCAAGTTCTGATATGTATGCAAGCTAATATGCCCCCGGAATTTATGAACCTATCAAGATTCCAAGTTGGGTTGTTATATTGATTCGCTCGCCTAGTATTATCACCACAGGCTATGAGATAAAAAGATGACAGGCTTTAGTGCACCCCTGAGTACGTTGGTAAAAGTGCTGAATGCAGAGATCGCGCCGGCTTTAGAAAAAACGCTTGTGGATTGCACGATCCGTGGGATTACGACTGACACGCGTACAGTTTCGCCGGGTGAATTGTTTGTTGCGCTAGAAGGCGAAAGATTTGATGGTCATCACTTTGTGACACAAGCGATTGAAAAAGGGGTGATCGCGGCTGTCGTTCACAAAGATGCTGTTCACAAAGATGCCATTCAGAACAACACCACTCGAGGCGAGCTTCCCTTGCTCACCGTCGAAAATACTCTATCTGCCTATCAGTCACTTGGCAGATGGTGGCGTCAGCAATGCGGTATTCCGGTGATTGCGATTACGGGTTCTGTCGGTAAAACGACAACAAAAGAATTACTCGCAGCTGCACTAGGCCAGTTTGGGTCTGTGCTTAAAACGCGGGCTAACTTTAACAATGAAATTGGTGTGCCCAAGACATTGTTAGAACTGACCACTGATCATGATTATGCGGTTGTCGAGATGGGAATGCGGGGCCTGGAAGAGATTTCGGTGCTTACCCGCATTGCTGAGCCGACCGTTGGTCTAATTACCAATGTCGGCACTGCGCATATTGGCCGATTAGGATCGCGAGCGGCGATTGCTCAAGCGAAGTGCGAGCTACTGAGGGAGCTGCCTGCTGAGGGTACCGCTGTGCTTAACCATGATGATGCGCGACTGATGCGTACGGCGGCTAAATTTTGGTCGGGTAAGCAGATTACCTATGGCTTTGAAAGCGGAGACGTGTGCGGTGAGCAGGTAGGTAATTGTGTGATGGTTGACGGCTTGCAGATACCGTTGCCGTTACCGGGGCGGCACAATGCGTTGAATTTGCTCAGTGTGATCGCGACACTCCAAGCGCTTAACTTAAACTGGCGCAAGCTCGCCCAGGGCTTTACGGTTGCTATGCCTGCAGGCCGTTCTCAATTTCACAAGCTGCCCAACGATATCCTTCTGCTCGATGAGACGTATAACGCTGGGGCTGAGGCTATGGTCGCCGCTCTGCAGCTGCTGTCCGAGCAAACTGCTAAACGTCGCATAGCCGTGCTTGGCACCATGAAAGAACTCGGAGAGCAGTCAGTAGCACTACACCATCAGATTGGTGAAGCTGTCGCTCAAAAAGGCATCGATTATCTGTTGATCCTGGCCGATCCAGACGAAGCGACTGCGATGGCAGAAGGGGCAGCTCACGTGCCCAATGAGAAATTTGAAAGCCATGCAGCGGTAGTGGCACGTTTGCAAGCGCTAATGGAGGCGGGCGATCGCATTCTTTTCAAAGCGTCCCGCTCTGTTGAAATGGATAAAGTTGTTGAGCAGTTACTTCGTCAGTCTCAATAAGTCAGTTGCAATCAGCCCATGTCACTGACTTAACGAGCCTGTGTCAACGAGCCTGTGTCAATGAGTCAAAATAAATGAGTCAACATAAAGCTCTCAGCCACCTTCTCTCAGTCACATCTAAGTTCTCGGCCACATTTATACATTATATATAGTTAACTCGTAACCCATTGGCCTAGAATTGAGGTCTGCGCTCCATCGCCTACCCAAAATAGCCGTGGTTTTAACAATCAGCCAACAGCACATATCTGATATGTCAGCTCATGCTGAGCGGGTCTATCCCGAAGAATGTTGTGGTCTGATGTTGGGGCAGATAGCACGCTCTGCAGAAGATGCGTTCCTTGTCCGTGAGGTGCTGGAACTGCTCCCGTTAGAGAATCGGTGGAGAGCTGAGTGCCCTTGTGAAAGCGCCGCTGCTTCACAGAGGTTGACCAGAGCACGGCGGTACGCAATCGATCCGAAAGATATGCTGCGATCGCAAAAGCAAGCCAGGGAGAAAGGGCTTAATATCATTGGCATTTATCACTCTCATCCCGATCATACTGCTGAACCTTCTGAGTGCGATCGCGCTCAGGCATGGCCCGACTATATCTACACTATTGTGTCTGTCATGAAAGGTCGTGCTGTCGATACGCTTCACTGGACGCTAGACTCAAACCATCAATTTCAGTTAGCCAATATTCAGGCACCCTCGGGCTACGTTACCGGTTGCTATCCGGCCTAGCCTGCCATTTCTAGTCTTACTCAAGCCCGCCGCTGCCGTCAGCTGCAACAGGTCAGTGACCATACTTCTGCACACTTACCTCAACCCCTTTTCTAAAAACGTTTCTTCCAACTCATCATGTTGAATCCAAACTTGGATGAAATCCAACTCAAAAAAGAGGAGTACGAACGCTACTCCCGACACCTCATCCTGCCTGAAGTTGGCCTGGATGGTCAGAAAAAGCTCAAAGCGGCCAGCGTTTGCTGTGTTGGTACTGGTGGACTAGGATCTCCTTTACTGCTCTATCTTGCTGCTGCTGGGATTGGTCGCATTGGCATCGTCGATTTTGACGTTGTCGATCACTCTAACCTTCAGCGCCAGGTCATTCACGGCACCTCCTGGGTAGGTAAGCCTAAAATTGAGTCGGCCAAAAACCGTATTCACGAAATTAATCCCTACTGCCAAGTCGATCTCCACGAAGTTCGGCTCTCATCAGATAACGCCCTCGACATCTTCGAGCCCTACGACATCGTCGTAGACGGCACCGATAACTTCCCGACGCGTTACCTCGTCAACGATGCCTGCGTTTTGCTAGATAAGCCCAATGTCTACGGCTCGATTTACCGTTTTGAGGGCCAAGCTACGGTATTTAACTACGAAGGTGGCCCTAATTACCGTGACCTTTATCCTGAGCCGCCCCCGCCGGGACTAGTGCCTTCCTGTGCAGAAGGCGGTGTGCTAGGGATTCTTCCCGGTATGATTGGCGTTATTCAAGCCACGGAAACGATCAAAATAATTTTGGGTCAGGGTAATACCCTCAGTGGTCGCCTCTTGGTGTACAACTCTTTGGATATGAGCTTTCGAGAGTTAAAGCTGCGCAAACCACCTGAAGAGCATCGCGCCAAAATTGAGCAGCTTATCGACTATGAGCAGTTCTGTGGTATTCCGCAAGCTGCCGAAGAAGACGCTAAGCAAAAGGCCGATTTAAAGGAGATGTCTGTTACCGAGCTGAAGGCATTGCTCGACAGTGATCAAGACGACTACTTTTTGCTAGATGTTCGTAATCCGAACGAATATGAGATTGCCAAGATTCCAGGTTCGACGCTTATTCCCTTAGGGGAAATCGAAAACGGTGATGGGGTTCTTAAGCTGAAAGGCATGCTTAACGGTCATAACCTAATTGCCCACTGCAAAATGGGCGGTCGTTCGGCCAAAGCGATAGCCATCCTCAAAGAAGCAGGTATCGAAGGCACCAATGTAAAAGGCGGTATTCTCGCTTGGAGTCGCGAAGTCGATCCGTCTGTTCCTGAATATTAAGAGCGGGTTTAGGCGCCTCATCAGATTTAGGCGTCTATCAGCTTTTGCAGAAGTTCTCGTGTGCGGAGCGGAGTCAGAGACTATTCCATGACTCCGCTCCGTGCTCTCAATCAGTCTGCTATCTAATCAGGGCTATCTAATCAGTTACCCTTTGTTCTTCATTCTCTTTGCTATGAGCCTCAAAGATCGAATTTCTGACGAAATTAAAGCAGCGATGAAAGCTAAGGACAAGCTGCGCCTCGAAACTGTACGAGGCATTAAAAAAGTTGTCCTCGAAAAGGAAAGTGATATCCGTGCTAAGGGCCGTGAGGCACTGAATGAAGCTGAAGAACTTGCTATTGTTATGCAGCTTGCGAAGCAGCGCCGCGATTCTATCAAACAGTTTACCGATGCGGGCCGTGAGGATCTTGCAGACAAAGAGGCTCAAGAGCTCAAAATATTGGACGAATATTTGCCTGCCCAATTATCTAACGAGGAGATTGAGGCAGCCGTAGATGAAGTGATAGCCAAAACGGGCGCAGCCAGTATGCGTGATATGGGCAAAGTGATGGGCCCTGTGATGGCGAAGCTCAAGGGCCAGGCTGATGGCGGTAAAGTTCAGGCGCTTGTCAAAGCGAAGCTAGCAGGCAAGTAGTC
The DNA here is from genome assembly GCA_039025345.1 of Cyanobacteria bacterium P01_D01_bin.105. Lineage (GTDB taxonomy): Bacteria > Cyanobacteriota > Cyanobacteriia > Phormidesmidales > Phormidesmidaceae > Phormidesmis. The sequence goes on along the minus strand of JBCCOO010000043.1, from coordinate 24,382 downwards.
CCTAGTTTACGGGAGGTTTAGGATTTTCTGCTGCTATCGATTTCGTTAGGATGCCAGTGATTTGCCAGTGATTTGCCAGTGATTTGCCAGTGATTTGCCAGTGGTTTGCCTTGAAGCTGATAGGCAAACGCTGCTCAGCCAGTGCTAATAGCCTTGAGCTATATCAGTGCGATGAACGTCATTTCATTCGCCAAGTTATCGCCATATTGTGTTGGCTCACATAAATACTTCTGGCATTGATTCATCGTTTCTTATACTGAATTTTCTAAAAGTAGTAAAAATCAGCCATTTGGCGTAGTTGATAACAAGGCTTTTTGATGGTGGCCAGGATGGGCAAAAAAAGATCAGTGAACACACGGGTTGCTGGTTCACAGCAGTAGAGAAACTTGTGTGGTCTTACTCAGAAAAAAACTAATCAATATCAATGTCGGTTGTTATCAGTTCATTTGCGTAAGTACTTCCCGCAAATGCTCCGTGTAACTGTCCTATCAAAGATTTTTGCTCCAGCGGCTAGGGGGGAGAAACCCCTAGTGATTTGCGCTCAAAGTTGTCTATCTTCAACTTAGGAAGCCAATTGCTACGAATATTCTCTCACCAATTTAATTTGATGGGTTGGAGGGATATCTCAGTGATTTAGCTTTAGTCAGGTGCTAGCAGATCCCTATAGCTGTTTAAGGTTAACTGTTGCCCTGTTGCTACATGCGATAACGCTGTATGTACATTCTTTGTATAGGCGATCGCTACTTTTTTAGGGTGTTTTACTCATGTCACGCGATGCGCTAATTGTTGGCATCAACCAGTATCAGTCACTCCCCGCTCTTGGTGCGCCGGCTGCGGACGCTGAGGCAGTTGCTGCTTGCTTGCAAACCCAGGGTGAATTTCGCGTTAACCGTTTGCCAGAGGTGATTCGAAAAGGGCGTCCGACGGTTGGCGATCGCAATCCTGTCACGACTCAGGCGCTCGAAGCTGCCCTCATTCAGCTTTTTAAGCCCAAGGGCAAAAACATTCCAGCGACAGCGCTTTTTTACTTTTCTGGTCATGGTTTACAAAGAGAAGCAGGCGTTCAAGAAGGATATTTAGCCACCAGCGACACCAACCCGAATAATGGCAACTTTGGTATTTCCTTAGACTGGCTACGTCGCTTATTACAGAGCAGCCCCGTACGGCAGATTATTTTGATCTTAGACTGCTGTCACAGTGGTGCTCTGATGAGCTTCGCCGATGCCGATCCTGGTGCTCGCCAAGGGGTAGATCGTCTATTCATGGCTGCTTCGCGTGAATATGAATCTGCTTATGAGTCACTCACTGGCAAACACAGTGTCTTTACGCAAGCGCTGCTGACGGGGCTCAACCCACACAAACAGTCCGGCGGTAAGGTTACGAACTATGGCCTCTCGAATCACGTGAGTCAGCAGCTGAGAGGCGAAATTCAGCAACCTTTATTTGAAAACTCCGGTAGTGAGATTGTGCTCACAAGAGTGAGTGGCCTTAAAGCGGCGATTTCCAAAACGCCTATTAGTACGCTGGCGCGTATTAAAAAGCTGACATTTGGTTTTTGCCCTTATCGTGGCCTTTCCCCTTTTGACGAGGCCCATGCCGACTACTTTTTTGGCCGCAAAGCACTGACGACAAAACTGTTAGATGCCATTGATGGCAATAGTTTTTGTGCGCTTGTTGGCCCTTCCAGTAGCGGTAAAACTTCCTTGCTGCGTGCTGGCCTAATGCATCATTTGCGCAAAGGTACTCATATTGCCGGCAGTGAGCAGTGGAGTCTAAAGTTGATGACCCCTACTCAGCATCCAATCAAAAGCTTGGCGGCAACTTTCAGTGCTGCTACGGCTGATGGGGTGCATAGGGCTGAGCAAATGCACAAGGCTGAGCAGCTTCTGACAGAAGGTGCAGGCGATGGCCTTTCACAGCTAATACGAGGTGACTTACTCAAGCCTGGTGAAACCTCTATTCCTGCTTTATCAAGGCTATGGCTAGTGATCGATCAGTTTGAAGAACTTTTAACGCCGGCAGCTGATCCCGTCATTGTTGCTGAGCGCGAGTTATTTATTCGCAGCCTAACTGAAGCACTCAGTGACAAAAGCATTCCGTTGGGCATTGTGATTGGTTTGCGAGCAGATGCAATGGATGGTTTGCTCCCTTACGAACTTTTCAAAGCGCTGGTAGATAGCAATGTCGTGGTTGTGACGCCCATGAATCATGACGAGATGAAAGAGGTCGTGACCAAACCTGCGAAGAAAATGGAGATTGAGATCGATCCCAATTTGCTTCATATGTTGCTGGTAGATACGACAGGGGCGCCGGGTGATTTGCCCTTAATTCAACAGACTATGCTGGAGCTATGGCGTCGGCGTGATAGCAGCGATAAAGGAGGCACTAAGCCAAGACTCACCATTGAGGCTTATTCAGAGCTAGGCAGTGTCCGAGATATTTTGAAGCGGCGAGCGACGGAAGTGTACGCCAGCCTGGAGCAAGATATGCAGCTCACGGCTAGACGGATCTTTTTGGGCCTGTGTGAGCTGGGTGAAGGGCAAGAAGATGGTGCCCGCCGCGCGTACCGGAGTGAACTGACCAATGAGCGTTTCCCCTCTGAGCTAGTTGATCGCACGATCGATAAGTTAGCGGCTGAGCGACTGATTGTGGTTTCTCAAGCAGCCATTTCAGCAAGCTGCTGCTGTCCAGATGAGGAGCAAGGAACGGCCCTGCCCACTGCGGTATGGAAAACTCAGACAGATGAGTCTTCGCTTTTAACAAAGTGGTTTTCCAACCATGTCTCCGATGTTCCCCAGCCTGTTTTAGGGTCCCCTAGAACGATTGAGATTGTGCATAAGTCTTTGGTGAATGATTGGGACTTGTTGCGTACGTGGCTAGCTGAATCGCGTAGTATGTTGCGTTTGCAGCGAAAACTAGAAAGGAATGCTCAGGAGTGGGCACAGCGCGATCGCCCTAAAGGCAGCGAATATCTGTTAGGCGGCACCCAACTGCAAGAAACCCTCGCGTTTTTGCAGCTTCATCAAGACGAGCTTTCTAATCTCGCCCAAGAATATATTGCGGCAAGTCGTAAAGCTCACACCTACGTTCGGCTGCGCACCAGCATGCTAATTCCCCTGGCGCTATTAGCGGGGTTCGCTGCGCATCTATTCAGTCGATTTATATTGCCGCCCGCACCACCGCCGCCTGCGACCGAAACGCTACAGCCTATGGAGGACGTTAACTCGGATTCTATACTTGACTCGACTTCTGGGCCTAAACCGACCTCAGAGCATCGCGTTAATCCATCGTCTAGTCTGTGGCAAAAGAATAGTACAGGGCAGCCATCTACCCCAGTGTCTCAACGAGACTACGTTATGGTGCCAGCAGGCAAGATGCCTTCTCCTACTAATCCCGATGAAATGATCGAAGTCTGGTGGATGCAGCCCAATGGGAAAAGAACGTCTACTCCTCCAACGCCTGCTTCTCCAACAGTAGAGTCCCAGTCTGAAGCCGTCAGCGTGCCACGTTAGCTAGGATATCTAGCTGAAGAATTAGGGACTGAATTTAGCAGTGCTGGGTAGAAAGTTAGTAGAGAAAGCTATGCCTACAGCGACGGTGTGTTGCTTAGAGTAGGTTGAGCTTCGTTGTATATGAGCTTTATAGAATAGATTTGGCTTCAAACTGGGTATGGAGCCCAGTTTGAAGCTAGTGACGCTAGCCCCGTCCTCAGTGGTGGATTGTTGAACGGTGGATTGCTGAACGATGGACTGTTGGATTACGAAGCGGAAGTTTTATCATCGATCAAACCATCGCCACCGAGCAATGGATTTGTGGGCGTTGCTTCGCTACTGACCGTTTTTTCCTTCGAAGCTCCACCACCGACCATGCCATCGCCTGTAATCAGATCTAGGCCACCTTCTCGGTCGTAAGCTCTAGCTGTACGGTCATCCAGAACCATGTCTGTAAGGGCCATATCGTTGCTGAGGAAAGTGCCATCGAAAGAGGTATCAATCTCAGGTGATGTGGGCTCTTCATAGGCGTTGAAGCCAGTGCCTGCTGGAATGAGGCGGCCGATGATGACGTTCTCTTTGAGGCCACGTAGCCAGTCAGATTTACCTTGGATGGCAGCTTCTGTGAGAACACGAGTTGTTTCTTGGAAGCTGGCAGCAGAGATAAAGCTGTCTGTGTTCAAAGATGCCTTGGTAATCCCTAGCAGCACAGGTGTGTAGTCTGCTGGTGCCATGCCTGTGATAGACATTGCTTCGTTCACCTGCTCAAGCTGACGGATTTCGACAAGTTCGCCAGGCAGCATTGTGGTGTCACCGCCGTCTTCGAGTCTTGCCTTGGAGGTCATCTGACGGACAATGACTTCGATATGTTTGTCAGAAATATCCACGCCTTGAGACTGGTACACAGACTGTACTTCGTTAACTAGGAAGGATTGAACTTTCTCTAGGCTCAGCATAGCCGCTTCATGAGTACCCTTATTTTCACGGTAGTACTTGTAGAAGATCTCAAGAATTTGGTGGGGATTCGATGGCCCATCGGTGAGTGGTTCGCCTACAGCTACTTTTTGTCCATCGGATATGACGAGATTTTGCCCTGGCGTAATGGGGTAGTCCGTGACTACACCATCGCTTTCCACGACTTTAATTTCCACGGTTTCGTCTTCCGCATAGACCACCTGAGCGGTGCCAGGGCGTTCCGCGAGAATGCAGGCTTCCTTTGGCTTACGGGCTTCTAGTAGCTCTTCAATACGCGGTAAGCCCTGAATGATATCGCCTGTTTTCGCACGCTCAAATACCAGTAGCACAAGGCCATCACCCCGCTGTACCAGATCGCCGTCTTCAATATGTAGAACCGCTCCGGTTGATACACGGTAAGGGCGGGCAAGCCGAACTGTAATTTCACCGTCTGAAACGCCCACAACTTGACCGGATTCTGACGTTGTGACGCCTTCGGCAATTACCGTGCTATCCACTAGCAGATCGCCTTCAGTCACTGTTGGCGGTTTGCCTTCTGTGCTAAGGGCTACTCGGTCAGAATCACGAACCACAAGAATTCGCCGTACGGACTCTAAATCTTCGCGGATACCGCGAATTTCACCGGCTTCTTTACTGCGAATTTCAGTGCGTGCAATCACGGCACCTGGTGTAATCTCGTCACCATCTTTGACCAATAGACGGGTATTGGTGCTGCCTTGGGTTTGATCCGCTTCAATATCACGGCGAACTACGAGAGCTTCTAATACAACAAGCTGTAAACGCTGAGGCGAGTCTTCTGCTCCACTGTCTGCCTTGATCTCAATATCAGCTGTGAGTTGAGGGCCGCCTTCCTCAATATCTAGAATCAGTTGTGTCCGCAGAATTTCAATTCCATCTACAGACTTCACTCGCTCGCCGTCTTTGTACAAAATCTTTTGTACCGCGCGCAGGCTAATGCCCTTATCCTCGCTATCGCTAACCGATGCCTGACTAGGTAGTTTCGCTTGGTCGGGTACTTCAAACTCCTGCACAGGACGCAGTAATATGGCCGCACCCTCCGGCGTTTCTACATATTCCACGTAGCGTAAAGAATCAGCCGTTACGCCGGGGATAACTTCCTCTCCAGCGTTAACAATAGTCTCGTTCTTGGTGCTGGCAGCTTCAGGACTATCCACCATGTGCAAATCGCCTGGACGGATCAGCACTTCGCGCAGGATGTCATTTTTCTGGGTAACGTCTACGACGCCGCTGGTCTGGCAGAAAATGTCTTTGACTACCTCAGTGCCTGCTTCTACGTACTGGCCGGTTTCAACCATCAGCAGTGAGATGTCTTTGTTCACTTCGTGCGACTCTGCAGGAATCCAAAGAATGGTGCCGCCTTTCGTGACTTCGTAGCCATTTTTAGCTTTGCCTCGCTTGGCCACTTCTACGCCTGCAAACTTTATGATGCCGCCGGTTTGAGTTCGGAAGGTATCGTCTACAAGTTCTGCTACTACTTGTCCATTGGTGACTTTAGTGCCAGGAGCAGCGTTGATGGAAAATCGCTGGCCGTTGGATGTGTTGAGGAAGTAGTGCTCACGGCCTTGGCCGCTTTCCACTTCCACTTCAGCTTGATCGAGTAGCACGGACGCTGTGATGATTTCTACTTCGCGTCCGCCTTTGCCATCAGTAGAGTTATTGGTGAGTCGGACAATGCCGCCGCGTTCGGTGATGAGCTTGGTCTCGGCCAGTACGCCTTCTTCCTTGATGCGATCGCCATTCTTAACCACAGGCTCAGCGCCTGGCGGCAAGTTATATACCTCACCTGAGAGCACCCAAATTAAACCGCCGCGCTGGGCTAGGCGGGTCATGTTGCCCTGACGATCTGTTTTTTCTTCCTGCACCAGCCCTTCAAACATGACCTCACCAGCGAGATCAGACGTGACGTCTTTGCTTGCCTTCTCGGTGACTTTACGAACCCGACTTGTGTTGGGCGTTTCCGCGATCAAATCGCCTTTTTTGAGCTCGTCGCCTTCTTTTGCGAACAAAATCGAGCCTTGGGGCAAGGAAACGGAATATTCTTTTCCGTTTAGTTCCATCGAGATTTGGTTGTTGGCTTCCATGACGAGGGCGTCTTCACCATGGCGAGTGCGGAATGGACGCGATCTCAGATCTGCGGGAATATGTATCGTCCCCGAGCGCTTGGCGCGAATTTGCGGGGCCAACTCACCGGTAAATGTACCGCCTGTGTGGAATGTCCGCATGGTTAGCTGCGTTCCGGGCTCACCAATAGATTGCGCGGCGATAATGCCAACGGCTTCGCCTAAGTCCACCATATGTGAATGGGCTAAGCTCCAGCCGTAACAGTGCTGACAGACTGAGCGAGCCGCCTCACAGGTCAGCGCTGAGCGTAGCTTTACCTCTTTGACTTTAGCTGCTCCAACGGCTTTGGCCAGATCGTCTGTAATCGCCTGATTGCGATCTACAATCACCTCGCCTGTTTTAGGATGCTTAATCGCTTCCGCTGGAACCCGCCCCAGTAGGCGATCTTTGAGTGGAATGAGCACCCGCTCACCGTCTGTCATCGGACGTACAGGAATATAGCGCTCTGTTCCACAATCAATTTCTCGGACAATCACATCTTGAGAAACGTCTACCAGTCGGCGCGTTAAGTAACCCGAGTCAGCTGTGCGTAACGCCGTATCTACCAGCCCTTTGCGCGCACCGTAAGAAGAAATAACGTACTCAGTAACGGTGAGACCTTCCCGGAAGTTTGTCTTAATGGGCTGGTCAATAATTTCGCCCTGTGGATTCGCCATCAGTCCGCGCATGCCCACCAATTGACGCACCTGCGAAATGTTGCCCCGAGCCCCCGAGTTAGACATCATGTAAACCGAGTTCAGCGGGTTGTTCTCGCGGAAGTTCTCCTGCACCTGATCTTTGAGGTGTTCACTGGTTTGATTCCAAGTGTCAATAACCTTCTGAAAGCGCTCAACTTCAGTAATTTTGCCTTGGGTGTAGCGCGCCTCGGTTTCACGAATTTCTTTCTCCGCTTCCTCCAGAATTGCCTTTTTACTGGGCGGTACTTCTAAGTCTTCTACACTAATCGAAACGCCAGCGCGGGTTGCGTACTTAAAGCCTAGTCCTTTGATCTCATCTGCCATCTGAGCAGTGCGGGCCGTGCCGTAATGCTCAAAAGACCAGGAAACGAGGTTTTTTAGCTGCTTTTTATCAATGACTCGGTTGCGAAATACAACAGGTCTGGATTCGCCTTGCTCTGCCATGTGTTTTCCTTTGCCCTAGAACGCTTGTGCTGGTTAATGTTGCTGGTTGATTAATAACTCTCGGAATCGGACAGGGGATGTGGAAGGCCCCCTGTCACTTTTCTATCCCGCCTTCTATTCCGCGAGTGCTCCAAGCACTGCATGGTTATAGATAATTCGTCCCGGCGTCGTCTCTAAGTACTGAGAGATGATGTTGCCAGACTCATCTTCTCGGACGCGACGGAACTTGTAGATCTTGGTCGTTACACCGTTGTCATCAGTGCTGGTCTCTTTGGGAGCGCTGTCGTCTTCGTCAGTTTCTACGTCACCGTCGAAGCGGAGCCATACTTTTGCATGGAGATCGACAATTCCCTGCTCGTAAGCGGCGATCGCATCTTCCATATTGGCAAAGTAGCGTCCAGCGCCCTCTTGTTTGCCAGGATTATCAGCTGTCAGATAATAGCAACCCAAGACCATATCCTGACTCGGTGTAATAATTGGCCGACCCGTCGCAGGCGAGAGGACATTGTTCGAGGCCAACATCAACAACCGTGCCTCGGACTGGGCTTCCAGCGAGAGTGGCACGTGAACGGCCATCTGGTCACCGTCAAAGTCTGCGTTAAATGCTGGACATACCAGAGGATGTAGCTGAATGGCCCGGCCTTCCACCATGATGGGCTCAAATGCCTGAATACCTAGCCTATGCAGTGTTGGTGCACGGTTCAGCATCACAGGATGGCTCTCAATGACCTCTTCCAGAACTTCCCAGACGCTCGGATCACTCCGCTGAATTAGCTTCTTCGCTGCCTTGATGTTATTGACTAAGCCCTGACGAATCAGCCGATGAATCACAAACGGCTGAAACAACTCAATTGCCATCTCACGTGGCAACCCGCACTGGTGAATCTTGAGATTTGGTCCAACTACAATGACGGAACGGCCAGAGTAATCAACTCGCTTACCCAACAAATTCTGGCGGAAGCGACCTTGTTTTCCTTCAATAATGTCTGACAGCGACTTCAGAGGGCGGTTATTAGCCCCCACCACCGTTCGACCTCGGCGACCGTTATCAATCAGTGCATCCACTGCCTCTTGCAGCATCCGCTTCTCATTACGGACAATAATCTCAGGTGCTAGGATCTCCTGTAATCTGGCCAAACGGTTATTTCGGTTAATGACCCGACGATACAAATCGTTTAGGTCAGACGTCGCAAATCGACCACCGTCTAGCTGAACCATGGGTCGTAAATCAGGCGGAATCACCGGAATGACATTGAGTACCATCCAGTCTGGCTGAGAACCTGTTGCGATAAAGTTATCGATGACGCGCAGGCGTTTAATCAGCTTTGCTCGTTTTTGGCCCTTAGACGTCGCAATCGTTTCTCGGAGCTGTTCTGCTGTTTCTTCAAGCTGCAGATCTTCTAGTAGCCTTTTCAGGGCTTCTGCACCAATGCCCACTTCAATGCCCGCGAGCTGAGAATCTTCGTCGTAGAGCTGATCCTCAATCTCCATCCACTGGTCTTCGCTCAGGAGTTGCTTATAAGTTAGGTTGTCCGCATTACCCGGATCGAGCACGACATAAGCGTTGAAATACACAATCTGCTCAACATCACGCAACGGCATGTCTAGCAAAATGGCAATGTAGCTCGGAATACCCTTCAAATACCAAACGTGCGCAACTGGAGCTGCCAGCTTAATGAACCCCATCCGGTGACGACGCACCCGAGATTCGGTTACTTCTACCCCACAGCGTTCACAAACAATTCCACGGTGTCGGACCCGTTTGTATTTACCGCAGTGACATTCCCAATCCTTGGCAGGGCCAAAAATCCGTTCGCAGAACAAGCCATCCATCTCAGGTTTAAGCGTTCTGTAGTTAATCGTTTCTGGCTTTGTGACTTCACCCACTACCGTGCCATTCGGTAACGTGCGCTCGCCCCAATCTCGAATTCGCTCCGGCGAAGCAATTCCGATCTTTACATAGTCAAACCGCTGTTCTACTTTCGGCATCCTTTGTCCTATTCCTTACAACTCAACGAAGCTCATTAGTTTTGGCTTTTCAGCCCTCCCTATTGCGCTTGCTAATACTCAATTACCAGTCCCTAATTACTAAACCCAGAGCGTTGCCAGAGCGTTGCTGATAAATGCACAGCCCTCTAGCGTTGGCTCTTTGACGCGTTACAGAAGCGGCCCTTCGGGGATATCTGCTGGTGATGCTGCAGTGGGCTCAGATGTCTCTATTGTCGAGGCGCTACTTTCACCACTCGTCAAACCTCCACCTAAATCGTTCACGATGCCAGACGTTGTGTGATCGCTCGTGGACGTTATGCTGGCGGCTGCTGTACTGGCCGTAGCACCAACAGGAGAAGAGCCTAATGGTGCAACAGCTGTTCCATTCGCCCCTGCACCCGATTCGTCTCGGTTAGCAATAGACTCATAAGTCGGACGAGACGGTGTTCTGCGGTTACCCACATCAGCCATCAAATCAACTTCACTATCACGACTAGTACCGTCTTCTTGAGTCTCAAGCTTATGCACCGCGATATCTAGGCATAGCGATTGCAGCTCGCGCATCAATACTTTGAATGACTCAGGTGTGCCCGGACGTGGAATGGCCTTACCTTTGACGATCGCATTCAATGCCTCATTCCGTCCTTGCATATCGTCAGACTTCACCGTTAGCAATTCTTGCAGGGTGTAAGCCGCTCCAAACGCTTCAAGCGCCCAAACTTCCATCTCTCCAAATCGCTGTCCGCCTTGCTGTGCCTTGCCGCCCAGCGGTTGCTGCGTGACCAGTGAGTAAGGACCAGTGGAACGCGCGTGAATTTTGTCGTCTACCAAGTGCACCAGCTTCAACATGTAAGACTGACCTACCGTTACCGGTTGATCAAACGGCTCCCCGGTACGACCGTCATAAAGCTGAATTTTGCCAGGATTGTCGGGGTTAAACACCCAGTCTTTCCCGGTTATCTCCCGTGCTTCGGCCATTTTGCCATGAGTGGTATTCATGGAAGCTTCTTCGCCGTACATTTCATCAAATGGCGTGACTTTGAAGCGCGCGTTCAAGTTCTGCCCGGCCCAGCCTAGTAGCGCCTCAAATACTTGACCCACGTTCATCCGCGAGGGTACACCCAGCGGATTCAGGACAATGTCAATCGGTGTCCCATCAGGTAAATAAGGCATGTCTTCTACCGGCAAAATTCGGGAAATGATGCCCTTATTGCCGTGGCGACCTGCCATTTTGTCTCCGACCTGGATTTTGCGTTTTTGAGCCACATACACACGCACAACCATATTTGCGCCTGGCGGCAGCTCATCACCCTGCTCGCGAGTAAAGACGCGTACGTCGACGACACGTCCTTTTTCTCCGTTGGGTACGCGCAGAGAGTTATCTCGAACATCTCGTGCTTTTTCACCAAAGATTGCCCGGAGTAGCTTTTCTTCAGGTGGCTGATCAGATTCACCCTTAGGGGTCACTTTACCGACTAAAATGTCGCCTGATGTTACCCAAGCCCCAATCCGAATGATGCCAGTTTCATCCAACTGGCGCAGTGCATCTTCGCCTACATTTGGGATCTCACGCGTAATTTCCTCAGGCCCTAGCTTTGTCTGCCGTGCTTCAATCTCGAACTTTTCAATGTGAATAGAGGTGTAAACGTCCTCAATCACGAGCCGCTCACTCAGCAGGATCGCGTCCTCGTAGTTATATCCCTCCCAAGGCATGTAGGTGATCAGGACATTCTGACCCAATGCGATTTCTCCGCCCTCAGTGGCAGAACCATCTGCCATTACTTGTCCAGCTATAACTTCATCACCTTCATAGACCAGCGGACGCTGATTGAGGCAGGTGTCCTGGTTGGAGCGCTGATACTTCTGAAGCTCATAGGTATGCGTATTCCCTTCAGGGTCGCGCACTTTAATCCAGTTTGCATCTAGGTAGCTCACCACGCCGTCTGTTCTGCTGATGATCACCATGCCAGAGTCACGAGCTGCCTGCGCTTCTAACCCTGTTCCGACCAAAGCCCTTTCAGGTCTGAGTAAAGGGACTGCCTGGCGCTGCATGTTTGATCCCATCAGGGCACGGTTAGCATCATCATGTTCCAAAAATGGAATCATAGATGTTGCTACTGAAATAATCTGCACTGGAGAAACTGCTACGTAGTCCACTTCTTTGGGATCAGTGATTGTGAAATCTTGCCGATAACGCACTGGCACACCATCACCCAAAATGTTGTTCTCTAAGTCAATGGGCACATCGCCCGGTGCGACGCGCAGATCATCCTCCTCGTCTGCCGTCATGTAAACAGGCGGCTTATCTTTGATGATTTGTCCGTTTACAACTGGGAAGAAGGGCGTCTCAATAAAGCCAAAGTCATTGACACGCGCATGGGTTGCCAATGAACCTATTAGACCTGCGTTTGGGCCTTCTGGTGTTTCGATAGGGCAAATGCGACCGTAGTGGGAGGGATGAATGTCTCGAACTGCGAAGCCCGCGCGTTCACGAGTGAGTCCGCCAGGGCCAAGGGCACTGATTCTACGTTTGTGAGTGAGCTCAGCTAACGGATTGGTCTGATCCATGAACTGAGAGAGCTGGCTGGATCCGAAGAACTCTTTGATAGCTGCAACCAAAGGTTTGGGATTCACTAAAGATGCAGGTGTTAAAGAATCTGCATCTGAAACGGTCATCCGCTCACGAATGATGCGCTCTAAGCGATTTAATCCGACCCGAACCTGATTTTGCAGGAGCTCTCCGACGGAGCGGACACGACGGTTACCCAAGTGGTCAATATCATCGGGATTACCAATATCAAATTCAAGGTTGATGAGGTAGTCAATCGCAGAGACGATATCTTGAGGTGTCAGTACTCGAGTCGTTTCGGGAATGTTCAGACGCAGCTTGCGGTTCAGTTTGTGGCGACCGACTTTACCTAGGTCGTAGCGCTTGGAGTCGAAGAAGCGTGAATCTAACAGTTGCTGACCGCCGTTCACTGTCGGCGGCTCACCTGGTCGCAGCTTGCGGTACAGCTCTAAGAGTGCCTCCTCTTCGCTGAACTGACCTTCTTTTTCAATTGTCTTTTGGAAATACTCAGGGTGGCGCAGCGAGTCAAAGATTTCGCTATCGCTAAGCCCTAATGCCTTCAACAGTACTTGAGCGGATAGCTTACGGGTTTTATCAATCCGAACCCATACCAAGTCATTTTTATCCGTCTCAAATTTCAACCACGCGCCCCGGTTGGGAATTAGGTTTGCGGTATACGTACGACGACCGTGCTTATCTGTTTCTGCCTTGTAGTACACGCCAGGGCTACGCACAATTTGATTGACAATGACGCGCTCGGCTCCGTTGATGATAAATGTGCCCCGATCGGTCATGAGCGGCAAATCTCCAATGAAGACTTCCTGCTCCTTAATTTCACCCGTTTCCTTGTTAAGGAGGCGAGTAGGAACGTACATTTGTACTGAATAAGTGCTGTCTCTTCGCTTGGCTTCGTCTACCATGTACTTGGGAGCTTTAAGCCGATAATCTTTCCCGAGAAAGTGCAGCTCTAGCTTGCCAGTGTAGTCAGTGATAGGTGAGAAACTTTCTAGTTCTTCTACCAAGCCTTCGGATAGAAACCAGCGGAAGCTTGCTCGTTGGATCTCAACTAGATCAGGTAGCAGATGAACGGGCTGCTTCTGAGAAGCTACGATGGAACTCTCGTTGGGATCGATAGTGGCAAGCGTTGAATTAGTCATTCGTTTCCTCAAATCGTGCCGTGGAAGGCACCTTTAGACAGCAGAAGTTTTACAGCAGAAGCTCTTAGAGAGTGCAGCCATGGCTCGAGAGGACCCGAGGCTGCTTGAGAGGCTCAAAAAAGAAAGGGATAGAAGCTAAAGGGGCATGCTTCAGAGGCCCATGTTTTAGGCGAGAAGAGCAAGCGTAGAGAGACTCGCTCTGGCTTTGTTGGCAGTTTGGCTTTATTGACAGGGTTTAGTTTCGTAAGCATTGCGAAGCAACCCCGAAGAATTAGCCCTCATCAAGAAGGCCCAGGGATGAGAAAGCGCCGGGTTAAACATGGCAATGTTAATAATTTTAAACTTGCTCGCTTTTGAGTCAAAAAATCAGAGGTTCTCAAAGGTAAGTTTTACGAATGTTGGCTAGGAACAAACTTGATTTGTGATCTAAATCAACAACATCTTCTATATTTTCAGTGGAGGTTTTAGCGGCCAAAGCATTTGTTTAATAAGGTTCTGAGAATGTTATCTAAACCAGAAGAAGATTCGGAAATCAAGTCGAAAGTTATAAATCAATATTTTTTTGCTTATACATCATAGGATAAATTTACACCCTACGAAGCTTAAGAGACTCAGATTGTCAAGATGGCTGTGGGCGCATGTCAGCTTTTCTTGGCTAACTCATTAAGGATGTAAAAGGGTGAAAGTTTTAAGGGGAGTTAGGTGAAGTGAGGCCTAGTGCTAACAGTGAGCTGTTCTCGAATCAAGCCGAAGCGAGTTCGACGGGTAGTTGAAAGAGCCTCTGCGCGTTTTGGGTGGTTTGTTCAGCTAAGGTCTCTAGAGGGACTTCTCTAAGTTTGGCGACGTGTTCAGCGACATAGCGTACGAAGGCAGGTTGATTTCGTTTTTCCTTGCGTTTAGGTACTGGAGAGAGGAAGGGACAGTCGGTTTCGATAAGGATGCGATCACTCGGAACCATCTTTGCGGAAGCCTGAACCTGCTGAGCGCTTTTAAACGTGACAATGCCGCTAAAACTAACGAAAAAGCCTAAGTTTAGAAAACGCTGAGTCTCTTCTGGTGTGCCTGTCCAGCAGTGCATTACACCTTTAACTGGGCCATGCTCAGTAAAAAAAGTTTCTAAGAGCGCTGCCATCTCATTCGCTGCGTCTCGGCAATGAATGATGACAGGGAGGTCTAGTGACTGTGCAATTGCTAACTGAGCCAGGAATGCTTCTTTCTGGACATCTCCGTTACTTGCCTTGAAAAAGTCTAGGCCCATCTCACCAATGGCAACGACTTTGGGATTAGACGTTGCATAAGTGCGAATTCTCTCAGCTGTTTCAGGCGTCCACTGATCCATATCTAAAGGATGTAGACCGACTGCGATAGAGATCTCTGGGTAGCGTTCGGCGATCGCCTGAATTTTTTGAAACTCCTTTGGCGCCACGCAGGAATGCACCAGATGAGCAACGCCTGCTTCTCGCCAAGCCGCTGCTACCTCATCTCGGTCGATATCGTAAGCGTCAAAATTGAGATGAACGTGAGTATCCACTAAACGCATGAGACTAAACGCATGAGGTATTACTGACGGAGAGTATCTTTCTCTTTGCAGCCTGTTGCTGTAGAACCACTAAGCAGTGGCTGCTTCTTTAGCCTTAATGGCGTTCGCCAGGCGAGACTTGCGGCGAGCACCTGCGTTTTTGTGGATTACACCCCGCTTAACCGCTTTGTCGATTTTGCTGTAAGCCGCAGACAGCCTTTCTTGAACCAGCTGACTATTTTCTTCTGAGGGGTTTGCCTCATTTTCTGCAACGGCTTCCTGGTATCGCTTAGTTAACGTTTTGACCGCAGATTTGTACGCCTTGTTGCGCAAGCGATTCCGCTCAGAAATTCGAATGCGCTTAAGCGCAGATTTTGTGTTTGCCATTATGCTTGACCCTATCGCTATCGCTATCGCTAAAACTATCAGAATTAAAAATAATAGCACTTCAACTATGGATGTGTTAACAGAAAGTTGTTCTGCTTGACGGATTCAGTTTGAATTGTGCTCAGGTCTAATGAGGGCGAATGGAGGAACTGGCGGGCGGTTGAAACTTCAGCCTCTGTGCGGTGTAATCTCAACAAAACCCCTGCGAATACCCAGATCTCCCGTAGAATTCCGCGCTAAGCTGGGTGGGTGCGAGCTCTTTGCCTTTAGCGAGCTGGCTTCTTGTCGACTAAGCCTCCTACGATTTATAGATGCTGCGAATTATCTCCCAGATAGATGAAGCGAAATTGGAACTTCAGCGCATTTGCGATCGCACCCACGAATCTCAAGTGGTAGAGCAAGAAGTCGCCGTGCGTGAAATTGTGGATGCTGTTCGGCAAGAAGGGGATGCAGCGCTACTGCGCTACACCGAAAAGTTTGATTTGCAAAAGCTTACCCCTCGAAATATTCGGGTGGACGGCGCGCAATTAGATGCGGCTTATCAGCAAATTGCGCCCAGTTTGCTTAAGGCTATTCAGAAGGCTTGCAGCAATATCGAGCATTTTCACCGTCATCGCCTTCCTAAGAGCTGGGTGACGTTTGAGGAGAACGGTGTAGTGCTAGGGAAACGCTATTCGCCAGTGGAGAAAGCGGGCATTTATGTGCCGGGAGGGAGAGCGAGCTACCCCAGCACGGTGATGATGAACGCTATTCCGGCACGGGTCGCCGGCGTTTCGCGGATTGTGATGGTAACGCCAATTGGGCAGGATGGAGCCATTAGTCCGGCTGTGTTAGTCGCAGCGCAGGAAGCCGGCATTGATGAAATTTATCAGGTGGGTGGTGCGCAGGCGATCGCAGCGCTTGCTTACGGCACAGAGACAGTCCCTAACGTAGATGTTATTACTGGCCCCGGTAATATCTACGTCACCCTCGCAAAAAAACAGGTGTATGGCACCGTCGGGATTGATTCGCTGGCAGGCCCGTCAGAAGTCTTGGTGATTGCTGATCACTCCGCAAATCCAGTGCATATTGCTGCTGATTTGCTAGCTCAAGCCGAACACGATCCGATGGCTGCGGCGATTCTGATTACTACGGATGAGCAGATTGCGGCTCAGGCTGCTGAGGAAGTGAAAAAGCAGCTATCGCGGCATCCAAGGCAGACCTTAACTGAGAAGGCGATCGCTCACTACGCGCTAGCTATCGTTGTGCCCGATTTAGTCACCGCGGCTAAGCTCTCAGACATTTTTGCACCTGAGCATCTACAGCTAGAAATTGAAGAGCCTTGGGCGTTACTAGGTGATATCAACCAGGCCGGTGCAATTTTTCTAGGTCATGACACTCCTGAGGCCGTTGGTGACTATCTGGCAGGTCCAAATCATACGTTGCCGACATCGGGGGCAGCCCGCTATGCGTCTCCCCTCAGCACCGAAACATTCATGAAGCACACTAGTCTCGTGCAATACACCCGCTCTGCGCTGGCTGAGATTGCTGAAGATATTGATGTTCTCACTGAGGCCGAAGGCCTGCCTTCTCATGGTGATTCAGTTCGTTTTCGGGTATCAGGGCGGCTGTCAGACTTGTAATTTCAGACTTGTAATTTCAGACTTGTAATTTTAACGTGCAGTGTATGAAAACTGCAGCCAGCGGCTGCTAGAGCACACGTGCTTTATTTGTGGCTGCTTTCTGTGTCGTTACTATGTTGCTGTCGGATTTTTGCGGTTTTGTTTCTAAGTTCTTGAGGATAATCCTCCAGCAAATCTTCGTTGTCTGCGACCCACTGCACAATCGATTTTGCAATGGAGGATTTTTGCTTAATGGCTCGCAGCGCCTTTTTCACATCTAGCTCTTTAGCCGTGTCTGGATGTTCTAAATCAAACATGCCAGTGGCGACTAAATCCACCACCCCAAACTCAGAATCCATGTAGGTGAACGTATCTAAAAAAAACAGTGCGCTTTCCCAACAAGGTGGATTAATTTTGAGCTCATCATCGCTGGTCCACATGGTATTCATTCGTGATTTGCCTCTTGAATAATAGACTTTGTAGGTCGTTGCGATGTTGCCTTGGATTGATTGGCCACCTCATTTGTCTACCCGTAGGGTATAGTCCGCGCGACACAAATACCTGACTTTCAGGGTTTATACGTTATTAACAACTATTGGGTTTTGGATGAAACAAGTCGTTGTAACCGCGTTTGGTGATGTCAAGAATCTGCAGATTGAAGAAGTAGAGATACCCTCCCTGGCTGCAAATGAGGTTTTGATAAATATCATCAGTATTGGTATGAATCAGGCCGATCTGATGGCACGGCGCGGCGAGTATCGATTGAGCTCAGGAGCCCCCCCTTTTACACCGGGGATTGAGGGTGGCGGTGTGATTGCGGCGGTGGGTTCTGCGGTCTCACATCGACGGGTGGGGCAAAGGATTATTCTTACCCTGAGTGCGCCACATCGTTGTGGGGTGGGGCACGGGACTTACTGTTCTCAGTTTGTCGCGGATGCAGATGAGACGATTCCGGTGCCGGATGGGGTGAGTGATGTTTTGCTAGGGGCGTTATGGCTGCCGTTCTTAACTGCTTGGGGTGCTTTGGTCTGGCGGCAGAAGGTGGGCCCTGGAGATGTCGTGATGTTGCCTGCGGCCAGCAGCAGTGTGGCGATCGCAGCTAGTCAAATCGTCAAACAAAAAGGTGGTATCACCATTGGCACGACCACGAGCCCGCACAAAGTAAACGCGCTTCAGTCTGTATCAGCTGCTCAGTATGACTATTTAGTAGTGACCGATCCAGACGAGACGGTTGAGCCCTGGTGGAAAACGGTGAAAAAAATTGCCCGCTCTGAAGGTCAACGTCAAGGTGTAGATGTCATCTTTGACCCGGTTGCAGCGGGAGCGTTTCTCCATCACGAAATTCGACTGCTGGCTCAAGGCGGGACTCTCTGGGTCTACGGTTTGCTTGGCAGCCCTGGGCCTGTCGATGTCTCACCGCTGATTCGTAAAGACGCTGCCATTCGGGGTTGGCTCCTGAATTTTATTGTGGGTACGCCTGCTGAAATGGAAGCTTACAGTCACATTCTCAACAGCGTAGCGAACGGCACGTATCAGCTTCCTCTGGCTGATGTGTTTGCGTTAGATGATGTACAGGCTGCTCACACGGCTATGGAAAAGGGCGATCACATCGGTAAGTATGTGCTCCGCCCTTAATGTGGAAGTAGGTCGGCTGTGCTTCGTAGGCGACTGATGTTCCTAATGCTGCTCGTGTTACGGATACTGAGCAGGCTGCTGAGATTGGTTTGGGTGATAATTATTTGTGATAGTTGCCGTTGTTCAGGATGGTTTTAGCTCTATATAGCTGTTCTACTAGCATGAGCCTGGCTAGCTCGTGAGGAAATGTCATCTTAGAAAGACTGAGCATCGGGTACGTCTTTAGGCGATCACTCACGCCCTCAGCACCCCCAATAAAGAGCACGAGCTTACCAAAGGCTTCCTTGCCTAACCACTGGGAAAATCCCACAGAGTTGTATACGTTCCCGTATTCTGCCAGGACGGCTAAGCGGTCTTGCCCTTGTAAAAGACTCTCTAGCTTGTCTGCTTCTTTTTCTTTTCCAGAATCTTTAATCTCAACGATTTCTATTTCCGGTAATCGCTTCACGTACATCGCAATGCCATCTTTCAGCCAAGGTTTCTTGACCCTCCCCACTGCGATAATTTTCACTTTAGGAAAACTTTGGCTCATGCCATTTCAGTAACCAAAGAACTAGTGATCAAAGAACCTGCAACGTTTGATGTTGCACTCTTTTCCCCTCTTACGTTTCAGGGTTCATTCTACGTTCTAGCCAAGAAAAGACCTGTGAAGATAAGATTGTGAGCGCTAGGTAGATCAGTGCAACTGTAATGTAAATTTCAAATGCTCGAAAATTCTTGGCAACGATGAGCTGCCCCTGTCGAAAAACTTCCTGATATCCGATAAAGGCAACCAGGCTGGTATCTTTTAGCAGGATGATGAACTCATTGCCCAAGGGCGGGATCATTCGACGCAGTGCCTGTGGCAAAATCACGTAGCGCATCGTCTGTACCGTTCCGAGCCCAAGTGATTGAGAGGCCTCCTTTTGACCAATATCAATCGACTGAATACCTGCTCTGACGATCTCTGCTAAATAAGCTGACGCATTTAAGCTCAGTCCTACAATGGCTGCTCCCCACTGGTTGAATCTAAACTCTATGCCGGCAGAGTTAAACAGTGCAGGAATCCCGAAGTAAATAATAAAGAGCTGCACTAGCAGCGGCGTGCCTCTAAAAAAATCAACATATACTCTAGCCAAAAGCCGTAGTGGCGTTACTTTTGATAGCCGTGCGATGCCTAACGCAGTGCCTCCCACTAGACCCAAGGCAGTAGCGGCTGCGGTCAGCTGCAGCGTGATCAATGCACCGAAGAGTAAAGTGGGCAGAGCCTCAATGACGATGCCAATTGTCTTATCCAATAGAACGCCTCCTAGTAAAGCCTTTTTGTAGAGACCTTTTATAGCTAAAGCCTTTATTAAAGCGTAGTTGTACGCCAAGTAAAAAATATTACGCACGAAGGCGGCTAGTGACTAAAGCTATACCGCCTTTGTGTATCTACTGAGATTATTCTGCTGAGGGCTCTACCCCAAACCACTTTTTATAGATCTCGGTATACGTTCCGTCTGCTTGGATTTCAGACAGTGCGGTATTGACTGCTTCTACATTTTCTGAGCCTTTAGGTAAGGCAATGCCGTAAGACTCTTCAGTCAGTAATTCGCCGACTACGGTAATACCTGGAATATTACCAGTAGCGATGGCATCTAAGGTCGCAGGCGCATCGTTAATGACAGCGTCTACATTTCCATTGGACAGCTCTTGCAGAGCCAGCGGTGCGGAGTCAAATGTGGTGACTTCTGCGTCTTGCACGTCGTTGGCTGTATCTGCGCCAGTGGTGCCAATTTGTACTGCAATTTTCTTCCCTTCAAGATCTTCCAGTGTTTTGATGTCACCTGAGTCGTCAGCAACGGCGATCGCCAAGCCTGCTTTGAAGTAAGGATCAGAAAAATCCACGGTTTCTGCTCGTTCTTCAGTGATTGTCATGCCACTAATTGCAGCATCAATCGAGCCACCTTGCAAAGCCGGAATCAAACCATCAAACGGCAAACTATTAAACTCAACGGTTTTGCCAGCTCGTTCACCAATTTCAGTCATCAGATCAATATCAAAGCCAACGAGTTCACCGCCTTCGCCAACCGACTCAAATGGAGGAAAGGCTGGTTCTGTTCCGACTGACCAAACGCTATCTGCTGCTACCTCGCCACTGCCGTTGCCGCAGGCTGCTAACAAACCAGCCGCCGCAACCCCAACAGCCGCCGATCTCAAAAACTTTGAGCGTGTCATGTTCAACATAATTCTCCTCACTGCCGCCAAGCGGCTAATACTGATTATCAATTTAGACAGCGATTCAGTATAAGTTCAGGTAATTTACCTTTCCTTAACCTATCGCTGCGCATCTTTTAAGACAGTAGCTTTCGTAACTTGTGGCCTAAGCGCAAAGCCAGTGAAAAGCTAATCCAATCGCCTTTTACCGCAATCAGATTAGGTGCAAGGCTGTTGATGCCTAGTTCCTTTAGTCGAAATACAGCGCAAAAAGCTCCCAATGTTACCGGCGGACATCGCCCAAAATACAAAATGATAGGCTAGCCGTAGTTCACTATTGACTGATAACCCAGCAATTCTTATGCCAGATTCTCTGCCTGCAATTAGCGCCACCGGTTTAACGAAACAGTTCGGTGCTCTCTCGGTTTTGAATGGCATCGACTGTCAAATTCATCGCGGAGAAGTCGTTTCCATTATTGGTTCATCTGGCTGTGGTAAGAGCACGTTGCTTCGTTGCTTTAATCGTTTAGAAACCATCAGTGGTGGCCAGTTGATTGTAGATGGCATTGATCTTTCCGATGAGACGCTGAGTTCTAATAGCTTAAAGGCGCTCAGAGCTAATGTTGGCATGGTTTTCCAGCAGTTTAATTTATTCCCTCACTTATCTGTTCTAGAAAATTTGTGCTTGGCTCCTCAGAAGGTTTTGAGTCGTTCTCAAACGAAGAGTAAAGAGAAAGCCAGCTTTTATCTCAATAAAGTAGGGCTGAGCGAGAAGGCGCAGTCATACCCTTCTCAACTGTCTGGTGGTCAAAAGCAAAGGGTTGCGATCGCCCGCGCCCTTTGCATGGAACCCGAGATCCTACTTTTCGATGAACCTACCAGTGCCTTAGATCCCGAGCTGGTCGGCGAAGTTCTCCGAGTGATGCAGCAGCTCGCTAAGGAGGGGATGACAATGGTCGTTGTCACACACGAAATGCAGTTTGCCCGTGAAGTCGCAAGCCGTGTTTTATTCTTGAACAAAGGCCGAGTCGAAGAGCAGGGTGATCCACGTGAGGTGCTGACAAATCCTCAGAGCGATCGCTTACAAGCCTTTCTGAGCCGCATTAATGTTGCCCTTGCCTTGCCTGATTAAGGGCGAACGGAGATCTTCTATTAACGCCTTATCGTACTCAGTAATTGCAATCTCCCTGCCTATACCGACTCATTCCCTGTCTATGAGCTATGTAAGCTGATACCAGCAGCGGTGTCTCACTCTATGGTGGTCTTCATCCGTTATTGACGCGGGCGTTTCCCTGCCTTAAGGGCATTACTTTGCGTAACTTACGCTCAACTTCGAGTTGTTGCACGTGACTTACGTCGTACGCTGTTCCTGGGCTAAGTCGATCCCCATCTCATCGTTGACCCAATTTATTATTTGCTCCCGTTCTCCCGCCGTTAAGTAGAACCGGCCGGTCTCTCTCACCCGATAGTGAATGTCTTCCATATCTCCTTGGTTCAATAGCTCAGCGGTTTGGCCAAGAGCACACAAAATGTCGTCTTTCCCCTCTTGATCCAGCTGCCCGTAAAGATATCGACTAATCTGTTTCTCCATTCGATCAAATGTATAGGCATCGGTATCCTCAAGCCTGTGCTTACGCTCGGCATCAATAGGCTCGCCGCCAACCATTTTGGCGTAATCAACATCCAACATGTCCAGTCGAACAATATTTGTCTGAGTTTGACGATCAGACTGATGATTCATAAGCGCACTCAAAAACTCAACGAAGAATAATGCGCTTAGCCTAGTTCACCTAATGCCTTCTGTTGTGAGAGTTTTGCTTAAGTTAATCAAATGTTCAGCTAATGCAACCAACGTTCGCACTTAGTGACCCTGGGGTTAGTTACTGAATTCTCATGCTGATATCTAGCCAAGGCGATCGCGTTATCGGTGCGCTGCTAGAGATATAGTCAACCCCTGTTTCTGCGACTGCCCGAATAGTGTCTAACGTTACGTTGCCAGAGGCCTCGATTTTGATATCTGGATCCGCAGTCCGAATCTGATTCACAGCTGCTCGCATCATATCGCAGCTCATATTATCCAGCATGATGATGTCTGCCTTATGGGCGATCGCTTCACCGACTTGGCCCAAATTTTCAGTTTCTACCTCAATCGAAATTGGATAGGGCACTCGCTGCCTAATGTGCTCAATTGCAGTTCCGATTCCTCCGGCCGCTGCAATGTGGTTGTCTTTAACCATTACCCCATCGTCCAATCCCATTCGATGATTGTGTGCACCCCCTACGGTAGATGCGTACTTTTCTAAGATTCTCAAACCCGGCGTTGTTTTCCTCGTATCCACCAGCTGCGCAGGCAACTCACCAATGGCCGTCACATATCGTCTACTCATCGTCGCGATTCCACTTAATCGCATCGTTAAATTGAGCGCGACTCTTTCTGCTGTGAGTAGAGCCTTTAAAGGCCCATTAATTTTTGCAATCACTCTCCCAGCTTCCACTTGCTTGCCCTCAGGAACCATTGCTGTGAAATGAATATTGTTTTCCATTAGAGCGAAAACTCTTTGTGCCACTGGAAGCCCCGCAATGACACCATCACCCTTTGCAACCCAATGTGCTTCTCCAGCGACTTCTGCCAGTTCACCCAGCCCGAGTGTAGAGAAATCGCCCCGACCAATATCTTCTGCTAGCCAACTCGCTAACAACTTGTCTAAAACTAACCAGCTTGGCAACACAGCCCTTCAATCCCTCGATTAACGTAAAAACAGAAACAGCCTTACAGCCACTTACGCTATCTATTAAAGACTGAGAACGTGCGAGTTGAGGCATGTGTACTTCTCCACAACTCATCTTTCAATACGCAGCTTTTTTCTATATCAGTAAAATCTACATCGCTCTACGATGCCTATCGTGAAGCGATGTCTGAAATATCTGAGAAGCAATACTGTTAAGCCATGTACACAGCAACAAAAAAGCTGGAGCCCTTAATTAGAGAGACCCCCAGCCAAATGCAAATTATTTTCCTGGAATAAGTTGACACCCAAGGTAATTCTCCGTTATATTCATTAAGCGCTGAGGGGAGCGGCCACGAAAGTAACCGCCTTACTGAAGCGACAAGCACCTAGACAGAAGAATAATTCAGAGAAGAATTAACGAGACCCTCGTTAATTGATTAAATTTGCTAGCAATGTAGCATAGCTGCGTTGAATTTGCAAAGAAGGATAGCCAGAAGTGGCTTGAGTACAAGACAAACGACGATTACTTTCTTAGGGGAGTAGTTGTTATCTACTAAAATGGAGAGTTTGATCCTGGCTCAGGATGAACGCTGGCGGCGTGCTTAACACATGCAAGTCGAACGAACTCTTTCGGGAGTGAGTGGCGGACGGGTGAGTAACGCGTGAGGATCTGCCTAAAGGACTGGGACAACAGTGGGAAACCGCTGCTAAAACCGGATGTGCCGAGAGGTGAAATATTTATAGCCTTTAGATGAACTCGCGTCTGATTAGCTAGTTGGTGGGGTAAGAGCTTACCAAGGCGACGATCAGTAGCTGGTCTGAGAGGACGATCAGCCACACTGGGACTGAGACACGGCCCAGACTCCTACGGGAGGCAGCAGTGGGGAAT
>JBCCOO010000042.1:0-46229 GCA_039025345.1 Cyanobacteria bacterium P01_D01_bin.105 | reverse complement strand
TGCAGTTGCGGCAAGCAGTGTAGGGATCATCAACACGCCGAACCAACCTACATACAGGCGGTTCTCGGTGCTAGTAACCCACTGACAGAACTGCTCCCACAGGGAAGCGCTTTGGCGCTGCTGTAGAGTAGTAGTCATTATGAATCCTTTTTAGTTATCTAGGTACAAGACAAGGCCTCACAAAAAGACGAGGTATGTCTGTGTAATCAATGTAACAGTTTTTCCTTGATTTGTAAAGTTTGATGTTGTCTCGAATGAGCAATCACTCATTTTTTGTAGAGGCACTTCTGATGGGGCGTACGGCCTCCACATACTCATCCTGAGTGCTGCTTGAGACGCTTCTGCATGTTTTTTCTGAGAAAGCGATCTCTGATTATGAGACCAGTTTATGAGAGGGATGGTTATTGCTTAATCTTGTAAATGAGAAGCAACGGTTTACAGACTTGGGCAATGAGTCCTTCTGGCAGTGGATCGCACTGTTTGCCGTTGGGAGCTTGTAATAAGCTCACGACTTTCTCAACATGCTGAAAACTAGGTGCTTGTGTGAGCGCACGTCTCAAAACCTGCTTGATGACTCGCCTTTGCATGGCTAGAGGCTTTGCACTCAGTTGCTTTTGGTGAATGTGCCAGCTATCAGCGGGTTGCCGATGCCCAGAGGTTGTTTCGATTGCGGTTGTGTCGGTAATAGTTCTCCCGGTGCAGCCTTCTTGGAGCACAACATCTTTATATATGGAACTGGCTTGTATTTCTAAAAACTCAACATCAGCCGCTGTAATTTCTAAGGTTTGGGCGAGTACTTTTTCGACTTGAGGGTTAAAGTGCTCATGAAGATACGGCAAAAGCTCATTCCGGATGCGGTTGCGACGAAACTGTAGCGATTGATTTGTGCTGTCTTCCCAAACGGCAAGATGGTGCTGTTGGCAAAACTTACCGGTCTCCGTGCGTGAAAATGAAAGGAGAGGTCTGACCAAATAAACGGGTGGAAGAAGTTGATCAATGGGCCGTTGCCAAGGAAATGTGCCTATCCCGTCAAGGCCTGTCCCACGGACGAGATTGTAAAGGATGGTTTCAGCGCGATCACTCATAGTATGACCACACACTATATATCCATATTTTTGTTTTCTAGCACAATCTGCAAACGCCTTGTAGCGCCAATTTCTAGCTTCAGCTTCATTGTGAGGCGCGAAATCAGCAGTTGCACACCATGCTGGAACATCCCATTCCGCAGCCAGCTTGAGCACATGAGCCGCATTCTCCGTCGAATCTTTCCTCCACTGATGATCGCAATGAATTAAACCGAGCTCCCAATTCCAGTGAGGCTTAATATCTATTAATAGGCGAGCCATGCATAGAGAGTCTTGCCCACCTGAAACTGCCATCAGTATGCGGCTGTCTTGGGGGAGTGGGGCTCGACTCCTTAACAAGGTGTGGAGTTTAGCGTGGGATTGAGTCCAAACCATGAAATTTATCCCTGACTGAAGTACTCCAGTGGGTTAATTGCGGGCCTCAGTCCTGCTTCGTAATATCGTCCTTAATTTCTGAAGCAGTGCTCTCTAAGTTGCTAGACGCTTCATTAATACGCTGCTTAATCCGATTCAACCATTCACTGTCTTTTAACGTACTGCTGTGTTCACCTGTATCTAGCGATACAGATTCTGTGTCACTAGATACCGCACCACTGTCTGCTGACTTGTCACCAGCACCTGTAGCAGCGTCAGCTTTTTCTACTTTGCTAGTACGAGTCTCGGTATTACTGGCTGACGATCTGTCACTGTTGCTTTCTAGCGGCTTGAGCGTTGTCGTACTCTTGGCTATGTCTACGCCTTCAGTTGCTGCTTTTCGTAAATTATTAGAGGTGCTCGCAGTTGGCATGTTTTTATTTGAGGGGCTTCTGCTAAAAGCGTTGCGTACTCGATCATCGCTGATACCATTTGCGTTTGCGCTGTAGCCGGCTTCTTCTTCACTACCGCGTCTACCGGCAGCCCAAATGAGTAGCCCTAATCCAGCTAGTGGGAATAGCAGCCACCACCAGTGCCCTCGTTCTGACAGATTTCTGGTGTCATTTACAGCGTTACCAATGCCATCTGTTTCTTCTTCCGGTGCACGGTTAGCACCATTGGCAACATCTTCTTCACTGTCGCCGATATCACTTAGATTAATGCCTACTCCAGGAATACCTGCTGACCCTTCAGGTAATGGGTTTCCGTCAGCGTTGATAAGATTACCGTTCGGATCAATTAAGAAACCTTCAGGGCTAATCAAATTACCTTCCGAATCTACACGCTGCCCATCGGCATTGAGCTGTCCAATCCCGTCGTTTCCTGTTTCTTCGCCAGTGTTCGTTGCTTCTGCTTCCGTAACAGCTGAGGTTGTTTTTTCTGCTGCGCGATCGCTGGCAGCCTCATTATTGTTCGCATTTACAGTCGTTGGCGATGCAGTTAAGTTATCTGTATCAGTAGGTTGAGTGTTTTGTAGCGTGGATTGGCCTGCGTTACCTGTGGCATAGCCCAAGAAAGCAGACGCGGCGTT
Organism: Cyanobacteria bacterium P01_D01_bin.105; assembly: GCA_039025345.1. GTDB lineage: Bacteria > Cyanobacteriota > Cyanobacteriia > Phormidesmidales > Phormidesmidaceae > Phormidesmis. Next base: position 43,700 of record JBCCOO010000042.1, on the reverse strand, counting down.
AGAGGGCACCTTGGCATACACAAATGAATAAGGCTGCGAAAATGGATAGCGAGGATTGGTCGGTAGTGTCTTGTGAAGCTGAAGCGCTCTAAGGTCTGGTTGATCCTCTAGCTGTCCAACTAAGGCATAACCAATGCCATCTATTCCTAGCTCTTTGGCAAGTGCTGCTGTGGAGTCTTCACTGAGCTGAGTAGCATTACTGCCTGTCTTGAAGTCAGCGGTTTTAAATACTGGGTAGGGTTTTAGCGCTTGTCTCGTTTCGCTTACGTCTGGGCGATCAATGACTCGGATAGGGCCAGCTTGCCCGCCTAATTCGGACCAGTCTGTAATTTCGCCTCTGAAGATTTGTGCAAATTGGCTGCTAGTAATGTTTTGAGAAAAAGGGTTATCTGTTTTGACGACGACTGCGATTTTTTCGCGACGAACCGGGATTGCAACAAAACCTTGTGCTTCCTCTTCTGCCGTAAGAGGGCGGCTAATCGCAGCGACATCTGCGTTGTCATTTAATACGTCTTTAAGTGCCTCATCTGCACTTTTCGTGACGATCTCCACGTTGCCTTTGTACTGCTCTTCGAAACCCTTTCCAAGGACTGCACTAATAGCATTCATGTTGTCAGAACCGCTACTGATACGCACGGTTGTTCCTTGCCCGATGCTATTGGGCGCTGAGAAACTAGGCGCAGCCTGAGCGATGACAGGGGGCACAAGAAAGGCAACTGACTTGGCAGGCACTGCGCAGGCTAAGAGCGCTGTTACAGCTATGGTTGATGCCGTCTTTCGATTAACCATTATTCCGATACCACCTCTAAGGTGAGATTACTTTGTGGTTTAAATGCTCAAACCCGTTGGTCAAGTCAAGCTACTGTTTGAGAAGAAAAGGTAGGTCTAGAAAGCCATAAATTCAAGAGCAGATAACCTGCATCTAAGGTTTTAATCAATGGAAGCTTGATCGTTTCGTCTAGTTTGAGTTCACCTTACAAGCTAGGTCAGCTTAGCAAAAAGACTTTAGGAGTTTATGTTTTCTTTAAGTGCATAGAATACTTGCTAAAAGCCTTAGTATGAGCTGCCTAACTGCTGGAATCAATTATTTATGAGCCTAGACTAGGCATTTAATTAGGCTCTGCAGCGTCTGTGTGCTTATTGATACAAGTTTTGTTTGGGTGCGCCGTTGTCTGAATCGCTTGCTGCATAGAGAGTGGAATGCGTTGATGCGTTGCAGCTGTCGGTATCTTTTGCTTGAGTGGAGGTCAAATGTAGAAAATGGTCTACGTAGAGTTCTCAACTCACTGCGTATCAATATTTTTTGACAAATCAGACACAATCAACCACGCGCTATTTTCCATAAAGCAATAGTGTTCTAATATGACCAAGGCTTACAGCTTTTACCGTTGCATCGGGCATTGCCAAATGGTTCCAGATTTTTTGTCATCGCAAAATAGTCAGCCGACTGAGGAACTTGATTTTGATAATTTTATTTTAGAGATTGAGCCTGACCCAATATCTGCGCCCGAAGAGGTGACGCAGACAAAGCCAGAGAGTAATCCCAACTTGCAGGTGCAGTTTAAAAGTGAGCGGGGTCGTCTGCTGCTGTTGTTGCCGCCTGCACCCGAAAAAAGTCGCAATCCAGTCCATTGGGAAGAGCTAAGGCAGCAGCTAAAGCAGCGCTTAAACAGTGGTACAAGATTTTTGCAGCCACACACCCCTGTGCATCTTATTGCCCGTGATCGTCTCTTAGATAGCCAGCAGGTTCAAGAAATAGATGCTCTGCTTAGCGAAGCTCAGCTTCCACTTAAGCGAATTTATACCAATCGGCGTCAAAGTGCGGTTGCTGCGGCCACTGCTGGTTACTCTGTAGAACAGCAAACGACTTTAGGGCATTTGGGGCAAGGTCAAGCGGCTTCTCAGCAGGCAATGGAGGAACCCCTTTACTTGCAAACTACGCTGAGATCTGGGATAGAGGTTAGGCATCGAGGCACGGTAATTGTGCTAGGTGATGCTAACCCCGGGTGTTCAATTGTGGCAGAAGGGGACATTTTTATATGGGGGCGTTTGAGAGGTGTTGCTCATGCGGGTGCTGGCGGAAATCGTCAGTGCCGTATTATGGCGCTGCATATGCAGCCGACACAGCTGCGGATTGCCGATCAGGTGGCACGTTCACCAGAGGCTCCTCCAGCACAGTATCAGCCAGAAGTGGCTTATATTGGCCCTGATGGTATTCGGATCGCGATCGCGGCCGAGTTTGCCCATGCAGATTTAGTCTCCCAAGAGGCTTCTTCAGAGAGCCTTTAATATCTCATTCATTTTTTAGGCAATTTCCACACTATCTATTTTCGACACAGAGAACTAATACAAGAGAGAGCCAACAGTAAGAGACTATGAGCCGCATAATCGTTATGACCTCTGGAAAAGGAGGCGTGGGTAAAACTACCTGCACTGCAAATTTAGGTATGGCCCTTGCCAAGGCAGGGCAGCGGGTTGCGGTTGTTGATGCCGACTTTGGTCTACGTAATCTAGATCTACTTCTAGGCCTGGAAAACCGCATCGTGTACACTGCCCTAGACGTTCTGGCCGGAGAATGTCGCTTAGACCAAGCTCTAGTTAAAGATAAGCGTCAGCCTAACTTAGCCTTGTTGCCTGCAGCTCAAAATCGTTCTAAAGAATCGATCAAGCCTGAGCAGATGAAAAGGTTAATTAAGGCATTGACTAAGGTATACAACTTTATTTTGATTGATAGTCCAGCCGGTATCGAAATGGGCTTTCGAAATTCTATTGCTGCCGCGAGAGAAGCCATCATTGTGACAACGCCCGAGATCTCTGCAGTGAGAGACGCTGATCGCGTTATTGGGTTGCTGGAAGCCAACGATATTAAAGCTGTTCGCCTTGTGATTAACCGACTAAGGCCTGCTATGGTTGCTGCGGAGCAAATGATGTCTGTGAAAGACGTCCAGGGAATTTTGTCGATTCCGCTTTTAGGTGTTATCCCAGACGATGAGCAGGTGATAGTTTCGACGAACAAAGGGGAGCCATTGGTATTAGACGAGAATCTTTCTAAAGCTGGTATTGCGTTTACTAACGTTTCTCAAAGGCTGCAGGGTGAAAAAGTTCCGTTGATGGACTTGAGTATTCCAAAAGAAAGCTTCTTTACTCGGTTGAAGCGACTGTTTGGAGGGTAGCTAGGAGAAGACCTTTCCTGCACACAGAAAATGGCTATAACGTATGTTTGTAAGCGGCTTAGACTAGCGACATCACGGTGACTAACAACATGGCAATTCCTATTATTAGCGATTTAATCGAACGCCTCTTTGGCCCTGCTGAAGATCCGCACAGTCGAGACGATGTGAAACGTCGTTTACAGATTGTGCTCGCCCATGACCGACTGGCGCTCGATCCACAGGCATTAGAAATGATGCGCCAGGAAATTATTGCCGTAGTCTCTCGCTATGTTGAAGTTGATTTTGAGTCGTTAGAGTTTTCTTTGGCGACTAATGAGCGAGTGACCGCGCTCACCGCGAATCTCCCGATTCGTCGTATTCGTCCGTTAGGCAGAGGCGCAGATCAGCCGATTAAAGCTGACGACGAAGTTGAGAGAATTGAGTTAGCCTCTCCAGCGGAAGCGGTTGCATTGGATGCCAAGGAAACGGAAGCTGCGCTTAGAAAGTTTGAGGCAGACAACTCAGATACTCATCTTCATTTAGATATTGATCGTAAAGAGCCAAATGCTTTAGAGCTTGAAGCGTCCGATGAGAAGTCTGAGCGCAGCGTGATTGAAGAAGCGGAAGAGTCGCCTGAAGTTCTGGAAGAGCCCGGTGAGCAAAGTGCTACGAAGCGTGAAGATGCGAAGCTATTAGATGCTGGTGTTGAGAGTGCTCAGTTGGGTGCCAGCAGCGCAGACAAGGTGTTAAGTGAGTTTCAACCCCCGGATAAAAATAATTAAATATCACCTTTAAATTTAAATCTAGCGCCTACGTCTAATTCTGTTTAACTCACGAACTAGCTCATCTGCATTATATTGTTTGCACATATATCGTTGAAATAGAGCCGTATGGGATTTGCTAAGCTCAGCGGTTATTACTTTTAGTTAATATCCTTAATGATTGAATAAGATTGATTCGTCTGTGACTGAATGCCTGTCTAACGGGAATTTTTGAGTTTTAAGTCACGGGCTCAGCTGCCAGTACTCACTCGATAGAACGCTCACGCCTAGGTTGTAGGTGTCGGTTTTCTTTTGGATCTTTCCCATACAGACACTACTACCAATAGTGAATCTGTTTCTGCGACTGCGGCAATCTATCAGAACATCGCTTATACTAAATATACAGATATTAAACAGTCTCAATGAGATAGGCAGTGCTTGCTATGGATAGTCAAACTCAACTTGATTCTTTAGACTCGGACGCTGCCCTGGAAGGCAAAATGCTTGGTGTTAATCCAACTAGCTACTATCAGCCAGAGCCAAGGTTGGGGTTTACGCCGTTTGCGGAACTTTGGAATGGAAGGCTCGCAATGGTGGGTATTGTCATTGCGCTGGCATTTGAGATTATTACTCACCACGTGCTCTAGCGCTTCTTGCTTTTCCATTTTTTGAATGTCCAAGTTTTCTAGATGTTCTAAAGGCCTAGTGGCAACCACTGGGCCTTTAGTTTTTTATGCAATATCAGGTGGAAGTTGGGTTTGATGAGATGAACTCATATTTTGTGTGATTTGAGTTTGAAACATTGTTTTGATTTCGCTGCGTTTCACTTCGATGGCCTGATCGCGAGCTTCGGTTTCAATGAAGATTAAGCTGTCGACTGGTTCGATTGAGGGAAGTCGAAAAAGTAGCTCGGCGGCAGGCATAGGCAACGCCATGAGCCCTGGGTTGCTTTTGGCAAGCTTATCGCCTGCGGCTGCGGTTAGTGATGGGTAGGCATAGATAACTCGTTTGGGCTGAGTGGGTGCATCTTTGTGGGCGATGGTGGCTTGGAGCCACTGTTTGCTGACGGACTGCAAAATAAAGTATTCAGAATGTTTCAGTTGATGGGCGATCGCCCTAATAACAGGTGCTACAGTCTCGATAGCCTGTTGTAAACCCGCCTCAGGCGGCGCTCCGTCAATGAGATTTTGGAGCTGCTGATCAATATCCATACGTCAATGACGAAAAATGAGCGTCAGGTGAATGGCCTCGGAACGCTTTTGAAAAAAGTACGAGGATTCCATCTACCAACTTTAATACTTCTGTGAATATCACGTTGGATTGTTTAGAACCTCTGCCGATTTGTCTATTCTCAAGTTGGTGCCTACTGACTGTCTGATCTGAAAACTGTATTTGCACGTATCCATTCTCGTTGTCTGCGTTGACGCCGAATATGGTGGATGCCAGAGCGATGCATTTTCAGGGTGCTTTCTAGAAATCAAGTCTGACTTCCGTGCTGATTGGCTTCAGGGCTGATACTAACTAGCTGCATTCAGGTTTTCGCTGTTTCTGAGCCGTATGGTTCTAGATTTTTGTTGATTAATGCTGAACAGGACTGGTCTCACCGCACAATTAGGCTTCTTTCTACAGAGAACGATTCAACCATCAGGGCATTATTTTTGAAATTAGCTGTGGATACGCTTTTTGAAAGGCTGTTTCAGGAATTGAAAGAGTCTACACCTGCCTCACAGCGTAATTGCTGTGAGGTGGCCACCCGTATTGTGGAAGAAGTGACGCGGGTGTGTAGTGAAAGCCAACGAATTCAAAATTCGGGTGATGTAAGTGGCTGGGCAAATGAGTTGTCTAATCATCGCCTCAGGCAAATCCGACGGTATGTCAAGCTAGGTTCTACCAAAGGCCGTTTGGAGCTACACAGTAGCCTCAGTGCAATTGTGTATCGGTATATGACACCGCCACAGGTGCAGGCGAGCTATCAGGCGCGAGTGTCGCTTATCGAAGATTTTTTGCAAAATTTTTACGTAGAGAGTATTAATGCTTTTCGGCGTGAAAGCAGTGTAGCTGCTAGCTATCGGCCGCGTTCTTCATTAGAACTGGCGGAGTATATGGCATTTACAGAGCGTTACGCTAAGCGTCGAATTCCCCTCTCTCGGGGGCGCTCTCAGCAGTTAATTATTTTGCGAACTCAAACGTTCTCTAAGCAGCAGCCGCCGGAGACAGCGATTGATATTCAGCAGGCCATCGAAGGCGGTGATGCTGATCAGCCAAGAACTGCGCCCCTGCAGCGCCTACGTGAAGAATTGACGACAGGCGATCATAATGACGAGTCTGAGGGCACGGTGCGTGAGCGAGTGGTAGAGCAGTTAATGGATTACCTAGTTGCTAAGGGCCAAAAAGACTGTGCTGACTATTTCAGTCTGCGGCTAGTTGATTTGCCAACCCATGAGATTGAGTCTATTTTAGGTATTGATTCTCGGGAGCGCGACTATTTACAGCAGCGATTTAAGTATCATTTGCTCAAGTTTTCGTTTGCGCATAACTGGGAGCTAGTTCATGAATGGCTTGGGGCAGAATTAGGGAAGAACCTAGGCTTGACGCCACAGCAGTGGGAGTATTTTCAATCGAAAATTAATCAAACTCAGGCAAAAGTCCTGAGTCTGAAGCAGCAGAGCCTGAGCGATTCAGAGATATCTAAAGCACTTGACATAACGCCGACTCAGCTGAGAAAGCAATGGTCTAAACTGTTAGAGCAAGCTTGGGATATTCGTAATCTTTGAATAAATGGCCCATGATAAGGCGAGACGCCATCTGGGTGTCTGCGTAAGTTGTGCGGATCTGTCCGGACTGAGTTGTCCTTGTATGAATAGTGAGTCAAATACAATTCGGAGCTTGCTTCTTTGGCTTCTCACTGAGTTTGACGTTCTGGATCTTTTGGCTCCAGATGCGCCGATACTCGACCCGACATTTTCTCTACCATCAGGAAATGGGTCTACATCGAAAGCCATTAGACCAGAGGCAAGTTTATTCGAAGTCGGGTCTGATGCAACGTCTATGAAGCCTATCTACCGCAAAGGGTTTGAGGAGGCATCCTCTGATCCATCTACATTGTTTGAATCTTCTACATGTTTTTCGACAGTTCTCAATGACATGGGGCTTGATGCATTGCTCGGAGGAGTAGTTCAGCCCAGATTCTCAACGGCTTCGAGACGTGGTTCTGTGATGGAACCGCGTTCTCAGACGGCTCAGTCGTTTAACTTCGGAGAAATCCACGCTGTGCAAGAACGTTTTCAAGCTTTGTTAAAGCAACGTCTCCTTTCGGAGTACGAAAATAAACCCCCTCTCTTTCCTTGGGAAGCAGAGGTCGGCGAGTATCCTGCTGAGGTTACTGATTGTGCGTCTACTGATACAGTTGTTTCCCTTTGGAATCGGCACGTTGGTACATTGACGGTACCAGGGCTGTTGCCGACTGATTTGGTGAATACACTGTTCGATCGCTGTCAGGGCATTGTGCGCTCTCCCTTGAAGCAAGGCGTTCGCCTAGTGAGTGCGGTTGAGGCATTTTTCCCTGACTGTGCTGATTTGCTAGAACCCATTGCCAATATGGTGTTGGTGCCTGCCTACCGCTCGGGGAAGGACACTCAAGACGCGGTTATTCAGAAGCTGGCCGGTGAACCGGGTGGCTATGATGCGGCAATGCCTGAGCAGCAGGTTGCGCTATCCATGCTGGCTGCTCAAGAAATATTGAACGCGCTGACGTTTGATGTGAGTGCTGAGAAGCCTAAATCAACCCGTCACTGGTTGACGGCTGTAGGTTTACTTGAGCTGATGGTGTCCTGTGAGGATGATCTGCTTGAAGTGAGTGCTACGTTACCGAAAGGTGGTCAGATTCGGTTGATTGATGGTGATGTTGAGAAAAGTGCGGTGCGTAGCGGTGCGGGCGCTTTGGATTTAGCTTGGGGAAAGCTTGAGGCTGCTAAGACTTATGTCTTGGAAGTTTCTTTGCGGAACGAATCCAATCCACTTAACTTTGTCATCAGCTATGATGCCTGAAAATCTATAGAGACGGTCTTTGTTAGAGGCAGTCTTTGTGATTTACGGCTACTGATCAAAAAAGGGGGCAGCTTATGTCAAAAAGCTGCCCCCTTTTTTGATCAGTAGTGAGGTCGTACTGAGTAGTCTGCATCCGTCGATTGCTATATATGTGGGTTTGGTGACTAAGAAAGAAAAGCCTTGGAGTATGGCTATACAATTTAGACTTTACTGATTTGATTTCTCTCTAAATATTCAATCAGAATTCTCTTTTTTTATGGCAATTCAAACTGTGGTTCCAGCGATTACACCTTCTGACAATATATCTGCGCGTGACAGTGCATTTCATCCTGAGGGTGATTTTCAGCCGAATGTCTTTGATCAGCATGTGATGGCAACGTATGGTCGTTTCCCGATCGCATTGGAAAAAGGTAAGGGGTGCCGCGTTTGGGATTCTACAGGCCGAGAGTATTTAGATTTTGTGGCTGGGATTGCAACTTGTACGCTGGGTCATGCGCATCCGCAGATGATCGAATCGGTGACTGCACAGATCCAGAAGCTGCATCATGTTTCCAATCTGTATTACATTCCAGAGCAGGGAAACTTGGCCCAGTGGCTAACGGAAAGGTCTTGTGCGGATCGGGTATTTTTCTGTAATTCGGGCGCTGAGGCTAATGAAGGGGCGATTAAGCTTGCCCGGAAGTATGGCCGTACGAAGTTAGGGATTGAAACGCCGGTTATTATTACAGCGAAGTTCAGTTTTCACGGTCGGACCCTGGCGACGGTAACGGCAACAGGACAGCCTAAGTACCAGAAGAATTTCAATCCGCTGGTGCCAGGATTTCATTATGTGCCCTACAACAATATTGCGGCGCTGCGAGAAGCAATTGAGTCTCTAGATGGGGAACAGCGGCAGGTTGCTGCGGTGATGATGGAGCCTATGCAGGGCGAAGGGGGTGTGTGTCCAGGTAACCCTGTGTACTTCAAGCAGGTGCGCAAGTTATGTGATGAGAAAGGCATTTTGCTGATTTTAGATGAGGTTCAAGTTGGCATGGGCCGCACTGGGAATCTCTGGGGTTATGAGACGATTGGTGTAGAGCCAGATGTGTTTACTTCAGCCAAAGGCTTAGGGGGCGGTGTTCCCATTGGGGCTATTTTGACGAAACGCCATTGTGATGTCCTCAAGGCAGGAGAACATGGCAGTACGTTTGGCGGCAATCCATTTGTGTGCGGTGTGGCCCTGACGGTGTGTGAAACGTTGGAAGCAGATGGGATTTTAGCGAATGTGCGATCGCGTGGGAAGCAGCTTAGAAAGGGATTGACGGCGATCGCTGCTAAGTATCCTAGTATTTGCGAAGGGGCCAGAGGCTGGGGGTTGATCAATGGGCTAGTGCTAAAGGAAGGCTCCGTTGCGCTAGATATTGTGAAAGCTGCTTTAGAAGAAGGTTTGCTGATTATTCCAGCTGGTGCAAGTGTCGTGCGGATGGTGCCGCCATTGATTGTGAGTGAAGCCGAGGTGAATGAAGCTTTGAGCCTTTTGGATAGGACCTTATCTCAGCTGGCGACTGTCTGAGCGGTTGGCTGTCTAGGCGGGTTTTGGATTCAAGCTCGCTTGGTTAAACCGTATGTCGAATCGTATGGTTCCATCGTTCAGTTGGCTTATGCGGTCTTCTCAATTAGTGCGCCATTGCTAACTGTCAAGATCTGGGATGATTTGAGCCATTTTGCATCGAAAGAGCCGAGATGGGTGGTAGTGATGATGGTTTGAAATCGATCTTGAATAGTCTCGAGCAGCTGATTTTGTCGCTTGAGGTCGAGTTCGGCGAGCACGTCATCTAGTAGCAGCAGCGGTGGCTCGCCGATGACGGATTCAATGAGTTCGAGTTCGGCGAGCTTGAGAGAAAGGACGAGGGTTCGCTGCTGGCCTTGGGAGCCGTATTGACGGGCGGGCGTTTGATTAATCACGAAGTCAATATCGTCGCGGTGGGGGCCTGTTAGGGAAGTGCGCTGATAGTATTCAGCAGTGGCGCGGGTTTTAATTTGTTCTAGAAAGGCCTGTTGAATACTGAGCGGCTCGTCTTGGAATAGGATGTTTCTGGCTAGAGGAACGCTAGGCTGGTAGGCAATAGTGAGCTGCTCGGCGCTGCCACTGATGGCTCGATGCCAGGATTGGGCAAGGGGAATGAGTCGATTGAGTACACGCAGTCTGCGGCGAATGACTCTGGTGCCAGCAGTGGCAAGCTGAGCGTCCCAAATCGCTATTTGCTCAGGATCGATTTTGCCAATGTCTTCGATTTCATTGGCTGTGTGCTGTTTTATGAGCGCATTGCGCTGCTTGAGTACCTGGTTATACTGCTGCAAAATATAGGCATAGACGGGTTCTAACTGGGTGAGCAGCGTATCGATCCAGCTTCGGCGTCCGCCAGGGCCACCGCGTACGAGATCAATATCTAGGCTGGAGAATTGAACAGCGTTGAGAGCACCCAGGAAGTCTTGTTGGCGCTTGAGCGTTTCTCCGTTGAGGATAGCGGTTCTGCGACTGCCGTTACGTAGAACTAAATTGAGTTCACTGGGCCCAAGATCTTTTTGAAGCTGCGCTTTGATGTGGGCTATTTTTTCACCGTCTTGAACGAGATCGCGATCGCGACTTGTCCGATGAGATTTTAGAGTCGCTAATAGTTCTACTGCTTCTAGCAAGTTTGATTTTCCCTGAGCGTTATCTCCTAGCAAAATGGTTTTGGGTGCGCCAAAAGCTACAGACTGGCTGCTGTAGTTGCGAAAATTCTGCAAATGGAGGTGCTTGAGGAACATGCTGTTCAGTTTAGAGTAAGTGGGAATGGCAAAGCGCTCAGCAACAGTATCTATAGTTTGGGTTGGCTAGGTGGCAGTATTATCAGTGCACTGATAATCGTTTCGATGAGTCAGATAAAAGGCAAGTTGGGGATGGACTTAGTAAAGGGCTTTTTCGCCGCTAAGTCCTTTTTGAGATCTGAAAATTAGTGAAGCAACCATGCCAATGAGCTCCCCATTGTCACCTCCAAAAATATCTTGAACCCCTTGCAGTAAACCGTACAGCCGGTGCTACAATACTCAAGCAAAAGCGGTGGGGTATCGCCAAGCGGTAAGGCAGCGGGTTTTGGTCTCGCCATTCCTAGGTTCGAATCCTAGTACCCCAGCTCTAGTTCATAAATTCAGTTCTGAGCGCACGCATTGAAAAGGCTCCTTAACCGTAATGGGAAAGGAGCCTTTTCAATGCGCGTACATTTTGCCGTAGCTGCCAACTGCTGCTGTTGGCAGCTACGGCAAGAGAAGGCAGTTACCTGGGTAGGTGTATCCTAGCGCCGCAAAAAAACAAATCTACAAAGCGGGGGTGGCTTTGGCGTAGCCTCTCAATAGGACACTTTGCTGGCTGAAACCATTACGGGGAAACAGCTAACCTGCCTCCCAATCGACCTAGGCTCTGCCTTTTCACAGCGTATGTATTCGTCGATTGTCATATCGTAAACACAGTGATGAAAGAAGCCACCGCCTCATCCCTTTGTATAAGCCGCGCAAGACACCTGAAGAGCTGGCGACGTTTTTTCCGGAACTATTAACTTTATTAAATACCTATTAAAGATTGTCTAGGGCATATTGAGAAAAATGTATTTTTGCCCGAATCTGCTGCTGTGTATGAGCTTGAAGCGCTTTTTGTCTTCGCGTGAAGAGGATGACAAACGTGAAGTGTGTAGGAACATACATAAAAAACGCCACGTCTCCGTATGTGTGTTCAGTGAAGGTACTGTTGAACTTTTGATGACGTTACTCAGCGGCTTCTCGAGCTCTCTAGACGACAGCGCAAGCCACTCCAAATTCCTAAGAGTGTCCTTATCAATAAGGGCGTTTCAGAACTGGTGAATGGGCAGCTCACTTTTACCTCCAGAAGGCGCCCATATCCAGAAGGAGCCTGTGTCTAGTAAAGACCCCATATTGAGCTAAGACGCCAAAAGCAATGACTTCAATCCCTAACTTTCCGCATCTAAAAAGATCCCTAATTTTGAGGCCCTAAATCAAATCCTGGAGCAAAACCCCGCTCGCGTCCGTGATGCTATCGCACCCTATTCATATACCGTTCCCGACCTTCTAGAAAGCAGCCTCCATTTCAATATGACCAAACTTAAATCCAATTCGGTTGTCCGGCCACAAGGGAATCCAAAGGGTGTTATTCCCAAAGAAATGCTGACCCTGAATGATTATCAAACAGCGCATGCGAAAACATTAGCGACTGCTCATACAGCGACTGCTCATACTATGTTACGCACCCCAAAAAGCTCTCTAGAGAACAATGGCTTGGATAGCGGTAATCTAGAAAGTAACGGTCTAGAAAGTAATAGTCTAGAAAATAGCGTAGATAGCAGAACTAGTGCTTTTGCAGTCTCCTCCAGCGTTGATTTGTCTAAGGTCGAGCCGCCTAAAATCGATCTTCTAGGCATGGACTTCGACAATTTTTCTAAACAGGAGCTATTGTCGAATTTAGATAAAGGTGTGGTGTTTACGCCAAACGTTGATCACCTGATGAAGTTGCGGCGTGATCCTGATTTTGTGTTGGTCTATGAAAAAGCAGACTTCAAGGTGTGTGATTCTCAGATTTTGATGTATGCATCCAAGTTTTTAGGGAAACCATTGAAGGCTAAACTCTCGGGTTCAGACCTGTTTCCCTGGTTTTGTGAATATCACAAGCATAATGAGAACATCAAAATATTTTTGTTAGGTGGTCGTGAGGGCGTTGCTCGTGAGGCTCGTAAGCGAGTTAATGAGCGCACTGGCAGAGAAATCGTGATCGGAGAATATTCTCCACCCTACGGATTTGAGTCTGATGCTGAAGAATGCTCGAATATCATCGAGCTCATCAAATCCTCTTCCGCAAATGTACTAGCGGTGTGTTTGGGAGCACCTAAGCAGGAGAAGTGGATTGCGACGTACCGAGACCAGCTTCCCAATATAGACATTTTTATGGCAATAGGTGCGGCTGTAGACTTTGAAGCTGGCTGTAAGCCGAGAGCGCCTCAGTATGTTAGCGAGCTGGGCCTGGAATGGCTATACCGGTTAGTTTGTGAGCCTAGGCGCTTATGGCGTAGGTATTTGGTTGAAGGCATGCCTTTTGTTGGGCTAGTGCTTGCTGAAAAGGCAAAGCAGGTGTTGTTGCCTAATGCCGCCAGTCAAAAGTGTCAGTAAAGAGCGGCTAGTCAAGCGTGCCGGTTCAGCCTAGTACGTTATGGTGGGAAAAGGTCTAGACAGACTAGTGAATGCATCGCTGCTTACAGGGCTTTCCCTGATCTAGACTTTCTCTAAATTTGGTGACGTTTTTAACTTACATCTATGGCTGTGACTCAAGCGAGCGACGCTGTCAGCTCAGATAGAAAAATGCAGTATTCGTCCGAGGCTATTCGCAGAGCAGAGCGAGCGATACGATGTTCTCCATTTTTACCTCATCTGCTGGCTGAGATGCGTTTGAGTAGTGTGAGTGTGATGGTGATTGCCGAAGATAGTGGTGCGCTCAAGGGCTACACTCAAAAACCCCTTTCCGACGTTGCCACTGAATCTGGACTCATGTGGCTTGCTGCGGTCGGGATTCTGCGACGTGAAGTTGATGGGCAGGGCCTGACTGATAGCTTTAGGCTGACACCACTAGGTCGAGAGATTGTGGAACGGTGGCAATCCCAAGGTTGTCCGGATAGGCGAGCGAGCTTAGTGGACTATGTGAAAAATGGAATAGCGCGGCGGTTACGACTGCCAGAATGGCTCGTCTAACAAACAGTGATTAGCGTTACATTTATAACCTTAGTCTCGTGGTTGTACGGAAATTACGCGATTCCATCAACTTTTTTTGCTTCACATCTACCCAACTTTGGGTAATGTGTAGTGGGCGAACGTACAAGGGGAGCAGCCAGTGGTGAAGTCAATAATGGTGGTAGGTACAACCTCTCACGCTGGCAAGTCCATGGTGGTTGCTGCGCTCTGTCGAATTTTAAGTCGGCGAGGCTGGCGAGTTGCGCCCTTCAAAGGGCAGAACATGGCGTTGAATTCCTATGTGAGTACCTCTGGCGCTGAAATTGGCTATGCCCAGGCAGTACAGGCATGGGCCGCAGGGGTCCCACCGCAAGCTGAAATGAATCCGATTTTGCTGAAGCCTCAAGGAAACAGTACATCTCAGGTCATTTTGAAGGGGCGTTCCATTGGCACAACAACCGCCGAAAAGTACTACGAAGAATTTTTTAGTGCGGGCTGGCAGGCGATTCAAGAAAGCCTTGCTCGACTTAGCCAGGAGTTTGACTTACTTATTTGTGAAGGTGCGGGTTCTCCCGCCGAGATTAATTTAAAGCATCGTGACTTGGCGAATATGCGAATTGCGTCGTATCTCAAGTCACCGACTATTTTAGTCGCCGATATTGATCGCGGCGGCGTGTTTGCGCATATTGTTGGCACCTTGGATCTGCTAGAGCCAGAAGAGCGCGCCCTGGTTAAAGGCATCGTGATTAATAAGTTTCGAGGTCAGCGCTCAATTTTGCAGCCTGGGATTGACTGGTTGGAAGATCGCACAGGTGTTCCAGTAATTGGCGTGATTCCGTGGTTGGATGAAGCTTTTCCTGCCGAGGATTCGCTGTCTTTGCTAGAGCGCCCGGCAGTAAAAAAACAGGCTGAAATCACCGTAGCCGTTATCCGGTTGCCTCGGATTTCTAACTTTACGGATTTCGATTCTTTGGAGGCTGAGCCTTCTGTAAATGTAAAGTACCTAACTCCAAATGACGATTTAGGCTATCCGGATGCCGTTATTTTGCCAGGGACAAAAACGACAATTGCTGATTTGCTGGTGCTACAGAAAACGGGAATGGCAGAAGCGCTGAGTAATTATGCAGCCGCCGGTGGCACGGTGATGGGTATTTGCGGTGGTTTTCAAATGATGGGGCAAATGCTGGCAGATCCAGAAGGTCTAGAAGGCCAAGAGGGGCGCTTTGATGGGCTAGGCCTGTTGCCGTTGCGAACAGTCATTACGCAGCAGAAGGTCGCTCGTCAGCGAACCGTGAGTTCTAAATATCCGCAGGAGGGCTTGCCTGTAGTAGGGTATGAGATTCATCAGGGCCGCACCCAGCTGATGATGTCAACTGGCAGTGAAGACAACAACGTGCCTTCATTCTTGCCTATTTTTGATGATCGCAGTTTGGGCATTGTTGATGAGGCTCAGTCTGTTTGGGGTACTTATTTGCACGGCATTTTCGATAATGGTCCTTGGCGTCGGGCTTGGCTAAATCGATTACGTCAGCAGCGGGGGTTGAGTTCGATGCCCACCGGGATCGCAAACTATCGTGAGCAGCGCGATAGCATGTTGAACAGCTTAGCGACTACGATTGATAAATACATTGATTTGACACCAGTTATTTCTTCGCAGTGACGTCTGGACGATGAGTGCTTGAATCAGCTGAGTGCTTGAATAACACGTGTTTGGATGATTAAGTGATTTTGCTTGACGGTTGGGATGCTAGTTATTTAGCGATTGCGTTGTTGTTGTTAAGTTGGGAGCCTTGGGTGAGAGTGTGGCGCTGAGCGCAATTGTTTGGTTATCTTTAGCTGGCTTGGTTTCTGGCATACTGGCAGGCTTTTTAGGTATTGGTGGCGGAACGTTGCTGGTGCCAGTGTTAGTTCAGCTGAGCTTTGAGGCGGTAGGTGCGGCAGCAACGAGTTCGTTGGCCATTTTAGTGACAGCGAGTGCAGGCAGCTTTCAAAATTGGCGAATGGGCTACTTAGACATTCAGCAGATTTTGTTGCTAGGTGCCTCTGCCGTGGTGACAGCTTTTTTAGCAACGTTTGTGGGTGATCGCATTCCCAGTTACATCTTATTGGCAGGTTTTGGCGTTCTTCTCATCAGTAATCTGTATCTAGTCTCTCTCAAGAAAAGAGTGATTCGCACTGCTCAGTTTAGGCAAAGTCGAACCGCGACTGGCCCTGCGATCAATCCAACGACGGCTCGAATTGCGACAGGGGCAACGGCGGGCTTTATGGCTGGTCTTTTTGGTGTAGGTGGTGGGGTGATTTTGGTCCCGCTGCAGATCCTGCTGCTGGGCGAACAGATCAAGCCTGCTGTGCGCAATAGTCTTGGCGTTATTGTGATTACGTCTATTGCAGCTAGTACCGGACATGCTATCAATGGCAATATCCACTTTTTGGCAGGCTTGATTTTAGGGCTAGGCGGTTTGATTGGCGTACAAGTGAGTACACGATTTTTACCCAAGATGAGTGACAATGCGGTCACACAGTTATTTAGAGCAATGCTGATCGTGCTGGCAATCTATATATTTTGGCAAGCTTGGCAAGCTTATCAGCTCGCCGCTTAGCTTAGCTGGGTATTCGATAAGTGCTCGCTCTGATGGAATGTTTGCCCTGATGAATGTTCCCTGATGATATTTATTGGGCTGAGTGGCTAGTCTCTGCACAGTGCCTTAGCCAACTCAATATTGAAGTAGTTAGCACCCTTCGCATTTCCTGCGATAAGTTGAAAGGGCGTCTCGGGCTCGCCAAAGTCACTGATCACAAGCGTGGCTTTTGAAAAATCCTGATGACGGGTGTAGTCGTTAACAGTAACGATAGTTTTTAGACCGGTCTGGGTGGCAGACAGGAGTCCGTTGTTCGTGTCTTCAAACCCCAAACAGTTGGCCGGAGGCAATTTAAGATGCTTTAACGCGTATTCGAAAATGTCTGGCGCAGGCTTTTTCTTCGGCACCATGTCTCCTGCTGCGATGACTTCAAACCACTTGAGACTATCTATACCCAGCGTGTTTTCTAATAGGTATTGAACGTTAGCAGGGGTGGTTGTGGTTGCTATTGCCAACCGAATTCCCTTCTCCCTAGCTTCATTCAGCAACCGCTCTACTCCAGGGCGCAAGGGAATTTTGCCCTCTTGCGCAAACTGCCTGTAATACTGCGTTTTTGTGGCGTGGAGATGCTTAATGAACTCACCTAGATTGGCGTAACCCTCTGGAAGTAAAAAATTTGGCTGGGACTGCTGTACATATGCCCTTATTCGTTCCTTTCCGCCCGAAACTTCTAGTAGCTCCCCGTACAGTTCTTCTGACCAATGCCAGTCAAGCCCGTTATCCATAAAAGCTTGATTGAACGCAGGCCGATGGCCATCGCGCTCCGTCTCAGCTAAGGTTCCGTCCACATCAAAGATGAGTGCCTTGAGTTCAGCCATGTAAGCGTCTCCTACAGTCGCTGTACCATGCGGTTCAGACGATCTGATTCAAATCCTTCGGTTCAGATCTTACCGTTCAATGCCAAAAACCCATCAAAGCAAGTTATTGCAGGGAGAAACAATCCGGGCATCCTCAGATGGCAATAGTGCATGGTAGGACGAAAGCGTTGGCGACTGAGAGAGCGTATTGGCTAGCATGGTCGCGGCTCAAAGGCATAGGCCCGGTCACACTCAAGCATTTGTGGGAGCGATTTGGTCAGCTTGAAGCGGCTTGGTATGCCTCACCTAAGATGCTACTAGAGGTGGACGGTATTGGATTACTGAGTGCTGAGAAAATTGCAGCGCAACGGCCTGAGATCGATCCTGAGAAACTGCTTGATGAGCATGAGAGCGATAATCGAGCCTTTTGGACGCCTGCAGACGCGGACTATCCAGCGCTGCTATTTGCCATCAACGACCCGCCTCCTGTCCTTTACTATCGCGGGGCGCTGCGACTTAATGAGGTGAATGCTCTATCAGTTGGGATCGTAGGGACGCGGCGGCCTTCGAGCTACGGACGGAGATGGACACAGCGTTTGAGTGGGCGATTGGCACAGCAAGGGGTTGTCGTTGTATCCGGGTTGGCTGCCGGCATTGATGCGGTTGCTCATGCAAGCTGTTTGCAGCACGGCGGACTGACTGTAGCGGTGTTAGGTACGGGAGTGGATGTAGCGTATCCGTTACAGAACCGCCGGTTACAAATGGAGATTGCAGAAAAAGGGCTTGTCATTAGTGAATATCCAGATGGGACTGGGCCAGATAAGACGCATTTCCCCCGGCGCAATCGGATTATTGCGGGTCTGAGTCGTGCACTAATGGTGACAGAAGCACCTACTAAATCGGGATCTTTGATTACGTCACGATTAGCGAATGAGTATTGCCGTGAGGTCTACGCGCTGCCCTGTGATTTGGATAATGCGCAAGGGGCAGGCAATCTCAATTTGATAGTGCAAGGCGCACAGCTGATTGTGGGAGAGCAGTCGTTGATAGATGCGCTAAGTGAGTTACCGCCAGTTGATGATGTGCTCCCTCAGACACAGCTCTCTCAACGACAACCATCTCAGACACAGTCAGGAAAATCTCAGACACAGTCAGGAATAACACAGCCAGAAATGACACCGACTAGCCTATCTACATCCTGGGCGACTGATGATAGTGTGGTGCCGGAGTTGTCACCGATGATGGCGCAAGTGCTAGGTGCTGTATCTATGGGGCCAACGATACTGGATCACATCGTGCAGATAACCCAGATGGAGACAGGTCAGGTTTTGGCTGCGCTAGTTCAGTTAGAGCTGTTAGGACTTGTGACTCAGTTGCCTGGAATGCAGTATCAGCGGGGTTAATCTAGAGATGAAGTCAGATTTCTCAGTGAAACAGGCGCTTGGTCTCTAATCAGGGCAACCTGATATAACAAACGTCATTGATGAGTTTCGTTGCAGGCTGTGCAACAGCCTTTTTTACTGCATGTCTTCTTTCCCTAATCGTGCTCAGCCTGCGCTTGAGTTTGTTCCACCTGCCTATAGCCCTTTGCTACGTAGCGTGATGTCGCTAATGATGCCTGGCTGGACATCTTTGCAAACAGAGGTGGCAGAGATAGAAAGTCACAATGTGGAAACGCTAGCGAAGATATACAACGAATTTCGATCGGCTAAAGCGCGAGTACTGATTGCGTTTCGACATCCTAGTCCGATCGATCCGTATGTGATGAGTCATTTACTGTGGCGAGCGTTGCCACAGACAGCGAGACGGATGGGGCTGCGGTTAGGTAAGACGCATTCACATTTCATCTACGATCGAGGCATTCCTCTGTGGGCTGGAGGCTACGTGAGTTGGATCTTTTCTCGTTTAGGTGGGGTGCCTATCCAAAGAGGAAAGTTAGACTTATTGGCATTGAGAACGGCTCGAGAACTGTTTTTAAATGGCGAGTTTCCACTTGCGGCTGCACCAGAAGGTGGAAACAATGGCCACAATGAGATTATTAGTCCACTGGAGCCAGGGATTGCTCAGCTCGCATTTTGGTGTGTGGAAGACCTATTGGCGGCTAGGCGAGATGAATCCGTTGTGATTGTGCCTGTGGGGATTCAGTACCAGTATCTAGAAGACCCTTGGACGCAACTAGAAGCGCTTATTGCAGAGCTGGAGTTAGAGAGCGGAATAGGGGCTCCAAATACAGCAACCAGCTTGTCTTTGCGGCAGATGTTTGGATCTTCAGCAGACAACTGTCGGGAAGAAGATGTCCCAGTGCTCTGCGATCGCACTGACTTGTATGGACGACTTTACCGACTTGCCGAGCACCTGCTATCGCTGATGGAGGGATACTATCAGGAATTTTATGGAATTGTCTTGGAAGCAAACCATGAGTCTGAAGAGAGTGCGAATGCGGTGTTAGGCCATCGATTACATACGCTAATGGACGAGGCGCTGCGGGTGACGGAAAAATACTTCAGCGTGCGGCCCAAAGGGAGTGTGATTGACAGATGCCGAAAGCTGGAGCAGGCGGGTTGGGATCGAATTTTTAGAGAAAATACCTTGAACCTGTCTGCGGTAGAGCTAGGCTTAGCTAATCGGGTGGCTGAAGAAGCCAATTTACGTCTGTGGCATATGCGATTAGTAGAGAGTTTTGTCGCCGTGACAGGATGCTACGTAAAAGAGAATCCGACCGCAGACAGGTTTGCTGAGACGACCCTACTCCTGCGTGATATGACTCTGAAGATTAAGCGGCAACCGGAGACGCGTCCTAGGCTGGGAAAACAAAAGGCGATTGTAACGGTAGGTGAGCCAATTGATGTGGGCAGTCGGCTCACAGACTATAGGCAGAAGCGACGCAAGGCGATCTCCCAATTGACCGAAGACCTTCAAACTAAAATGGAATCGCTGATCATAAGTAGCTAGAACGCATGAGTAGCTAGAACGTATGGTCTAGTTTTGATCTGCCACGCTTACGCGGTCACTAGAGGCTCCATTTTTTCAGCCGTTACGGCATAGAAGGGATCGCTACCACCAACGCCTGTTATCTGTGCCATCATTTGCAGAAATGCAGGTGTCTCAGTTGTTTTCTCAACGGTTTGAATATTGCCGAACCCTGGCACTGTCTCAAAATATCCTTTTACGAGGTTGACGCGAGCCGATTCGCTGCTGTCTCTCCAAGCCGCGATCGCCTTCTGATAGAACATACGATTAGAAAAGCTGAAAATTGCTATCCCACCTGGCTTAAGGATGCGATAGACTTCCGCAAAAATTTTCTCTGGATACTGAATATACTGCACTGATACCGCGTTGATAACGGCGTCAAAAGAACAATCTTCTAAGGGCAGCTTCTGCTCTTGATTCAGGTTTTGTACAAAATAGTGATCTATCTGCGGGTTACGGGCCAGTTCTTCGTCGTTAAGCCCATGTCCTTCTACATGAGCGTATTCTACGTCGGCAGGTAAATGAGAGATCCAGCTACTCATAAAGTCGAGAATGCGAGCATTAACAGGAATGCGATCTCGGTAAAGCGCTGTGAGCTGAGCAATAAAACCCTCGTCCACATGAGTCACAAAACGAGGAGACTCATAAAAGAGCCTGTCGTCAGAGGGATCAAGCTTATCTCTTTGAGCAGTTTGTAGTAGCATTCGGGAATTCTGATGATTGAGTAGCGGGCGGCTAGTTTCTTTTGATGAATCTCTTTCCTGTTGATTGATGTAGAGATATTGCTAATTCATCCTAGAGAACTTAGACCGACGTTGACAGAAAAATAAGGGTGTGAAGTGACAGCTGTGTAGGATTTATCAGTTTAACGAAATTGCACTATGAAAATCATTTGGCGAGTCCCGAAATACTCTGCCAGAAGGCAAATGTAAGAAGATCAAGGCTACGATTCCTCGCGGGTCACCTAGGTCGTTGATACGTAAATCGTTCAACCTGTGGATCGCCCTTCAGTTAAAGGCTCAAGCGCAAAGGCTATTGAGAGTCGCGCTGCTAAAAACATAGCATGGGTGTTGATTGAAGCAATTCACTCATCTACGAAGCAATTCACTCATCTACTTTGTTCTAAGCTTCTTGAGTGAAAGTGGGCTTGAAGTCGTGTGATTGCCGAGAGACCCATCGCGGTAAATATCATTTTGGCGCAGCAAATTTACTGGTTGTGTCAAACGATTGTTTCTAGTATGTTTTGTGTAGTGCGTGTTATCACTGAGCTATGATAGCCATTAGATTTGTATTTTCATGACTTTAAGTATTGGCTAGTGATGTTTTGTTCAGGCATTGCGTGTCTTATACGGATATAAATGTTGCAGGCGATACCTCTAGAGAGGCTGATGGCTGCTAAGAGTGTACTGAGGGCACGCGTTATTTTCTGAAAGTCGGATATTTTTGTAGGCTCATCTGGTTTATATCGACTCGTATTCGAAAGGGTACGTAGAAGCTAAATAGTACTCAAGAATAAGATGTTACTGAGTCATTTAATAACACCAATTCTCTCAGAGGAATAAAACAAGAAGCGAGAATGATACGGCTCATATATCTGACTATTACGTCTGAGGTTACAGAGCGTAGTGGCCTGCTACTGATGATTCAAAGATGGATGCGTCTGTGAATAGCAATCCATTAATAGCGTGCTTAATCAATTTCCTTAAGTAGCTTATGCGAGACATATCAGTTAGCTCTTAAGTACTTGTGCTGTGAGGCACTATGTAAATTCAGTTTCTTAGATGTCTCTGAATTTGGCTTATTTCTAAGTCTTGTGTGCACTCTTTTCAAAGTTCATTTCAGTCTATGTTGTTTGACTTAATTTAGTCCTATGTTCATGCTGTTTTTGATTCGACCTCTTTCCTTCCGACGTCGTCAAAGCTCTTATCCTAAAAGCACTCGTCAATCCCCTCAGATGCCCTCGTCTGCGTATGAATGCTTTATGGATTAAGCGCACTACGGCAAGCTACTGTGACCGTCTGGAAGACGCTCGTTGAGTAACTGGTGCTGAGTAACTGGCTAAATGTTGATCAAGGCTATGATGGTTGCTCGCTATGCATGAACACGTTGCTATCCCCGATTATCCTAATGTTGTTTGGGCATTTGACTATCGCGGGTTAAACATAGAAATCACCACGGGGACTCACCATGGGCAGACAATCTATTCTGCGTGGGTAACCCACGCAAACGGCAGTGCTGTGGCCGTGCCGTTTGCCCAAACCAGAGAAGCTGCGATCACCCTTGCAAAAAGATGGGTTCGCTCTCATTTTGACTAGCCTATACGTGATTGACTAGCCCATATGCGTTGAGTGATGAGCCTACTTTGCTCAGATGATTTTGCTCAGATGATTTTGCTCAGATGGTTTTGCTTAGATGGTATGGCGCGCACCTGATTCAGTAAGCTAAGAGCGTTTAAGACGTTAGAACTGGTTCAGGAAGCGTAGGTCACTGCTGTAGAGCCTTCTGATATCGTCAATCTTGCTCTGTACCATTGCCAAGCGCTCAACTCCCAGGCCGGCTGCAAACCCTGAGTACTTTTCTGGGTCGCAGCCAACGGCTTTAAGTACGTTGGGATCAATCATGCCGCAGCCCATTACCTCTAACCACTGTCCTTGCCATCGTACATCTACTTCTGCAGAAGGCTCGGTGAAGGGGAAATAGCTGGGCCGAAAGCGGACTTCAATATCACCGAATAGCGCTTCAAGAAATAGTTGTACGGTGCCGCGTAAGTCAGTGAATGTGATGTCCGTATCAACAGCAAAGAATTCGATCTGGTGAAAGACGGCTGCGTGAGTTGCATCTACGGTGTCACGGCGATAGCATCGTCCTGATGCCAGCACACGCATCGGTGGCTCATGGTTTTCCATGTAGCGGATTTGAGTGTTGGATGTATGAGTCCTCATGAGCTGACCACCCGGTAAGTAAAGGGTGTCTTGCATGTCGCGGGCAGGATGGTCAGGGAGAAAGTTCAGGGCTTCAAAGTTGTAGTAGTCGCTTTCTATTTCTCTACTTTGGGCGACTGTGTAGCCAAGACCGACGAAAATATCCGTGATTTGATCGATGATGCTGTTGATAGGGTGAATGCGCCCCTGCGGTCGGTGGACGCCTGGCATGGTGACATCAATCGTTTCTGATTCAAGCTGAGCCGCGATTTTGGCAGACTGGAGCGCTTGCTTACGCTGCTCTATTTGAGCTTGAAGGGTTGTTTTTGCTTCGTTGGCAAGCTTGCCGATTTGTGGGCGTTCTTCGGCAGAGAGCTTGCCCATGCCACCGAGTACTTTTGATAGATCGCCTTTTTTCCCCAGGTACTTGACCCGCACCTTGTCTAGTTCGTCTAGGCTGCTGGCTACGCCGATGTCGTCGGTAGCTTTTTTTTGGACGGCGCTGAGTTGAGCTGCAATCTCCGAAGATGACATAACAGAAGAAGACATGGAAAGTGAATAAGTGGGTGCGACGAGGCCAGCAAGGATCCACAAAGTATGGATTTAACCCATTAAGCCAACGAATTAGCCTATGGTAACCTGCCAGGGAAGTTCTAATCTGCGCGGCGTATGAATATCTTGGTGAGCAATGATGATGGTGTGTTTGCCTTAGGGATTCGGACGCTAGCAAATTCGTTGGCACGCGCTGGGCATTCGGTGACGGTGGTGTGCCCGGATCGAGAGCGCTCAGCGACAGGGCATGGACTAACGCTGCACAGGCCACTGCGAGTAGAAGAAGCACAGGGCGTATTTGACCCGGCCGTGGCGGCTTGGGCTTGTTCCGGAACGCCCTCTGACTGTGTGAAGTTGGCTTTGGATGCGGTGCTGCCGGAGGCTCCGGATTTCGTCGTCTCAGGAATTAATCATGGGGCAAACTTAGGGACAGACGTACTTTATTCGGGGACGGTGTCAGCTGCAATGGAGGGGGTGTTAGAAAATATTCCAGCGATCGCCATCAGTCTAGCCAGCTTTGCCTACAAAAACTTTCAGCCCGCTGCGCAGTTTGCCGTTCAGCTGATAGCACAGCTAGAAAAGAATCCGCTCGATTTGCCTATTTTGCTCAATGTGAATATTCCACCCGTTTCTGCGGCAGAGATTCAAGGGACTGTGATCGCACGGCAAGGTATTCGGCGCTATTACGATCAGTTTGAAAAGCGAATTGATCCGCGTGGTAAGACTTACTATTGGTTAGCGGGAGAGATTATAGATGAAGGGGATGCAAGCTTGGCCGTGCCGAATCGGCTGATGGGCGGACGTGAAGCGAATGGGAGTGAGCGTTTGCAGCAGGAGCTTTCTGTCCTCCGAGATAAGTTTGTCGCGGATGTGCGAGCCATCAAAGCAAACAAAATTACGGTAACGCCGTTGAAGTACAACTTAACAGCGCATACTGCGTTGAGTTTTATGGACGGTTGGACGATGGAAAATTTGAAAACTGTCGAATTGACAGATAGCTAACGCGCCATCAACGCTTTATTGTTCAAACTAGTTTTTTTTTAGAAACTAGCTCTTGCTTCGCGCGAGTCCTGCCAAAGCGTCTAGCCCCGTAAATCAAATAGATCGAAACCTCCTGACTCGCCTTGGGCACTATGCAAGAGGATATTGTAGTCATTTAATTCAGCGAACAATGTTTTGTCACGACGGATGAAATGTGCAGCTTGCTGTAAAAATAGACGGTAATTCCTCTAAATCACTTCACGTAAGGCTCATGTCAGATCATCAAGGTCAATTTTCCATATGCTTTTGGGGCGTTAGAGGAAGTGTGGCTTGCCCTGGGGCAGATACGGTTCGCTATGGTGGCAATACAGCTTGTATTGAGATGAAAGTTGGCGGACAGCGGCTCATCTTTGACGGAGGCACAGGGCTGCGCAATTTAGGTCAACAGATGTTGGCCGAAATGCCTGTGCAGGCAAACATGTTCTTCACCCATTCCCATTGGGATCATATCCAAGGGTTTCCCTTCTTTGTGCCTGCTTTTGTGAAAGGTAACCGCTTTAAAATTCATGGTGCTATTGCGCCCAATGGTTCCACGATTGAGCAGCGCTTGAACGATCAGATGCTGCATCCTAACTTCCCAGTACCGCTGCAAATTATGGGCGCAGACCTTGAGTTTTGCGATATCGAAGTGGGTGAAGTGGTTAAAATTGGGGGGGTAGAGATTTCAAACGCAATGCTGAATCACCCTGGTGAGGCCATTGGCTATCGGGTGAGCTACAAAGGTCATGCGGCAGCATATGTGAGTGACACTGAGCATTTTCCCGGTCGGCTAGATAACAACGTGCTTGAGCTTGCAAGGGATGCAGACGTCATGATTTATGACTGTACCTATACGGATGATGAGTACTACGACGAAGCGGCCAGCAAGATTGGTTGGGGCCATTCCACTTGGCAAGAAGCCGTTAAATTGGCCAAGGCCGCGAATGTTAAGCAACTCGTGATTTTCCATCACGATCCGACCCACACAGATGACTTTATGGATGATATTGTTCGTCAAACGTCGGCGGCTTTGCCAGGCAGCATTGTGGCTAAAGAGGGAATGGTACTCAACCTGATTCCAGACGGTGAGGTTGCTGGAGCATCGGTCGAAAAGGCTGTCAAGGCAGATGAAGCTACTGTGGCTGCGATGTAATGTCTGTCGATGCGAGTGCATGGGGCCCACTTCACACTACTTTCTGCTCTAGCGGCGTGGCTTTGTGTCAATATGTAAAGCGTGTGGATAACTTCTTCTCTACAGGCGACGAAAGTCCCGACGCATATAGCGCTAGGAAACTTTGACGGCGTACATTTAGGCCATCAGCGGGTGATGGCTGAGGTTGTGGGCGTCCGTTCGTCTTCCGACTTGACTGTCCAAAATTCTGCTGCTCGTCCTGTTCACGCGACGGTTGTAACCTTCTCTCCTCATCCGCAAGCCTATTTTTCTGGTGTTTCCAGGCCGTTGCTCACGCCAGTAGGGGAAAAAGCCCGTCAGTTAGCCTTGTTAGGGATTGAGCAGCTTGTGATGTTGCCTTTCAATCAGGCGCTGGCAGCCTTAAGTCCTGAAGATTTTGTATCGAAAATTCTGATAGATGCGCTACAGGCGCAGCGAATCAGTGTGGGAAGCGACTTTCGCTTTGGTAAAGATCGCTCCGGTGACGCGCTGAAGCTCAAGGCGATCGCTGCCAAATACAATGTGCCGGTCGTGTTAGTGCCGCTAAGAGAAGAAAAAGGCGATCGCATCAGCAGCTCACGCATCCGCAAAGCTTTGCAGACAGGTAATTTATCAGAAGCCAGTGAGCTGCTAGGCCGCCCATACCAATTAGCTGGAACTGTTGTTGAAGGAAAGCAAATCGGCCGTACGATCGGTTTTCCAACGGCAAACCTGCAGGTATCTAGAGAAAAGTTTTTGCCTTGCAAAGGGGTATACAGCGTGTGGGTTTACCTAGCTGCGAAAAAAGCGCAGGTGCAGGCAATCCAGATGCCCATAAAAGGCGTGATGAACATTGGCAATCGACCAACGGTAAACGGACAGACATTGAGTCTTGAGGTTCATCTGCTGGATTGGTCAGGCGATCTGTATGGAGAATCCATCACGATAGACTTGGGAGAATTTATCCGACCTGAGCAAAAATTTGAGTCGCTAGAGGCGCTGAAAACACAAATTGTGAAGGACTGTGAAACGGCGCGACAAAGTCTAGGCAGTCGTCCTAACGCTGTCGCTAACAGTGTTTTGGGTGTCACTTAGCGATGGGTGCAGGGCCTGTAGCACCCACTAAATTTGCGAGTTCATTGCCCCTTAACCTGCTTTCGGTATCGTCATTGACTGAGAACTATCGCTTAGTCAGGAAATCTCTACCGTATGAGTTTGAAGCGTCGGCACTTGTTAGCGTTCTTAGGTGCAGCCACAGGAACATCCGTTTTGGGATCATTAGGATGCCAGCCCACTAAACGTGTAACAAAGCCTGCCATTCCAGATGGCAGTTCTATCAGTGGTAGCAATGTTTCCCCAGTTTCTTTCCCGATTGCCGAGCCTCAGTCATTTCAGCCGCTGAGAAGCCCTATCCCTTATGATGCCGTTAAAGTTAGTACCGATAGACAGCCGATTGAATACGCACAGTACGCCATTCAAGATGACATTGTGTTGCCGGATGGCTTTACCTATGACGTGATTGCCTCGTGGGGCGATAAGGTTGGCGATTCCCGTTTTGGTTATAACAACGACTATCTTTCGTTTGTTCCCACAGGGCCGGATGAAGGCTATTTGACAGTAAATTTTGAGTACATTAGCTCGAACACCTGGGAGCAAACGTATCCCAAGGTTATCGGTCAGCCTTTGCCAATAGATGAGGTGAATAAGGCGCTGCGCGAAGTGGAAGATGAAGCCGTCAATGCTTTTGAGCTCAAAGAGGATAGCTCTTTAAAGGCGCAAATTAAAGCAATTGCTAAAGAGGCGCTGGTTGACCAGGGGGTAGGGGTTATCTCAGTTCGGCGAGGGGCTGATGGCCAATGGGTAAGGGTCGCCGCCGATACGGATCGTCGGGCTTCAGGTATCTCAGGCTTAGAAGATGGTAATTATCTCGGTTCAACGGGGCCTGCCACTGCTGTCTTTGTTAAGACAGACGTAAAAGGCTACAGCGATGGGCTAGGCAATAGAATTATCGGTACTTTTGGGAATTGTGCAGGTGGCACTACGCCTTGGGGCACCGTGCTTAGCGCTGAGGAGAATATTCAGGTTCAGGTGCCAGAGCCGGTTTATAGTGATGGGTCCTCGTTTGCTCCAGGAGAGGTGCCGTTCAATATGGGCTTTGGCGGTCAAGGCAATGTGTTTGGGCTGGCAGGCAATAAATATGGCTGGATTGTCGAGATTGACCCGAGTAACCCCAATGACTATGGGACGAAGCATACTTGGCTAGGCCGCTACCGGCATGAAGCGGTTGGAGTGAGGGCAGAGGCCGGTAAGCCGCTTGCGTTTTATTCGGGATGCGATCGCCGCGGCGGACACGTTTATAAATTCATCAGCAATGGCACTGTTAAAGATCCAACAGATAAAGCAAACTCTCAGCTCCTAGAGAGCGGCATGCTCTATGCTGCCAAGTTTAATGTTGACGGCACTGGTCAATGGATTCCGTTGTCTCCTGAGACAGCCCTGAACCCGGTGCTGCCTAGTCAGGTACTGGGCGGCATGGTGACGCTACCCAAAAGACCCGACGGCGGCTTTGAAAAAGTAGGAGAGGATGCTGCTGCTACTCAGCTGAAAGCTCAATTTGCCACGCTTAATGAGCTGTATGAGGGCACTCCCAATGAAACGCAGGGGGCTATCTTGATCGATGCGCACTTTGCTGCCAATGCGGTCGGGGCTACCTGCACAGCGCGCCCCGAAGATACGGATGTGGCGTCTGATGGCACCCTATTTATTGCCTTTACCTCCGGTGCCTCAGGGGGGGATGGCGGTCCAGACAAATCAATTTTTCTTGGCCCCAACGGTGAAGAAGACTACGAAGCCGGTTGGATAATGAAGCTAATTGAGACGGATAATGACCCGGCAGCACTCACCTTTAGCTGGGATATGTTTGCGGTTGGCGGTGAGCCGATCGATGGTGGGATCGGCTTTGCCAATCCCGATAATTTGGAATTTGATAGGAACGGCGATCTTTGGGTCGTCACAGATATGTCTACCAGTGCTCACAACAAGGCGGTGCCTTTCAAGCGGGTAGATGAGTCTGGAGAGCCTATCGCTGGCAAGGGGCTGCTGGGGCTGTATGGCAACAACTCACTGTGGCAAATTGTGGTGAATGGTGAGAATGCTGGTGAAGCTAAGATGTTTGCCTATGGGCCAATGGAGTGCGAGTTAACAGGTCCATTTTTTACGGAAGATAGCTCTGCGCTGTTTATCTCAGCTCAGCATCCAGGGGAGCGCAACGGCATTCGCATGGAAATGAAGAGTGAGATTCGTGACTTTGAGATGAAGACCACCGACGGCAAAACCTTTCTACAAAAGCGGGAGGTTCCGGTCGGCTCCAACTGGCCTGAAAAGCTAGAAGGTGCACCTCCTAAACCCTCGGTTGTGGCTATCCGTAGAATCGAAAAAGGGGCTATCGTATAACTTCTTTCCTTGCCGATTTTTCTTGCGACATGTCTCTATCACAAATGTTATGGCGAGCCCATCAAGCTTTAGCAGAAGCTTCTCTGAATAATCCTTTTGTTCAAGGACTTGGAGATGGCTCGCTGCCAAAAGAAAAGTTTGCCTACTATGTTGGACAAGATGCCTTCTTTCTAGAAGCCTTTGCCCGGGCGTATAGTATTGCAGCGGCTAAGGCACCGAGCTGGGAAAGCTTTCAGGTGTTTCATACGCTTGCAGATGGGGTATTGCAAGAGCTAACTCTGCACAAGGGATATGCCCAAGCGTGGAATGTTGATATTGCTGCGGTGGAACCGACAGCCGCAACACGGCGTTACACCGACTTTTTGTTAGCCACGGCTTGGCGTGAGAGCGTAGGTGTCACAGCCGTGGCTATGTCGCCCTGTATGCGGCTGTATGCCTATCTGGGGCAAAAGTTAGCGATAGGGGGTATTCCAGAACATCAGTACAAGGACTGGATTACCACCTACAGCAGTGATGAGTTTGAGCCGCTGGCCAGACAGCTTGAGGCTATCGTAGACGAGTACTCGCTCGATACGCCCTTAACCCGTTCTACTTATCACTATGCAATGCAGTGCGAGCTAGACTTTTTCCAGAGCGCATGGGAAATGTGACTGCATTTTTTGGCCGTACATTATTTTTTGGGCTTACATTTTCGACGACTATTTCTCGACGTACATTTATCAGCTTACATTTTAGGCTCAACAAGACTAATCGATGCCTTCAAAGGCATACTTTTCCTCAATTTGCCACAGCTTGCCGTCGTGAATGAGTAGGGCAAGATGCTGGGCAACAAAATCGAAGTGAATTTCGCGGTGCTGGAAGACGGCCCAAGCTTTGCGAAACATAGCAGGCTTGAGATCACGGAAGGCGACGGTGAGATGAGGGACGAAATTTCTATGGCGATCACTCTTACTCACGATCCCGAGGGTTTCTTCCATCACATCTAAAAGCTTTGGCTGAAGTGCCATCAACCCTTCCCGTTTCACCACGTTGATGTAAATAACGTGGGGCTTGAACGCATTAAATCCATCCAGTGTGATGGGGACAGGGCTTTGTGCTGCTGCAAACTGGCTCAGCACATTATTCAATTTGTGGCGCTCAAGCAATGGCCATTCAAAAGGTGCGTGAAGGGTGATGTGGGGAGGGGAACGAAACGCGGCCTTCGAGGCATAGTCATCGCGCATAATGGCCTTTATTTTATTGGCCTCGACTTGCACATTGTGAGGCGGTAGCAAGGCAATGAAAAATCGATGCCTTTCCGATGATTCGTTAAGTTCTACAGATTTGGTATTGTCCATAGAATAGTGTGAAAGAGGACTTAATTATAGCTTTGGTCACCTAGCACAGTGTTTTTGGAGATGGGGTTCTGCAATGGCTTGGTTTGTCAAAATTGAGCGTGGCATTGTCGATAAGCCTCGTTTTGATGAGTTTGTGGCAGCTCACGTGGACTACGTTAACAGCTTGATTAAAAACGGTCATCAGGCCCGCAGTGGGTATTGGGCAGAGCGCGGCGGCGGTATGCTAACGTTTCGAGCAGAGTCTATGGATGCGGCACAGGCGATTGTGGCCGCAGATCCGCTGGTTGCCAATAACTGTGTGAGCTATGAGCTGCATGAGTGGTGCGTGGTGGCTGAGCCTATTCAGACGGCAGATGGCGGTGAAGCTAGTATAGATAACGTGATGGACTGACGTGCTCGCAGCGAAATGGCAAAATCTGGCAGTAAATCCAATAACAGCGGCGGCGGCATCAAAATTGCAGCGGATAACCGCCAAGCTCGCTATCAATACGAGATTTTAGACACGTACGAAGCGGGCATTGCGCTGCTCGGCACCGAAGTGAAGTCCATCCGAGAGGGAAAAGTTAACCTGCGCGATGGTTTTGCCAACGTTAAGCGCGGTGAAGTGTGGCTCCATAACGTGCATATTTCACCTCATAAAATGACCAATTTAGCCTACAACCACGAGCCACGGCGAGTGCGAAAATTGCTTCTGCACAAACAAGAGATCCGTAAGCTAATCGGTCAAACTGAGCAGAAGGGGCTGACCCTAGTGCCCCTCAAAATGTACTTCAAAGACGGGCGCGTGAAGATTAGCATTGCGCTAGGCCGGGGTAAAAAGCTTCACGACAAACGCGATAGCCTGAAGAAAAAGCAAGATAAACGCGACATGGCAAGGGCAATGAAATCGCAAGGACGAGATTAAACGGAACCTGCCGTGTCGCTTGGCCCGCTGTTGCTTAAGAATTCTGCGCAGAATGCAGCAGCAGCCCAGCCAAGCGACCAACGCTATGGAGTCTATCCCTCCGCTACTTCGTGGTCAATTGCAGCTACCACCTGTTCATAGATAGCTTCAGCCTCTCCTAACGTATTGCCAATGCAGGTAAGACCAAGCTTTCCATATTCGCTTAGGCAGCCCATAAGATGAAATACAACGCCGATGCCGTCACTAGAGTTGAAGTGAAGCTGCTCACCCATAATGATGTCCATCAGATCATTGGGTAGCAATCCTTTGTAAGCTTCTTTTTGCAAGTTGTCAGACGCCTTGTAGTACTTAGCCTGACCGTTTTTTGTATAAAATTTGCCGTCCTGTGCACTGTAAACCCCATTAGTCAGCAGCTTGAGCGCCATGAACGGGTGGGTAGTGCCCCCTTTGCGGAGGTTGATCTCAATCGCGTATAGCTGCCATGGTTCAGCCTCGTTGTCCGGTTGATGAACCGCGATAAAGTCTACGCTGTAGCGCTCTAGCGCACCTTTGGCGGCAAGGTTCTCACCGATCTTACGACCCATTCCTTGGAGCGCGAGGCGGTAGGTATCGGCGGCAGGAAAAGTACACCCCAGGAAAATTTGACCATCCGGGCCACCTAACACCTGATCGTGCGTAGAAAGAATTTCAACATCGCCTTTTGGCGTAACACGACCTTGAACACTGGGGGAGTACTTGATGTCACCTTCAATAAAAGCTTCGGCGATCGCGCCCAGTTCCCTAATCTTCTTTTCAAATGAAGGCCAAACCTCACTCTTGCATTGAAACCCTAGCTCAGGCCATGCTGATCGAATTGCCTTCACTCGCTTCTCATGATCAGCCTTACCAGGCGCTACATTCGCTAATTGCTGATCTAGGGCAAGGATTGCGTTACCTTCTCCTGAAAATCCTTCGTTGAGCTTAATCACGATGCGCTGCAAATTAGGCTGTCTTTCCCATAGCTGTGCCGTCAATTCCGCAAGCTGGTCTGAATCATGAGTGAGCTCACTACCATCCGGTAGCGGTAGCCCGCATTCCGCAAAAATCTGGCGACTGCCGCTTTTGGTACCCCAGCCCAGCAGGTCTGGATCGACTGCGAGCATAGGCACACCCAACGTAACGGCTAGATTCCGCTCTAACTCGGTAGAGTTGTAGCAGGTCATGTAAGCTTCGTTAGGGTTAAGCTTGGCTTTGAGGCGGCGGATAAGCCGGGGCCGAGCGAGAATTTTTTGGGTCAGCGGTCGCAGAGAAGAGTCGTAGGTGGCGAACAAGTCTAGGCGATCGCGCGCATGAGAACTGGGAATTCCTGGCAACAGCTCCAAGTAGTAATCCACAATGCTTGGGTGCAGCGGTTGTGAGGTGACATAAATGAGCCGCGTCTCTGGATTGCGCAGCCGAATCAGCGCAAACAACAGTCGTTCCTCATAATGGTGAACGCCCTCTACCTTGCTCAGCTCTTCTTGATCGAGGCTGAGCGAAGGTACCACTAATATCTGCCTAGGTGTTCGATCAAAGCTATCTATCGATTGCCAACGTTCTGCCAAACGAGTCTGCAATTCCTGAAACTTAGTGATGACAGAGGCTGATTCGCTCATCTCAGCATCGGACGCCGCTCCCACAGCCGTCGCTTCAGCAGCAATCATAGATATCTCCATAGATTTGCTAATCGCTAACGTAATCGTTTTTGGTTGCAGTGTTTAGTATGCAACTGCGCCGCGACCTTATTCAATATACGAAAAGAAAAAGCCGATGCGAAGAAAATCGCATCGGCTTTGTTTGCTTAGGAGCGCCATCTGATGGCTTTGAACGTGAAACTTGATAAATTACAAAGAGAAGATTTAAGAATCGCCCTGGAGGCTTTGCTGCGGCTGCAAGTACGCAATCATTTGCTCTACGCCGCGCTGAATACGGCGAGTCACCGTCATTGGGCTAACGCCGATGCGCTCCGCAACTTCTTTTCGAGACAGACCTTTGAAGAAAACAAATTCGATAGCAGAGCGCGTTTTTTCTTCAAGCTGGTTCATTGCGCGCTGAATCTGCTGGCGATCTTCTTCGAGGCCTTGCAGCATCATGTAGTGAACGTCGGGCAGCGTGTCGCCCAACGTAATGCTGGAATCAATTTGGTGGCAAACCGTCGCATCTAGGCTCAATGGCATCCGATTTTTATTGGCCATTTTGACCTGACGCCACTCTTGAACAGATACATTCACAGCTTCAGCCATCTCAATGTCGGAAGGCTGGCGGCCATAGCGACGAATGAGTTCAGCCTGCTTCTTTTGTCCTTCTTTCTGCAAGTCCTGCCATCGGCGGGGAATTTTGACAGTAGTGCCGCGATCACGCAGAAAGTGGAGCATTTCACCGCGGATATAAGGCACTGCAAAGGAGCTAAACGCACAACCTTGACCTGGATCAAATCGCTCAATGGAGCGAATCAAACCGATATAGCCAATTTGCTCAAGATCTTCATAAGGCTCAGCGCACTGGTGGCTGACTCGGTGAGCAATTTTACGAACCAAACCTGCATTAAGTCTAACTAACTGATTACGAAGCCGAACCGAACGATCCTGCTTGTATTGCATAAGAAGTTCCATGCCCCGGGAACGGAGCTGTGCCGATTTTGAAGAAGCCATTATTGTTAATTGCAGAATTGACTGCGATGAAGCGGTGTTGCGTGAATCAAACTCATTTTCGGGAAGACACCCAATGCAAACCATCGTTGAAACACGGGACTCGCCGATCACAGCGCGAAAGGCTATAAGCAATCACACGCACTCTGTGCGATCTAAGACATCAATTCTTCCCAGGAAAAATTCTTGTAGCGGAAGGGCTATAGCGATTGCACTCAGCACTTTTGCTGAAATTAATTTTCTTTTAATATTTGTTCTGAAAATTAATAAAAAATTCCTTGGATGCTATAAAACTTTGGTTTGAATACCGAATTTCTACTGAAGCTCACAGAGAGATTTTTGAGACCTTAAACGCACTAAAGCGCCTTAGTTTCCTTTTCTTCTTGTGGCGCTAAAGGAAATACCTTGCCGATCCAAAGCACGTCGTTTGCAAGGTGCTTTGGATCGGCAAAAAGATTACATTCGTTCAAGGCTAATGAATCTTACTTTCGATAGATGGTGAAGGTAGAATGGCTGCTAACTATCCTTTCTCAGTGGATAAAGCCATCTGAGCACCGTGGGAGACCACCGCTGTGGGTCGAGTCAGCCGATGTAACTGAAAGCTTTTATCAACTTATTGACGTTTTGATTGCTGATGTTTTGATTCAGCTTGATAAAAATCAATAGCTAACTCGACAGAATCAATTAGGCGGAGAGCCGTAATCGCAGAAACTGAAAGAATTCAGTAAGATCGACTCAGAAACATCAGATTCAGTGAATGATCATTAGGCATCTGGATACGAAATAGACTCTTTAACTACAATCACCCATGAGCAACACCAGTAACTTTCGTCAGGCCATCCGTGAAGCTAAAAACGGCGCATTAGTTGGCCCTAATGTGATTGCCAATGCCCTTCCCTATGTGGGTGGTGGCCTTATTCTGACGGCTTTAGGCACCTTTGGTGGCTTAAACGTACTCCGTGCGAACCCGAGCCTCTTCATGCCCACATTCTTTGTGGCCGTTATTGCAGAGCTAGTTCTTTTCTTTGTCGCTCGCAGCGTTGCAATGAAGGGCAACAATGCCGTTGCGCTCCCGTTGCTTGCAGCTTACAGCTTACTATCTGGCTACACGCTGAGCGGTTTGGTGGCTGTTGCGCTGCAGAGCAGTGGCGTTGGAATTCAAGGTGTAGGGATTGCTGCGCTGGGGTGTGGCCTAACCTTTATTGCAGCTAAGCCCATTGGCTCCAACCTATCTGAAGAAGATGGATTTGCGCTGACCAAGACGGTTCAACTCGGCATTATGGCCTTGTTTGTGGTCATCATTGCCCAGTTTGCACTGAGCTTTTTTGGGATATATGCCCCTAACACGCTCGAAATCGCGATCTCCGCGCTCGGCGTTCTCCTGTTTGTCGGCTCAGCCGTTGTCGATTTTTTCGTTCTACCTCGCACCTACCGTGACGAGCAGGCGATCCCGGCGGCGCTATCAATGTACCTTACCTACATCAACCTGTTTGTCTTTATCCTGAGACTGTTGATCGCTATCAACGGTAGGGATTAAACTGCGTAGGCGATTAGCCTTTCACTTGTCTTGAGACTGAAGAAGTTTGACTGAAGGGGCTAGCGCCAGTAGCTAGTCCCTTATTTATTGACTACTTATGTTTGATACCACCACCTTAAAGCAAGAGATTGAGTTGCTCTCTGAGCGCCTGGGCAAAGCTCAGGATTATCTTTGACGTACCTGCTCTAACTGCCAAAATCCAAGATCTAGAACAGGTCGCTGCGCAGCCGGATTTTTGGGATGATCAAGACAAGGCTCAAAGTCATTTGCGAGATCTCAATGACTACAAATCGAACTTGACACAAATGCAGGGCTGGAGGGCCAGTTGGGAGGATGCTATTGCAATTTTGGAGCTGCTAGAGCTGGAAAAAGACGAAAGTCTGTTGGTGGAGGCTGAAAATACGGTAACCCGATTGGTCAAAGAATTAGACCTGTGGGAGCTTCAGCAGCTGCTGTCTGGGCCGTATGACAAAGAAGGGGCAGTACTGAATATTAATGCGGGCGCTGGGGGGACAGATGCCCAAGATTGGGCTGAGATGTTGCTACGGATGTATATGCGGTGGAGCGAGCAAAATGGTTATCGCTTCAGTTTGGTTGAAAAATCAGAAGGGGATGAGGCCGGGCTGAAGTCAGCCAGTTTAGAAGTGGAGGGCCGGTATGCTTATGGCTACTTGAAGGGTGAGAAGGGCACTCACCGTCTCGTGCGAATTTCACCTTTCAATGCGAATGGAAAGCGACAGACCAGTTTTGCTGGTGTGGAAGTGATGCCCATCCTAGATGAGGATATCGAACTCAATATTCCGGATAAGGATTTGGAAATAAAAACTTCGCGCTCGGGCGGTGCTGGCGGTCAAAATGTGAACAAGGTAGAGACGGCAGTGCGGATTACGCACTTACCGACGGGGATTTCGGTGCGATGCACTCAGGAGCGATCGCAGCTTCAAAATAAAGAAAAGGCGATGGCACTGCTCAAAGCCAAATTGCTGGTGGTTGCTCAAGAGCAGCGCACCCAAGAAATTGCCGACATTCGCGGTGACATGGTAGAAGCCGCCTGGGGCAATCAAATTCGAAACTATGTGTTTCACCCCTATCAAATGGTGAAAGATTTGCGCACCAACGTAGAAACGACAGCGGTCGACGATGTTATGAACGGTGAGCTAGAAGCCTTCACGCAGGCTTATTTGCTTCAGGAAAATCAGCTCGTTTCATCAGAAGATGCGGTGTAGCATGACAGCGGTAAGCACCGTAAAATGTTGAATAGTTTGCATTAGCGACGCCTAATAAAATAAGCCTAGCAACACACCTGATAGAGGCCATGAGTACAGAAACAAGACAAGCTTTGGATGCCACCGCTCAAGAAACCTCGCAGCAGGGATCTTTTGATAAAAATGAACCGCCACCGAGCTATGTGAAACTAGCGATGCGTAATATGGTGAATAAAGGTGGAAAATCGCTGTATCACTTTTTTCTATCTTCTGTCGCGCTGCTCTCATTGTTTGTTGGCTTAGCGTATCTCACTAGATAGCGATAAGCGTATTAGAGCCATAAGCGTATTAGAGCCATAAACGTATTAGAGCCATAAACGTATTAGAGTTACAAATGCATTACAAACGCATTAGGGTCATAGCATATGGCACTTCACGTTGAGGTCTTTGTCGATGGCTGCGCTGTCAGTCAGGTGGAGGATGTAGCGATCGCCCAATACCAATCCTGGATGAAAGTTTGGCTTACAGCGCTCGCTCCAGCCCTATCGCCTATTGATGCGTACGAAGTGAGTTTGCGTCTTACAGGTGATCAAGAAATACAGCAGCTCAATACAGCGTACCGACAGCAGGCAAAACCAACAGATGTGCTCTCGTTTGCTGCTCTAGAAGCGAATCTTCCCGGTGCGCAGACACTATATCAAGTGGAGCCCCTGCCACTGGGCGATATCATCATTTCAGTTGAAACAGCTGCTCGCCAAGCCTCTAAGGGAGAGCGATCGCTGGCTCAAGAGGTTGCATGGCTGGGCGCTCACGGGCTCCTTCACCTGCTAGGCTGGGATCACCCGGATGAAGCGAGCTTGGGGCGCATGCTGGAAGAACAAACACATTTACTCAGTCTGATAGAGACGGTTTGATAGGTGCTAAGTTTGATAGCGCTTTGCGCTTCGATAGAAGTTTAAACAGTGTTTCTGCAGGCAATGTTTACCAGGCACTTTCTATAAGCA
Source organism: Cyanobacteria bacterium P01_D01_bin.105 (assembly GCA_039025345.1). Classification (GTDB taxonomy): domain Bacteria; phylum Cyanobacteriota; class Cyanobacteriia; order Phormidesmidales; family Phormidesmidaceae; genus Phormidesmis. The sequence continues at coordinate 5,837 of JBCCOO010000042.1, read as the reverse complement.
GACGTTAGCAGATAAATTGATTGGGCAACGTGTAAGAGGATCTAAAGATGGGCAACAATCTCATCTGTTGAACTTACGATTCATTTATCCAACTTACGATCCACACATAAGAGCCATATTGATACAGCGAAGTCAGGATATATCGACGTATGCTTTCCCCTAATAGCCAGTTTTCCCATGATAGTCAGAGGCCTTCCGAATATCCTCATGAATCTGGCATTCAAAGTGGCGAAAGAGATACAGACTCAGCTCATCAAACTCAGGTTGATAATGGGGGGGCAGCAGCAGAGCGATCGCAATCCTGGCAAGTCGCACCCAATTTATTTACTAGCTTCCAATACGCTTGGGCCGGCATTGTCTATGCCTTTTCTACCCAGCGTAACTTTAGGATCCATACGGCTGTAGGCTTGATCGCCATAACGCTATGCTGGTTACTTCATATCAGCACGATAGAGATTGCCGTTATCTGTCTCACCATTGGTGCCGTGCTAGTGATGGAAATTCTCAACACGGCGCTAGAATCCCTCGTCGATCTCACCGTTGGTCAGACGCATCACGAATTGGCTAAAATTGCTAAAGACTGTGCGGCAGGTGCGGTACTCATGGCTGCCATGGTTGCACTCACAATCGCTGTGCTCATTTTTGCACCGCCGCTCTGGGATAATCTACATACCTACATGGCCTAGCATTTAGCCTGTAGACCCTCTTCACAGATCATCACGATCCTGGTCAACATGATTTTGGTCATCGACAACTACGACAGTTTCACTTACAACCTTGTTCAATACCTCGGTGAGCTAGGTCAAACGATTCCCGTTGCTCGCGATATTGAAGTCTACCGCAACGATCAGATCACAATAGATGAGATCCAAGCTAAAAAGCCAGATGGTATTGTAATCTCTCCCGGCCCCGGAACTCCTAATGATGCGGGGATATCGCTAGACATTATTGAAATTCTGGGGCCAAAGACGCCCATATTAGGCGTGTGCTTAGGTCATCAAAGCATTGGTCAGGTCTACGGTGGCAAAATCACATCAGCCGATGAACTCATGCACGGTAAAACATCTCCGGTAAAGCATAAAAACGAAGGTGTGTTTGTCGGTCTTGGTGATCCGCTAACGGCTACCCGTTATCACAGTCTGGTCATTGAAAAAGAAACTTGCCCCGAGGTACTAGAAGTAACTGCTTGGACGGAAGACGGTACCATTATGGGCGTTCGGCATCGAGAGTATCCTCACATTGAAGGTGTGCAGTTTCATCCAGAAAGTGTCTTGACTGAATCAGGTAAAGACCTTCTGAAAAACTTTTTGGTCGGTCTGGCAAAAGTCGGTCTGGCAGAAGTAGGTTGCGCTAATGAAAGTTAATTTGAAGGCCAAGCTAATAAACTGGCCCACCCTAAACTCGCTAAGTATCACACCATGCGGCACGATAGAGAGAGTTTGTGGAAAGTACTGATACATAAACCCCACCTTTCATCACCCCATACTCAAACTTAAATAGCATCATGAAACGGCGACAACTGCTGAAATACGCCAGCGCAACATTCGTAGGCACTGTAGGTCTGGGGCTGGCGACAAGCGTTCGCTCTAAAGGACCTCAGGCTCATGCTCAGAGCGGCTCGTTGACCATCACATCTCTTGGTCACATGGCTTTTCTCTTTTCGGGCGGTGGTCAACGCGTATTAGTCAATCCGTTCAAAGCGGTCGGTTGCGCAGAAGGCTATGCGGAACCGACGACCGCTGCAGATCTGGTCCTTGTCAGCAGTCATCTACTCGACGAAGGCTACACCAATAACTATTCGAGTGCACAGGTCATAGATGAGCCGGGTGACTTTACCACCCCTAGCGGTTTGTCTATACAGGGCGTCAGTATGCCTCATGATCGCCGGAACGGACGACGCTTTGGTATGAATATTGCTTGGGTTTGGACCCAGTCTGGCGTTAAGGTTGTGCACTTAGGGGGCGCAGCTGCACCCGTTGCCATTGAAGATAAGATCCTGATTGGAAGACCTGACGTGCTGCTTGTGCCTGTCGGCGGCGGGCCAAAAGGCTATACGCCTGAAGAAGCGGTTGAAGCGGTTCAAACGCTGAATCCTAAGATTGTGATTCCAATGCATTTTCGCACGCAGGCAGCTTCTGACAGCTGTGACCTCGGTGGCGTGGATGATTTTATTTCGTTGATGACGGATGTTGCAGTGACTCAGGGCGACAATACTTTGACGGTTGACGCCAGCAGCTTCCCAAGCAGTGGAATGCGAATAGAAGTTTTAAGTTATGCTTTTTAAAGCAATTCTTAAGTAAGAAAGAGTTGCTTAACCAACTTTTTCCCTATCTATATGCAGAGTGAATATCGTCAGCGTAGGCAAGCTGTGTTAGAGGCCCTAGGCCAGAATACAGCCGTTTTTTGTAGTGCGCCTCCGGCAGTGATGCACAACGATGTGGACTATCTGTTTCGCCAGGATAGTGATTTTTTCTATCTGACGGGCTTCAACGAGCCAGATGCTGTCCTGATTCTCTCGGGTGGTCATGAAGCGCACAAAGTTGTGATGTTTGTGCGCCCCAAAGACTTGGAGAAAGAAACTTGGAGTGGCTATCGCGTTGGTGTGGAAGCTGCCAAGGAACAGTACGGTGCGGATGAAGTTTTTTCAATCGAAAAGCTGGATGAGGAGCTGCCCAAGTACGTACAGCCTTCCTCTCGCCTCTACTATCACTTTGGGCGTGACCAAGCATTTGATGGTCGAATTCTGGCGCTTTGGCAGCAGTTTCTATCCAAAATGGCTAAAACAGCAGCTGGGCCAGTCGCCATTGAAGACTCACGGCAGCTTATGGAGCAATTTCGCCGGGTGAAGAGTCCGGCTGAGATTGAGATGATTCGCAAGGCTATTGCCATTAGTGCAGAAGCCCACAGCATTGCTCGCGAAATGGCCCGCCCAGGCGTATATGAATACGAAATTCAAGCTGCTATCGAAAATGCCTTTCGCCGTAACGGTGCAATGGGGCCAGCCTATCCCTCTATTGTGGCCACCGGTCAAAATGCCTGTATTCTGCATTACGTAGAAAACAATCAGCGCTTGGAAGAGGGCGATCTGCTATTAATCGATGCGGGTTGCGCGTACGGTTATTACAATGCCGACATCACGCGAACACTGCCGGTGGGCAAGCAAATTTCTACAGAACAGCGGGCTCTCTATGCGCTAGTGCTTCGCGCTCAGCTCGCCGCCATTGAGCAGGTGAAGCCAGGAAAACCGTTTAATGACTTTCATGATGCGGCGGTTAGAGAGCTGACTGCAGGCTTTGTAGAGATGGGCTTACTTCAAGGTGATGTCGATGAGCTAATTGAGCAAAAGAAGCATAAGGCTTTTTACATGCATGGGACCGGGCATTTTCTAGGCTTAGATGTGCATGACACAGGGCAGCTTCGCAATCGAGACAAAACCTGGAAGCCTTTTGAGCCAGGTAACATCGTAACGGTAGAGCCAGGGGTGTATATTTCACCGTACTATAAGCCAGCAGAAGGGCAACCAGAGATAGAAGAGCGGTGGAAAGGGATTGGCATCCGCATAGAAGATGACGTCCTGGTGACTGAAACTGGCAACGAGGTGTTGACATCAATGGTGCCGAAGTCGTTGGAAATGGCCTCTGCTCAAGCGTCACTACCCAAAAGTTTGAAGATAGCAACAACTTCACTGGCATCTATGACGAGTGACTAACCTAAGCAGTAGGATTCAAGGAGGCGTTGTTCGAGCATCGCGAGTTCGATGACGTCAGATTCAAATACTATGCATTCAAATACTGCGGTTACGTTCTTTAGTTGCAATGACATGAGTGCAATGCTTTTAGTGCAAAGTGGCTAGAAAGAGCGGCTAAGATGCACAGAAAATATTAAAAAACCAAAATAAATATAAATTGTTACGTGTTGGAGACTGCAGGGCAGGCTAATAAGCGTACTCAAGTTACACTCAGAGCTCCCAGGATCGCCATGAATCTTCAGATTCCTATCATTCTGACGGGGTTTCACTGGTTTTCTCTGGTTCTCTATTGCAGTTGTGGATTTACAAAGTGCTGAAAAACCTTCACAGTATTTAAAGATTTAGAGCTTTTTGGGATCATCCACTCATTCATTTCGGTATCGAGGAATCACATTGTGAGATTGAATCGTCTATTGTCAGGTTTGACTCTTGCGGGAGCGCTAATGCTAGCGTTGCCTGCAGAAGCAGCCCGGCTACAGTTTTGGCGGTTTGATGCCGAAGAAAATCGGCTGACTTTTACAACTGATGACAGCGTTCAGCCGACTGCCCAGCTTTTGTCTGGGCCAACCCGCTTGGTGATAGATATGCCAAGCACATCTCTGCCAAATCCTGAAACTCAATCTTTTGAAGGGGCGATTAGAGAAGTTCGGGTGAGTGAGTTGGACGAAGATACGACTCGCCTAGTCGTAGAGTATGAAAGTGGTTACACCGTAGATCCAAATCAAGTGCAGGTACGCGGGGAAAGGTCCAGGCAGTGGACGGTGCAGCTGCCTGAAGCTATGGAAATCGCTGATGGTGAGTCCACCAATTCACCATCAGCGATTGTCGCTGGCAATCATTTGCTTGGCAATCAAGTGATCAATCGTCCTGTTCAAGGTGCGCGCACTCGCATTCAAGGCGTCACCGCGACAAGAGACGGATTTTTCATTCGTACAGCTGGTGAAACCGCAGATCCAGAGATTACACGCTCAGAAGAAGGCGGACAGCGCTACATTACGCTGGCATTTTCTCAGACATCGGTAGCGCTCGGTTTGACTCGCAGTCGCTTACCTGTGAATCGATACAGTATTGAAAGCTGGAATATTAACCAGGTCTCAGTAGATCCCGCCAACGCAGAAATCAGGCTGGCGCTGGGTGAGGGTAGTCCGGATTGGCAGATATCTGTGAGTGAAGATGGTGTTGTGCTTTTGCCAGATGGTGTGAGTATTAGCCGTGTTCCTGATGCGGGTGAACCGAGTGGAGGCGATACTCCTGTTGCCAGTACCTTAAGACAGCCGCCGCAGTCTCGTCAGCAGGCACCGGGTGAATTACCGACTTTACCCAACGGCCGCTTTACAGTAGTCCTTGATCCAGGGCATGGGGGGCGAGATCCGGGCGCGGTCGGTATTAATGGGCTGCAAGAGAAGCAGGTCGTTAATGACATTACTCCCCAGGTTGCAGAGATTCTGCGTCAGCAGGGCGCGAATGTGGTGATGACGCGCAATAGCGACATAGAAGTTGATTTAGCGCCTCGGGTGCAAACGGCTGAGCGTGTCAATGCTTCTATTTTTGTGAGCATTCATGCCAATGCGATTAGCATGAGTCGCTCTGATGTAAATGGTTTGGAGACGTTTTATGCCTCTGATGCGGGGCAGCGGTTAGCCAACACGGTTCATACTACCGTGCTCAATGAAATGGGTATGCGCGATCGCCGTGTCCGCTCTGCTCGTTTCTACGTCATTCGCCGTACGTCTATGCCCGCTATTTTAGTGGAAACCGGTTTTGTCACAGGTGCAGAAGATGCTCCTAACTTAGCAAATGCTGCCTGGAGAGCGCGGATGGCTGAGGCGATCTCAAAAGGTATCCTACTCCACCTTCAGAGAGGTCTGTAGCACAGTAAGAATGCATCCGTCGGCTAACTCGACAGAAACAGTATGAGGTACAGCACTCAAGGGGCAATTAAGTGATATTGCTTCTGTCGAGTTAGTAAGGACATTAGTAATCGCTGAAGGCTCTGAGTTAGCTGTTGTTTTTTCGCAAAGAAGCTTGCTTTTCGCAAAGACGTTTGGTTGTCTATTTCTTTTCTGGGTGCTCTGTGGCTTCACAGGGG
>JBCCOO010000041.1:0-46889 GCA_039025345.1 Cyanobacteria bacterium P01_D01_bin.105 | reverse complement strand
AAGCTTCCGCCACCACCGTCGCCCACTTCGGGTAAGCCAGCGAGGCCAGTGGTAATCAGGTCATCTAAGTTAGCTAAGGCAAACTGGCCCAGAGAACCTGGCACATCGCTTTGAACCAACACTTGAACGCCGCCGTCAGGAATCTCGCCCTCTGCCGTAAACGTGACGGTGAAGGTGTCACCTTCTGCCAGGTCAACTGAAGAAGTCGCTATGCCAATCGTCGGGCCAACGCCAGGGCCACCATTGTCATCGGTAATCGTGAAAAGTCCACCGTTTGTATCCGCATCGACGGTGTAGCCATCGCCATCCACCAGTTGGAAGGTAAATTCTTGCGTCCCTTCTTCCAAGATATCATCCACAAAAAACAGACGGAAGGACGCTTCTGGCGCCGTCAACAGAATGTTTATTCGACCCGTATCATCGAAGCCAACAATCTCTGCATCAACAAACTCTGTCCCAGGCTCAGCTGCAAACTGATCGAGGAAGGCAAACGGTGCACCGCCACCGGCGGTATCTAGATTGACCGTAACCCCCTCTTCAGGGAAATCACCTGTCACCGTCCACCGCCACTCAACTAAGTTATCCGGATTCTCTTCTGAGAACGTATCTGGAACTACCTCAAAGCTCACTACTGGGGAACCACCGGTTGGCGGATCTGTCGGGGGGTCAGTAGGTGAATCTGTTGGCGGATCTATCGGGGGCGCTACCGTAGCCTCGCCTACGTTGAACACCAGAGTATAGTCACTATCTGCACCTAGCTGCTGCAGGGCAAAGGTGTAGGTGCCAGCAGGCAGTGGCCCTTCAAAACCTTGCCCGCCAAAGTTAGCACCATTAGAACCATTGCCAATGTTATCCAAAATGTCTGTGCCCACAGCGCTAGCGCCAAACAGGGTATAACCCAGAAACTCGCTCACATCTGCAGAGTTATCTAGTGGCTCAGTAAACGTGGATCCTTCTTGAACGCCGATAAAGGCAACATCGTTGGGCTCATAAGCGTCCAAGTTAATAGACTCTAACTGAGAGCCTTCGGGAATAGTAACCGTGACATATTCTTGATCGCCACCACCTGTTGTCGCGGATAGCCGCGTTTCGCCTTGTGACAGCTCTAGCTCCAACGGATTGTTGGGATCATCGGAGATATCTCCACTCACCGCCTCGTCGTAGCCATTTGCAATAGGCGACTCTGTTGCAGGCGGCTCTGTGGCAGGCGGCTCTGTGGCTGGTGGCTCTGGCGCACCGGGCAGCTGATCCGCTGTATCTGCAAACAACACCGTACTACTAGCAGCATTTGGATCGATGGTGTAACTATCAACACCCGTAATGCTAGTTTGATCTTCCTCCGCAACCTGGTCAGCTGTTCGGAGATTAAATACAGCTTCTACAAGGCCATCAAACGTCTCTGGCAAGAAATCTTCTGGTTCATCATTGTTGAAGATATCGAGCGTCACTGTGCCAAAAGTAGCACCTGCTGAAACTTGAACAGCTAAACCAGAGTCATCGAAATTAGTTTGAGTTTCTAGAAGATCAAGATTTTCAAACTGAGGGTTTGTCCTGGCTGCAGGCAGATCCAGCCGGTTAAGAATTTGAATAGTATCGCTGTCTATATAAACCTTCAGTCCCCCCGCTGGGGCAGGCTCGTCTAAATCAAATCGAAAAGTAAGCGCATTACCTTGATCTTCAACAAGCGCATTGATATCTCCCTCAAATGTCGTAGAGGTAGAGAGGCTAACTTGAACCATGTTTCTATTGGATTGTCGTTGTATTGAGTGAGTATGTGAGAAGAGAGCGATCGCGCTCTCAGATGCCCTGTTTCTTGTCTGTTGAAGCCGAGACCCTTTCGAGCCTAAACCTGACCTTGATGCTCCTAAAAATTGCTATTGACAAAAATCAAAATCAATAAGCAACACAAGCAAAATGCCTTGATGATGAGGCCATATCTTTACCTGAATAAGCAACAAGATCCAGGCGATAGCAGCCGCACACATCGATTAAGTTCAATAAAGTGCGCTTTCCACAGTCATTTTTCAATCACTTGCAAAACAACTTGAGTACAGAGTCAAGATATACACTCAATCCGTACAGACATTGAGCACTTTATTAATACTTAGCTTTATTTCCACTTATTGATACTGAATATCAATAGCCTTATTCATTACATGTATAACGCCTTTCTCAGCAAGCTACATCTGAACTTTGTAAAGTTCTAATAAAGCGCCCAATAATCACAGCTAGTAAATCGATCTAAATCTCTTCCCAGGAAGGCGATTCAGACGCTCAGGAAATTCTAATACAATCTGTCAACACAGCCCAACAACTGTAACTGAATATACTGAAAACGATGAAGTTTCATATCGTGAAAGACGTGCATCTTTGTATTTTATTAATATTTAATATCAATAGATAGATGTACTGGCTGCTCAGAGTTGCAACGTTTGCAATTCTGAGCGGCTTTACTATGCAACGCTCACTTTTGACTGGATTTATTTCTCAGTATTCAGGCCGTGGTCGGGTAAAAGCTGTTCTACATCGCGAAGTGTTCTGAAACCATAGCCCCCTATTCCCACTAACGCCATAATGGCAGCTGTTATGGCATACATTAAGGCCATGCCGCTTCCCACACTATTGCCAAACACCGGAGAAAACAAAGCAGCGAGCCAACCTTCAGATTGCATGGCAGGCTCAAACACATAGTCGGCTAATGGCCCTGCGACTAAAGGCGCGATCGCCCCGACCCCTACACCAATCATCTGATCAGCCGCTAGTACTCTGCCCTGCAGTTCGGGAGGAACCTTTGCATACCAAATCGCATTACTAGAGCTGTAGAACAGAGGGATAGCCAAGGTCGCAGCAAAGTGAGAGAACATCCACAGTAGGGGCGTTGACCCAACGGCCAACATCACTTTGAATAGGCCAGTTATCGTAAACCCCAACAACATGCCGTGAATCCGTCGCTTAAACCCACCGCTGATACCCACGAGCAACGCGCCCAGTACACCACCAATCCCCGCAGCGGTGGTCACCCAGCCCAGCACTTGTGCATCGCCGCCAGATCGCGCCAAGATCATTGGGTTATAGAGTGCCTTACCAATGTCACTTGGCACCGCAAAACAAGAAAACGCAACCACCATGGCCATCAGGCTAGGATGTTGCCAAATGTAGCGAAAACCAAAGGTTAGATCTTGCCAGCTCATAGCAGCAGGTGAGTCATCGGACTCATCGGACTGTGGATTGGGAATAGTGGCAAGGAGCAAAATCACAAAGGCCACCGCAAACGTAAAAAGATCGACCGCAATAATGCCCGTTAAGCCGATTAACGGATACAAACTCCCAGCCAAAATAGGTGAAAAAATGGCCCCTGAATACCCCACGGCAGCCACCATACTCTCCGCCCTGGTGTAGTTCTCTTTTGAAACGAGCAGTGCAATTGAGGTGGAGTACGCTAGCGTTTGCAGCTGGCCGAAGCAGCCGTAAAGTGTCACAACAATGTACAGATGCCATAGAGCAAGCTGCCCTTGCCAAAACAATCCTCCGATGACTAACGTGCCAGCAGCCGCGACGATATCGCCCAACAGCATTAGGGACTTGCGGGGGAAACGATCCACAATCACACCGGCCACCGGGGTAATCGCAATGCGGGGCAGTTGAGAGAAAAAAGTCACCAGGGCTAAGGTGGTCGCAGAGCCTGTAGTGTTCCAAATCCAAATCATCAGCGCGAAGACAGTCATGTAGCTGCCAACGGTGGAAACAAGCTGCCCCACCCAGATCTTTGCAAATTCGCGCATTTATTTAAAACGTCCAGTTAACGCTGGCTGAAACAGCAAATGGTGATCCCGGCTGCACACGGAATTGATCGCGTGCGCTTTCAAAATAACGAGTGTTAAACAGGTTCTCGAAATTAACTTGAGTGCGAAATCTATCTTTTTCATAAAAGATAGAAGCATCTGCACGAGTGTATGCAGGCAACCTAAAGGGGCGACGGATTTCTCCATTGCGATCGCCTACATAAGTCACCCCTAAGCCTATGCCTAACCCTTTCAAATTACCTGACTGGAGCTGATACGTTGTCCACAGGCTAGCCGCATTGCGGGGCGAGTTAATCAAGCGAGTACCTACCTCAATTTCATTATCTTCAGACACAACCGCGTCTGTGTTGGCATAGTTCGCGATAATGCTCCAGCCCGGCAGAATCTCTCCAGCCAAATCAAACTCTATACCGCTGCTTTTCTGTTCCCCTACCTGCACTTGAAAACCCGTATTAATCGGGTCTTGAGTGAGTACATTGCTGCGCGTGAGATCGTAATAGGCCAGCGTTGTGAACAGCTTATCGTTCATAAAAGACGCTTTAATTCCCGTCTCGAACTGTCGACCACGTTCTGGTTCAAAGACTTCATCTTCAAAGCTCCGCCCAAGCACAGGGTTAAAAGACTGACTATAGCTGGCATAGAGCGAAACATTGCTGGCCGGTTTATACACCAGCCCAATACGAGGACTAAAGGCTGTTTCATTTAGCTCAATAGGGTCAGGATTAGGGTTTACAAAGTCTTGAAAGTCTTGATCGACAATATCTAAGCGGCCGCCCAGCAGCGCAATGAAGTTATCCGAGAAGTCGAGCTGGGTTTGCGCGTAGAAGCCATAGCGGTTGCGATTGGCCACGCTGTCTGTGCCAATGCGATCGCGGTTCAGATCATTAAAAAACGTCGCTGGATCGTAGTTCAGCTCAGTAATGCTAAACGGCGTCGCAGGGACAAGCGGATTAAACGAAAGAAACGGAGACGGCAACCGCTGCACGATGATATCCCTTTCTTTTTCTAAGGAGACCTCTGTTCCCAGCAGCAAGGTTTGATCAATGCCCAGCACATCAAATTCACCAACAACGTTGGCATTAAAGGCATAGGATTGGCGATCGCTCGGATTCGACAGATAGATACGGCTGAGTAGATCAAAATTAGGCTGTCCCGCCTGCTGCACAAAACCGGTGCCCACGACAAAGGTCTCATCCGGCGTCTCTTGAAAAGAGGCCAAAAAATCGTTGTTAATTTTCCAACTCTCATTGAGCTCATGGCTGAGCCGGTATCCCACACGGGTAATAAAAACCGACCCTTCCGTAATCGAAGGCTCACCCAAATTACTCGAAATATCCAGCGTACCAGCGGACTCACGCAGCTCATCTGAAATAACTAAGCCTCCTTCGACTAAGGTATCTATAAAGCTATTGTTCTCTAGGCCTATGGCAGAAATTGCTGGCAAGCCAGAAGACGTTCCACGAGACAGCGACTTGAGATATTCAAGATCGAAAATCAAGCTGGTATCGTCCGTATTGACGACCTGCAAAGACGGCGACACAAAAAAGAACTCACTCTCTTCAAAGTCAATAAAGCTGCCGTTATCTTCGTAGGACAAGTTCACCCGGTAGGCAAGCTGACTGTCATCATCTAACGGGCCAGAAAAGTCGAGAACGCCTCGATAGCGATCAAAGCTTCCTGCCGTCATCTCAAATTCGTAGCGGGGATCGTACAGCGGGCTTTCGGTCACGAGGTTAATAGAACCACCCAAATCACCTGCGCCGAACAGCACAGACGCAGGCCCCTTCAAGATCTCAATGCGTTCAATATTCGGCAGCGCACTGCCGAACTGAAGCGTATCGTCACGAATGCCGTTTCGCAGAATGTTGTTGTTATTCTCAAAGCCTCGGATGATTGGCGTAGCGCTGCGCGTCCCAGATGTGGCGCGTCCGGCTGAAACCCCACTGACGTTTCGTAGCGCTTCATTGAGCGTCTGCGCGTCCTGATCTTCTAAAACCTCTTCAGGAATCACCTGAATTGCCTGAGGAACGTCAATAACGGGGGTATCCGTGCGAGTGCCAACGCTGGCATTCGGAACCACATATCCATCTAAAGGCGCTGCTGAGACAATGATGCGCAGCGTGTTGTCACCAAACTCAATGTCACTGTCTGTTTCGCCTGGTGCAACGGTAACCACATCGAGCTGCAGCGACTCCAGCAGTCTCTCAAAGTAAGCGACGGGTGGCATTTCACCTTCGCTCACCACGGTCATCTGAATATCTTGTCCGCGCTGCTCCACCGTCACCAATGAGACGCCAGGGATCGGGTTGGTTTGCTGATATTGATTTTCACCCTCCAGCACCATCCGAGCATTAGTGATGTCCACAACTAGGGTCGTACCTTCTTGAACCTGAAAAACTTCAATTCGCTCAGGCTGCTCAGTCATTAGAATAACTTTAAGACCATCTTCTATCTCAACCAGCTGAATATCTGTGATGGTGGCAGGCTGGGCAGCGCGCAACTGCTCCAGGAGAGAGGGCTGACCAGTGCTAGAAGGCTGATTAATTGTAGGAGATTCGGGCGTAGACGACTCGGGCGTAGACGACTCGGTGACCGGTGATTCAGACTGAGCGTAGCCTGTGGTTGCTGCAGGCGAAAGCAACAGCAATGGCGTAAGCAGCCAAGGGGCAATCACACTGCTCAAACCCTTCCAGATACGCATCAGGATTAAGTCTAGAGATGGCTTCATACGTATGCGCAAGATTGGGTCTTATTCTTCTGAGGTAGATGGAACGAATTCAGGCGACGAAGTCGGTTCTGGCTCTGGCAGTTCTGGCTCTGGTTTTGTAGAGGGCGCAGTCGACTCTGATGGCAGCGCAGATTCTGGCGTCGCAGATTCTAGCGGAACAGGTTCGGCTGATTCGGGCTCGGATGACTCAGGTTCGGATGACTCAGACTCTAGCAGTTCAAAGGTTGGTGGCAAAACGGCTGGTGGCAAAACATCCTCTCCAGCAGTTTGTTCCAATTCTGACTCTGTTTCTAGCCCTACTTCTGGCTCCGTTTCTAGCTCTGCTGCTTCTAGCTCAATACTTCGAATCTGCTGATTGAGAGGAAGCTCAGTCGATCTAATTTCACCAGCTGTCTGCGCTTCTTCATATTGCTGAGATCCTTCAATGACATAGGTCACACCTACAGAAACTTGACCACCAAGGCCTTCTGGATCTTGAAAACGCCAACTTCTCCTAGCTTCTTCTAAAGCAGCTCGATCAAAGGCAGCGTTTCCACTTGATACTTCGATTACGGCTTCGACGACTCTACCACTGCCATCGAATATTACATTAACGACAGGCTGCCCTTCTATTGCTTCACGCCGAGCCGTTGTTGGATAGCTGGGTATCGAACAAGGCGCACAGCTTACTCTTCGCGAACTGGGTTGCCTGCGAGCAGCGAGCGAAACTTCCGGCACTGGCTCATTTTTAAGATCCCTGACCACAATAGGTCGCTCAGGCCCGATCAACGTGGCGATATCGGGCGTCACTAAGCCAACAACAGAAGCGTCTCCAACAGCGCCTTCGCCATCAATCGCACCATTTTCAGCAGCCACTGATGGCGCAACTGCCACCGTATCAGCCGCAGCAACCTCGGCGGTCGGAACAGGCTCCGCACTAGTGGCCAGCGGCGCAGCAGAGGGCCGCTGCGCAGAAGCAGCTGGCTCTGGTTCTTCTTCTGGTGGCTCCTCGGGCTCGTCAGGCGTTTGTTGCACTAACGCCTCTTCCACTATTAACTCAATCGGCACAGGCTCACTATCAGGCTCACTATCAGGCGCAACTGAAATCAGGCGAGAAACAAACGGCAGTGAAAAGAAGTGAACGCTCCCAGCAACTAGCGCCCCAACGCCGAGGACACGCCACATAATGCGGATTTCTCGACGATATTGTTCAAATGTCTCTTTAGAAAAACCCACCCAAAAACATCTCCGAAAGCTCGTGCATCAGTCAATCACAACAGACTCGTCATGCCCAAATCTATCGGGGTAGACTTTACTCTTTCTTCCATTTGCCCACACAGCTTATCAGTAATTCCTACCAAAACCATCTGGCGACACCCCAAAGCAGACTCGCACCGATGTAATATCTATCACCTCGACTACTGCACTAACTGCTTAACTATTAACCATTTTCTACTTGACAATGAATTTCATCTACAGGTAGTCTAGCGTAGCTGTATAGATGTGCTGGTTTTATCGTGACCTAGCGTATCGATTAATACCCGGCAGTCTTTCTCAAAGTACCAGCATCAAGGATTGGATTGTCAATGTCTACGAATGAAATGTTTGCTGCGGGCGGCATTGTGATGTGGCCCTTGCTTCTCTTTTCGGTGCTGGTTTTGGTCTTGTCGATTGAGCGAGGAGTGTTCTGGATTCGGATCAGGCGTCGGCAACGTCCGCTGATTAGGCGAGTACTGGCACTGTATGAAGAGCGTCCTGGAGAAGCCATTACCCTCCTCAAGAAAAGTCTAAGTTTTCCGATTGCACGCATCTTTCTGGAAGCGCTAGAAGTTAGAGATGCCTCTCCTAATCAATTTCGGCTGGCGTTGGAAGGCGCTACTCACGGTGAGATTCCTATGCTTAAGCGATTCTCAAGCGTGTTTCAAACAGTGATAGCAATCGCGCCGCTACTAGGACTGTTGGGGACTATCTTGGGCCTAATCAGATCATTCGCAGCGGTTCGCATTGGTGAAATGGGTGCTGACGCTTCGCAGGTGACAGGTGGTATTAGCGAAGCGCTGGTCTCTACAGCCGCGGGCATGGTCGTTGCCATTTTCGCCCTGGCTGCCTTCAATATATTTAGGTCGTGCTACCGTCGTCAGCTCTCTCTCCTGCAGGAATATAGCAGTCATCTGGAGATTCTACACGAACGGCATAGCAGCAACGATAGCTATTCAGAAGGAGCGGCCTATGCGTCTGTTTAACGATGACTTAGAAGAAGAAGTCTCAGTCAATATTCTGCCGATGATAGATGTTATCTTCGCCATATTGTCTTACTTCATCATTTCCTCGCTCTTTCTAACTCGAGCTGATGGATTACCGATTAATCTTCCAAATGCGCAGACTTCTCAGCAACAGCCTGACGCTAATTTCACCGTCTCAGTGGGCGCAGAAGGTCAGATGACGCTCAATCAGTCGCCAGTTCAAATTTCAGAAATTCAGAGTGCTATCGCAGATCAGTTGAGCCCCGGACAAACTGCTGTTGTCACTATTCGTGCCGATGAAGCAGCGTCCCACGGCGAAGTCGTCGGTGTGATGGACGAGGTGAGACAAATTGAAAATGCAAGGTTGGCGATCGCGACTCGCCCCCAGAGCTAGACTTCAATGCGCATGTTAAATACGCATGAAACCAGTGTGCCAGATGAGACGCTGGCACACTGAACCACTTATGAAAGTAAAGCTTTAGAATTAGTTAGCAATTAGGGGTAAATACCTTGTTAAAGCCTCACGGGGTCTCAGCTAGGCATTGATATATCCCCAAAATTTTCAGAAAGATTACTGAAGAATCGCCACAAACCATTTTGAATCGATCTATACTTATTGAGAATGGTTGCCAATATCCTTGCACTCAAGCGGGGTAGTTTGTCTCTTTAGTTTTGCCTCCCTTGAGCTTTGGCCTTTATGCAAGCGTGAAAACATTGCTGTAAGGAAAAAGCCCAAGAGGAAGAATTTTACAAAGCGGAAGACTGCTCCGCCTTTTTCAAGAAAGGCTTTCTTTACCAGAACACTTGTCAGAATGTTTGCCAGTCACTCAATTAAGAATAATTTTCGGCAAAGTGGGGAGTGGTTTAGTGGCGACGTCTGCCTGAAGCAGGGGTTGGAACAAGCGCCAACACTACTAGAACAGCTTTACTGGCGCGCTGCTCATCAGCCCGAGCGAATAGCCTATCGCTTTTTATTCGACCAGCCTACCTCTGTTGCTCAGTCTGATCTAGCAGTGTGGACTTATCGCGATCTGTTCTTGAAAGCGCAGCAGGTCGCAAAATCGCTGACAACAGCATTTAACGGAGAGCCAGCAGCACGACGAGTACTACTGGTATATCAGCCAGGGTTAGAGCTTGTTGCTGCATTCTTAGGGTGTTTGATGGTTGGGGCGATTGCTGTCCCAGTACCTCCGCCAGGGCGTCACGAAAGCCTGACCCGCTGGGAACAAGTTCTAGCCGACGCACAAGTCACTGGAGTTTTAACAACCCACACGCTGAAAAGTGAGTTGAAGTCCCTGCCTAGCGCCTCTTCTGAGTTAGCCTCTTCTCTCAAGTGGATTATTACGGAAATAGGCAATGCAACAGTAAGAAATACGCCCATAGAGCCGCTACCAGCAAGGCAGACTGAGTCCTCGAGCGTAGACTTCAGTAGGCAGATTCTTGAGCAGCAGATTAGTCGAACAGATGTTGCCTTTTTGCAGTACACCTCCGGCTCAACCAGCCAGCCGAAAGGAGTGATGGTTACACACGGGAACCTAGCTCATAACCTACAGCAAATTCAGCAGGCGTTTGGACACGGCGAGCACACTAGCTGTGTCATTTGGTTGCCGCCATACCATGACATGGGATTAATTGGTGGTATTTTGCAGCCTCTCTACGGTGGGTATCCCGTCACGCTAATGTCACCAGCGTCCTTCCTGCGGCGACCTGCACGATGGTTAGAGGCTATCTCTCACTTTGATGGAACAACCAGTGGGGGGCCCAATTTTGCTTATGACTACTGTCTCAAAAAGACTACACCAGAAGATAGAAAGAAGCTCAACCTTTCTGCCTGGCAAGTTGCCTTCACTGGCGCTGAACCTGTTCAGGCACAGACGCTTCAGAAATTTAGCGAAGTCTTTTCTACATGCGGGTTTAAAGCATCAGCCTTTTATCCCTGTTACGGCTTAGCCGAGGGCACCTTGTTTGTGTCAGGCGGCTCACCCAACACCTCACCAAAAGTTGCTACGCTTAGCCGCCAAGGACTTTTACACAATCAGGTTGAACAGATCAGTCTTTCTGAGGAAACGTTCGAAGAGACTCACTGGGAAAAAGTAAGCGTAGATGAAAGATCTGTAGATGAAAGATTTACAGAAACACACCTGGCGGAAAGGAGAACAAAAAATAACCTCGAAGATATCACAGCTGTGGTTAGCTGTGGTCAGGCAGTTAATCAGAATATTGAGATTGTTGACCCTAAAACTGGCAGACGCTGTAAGCCAGCAGAAATTGGTGAAATTTGGCTGGCTGGGCAAAGTGTTGCTGCTGGATACTGGAATCGTTTAGAAGCCACGCAGCAGACTTTTCAGGCCAGCCTGCCAGGAAGCGATGAGCTATTTTTAAGAACTGGTGACTTAGGATTTGTCTACCAGGGAGAGCTGTTCGTCACTGGACGACTGAAAGATTTAATGGTAATCCGCGGGCAAAATTACTATCCGCAAGATATCGAGACAGCTATTCAATCGGCTCATACAGGATTTTCTTCAGTGAATGCGGCCTTCGGATTGGCAGATGAGCACGGGGAAAAATTGGCTATTGCCCAAGAAGTGACCAGAACAGCAGTGCGATTGCTTCGCAAAGGCCAGCTCACAGTTGAAAAACTCAAAGCAGCCATTCGTTCAAAAATCTCTCGGGAATTTGGTATTCAGGTCGCAGAGATTGCGCTACTTAAACCGGGAAGAATTCCTAGAACGACCAGCGGCAAAGTGCAAAGACATCGCTGTAAAGAATTGCTGGAAACTGATGAGTGGGAAGCTATCTGTCAGGCTAGCCAGCAGTCAGATGCCAAGCAGGCAAATGCTAAGCAGTCAAGTAGTCAGCAGCAGCCAGCTCATTCACCTGGCAGTCCTCAAGAACAACATAAGAAGCAACGGAAAGAGCAACAGACTGTTGATGATCTTCTCGTTTGGCTGAGACAATACGCTCATAAACGCCTTGACTCTCGTCAGATGGACGAGCGGCGCTGCCTGAATCCTGGCTTAGTATTAGACTTTGGCAACAAGGGCTTGCTTGGTATGCAAATACCTGAAGCCTACGGTGGCTTAGGACTGGGTAATCAAGCCATGTTGACCATCATTCAGCAGCTTGGTGCGATTGATCTGACTCTGGCACTCTTTGTTGGCCTTAACAATGTGCTGGGCGTACGCCCCATACTGAATTACGGTTCCGCCGAATTAAAAGACAAGTGGCTTCCTAAGCTGGCAACCGGCCGCGAGTTAGCTGCCTTTGCCCTCACGGAAGCAGTCGCAGGCTCCCACCCTATTGGGATTGCAGCGCAAGCGATTCCAACGGCCTCTGGCTGGCAGCTTCAAGGAGAAAAAATTTGGAGCGGCTCTGCCGCTTGGGCAGGCATTATCAACGTATTCGTTCAACAGCTAGACGAAGATGGCCATCCAGTTGGCATGACTGGCTTTGCGGTAGAAAAAACCGCACCTGGGCTGAGGCAAGGCCCGGAAGCCCTAACGATGGGCATGCGCGGGATGGTGCAAAACACGGTACACCTAGAACAAGTGCCTGTAGAGGCAGGGCAACGACTAGGAGAGGCTGGTGCGGGTATGCCCGTAGCTCAAGATGCCATGCGCTACGGGCGGCTAGCGATCGCTGCGGCTTGCGCAGGCGGCATGAAGCGCTGTGCCCAATTGATGCTGCGCTACGCCCAAAGGCGACAGATTTCTACGGGTCGATTAATTGAGAACCCTGTAATGCTCACAAGACTGAGCTGGCTTAAAAATGCCACTGCGATGGTAGAGAGCTTGGTTACGCTTACAGCAACTCGACTTGATCAGGCATTGCCTGTCTCAGAAGATCTGTATGCAGCTTGTAAAATCTTGGCTCCAGAGCTTTACTGGCAAGCAACTGACGCGCTTGTACAGTCGTTGGGCGGGCGAGGATACATAGAAACAAACTTGGCACCACAGATGATGCGAGATGCAAGAGTGCTGAGAATTTTTGAAGGGCCAACAGAGGCGATCGCAATGCACTTAGGTGCACGCACTATGGCTCAACCGGCTCAGATAGAGGCAATATTCACAGCGCTTGAACAGCAAGAGATGGGGCAACAGCTTGCCAAGGTGACTACTCAGCTAACAGCTTCAATTCATCAAGTAGAGCGCAGAGAACCAGATCAGCGCAGAGAACCAGATCGAAGAGAACGTCAGTATGAACTAGGGCAAGCTGCCGCTTGGGCCTTGGGCACTGCCACACTCAAGGCAACCCAATCGCCAGTGTCTGCGATTAAGTGGGGAGAACAACAGCTCAAACAGCAAATTGAACAAGTGCTTCAGCCTGTTCAAAGTGAGGTTGATCGGCTGAGTGCATCGCAGGCAGTCGAGTGGATTAATGGCTATCAAAGCAGCATTGGCACCGTGGATTCTTTAGCAGCCATCGCAGCGTTAGACGAGTGGTTAACACCTGCCCCCCAAACTGATGAGCAGACTAATGATCAAGCTAATACTCAGGACGTGCGCGTTCAGTTCAAAACAAGGCAATCCACACGATCTACGGTAGCTCAGAACAAAATAGCGCACACCACAAGTCGCTCGGTTGCTCAACAAAAAAAGGCACTCACCCAATGGATGAGACAATGGGTTGCTGACCAGATTAAAACTGACCCTGTTCAAATTAGTTCAACCCGTACCTTTTCAGAGTATGGGCTAGACTCTGTCATGGCTGTTGAACTAGCCGAAGACTTGAGCCAGTACTTAGAATTATCTACGCCTTTGGAAGCCACATTAGTCTGGAATTTTCCAACTATTTCAGCGCTGGCTGCACACTTAGCTGCGATTTCACATCCAAAAGACCCAACCTTGGTAAGACAAGTTTCTAAAGCGCTGAAACTTGAAAAAGAACAAAAGCATAGAAATCAAAAGCCGAAAGAGCAGAGAAATACAGAACCTAATGTAGCCGAGCTTGATCAGCTTTCAGAGGCAGAATTAGCCAGCACGCTCTCAGCAGAGCTAGCAACGCTAAGGGGGCACATCACATCATGACTGTACCATCCCGCTCCTTTAACAACAGGTTGAGTCAAAACAGGTTGAGCAGCGACGACTCACCCAATGCTCGCCAGCCTGCAAACTATCGTGATCTTCTACAAGAAGCAACGATACAGATTCGCAAGCTACGCAATCAGCTCGATAATTTAGAACAGCAACAAATCGAGCCCATTGCCATCGTAGGTATGGCTTGCCAGTTTCCAGGCGGTGCCAAAAGTCCAGAGGCTTACTGGCAACTGTTGAAAACAGGGATAGATGCAGTAGGCGACATTCCACCCCATCGCTGGGACGTAGAGGCTTATTACGACAGCGACCCTGACGCAGCCGGAAAAATGTATACGCGCAAGGGTAGCTTCATTGACGATGTGGATCGCTTTGATCCACAGTTCTTTGGTATTTCTCCTAGAGAAGCCCATCAGCTCGACCCGCAGCAACGACTGCTGTTGGAAACGAGCTACACAGCCCTCGAAAATGCTGGCCTACCTCCGTTTGATTTGCAAGGAAGCGCTACAGGTGTTTTTGTAGGGCTGTGTTTTGATGACTATGCCCAGCGCAGCATCCATTCCGGAGACTTAACCCGCATTAATGCCTTTAGTAGCTTAGGCAACACGCGCAGTATTGCTGCAGGTCGGATCGCCTACACGTTTGGATTCCAAGGGCCGACTCTACAGCTCGATACAACCTGTTCCTCTTCTCTTTTATCGGTACATTTGGCCTGTCAGAGCCTGCGCAATGGAGAGTCGAACCTAGCCTTAGCTGGGGGCGTTAATTTGATGCTTTCTCCTGAGGTGACGGTTGGTTTTTGCAAGCTTAAGGCCCTCTCTGCCGACGGGCGATGCAAAACATTTGATGCCAGCGCGGACGGCTACGGTCGGGGCGAAGGCTGTGGCATAGTTGTGCTGAAGCGGCTATCGGATGCGATCGCCAATCAAGACAATATCCTAGCGCTCGTCAAAGGCTCGGCTGTGAATCATGATGGCATCAGCAACGGCCTGACTGCGCCCAATGGTACGGCTCAAACCGCTGTTATTCAGCAGGCGCTTGCCAATGCGAAGCTCAGCGCCGACCAAATCCAGTATGTGGAAGCGCACGGCACAGGCACCTCTTTAGGTGACCCGATTGAAATTCTCTCTCTTAATCAAGCCATTGGCAAAAACCGCACAACACCGCTATGGGTTGGGTCTGTTAAATCAAACTTTGGCCATTTAGAATCTGCGGCTGGGGTTGCGGGCTTAATCAAAGTTATTCTTTCGCTTCAGAACAAACAAATTCCGCCCCAGCTTCATTTCTCAACGCCGAACCCACACATCCCCTGGGAAACACTGCCGATTCAAATCCCTAGCCAGCTCACCCCTTGGCCTGAAACCACGGAACCCAAACGGGCCGGTCTGAGCGGGTTTGGGATGAGCGGCACCAATGTTCATCTCATTATTGAAGAGGCAAATGCAGCAGACAGTGAAGCCGCTTACGCAGATTTCTCCCTCGAAAATATGGCTTCACTTACGCTGAGTGAATCACAGGGTGAGGGATTGCTAAGTCCAGCATTACAGGGCGATCGCTCCGCTCATCTATTAGCGCTGTCAGCCCGGAGTAAACAGGCACTCAACGCACTGGGTAATCGATATAGTGAGTGGTTACCAACTAGCACAGCCGACTTAGCCGATATCTGTTTTACAGCCAATACGGGGCGATCGCACTTTTCCCATCGCCTTGCACTCACAGCTCACAGTAAGCAAGCCCTAAGCCAAAAGCTACAGAACTTTCTCAACACATCTGCGCAGGCAACGCAGGCAACGCATAACAGAGGAACAAACGGCCCGAAAATCGCCTTTCTCTTCACCGGCCAAGGCGCACAATACGTTGGTATGGCCAGAGCGCTTTACACTAGCGAGCCTGTATTTTATAAGGCGCTAAATGACTGCGTTGAAGTTCTTCAAGAAGAAGGCATCGACTTGATATCTGCGCTTTATCCCAAGGCAACAGAAACTCAAAAAACAGGGAATGAAACAACAGAGCAACAGGGAAACATTCACCAAACTGCCTATGCTCAGCCTGCACTGTTTGCCATTGCCTACGCGCTCACTGAGCTTTGGGCCTCATGGGGCATTTCTCCGGACTATGTTCTGGGCCACAGTGTCGGTGAGTACGCGGCTGCTGTCACCACAGGCATCCTCAGCTTAGAAGCAGGGCTAAGGCTCACAGCAGCCCGAGGCCGAATGATGCAATCACTGCCTGCAGGCGGTGGCATGGTAGCAGTGATGGCTTCTCAAGCACAGATACAGCCTCTATTGCCTGACGGTGTTGAAATTGCGGCTGTTAACGGGCCTGAAAATACGGTTATTTCCGGTGAGCTAGCGGCGCTTGAGCAAGTGATTGCCCGATTACATGAACAGAGCATCCGTACCAAGCTGCTGAGCGTTTCCCACGCTTTTCACTCGGCGCTTATGGAGCCGATGCTCGCTGACTTTGAACACATCGCTCGCTTAGTCCAACATTATCCACCCAACAATATCAAGTTCATTTCTAGCGTGACGGGGCGTGCCATTCACCACAGCGATACGGATGATTGGGTTAGCTATTGGACAGAACAAATTCGCCAGCCCGTACAGTTTTCGGCAGCGATGCAAACTTTAGCGGATGAGGGCTGCACTCACTTTGTTGAAATCGGGCCAAAGCCTACGCTGATCGCGATGGGGCAAGTTTGTGTACCCTCTCTAGCAGCAGAGTGGTTACCCAGTCTTTCTCCTGTTAAAAAGAAATCAACTTCAAAGCAGACATCCCGAAAGAAATCCGCTCAGCAACAGGCCCAACAACAGAAAGTATCGAACGATATTGAGACTATTCTCGCTAGCTTAGGAAAGCTGTACGAAGCAGGCAGCGAGATAGATTGGGCTGGATTTGATCGGGTCTATCCCCGACAAACGGTGCTTATTCCTAACTATCCGTTTCAGAAGCAGCGCTACTGGGTAGATGCGGATAGAATACCTAAACAAATCACTCAGGGTAAGGTCATACATCCGCTGCTGGGACGACCGCTCTCCCTAGCTGGCAACGTTCAGTGCTTTGAAACAGAAATAAGCGCGGTGTCACCGCTTAACTGGACAGATCACAGTGTGTTTGGCACTGCACTAATGCCAACGGCTGCTTACCTAGAGATAATACTTGCGGCTGGGAGAGCGTGTTTTGGTGAGGCAGGTTTTAGTAAGGCCGGTTTTGGTGATAGGTGCAGCATAGAATCTACAATCATTCACCAAGGGCTATGGCTAGATGCATCGGCTACTTATCGCCTACAAACTCAAGTTTCTCAGCAAAACTCGACCACCTACAGCGTTACCATTTACAGCCAGAAGGCCGATGGTGCAGAACGATCGGATGATCAGACGCAAAGTCCGAAATGGACACATCACGTTACAGCAACGTTGAAAAATGTCTCTGCGATCACCTCACCGTCTGTATTAATGCCGTATCGTAAGCTATCAGATGCGCAGGCGCAACTTACAGAAAACCTACCTGTGGAACAGTTCTACGCAGCGTTCTCTCAGCGAGGTATTCACTACGGCACTTCCTTTAGGAGCTTGGAGCAAGTTTGGCTCCAGCCAAGTTACGAGGCGATCGCATCAGTTCATCAAACGGATTCCTCTACTGAGATCGCCTCTTTCCTCTTTCACCCTACCTTGCTGGATGCTGGCTTGCAGCTTGCAGGTGTTACGCTTTCTGATGCTGAAGGCAGCTATTTACCAGTAGCCGTTGAGCAGTTTCGTCAGTTTCACCCTATCCCAGATGGCAAGGTTTGGGCCTATGCAAATCGCCACGAAGAGGGTGAAGCGCTAACAGATAGGGCACTAACGGATAGGGCACTAACGGATAGTGACATTAAAGTAGACGTTTACTGGCAGGGAGAAGACGGGCAAACATTCGCTGAAATGAAAGGGCTGACCCTCCAATCTGTTACGTCAGCCCAGATTAATAACCAAATTACCAGCCAGGTTCAGTGGCTGCACAACATTGACTGGCAACCTTTAAGCTTGCCTCAGTTACCTGCTGATTTCTTGCTATCACCAGAAGATGCAAAGCAAGCAATCGCCCCGCAGTTCACTCAACTTATTCAGCAGCCAGACTTTCTCGCATATCAGTACCTTCAAGGCGAGCTCAACACACTCGCAACTGCTTATATCCAGCAGGCTCTGGCCACGTTGGGGATAGATAAATTTACTACATCTCCTAACCTAGCTGAACTCGGGATTTCGCCTCAGTATGAACAGCTATTTAATCGCTGCTTAAAATCAGTAGCAGATGTCGAATCGCCAAATGCCGCGCAGCTACATCAACAGCTCCAAGAAAATCACCCACTCCTTAGCACTGAACTAAGATTACTAAAGCGCTGTGGTGAGAACTTGCTCAGCGTTCTGCAAGGGCAAACCGACCCCATTGCACTGCTGTTCCCAGAAGGAGACTTATCTGAGCTAGGAGAGCTTTACCAAACCTCGGTTGGCCCACGAGTCATGAATCAGCTCGTGCAAACAACCCTTGGGACAATTGCTGCTCGAACAGAAGAGATTAATAGGCCGCTGCGGATTCTGGAAGTAGGCGCAGGCACGGGTGGCACGACTGCCTACTTATTGCCAGAACTAGCAAAACTATCCTGCACTTCGGAGTATATTTTCACAGATATCTCGCCTCGATTTACAAGTGCGGCGAAAGAACAGTTCAAAGACTTTGACTTTGTTCGCTACGGTCTTTTGAATATTGAAAATGAACCGCAAGACGAAGCTCTTTCCGAATTTGGCATTGAGCTTAATACTGGTTTCGACGTTGTCATTGCAGCCAATGTTCTGCACGCAACGGCTGATTTGCAGCAGACGCTATCTCATATAAGTAAACTACTGGCTCCTGGCGGACAGCTTATCCTTTTGGAAGGAACGCAGCCTGTTGTCTGGGTTGACCTAATTTTTGGCCTTACGCCTGGCTGGTGGCGCTTCACAGACAAGGCATTGCGCGCTAATCACCCTCTCATTTCAGCAGAGGATTGGGCAACGGTCTTAGCAGAAGCAGGGTTTGCAGCATCTGTAGCCTTGCAGCCAAACGCACAGCACGAAGTTAGCAGCGATGTAGAGCGTGCTCAGTCTGTCATCGTTGCACAGTGGCCAAAGAACATACAGGCGCACTGGACTGTTTTAGGGACAGATGCAGCAGATGCAAATGTAATCGCATCGCTACTAAATGAGTATGGACAACAAGTCGAAGCGATTCCTTCTTTAGAGTCTGTTGGCGGTCAATCTGCCGGCAACCAATCTGTTGACAGTGACTACATCGTTCACTATTTGTCTAGTGAAGAAGGCACAGCAGATAGCACTATTCCAGACACAGCGACGGCCATCTACAGCCAAGTCTTGACTATCATTCAATCAGCGGCCAAACGGCCTAAAGCGCCCCGGCTGTATTTCACGAGCATCGCACCCAATCCTCAAACGCAGCTTGTTCACGCTGGACTGTGGGGTCTATTGCAAACAGCACAGCTAGAGCATCCTGACTTACGCTGCACATACATCCAAGCGGAAAGCTCGGCTCAGCTCATTACAGAGCTACTTGCAGATTCTCCTGAAACCCAAGTTATTTATCAAAAAGGGCAGCGAAAAGTTGCTCGAATAGAGGATTACGCACCGAATAGCAGCAAGTCTCTAGGAAACGAGCCAACAGGAAGCGAATCTGCAGAATCAGCTCAACTGATTGTCAGTTCGCCAGGCACACTGTCTAGTCTAAGCTGGCAGACGGTCTCTCGCCGGGAACCTAACGCGCACGAAGTAGAAATCAAGGTTCATGCCACTGGTTTGAACTTCCGCGATGTGCTGATTGCGATGGATCAATATCCTGAAGCCGCGCAACTGGGCTGTGAGTGTACAGGCAAAGTGGTTGCGGTTGGCAGTCAGGTTACAGATGTGGAAATTGAGCAGCCGGTAATGGCGATCGCCCCCAACAGTTTTGCCCGCTACGTAACCCTTAACCGCACTTTACTCGCCCCCATCCCGCAGTCAACCACCCTTGCAGAAGCCGCGACACTACCGGTTGCGTTCACAACGGCTTACTACAGCCTGTGTGAGCTAGCACAGCTCAAAGCAGGTGAGCGCCTTCTTATCCATGCGGCCACTGGCGGGGTAGGGCAAGCTGCGATTCAAATTGCCCAGCAGATCGGCGCAGAAATATTTGCAACGGCTAGCCCTGGCAAGTGGGACACCCTAAGAGCAATGGGCATTACCCACATTATGAACTCTCGCACCCTCTCGTTTGCGGATGAAATCATGGCAGCAACAGACGAAAAAGGTGTGGATGTTGTATTGAACTCCTTGCCGGGTGAATTTCGCGCTAAGAGTCTCGAAGCGCTGGGCCAGAACGGTCGATTTGTTGAAATCGGCAAAGGAGAGGGCTTAAGCATAAAACAGATTGCGCAGATGCGCCCAGATATTGCATATCAAGTTGTAGATATTTCTGTACTGTGTGAGCAGCAACCCCAACAGGTTCAGGCTGTTCTTCAACAGTTACAGACAAAAGTTGAACAAGGCCAGTGGCAAGCAATTCCTTTCACATCTTTTGCTCAAGCTGATACGATTCAAGCCTTCCGCACCCTACAGAGAGCAAAGCATACAGGCAAAATCGTTCTCACACAGCAAGCAAGCTCAGCTCCGGCAATATCAGCCCCGATAATATCAGCTCACAGTACGTATCTAATCACTGGCGGGATGGGTGGATTGGGCTTAATTATGACTAAGTGGCTAGCTGAGAAAGGCGCTAAGCACATCGCATTGTTGAATCGAAGTGAAGTAAGCGAAACCGCGCAAACAACTATTGAGCAGCTAAGAGCGCAAGGTGTAAGTATTGAGACAATATCGGCAGATGTTACCGATGCGCAAGCTGTAGAGAATGCAATTAACCATCTCAACGAAGCCTCTCAGTATCCGCTGAAAGGGGTTGTTCACGCCGCTGGCGTCCTTGAAGATAGCCTGATTCAGCAGCTCACACAGCAGCAGCTTGAAACGGTGCTCGCTCCCAAGGTCAAAGGTGCTTGGCAATTACACACTCTAACTCAGCATTGTGAGCTAGATTTCTTTGTGCTCTTTTCCTCTGCGGCTGGTCTGCTCGGCTCACCTGGGCAAGCAAATCATGCCACCGCAAATGCCTTTTTAGATGGGCTTGCCCGCTATCGACATCAGCAGGGATTGCCTGCCCTCAGCATTAACTGGGGTGCATGGTCTGACATCGGCTCAGCGCTAAAATACCAGCGGCAAGGTCAACTCGAACAAATCTCTGGTGTAGACATTATTAGTCCAACGGAAGGCATTGCACAGCTTGAAAATATTTGGAGAACGACATCAACCCAAGTTGGCATCGTACCTATTCGCTGGCAAACGTTTCTGGCATCTCCCATTGTTAAAAGCCATCCTTTGCTCAAGGACAAGTCAGAAGTATCAAGTGTAGTTTCTCTAGAGGCACAATCTTTTAACACCAACAGCACAACTAACAGCTTCCTAACCCAGCTTAACGATGCACCTACAGACCAAAAAAGGTCGCTGCTAGACAATTATGTTTGCACACAAATCTGTCAGATACTTGGATTCTCTGTCCATGAACTAGACCATCAGACAGGCTTCTTTGATCTAGGGATGGATTCACTCACTGCTCTAGAACTCAAAAACAGCTTGCAAACAAATCTAGGGCTTTCCTTACCCAGCACCTTAGCGTTTGACTATCCGACAGTAGATGCACTGCTAAATTATCTCGCTGCGCAGTTGATAGGTGACGCCGCAGAGTCAGCTTCTATCGAAGCTGACTCTACTGAAATATCTGCCAGTGATTTAGGTTCAGACGAGCTGACCGAAGATGAGCTAACTGAAGATGAGTTAGCCACTCAGATGGATCAAAAGCTGGCAGATCTAGACAATCTTTTTGAGGAGGACTCGCCCTAATGCAATCATCCTCCCGACATAACTCAAACAATAGCCAGAGCAACAGCCAGCAGCGGATGGCCCGCGCGCTTCAGGCGATAGAAAAGCTTCAGGCAAAAGTCTCTACCCTGGAATCAGCGTTAGAATCTGTCAAAACCGAGCCGATTGCAATCGTTGGCATCGGCTGCCGTTTCCCTGGCGGCGCGAACAGTCCAGCCGCATTTTGGGAGATTTTATCCCAAGGGAAAGATGCGATTACGCAAGTGCCAAGCGATCGCTGGGATGCAGATGCCTACTATGATCCAAATCCAGAAACGCCCGGCAAAATCGTCACCCGCAACGGCGGATTTGTTGATCACTTACAAACCTTTGATGCTGATTTCTTTGGCATTTCACCCCGTGAAGCCAACAGTCTAGATCCGCAGCAAAGACTGCTGCTGGAAGTGAGCTGGGAGGCAATGGAAAACGGCGGTATCGTGCCCAATCAATGGACGAATCGCCCCGTTGGCGTTTTTGCGGGTGTTAGTAGCAACGACTATTCACAGTATCTGTCTGGTCGCAGAGAAGACGAGATTGATGCGTACTTAGCCACCGGCAATGCCCACAGCGTTATTGCTGGGAGGCTCTCTTATAGTTTGGGGTTCACTGGCCCTAGCTTGGTTGTTGATACGGCCTGTTCTTCTTCTTTAGTTGCGGTACATTTGGCCTGCCAGAGCCTGCGTAACCAAGCGTGTGAAATGGCGATCGCAGCCGGTGTTAATCGCATTCTGGCCCCAGAGTTTAGCATTAACTTCTCGAAGGCACACATGCTTTCACCGGACGGACGCTGCAAGACGTTCGATGCCGCTGCCGATGGGTTTGCACGGGGCGAAGGCTGCGGTGTGGTTGTGCTAAAGCGGCTATCCGATGCGCTGACCCAAGGCGACAACATTTTGGCACTTGTACGCGGCGCGGCAGTGAATCAAGATGGCCGCAGCGGCGGGCTGACCGTGCCCAATGGGCCATCTCAGCAGGCAGTGATTCGGCAGGCTTTGGCGAATGCTGGGGTAAAGTCTGAGCAGATAAGCTATGTTGAGGCACATGGTACGGGTACGAAGCTGGGCGACCCGATTGAAGTAGGTGCGTTAGGTGCAGTCTTTGGGCGCAGCCATTCTGCTGCTAACCCACTGAAAATTGGCTCCGTTAAAACCAATATTGGACATTTAGAAGCAGCGGCGGGCATTGCAGGACTCATTAAAGTTGTACTGGCCATGCAGCACAATACACTGCCTGCTCATTTACACTTCAAAGCACCCAGTCCTCATATCGATTGGGATGCACTGTCTGTTAAGGTTACTCAGCAATCAGCGGCTTGGGGGGACCAAAACACATCAAGATTCGCAGGCATTAGCTCCTTTGGATTTAGTGGAACAAATGCCCATGTAATTGTTGAATCTGCGCCATCTGCATCTGCCAGAACGGCCACTACTCAATCGGCCACGCCTGCGGAAGACAAAGCGCTACAAGCGGGCACTCACTTGCTAACGCTGTCAGCTAAGAGTCCAGCAGCATTAAAAGAATTAGCTGCGCATTATGCTGAGCGTTTAGCATCGGCAGATTTAGCTCAGTCAGATGTAAGTTTAAGAAATGTCTGCTGGAGCACGGGGGTAGGGCGATCGCAGTTTTCTCATCGGCTCGCGCTTGTTGCAGACTCTCTTGCTGATGCTCAAATTCAGCTAAATGCTCATACTCAATCATCAGAAGTCATTGCAACTAAAGCCATTAGCGGAAAAACTGGCCAGCGATCGCCTCAAGTTGTCTTTCTCTTTACGGGGCAGGGCGCACAGTCTGTCGGCATGGGCCAAGAACTGTATGACAGTGAGCCTGTTTTTCGTGCTGCTATCGACCACTGCGACAAGATTTTAACCACAGAATTTGATCGTTCTCTTTTGGATATCCTCTATCCAAAAGAGGATTCATCAGAGTCTTCACAAGCTCCGTCTGAACAGACTCTCTCTTCCCAGACTCCTATTAACCAAACCGAAAATACACAGCCTGCACTCTTCGCGATCGCCTACGCCCTCACCAAGCTCTGGAAATCTTGGGGAATCACTCCCAAATGCGTCCTCGGCCATAGCGTTGGGGAATATGCTGCGGCCTGCACTGCTGGCATTATGACTTGGGAAGATGGCCTTAGGCTGATTACTCATCGCGCTCAGCTAATGAAAAAACTGCCCGCAGGAGGCGGCATGGCGGCTGTGATGGCCGCTGCGAAGCAAGTAAAACCTTTCTTGCAGCAGGGCGTTGTTATCTCGGCTGAAAATGGCCCGTCTAATACGGTCGTCTCTGGCTCTCAAATGGGATTAAAGGCCGTTTTGAGTGCCCTAGAAGACCAAGGAATTCAAACGAAAAAGCTTAAGGTTTCTCACGGGTTTCATTCGCCTTTAATGCAGCCGATTTTAAGAGAGTTTGAAGCGATCGCCCGCACATTCGCCTACCACCCGCCTCAGACGGAAATGATTTCTACCGTAACCGGAGAAAGCGTTGACGCTGTCAGTGATTGGGCCAAGTACTGGACAAACCATATCCAAAAGCCGGTTCGATTCTGGCAAGGCATTGAATACCTGGCCGAGAAAAAGTACGAAAATTTTGTAGAAATTGGGCCTAAACCTGTTGTTTGTGGCATGGGCAAAACGTGCCTAGCCCAGATCCAAAACAGCCCTTACAACGCAGAGATAGGTAATTCTCAAGAACGTCCTAAAAGACAGTGGTTACCAAGCCTCTATCCCAACCGCTACGATACGAAAAATGACAGAAAAGTCATACTATCTAGCCTAGGGCACCTGTATGTACAAGGTACAGACATCACTTGGCCAGAGGAAGCCAGCTATGAGATTGATTTACCGACCTATCCGTTCCAAAGAGAACGCTATTGGATAGATGTAGAGGCTAGTAACGCTCATCAGTCGGTCAGTCAGATCAATCAAAGTTCGGCTACTCTAGTAAGCCATCCTCTAGTTGGAAAACAACTTCTGCTAGCGGGCACTCAAACTGTTCGCTACCAGTCCACTATTACATCTGTAGGCATTCCCTTCCTGCAAGAGCACCAAGTCTACGGCAGAACCGTACTCCCTGCGGTAGGCTACCTAGAAATGGCCGTCAGTGCTGCGCTACAAACTCAAGGCAATGGCGGCAAGCTATTACTCCAGGGAATTATCCAGGATATTAATTTCCACCAAGCGCTCCTGCTTGACCAGCCTCAAACCTTACAAACGGTTATTACACCGTTGGAATCTGATGCCGGGCAGCATAAGTTTGAAATCTTCAGCTTCCAAACAAGTCAACAGGGTAGCCAACAGTGGCAGCTTCATGCCAGCGGTTATTTAAGCGAGTCTGTAACACCACAAAATGGCAGCCTTCAGCATGATTTACCTCAATATGACTTATTAGAACAACTGCAACAGGATTGTTCTACAGAAGTCTCTGTGGCTGATTGCTATCAGCGTTTGGAAAGCAAAGGAATTACCTATGGTGATAGCTTCCGTGCGATTCAACAAATTTATGTAGGAGACAGTGAAACAGACAGGCGTAAGGTTCTCAGTCGCTTGCAGCTACCTGAAAGCGTAAAGCCTACCCTCGCTGAGTACCGCTTCCACCCTGTGTTGTTAGATGCTTGCTTACAAAGCATTGCAACTGCGTTTGAGAATTACCCAAACACTCAAACCTATCTACCAGCGGCGATGGGAGAGGTACATATCTATGCTGAAAAAATTGAAGCAACTGAAGTTTGGAGCCATGTAGAAGTTTCTTTGATAAAGCAATGGCCTACTGCAAACATCCAACTCTTTTCACTATCCGGTGAACTGCTGGTAAGCATTATCGGCCTGCGGCTTCAGCCAGCGAGTAAGGCCAGGGTTTTGAGCACGTTGCAGCCAGAGCACGGCACTATCGAAGATTGGTTCTACGCAATCGATTGGCAGGTGCAGCCACTACCTAAGTCCGTAGATGTGGCGAACGTGCTGCTATCACTTGCAGATGACTTTGGAGGCGCGATCACCCAACCCTCCGTTCAATCCTATATTGACCTACTCCCACAGCTCGAAGCGCTCAGCCTCAGCTACATCAACAACGCGCTCGCTGAGCTAGGGGAAAACGCAGAAATTGCGCCTGCTCATCAATCTCTTTTCCGTAGGTTGCAAGACGTTGTCAACGTCTCAGAAAGCAATTCAGAAGCCCCGATAACCTTCTTAAAGCCATCAGCGTATCAACAACAGCTCTTTAAGCAGCATCCAGAAGCAACAGCAGAGCTATCTCTTATCCAGCGTTGCGGCGAGAGCTTAGCTCAAGTTCTTCAAGGTCAAGTTGATCCACTCACGCTACTGCTCCCCGCTGGCGATCTGAGCGATTTAACCCAGCTTTATCAGGCTTCACCGGGCGCGCGCTTGATGAATCAACAGGTTTATCAAGTTGTGGAACGCCTAATGGAAAGCCTTATGGCAAGCAGCGCTCAGCCCATTCGCATTTTAGAAATTGGCGCAGGCACAGGCGGTACTACGGCTCACCTGCTTCCCTTAGTCAGTAAGACAGAAGCCGAATATACATTTACCGATATTTCACCGCTGTTTTTAGCCAAGGCAAAAGAGCGCTTTGCTGACTACCCAAATCTTAGCTATCAGCCGCTGGATATTGAGCAGCCTATCGAATCTCAAGGCTTCCACAAAGGTAGCTATGACCTCGTGATTGCCGCCAATGTGCTGCATGCAACAGCAGATATTGAACAGGTTTTAGCGCGGGTGCGATCGCTTCTTGTCCCAGGCGGGCAGCTCGTTCTCCTCGAAGGTACTCAACCTCTGATCTGGCTCGATCTTATCTTTGGCATGACCGAAGGATGGTGGAAACGCCCCGGCTACCCGCTCCTATCTGTTTCACAATGGCAACAACATTTACACACCGTCGGCTTCGAGTCTGCCAAAGCACTAGCAGCTTCACAGCAATCAACTTCTGAAACGCTCCCTCAGTCTGTCATCGTTGCTAGCGTTCCTAAAGCTAAAAAGCATGTTTGGGTCGTATCAGATCCTAGCAATGACTTGGGCGAACAGCTCGCTAACGCTACACAAGGGAAATTAGTATCGACTCAAGAAATTGCATCTTTGCCCAATCTTGTGAACTCTGATGATTGGCCTGAGCAGGTTGTCTATGTAGCCAGTCATGCAACAAATGTAGATGACATTAAAGCACAGGCGCAGAAAGATGCGACGGGTTTGCTAAATCTATTGTGTTCTCTTCCTGTCACAGCGCATTCAACATCGCAGTTAAGCATCGTTACCCAAGGTGTAATCGATGGATATGGCGTAGATGACGAGAAAGGACTAGGTCACGCGCCACTTTGGGGACTAGCACGTGTCGTTGAGCTGGAATATCCAGGGTTAAACTGCCGCCGCATCGATTTGGATCCTAACGATTCTACAACAACCAGCGTTGAGCTAATTTGTCAGGAATTAACGGCTTATTCGGCGGAGAAATCTGTTGCTTACCGACAAGGAACGAGACAGGTTTCCCGGTTAGCGAGCAGGCAGCTTAAGCCACAGAATCAACTCACCGTTCCTTCTGCCCCCTTCAAACTAGACCTATCCACTAAGGGCAGTCCAGATAACTTGCAGCTTGTGCCGTGTCAGCGCAGGCAGCCTCAGTCAGGGGAAGTGGAAATTCGAGTACTGGCCGCAGGATTGAATTTTATTGATGTGCTGGATGCCCTGGCACTGCTGCCCTTTGAGCGAGATTGGCTAGGCGTGGAATGTGCAGGCGAAGTGGTTTCTGTCGGCGAGGACGTTGAACATTTGACCGTTGGTGATCGGGTGCTAGCGTTGGCAGCAGGTAGCTTTAGCCAGTATGTAACGGTGCCTGCTGAGCTGACGATCACTCAACCTCAAAACCTAAGCGCCCAGGCCGCTGCTACCATTCCTGCAAATTTCCTCACGGCTTACTATTCTCTGCAAGTCATCGCCAAGCTGAAAAAAGGAGAGCGTATCTTGATTCACGCTGCCGCAGGAGGTACGGGTATGGCAGCGGTGAAAATTGCCCAGCAGGCAGGGGCCGAGGTTTACGCAACGGCTAGCCCGCCGAAGTGGAATGCACTGAAAGCGATGGGCATAGAGCACATCATGAATTCTCGCACGCTGGACTTTGCTAATGAGATTATGGCCAAAACCGACGGCCAAGGCGTAGATGTAGTCTTGAATTCTCTGTCGGGTGAGTTTCTGAAAAAGAGTGTGTCCGTTGTTGCTAAAGGCGGTCGCTTTTTAGAGCTTGGCAAACGGGGCATTTGGTCACAGCAACAGATAAGTGCGACTAAGGCAGATGTGGACTATCACGTTATTGATTTAATGTCGGTGGCCCACACTCGACCTCAACAAATTCAGACAATGCTCCAGGCGCTAAAAAAACAGTTTGAGACAGAGTCGCTAACGCCTATCACTCGGAGCATATTCTCCATCACACAAGCACCACAAGTTTTCCGGCACATGCAGCAGGCGCAGCACATTGGCAAGGTTGTTCTAGA
This sequence comes from Cyanobacteria bacterium P01_D01_bin.105, assembly GCA_039025345.1. Classification (GTDB taxonomy): domain Bacteria; phylum Cyanobacteriota; class Cyanobacteriia; order Phormidesmidales; family Phormidesmidaceae; genus Phormidesmis. Next base: position 18,631 of record JBCCOO010000041.1, on the reverse strand, counting down.
TATTGAAATGTCTGAACAGTCTCCTGCTAAGCACGATGCCCTTGAGCAATCTCACTCTAAGCAACCTCGCTTCAAAGTAACCGCTGATGGCACCTATCTTATTACGGGCGGCACAGGCGGGCTAGGCATCGCAACAGCTCAGTGGTTAGTTGAGCAGGGAGCACAGCATTTAGCCCTGTTAAGCCGAGGCAAGTTGAGTCATGGCACAGGTCGTCTCACCAAAGCAAAAACTTCAGAGGCGAACGCTTGGATAAATGAGAGCAGAAAAGCAGGCATTGAGATCCTGTGTTTGCAGGCAGATGTTGCAAATCAAGCGCAGCTTACCGATACCTTAGAAAAGATCCGGGAAACGCTGCCGCCACTGAGGGGCGTTATTCATGCAGCGGGCGTTTTGCAAGATGGCATTTTACAGCAGCTAAGCTGGGCACAAATGGAACAGGTTCTGGCACCCAAGGCATGGGGTGCTTGGTATCTCCATCAGCTCACAAGACAAGACGCACTAGATTGTTTTGTTCTCTATTCCTCAGCGGCTTCTTTGTTAGGTTCTCCTGGGCAAGGCAGTCATGTTGCAGCCAACAGCTTTTTAGATGCGTTGGCCCATTACCGACAAAGGCAAGGCTTACCTGTGCTCAGTATTAACTGGGGGCCATGGGCAGAAGTTGGCTCCGCAGCGCGCGAAGCCGTACAGCAGCAAATGAAGCTGCGAGGCATCGGTGCAATTTCGCCTCAGCAAGGTATCCAGGCACTTGAGAAAGTCCTTGCTCAGTCTGAATCGCAAATCGGCGTTATCCCTATCAACTGGCCCCAATTCAATCAACAGTTGCAGGCCCAAACGCGCTCTAAAGGAGTAGACAGCAAAACAGCAGGAGAAACAGACCAAGATTTGTTCTTTGCCAACTATCTTTCCAGCACGCTTTCAAATCATGCTGAAACGGCAAACCGCTCAGCAAATAGCTTGGACGTTTCTAAAGGTTTATCCGCTAGCGCTTCCACTTGGCGGCAACAGCTCAATGCGCTACCTAAACGGCGCTACACAACTTTCATTACACAAGCGCTCCAAACAGAAGTTGCCAGAGTACTCGCCCTTCGAGATAAGACGCAGGTAGATCCCACGACCAATTTCTTTGATTTAGGAATGGACTCGCTTATGGCCATGGAACTCAAGAATCAGCTCGATGTTCAGCTTAATCAGCCTATTCCCTCAACCGCCATTTTTGAATATCCCACTATTCAAGCCTTGGCGGGTCACATCGTAGACAGTCTCAGCCAATCTGATGGCCAAGCTGACAACGGCTCCAACGGGTCACCTACCCTGCAATCGCCCCAGCCATCTAGCGAACAACCTCCAGACACCCCCCTAGAACAATCTGAAGACCCTGACCCAGCAAGTACGCCCAACAATCTGCCGTCACCTGATATTGAACAAGAATTAGCAGCCTTAGAAACGCTATTGGATCGAAACTAACTGAATCAAAATTAACTAGACCGAAATTATCTTTTTTACACTTTATTTTTACATTGTCAGAAAGCGTCATGAGCGAAGTCTCCCAAAATTCAAACCTTCCTAACCAGGCTTCTGATCGCGTTTTTAAGGCCCTAAAAGCAGCGCGATCGCAAATAGAAGCCATCGAGCAGGCCAGGAATGAGCGGATTGCTATCATTGGCATGGCGGGACGGTTCCCAGGTGCAGATAACCTGGAAGAATTCTGGGCGCTAATTAATGAAGGGAAATCAGGAATTGAAATTCTCTCCGATGAAGCGCTGCTTGATACAGGCATTCCTGAAAGCACATTTACTCAGCCCAACTACGTCCGTGCTTATGCCAGCTTCCCTGACCCCACTGGCTTTGATGCCGCGTTCTTTGGCTATTCCCCTCGCGAAGCAGAACTGATTGATCCGCAGCACCGCGTATTTCTCGAATGTGCCTGGAGTGCCTTAGAAGATGCAGGTTACGACAGCCAACAGTACGACGGCAGTATCGGCGTTTATGGCGGCGCGGCGCTTAACAGCTACGTGGTTAATCTCCACTCCCAGCCAGATATTCGAGAATCTATCAGTCCGGTTCAGGCTGTTGTTAGTAACGTGATGGGGCTGATGCCGACTCGCGTTTCTTATCAACTGGATCTCAAAGGGCCAAGCTGCGGTATTCAAACCGGCTGTTCTACGGCGCTGGTTGCCGTTCATTCGGCTTGCCAAAGTCTCCTTAATCACGAATGCGACATGGCCTTAGCTGGCGGCGTGACCATCAGCAACGCTCAGCCAACAGGCTATTTACACCAACCTGAAAGCATTGCCTCTCCTGATGGCATCTGCCGGGCATTTGATGCTGATGGGCAAGGCACCGTGTTTGGCAATGGCGTAGGGATTGTTGTGCTTAAGCGCTTGCAGGCAGCGATCGCAGATAAAGACCACATATACGCCGTGATCAAAGGCTCCGCTATCAACAACGATGGCGCTGACAAAATAAACCTCATTGCTCCCAGCGTTTCAGGGCAAGCGGCGGTGATTAAATCAGCGATTGAACAAGCAGGCATTTCACCAGACACCATTGACTATGTAGAAGCTCACGGCACAGGTACTCCCTTGGGAGACCCGATTGAAGTCGCAGCGCTGAATAAAGCCTTCAAAGATTTATCATTCACTACAGAAGCATCTACGACAGAAGCTACAACAGAGCGAAAAAACTGCGCATTAGGTTCGGTTAAAACCAACATTGGCCATCTTGATGCCGCCGCTGGTGCTGCCGGGCTAATCAAAGCGGCTCTCTCACTTAAAAACAAGACTATTCCCGCCAGCTTAAATTATCAGCAGCCAAATCCTAAAATTGACTTTCAGAATGGCCCCTTTGTGGTGAATCAGCACCGCCAAGACTGGACGGCCAACGGCACACCCAGACGTGCAGGCGTTAGCTCTTTTGGCATGGGTGGCACCAATGCTCACGCAATTTTAGAAGAAACGCCCAAAGCCTGTGTGAGTGAAGCAGGCCGTCCGTGGCAACTTATTCCCCTTTCTGCAAAAACGCCCACCGCACTCGATACGCTCTCTCAAAATCTTGCGGCTCACTTGCAGCGTCATGCTGATTTGCCTATCGCTGATGTGGCTTACACCCTGCAGGTTGGCAGGCGATCGCTTCCTTACCGCCGCTTTATAGTCTGCCAATCCACTCAAGAAGCTATTCAGCAGTTAGGCCAAGCGCAGAGCACATCATTGTCTAACAACAAGTCAACGACTTCTTCTAACAAGTCTGTTGTATTCATGTTCTCAGGGCAAGGCGCTCAGCATGTGGATATGGCAAAGGGTCTGTATCACACAGAGCCTATTTTTAAGCAGGCCATCGATCAGTGTGCCAGCATTCTCGCTAAAGAAAATATTGCACTTTTAGAATTACTCTATCCATCTACAAAACCATCTACAACGACTGAAAAAACATCTGGGAAGCTTTACCAAACGGCCTACGCCCAGCCTGCCCTCTTTGCGATTGAATATGCCCTGGCGAAGCTCTGGATGGCCTGGAATGTTCGCCCGCAAGCCATGATTGGCCACAGCATTGGAGAATATGTCGCGGCCTGTATTGCGGGTGTGTTCTCTTTAGAAGATGCTCTGTGGCTGATTGCACAGCGATCGCAGCTTATGCAGCGCTGCCATCCGGGTGCCATGCTATCAGTGCTAGCTGAGGCCGATTCTCTTCAGCTTCCAGAAGGCGCTGAAATCGCAGTTATCAACGCCACTCAAAACTGCGTTATTTCTGGCCCTACCGCCATCATTAAGGGCTTTCAACAGCAGCTCGAATCGCAAAATATTCCCTGCCGTCTATTGGCTACCTCCCACGCTTTCCACTCCGCCATGATGGAAGAGGCGCTGGATGAATTCTCTGATGCTTTAAAGAAGGTGACGCTCTCACCACCTAATATTGATGTTATTTCTAACGTAACAGGCACTTGGCTAGAAGATAGCGAAGCAACTAATCCTGACTACTGGGTAAAGCACTTACGGCACTGCGTTCTCTTTAGCCAAGGCATTACAGAAGCTCTAAAACTACCCAACGTTGTCCTGCTAGAAGGTGGCCCTGGGAATACACTCACTAAGCTGGCTCAACAAAATTTGACAGTACCAGAGAGCAATGGTGCCGAGCGCAGCATTGAAAGTACAATCTTGCCCTCACTGCCTCATCCCAAAGACAGCAAAGCCGATGTCAACGTGCTAGCGGAAACACTCGGCAAACTCTGGCAAGCAGGTGTACCCATCCAATGGAAAAACCTCTATCAGCACGATACCCATTCGAGCAATAAACGACAGCGCCTTTCACTGCCTAGCTATCCCTTTGAGCACAAATCTTATTGGATTCCACTTGGGTCAACTCAAGATAATTTCACTCAATCAAACCTAAAAGAATCAAGTCTAAAAGAGAAAACCTCCAACCAAGCTGACTGGTTCTACTTACCTTCATGGAAACAACTGCCTCTAACGGTCTTACCAGAAGTGTCTGGAGCGCAGCGCCAAATAGTTCTAGCAGATCAGACATTACAGTCTCAGCTCGAAGCATACTTAAACAATCTGCCGGCGCAACTTGATGTCACTTGGGCAGACTTTAACGACTTCCAGGTGCTCGTTTCTTTTATCCAAACTCTCTCACAGACAGAAGTCCCGACTACGCTCACGCTTCTCACAGCTAATAGCTACGCAGTCCTCCCACAAGATTCACTTGATCCCAACAAAGCAAAAGCGCAGGGTCTCTCTCAAGTCATCGCCCAAGAATGTCCAGGTGTTTGCTGCCGACTAATAGACTTAGAGACATCAGCGTCAGCTCACACGCTGCAAGCTGTTTGGCAAGCGTTAAATTCTCCGTATGATTCTAATCATAGACAGGTCGCTTACCGCAATGGACAACGCTGGGTATGCACTTATGAAAGCCTACCCCTTCCAGAACAAACGCCTGACCGCTTAAAGCGCGGCGGCACTTACATCATTGCAGGTGACTTAATAGAAGGGGTGGGTATGGTGTACGCCCACGCCTTAGTAAAAGAATGGGACGCTAAGCTAATTCTGCTGGGCAGAGCAGGCTTACCTGCTGCTGTAGAGTGGGAAAAGTGGCTGCTCACGCACGGGCCGCGGCACAGCGTCAGCCAGTTGATTCGTCAGCTCCAAACGCTGGGAGAAGAAGGCGAACAGTTCTGTTGGTTCAGCGGCAGCTTAGCGGATGCTGACTGGGTAAGCGCCAGCATTGAACAGGGCATAGCTAAGCTTGGCCAAATGGCAGATGGAAGAGTTACAGGCGTTTTCCATGCGGGGGTAATGGGCGATCGCGCTAGCTGCGAACTCTCTCAGCTCACCGAGACCGAAGTTAAGCGAATTTGCCAAAATAAAGTAGATGGGATGCGATCGCTTCAGCAAGCGTTAGCCAATCATCCCGTTGATTTTTATGTTCTGCAATCTTCCCTCTCTTCAGTTATTGGCGGCATCGGCTTTGGGGCCTACGCGGCGGCTAATAGCTACTTAGATGCCCTCGCCATCCAACAAAATAACCAAAACAACAGCGGCCAGGACAGTCCCTCAGAAACTTCAGCCCCTCATTGGCTAAGCCTAAACTGGGATGCCTGCCAACTAGATGACGTTGCTCCAACCAGCGCTTCTGAACTTATGGCACTTGCCATGACCAAGGAAGAAGTTTGGCAAACCACACAACGCGCCTTAGCACAGCCAGGGTTATCTCAACTCATCATTTCTCCGCGTCCCCTAGCACCCAGACTCGCCAAAGCTTTTACGCCTCAGCCCATTCAAGCAACCTCTAGTACCGATAAAACATCTGCTGCAAAATCAGGCTATCAAGGAAACCATAGTCGACCAGCTTTATCCACAGACTATGTCGCCCCGCGCACTCCCATAGAACAAACGGTGGCTCAAGCAATGGGCGATTTGCTAGGGATTGCTGAAGTCGGTATTCATGACAACTTCTTTGAGCTAGGCGGCCATTCTCTACTGGCCATCCAGGCTGTTACCCAGCTGAGACAGAAGTTTCCGGTAGAGCTGCCCATGCGAGCATTTCTCTTTGAAGCACCTACAGTCGCAGGCATTGCCAATATTATTCAGGAGCAAATCGATGAAAGTCAGCAGGCAGCATTATCGCCAGAAAATCAGGCCACGATGGAGAGCTTGCTAGACCAGATTGAGAGTATGCCGCCTGAGAGTATGCCATCTAACAACACAGCACCTGAAAACGCAACACTAGAGGAGGTTAGTCATGAAGTTTAGTTTGTTTTATTTTGATGGCGATGGATTGAATATTCAAGGCAATCCCTACAAGCTGTTGATTGAAAGCGCCAAGTTTGCAGACCGAAACGGATTTAGTGCGGTCTGGACACCGGAGCGACATTTCCATGCATTTGGAGGGCTTTACCCAAATCCAGCCGTAACCAGCGCCGCGCTAGCAATGGCTACTGAAAACATTCAGCTAAGAGCTGGAAGCGTTGTTCTACCGCTGCACCATCCTGTACGGGTCGCAGAGGATTGGGCAGTGGTTGATAATTTGTCTGGTGGGCGAGCCGCGATCGCCTTTGCTTCTGGATGGACAATGGATGAGTTTATTCTCTCTCGTGATCCCCACGGCAGTCGTAAGTCTGTCATGTGGCGAGGGCTAGATGCTGTTCAAAAGCTTTGGCAAGGTGAAGCGGTCGATTTTGAGGATGTAACCGATAGAACAGTCAGTGCCAAAACACTACCGAGACCTGTTCAGCCCAAGCTGCCGGTATGGGTTACCTGTCAATCGATGGAAACCTTTATTGAAGCAGGGCGGCTGGGTGTAAACGTGTTGACATCCCTATTGGGAGAAACGTTGGATCAGGTTGCACCAAAGATCGCACGATATCGAGAAATGCTTCAAAAGAACGGGCATGACCCGAGCGCTTTCACCGTATCGATGATGATGCATACCTTTTTGGGAGAAGAAGTTGAACAAGTAAAAGAGGAAATTCGTCAACCTTTCTGTGAGTATTTAAAGACTCACTATGGCCTATTAGAAAATCTCGCAAAGGGAATGGGGTTAAACGTAAGTTTAAGTGATTTCTCAGACGATGACCTTGATAGTTTGTTATTATTTGGCGTAGAAGGATTTATGAAGGGCCGCTCTCTGATTGGTACACCGGAGAGCTGTAAACCGTTTGTGGAACAGTTGCATCAGGCAGGTGTAGACGAGGTTGCCTGTTTAATTGATTTTGTTCAAGACTTTGATGCCGTGATGAAATCACTGCCTTACTTGGCCAAGCTTCAAGAGCGCTGCAATCAAAGCAGTCGGCAGGAGTTGCTCGCCACTGTCTCTAGCGGCTAAAGGTTACCTATTTCCAAATCTCATCAGTTTATTCCACTACTTTCAACCTTATAGACTCTCCACTTGATTTCTTCTAACTGCTGAATATAAAGGTCGAGTCAGCGGTTGTTCCTTTTAGCACTTTACACACACTGCACCCTGTCATGGCCGATAGCCAAACTCGTTCCCAAACTTACCAAAGCCCTCAATCCACGCTCGCTCTCCGCAAGCGAATTGAGTCTCTTTCGCCTGCACAAAAGCAGCTTTTCCGGCAGCAAATAGAAGCGCAGGGCATGAACTGGGCTCAAGTGGTGGGAGAGCCAGCGAGTACATCCAAACTGAAACAAAGTGAGCTGGGGCAAGTTAGATTGGGGCAGAGTGAGCTGACCCCACGTCCCGACAAACTGCCACTATCGGATTCTCAGAAACAGCTTTGGGTCTTTCATCAGCTAAATCCTGATACGAGTGCGTACCATATTGCGTTCATGCTAACGCTCAAGGGAAATTTGGTAGAAAGTGCCTTGCGGCAAAGCCTGCAAGATATTGTCAATCGGCATGAGTCTCTAAGAACTGTCTTCTTACAGGAGAACAATCGGCCCTACGCTAAAGTACTATCCGGGGTAGAAATCACCCTTCCTGTCATTGGCTTAAGGTGTGATGATGAGACGGAAACAGAACTCAAAATCAAGCAGTGGCAAGAGAGCCTAGTCAAAACACCTTTTGATTTAGAACAAGGGCCTCTAATCCGGATTCAGTTACTTGAGCGAGCAAGCAATCACTTTGAGCTGATTTTAGTACTGCACCACTTAATCGCAGACGGTTGGTCACGAGGTATTTTGCTCCGTGAACTCGCCGGGAATTATCGCAATCATCTTGAAGAAAGAACGATTGTAGGCAGTGTAGAATCTGCTTTCCCAGCATTAGAAATACAGTACGCTGACCACGTTCTTCAACAACAGGAGTGGCTGAAAGGTGAGCAATGCGCACAGCACCGAGCTTACTGGAAACAGCAACTTGCAGATGTCTCTGAACTGAATTTACCAAGTGATCGCCAGAGAAGCCTTCACTTTGCTAGTCAAACCTGTACGCGAACGTTTTCGTTGGTAGAAACTAATGCTATCAAAGCACTTGCAAAGCAGTCAGGCGCGACAGTATTTATGCTGCTATTGGCCATCTTTAAGCTACTGCTACATCGCTACAGCAACCAGTCAGATATTGCCGTAGGTGTTCCGGTGGCAGGGCGAAGTAGTGCCAAAGTTGAGTCTTTGATTGGATTCTTTGTCAATACACTGGTCATCCGCTCACACGTTGATTCAGAACTCTCTTTTCCTGCATGGCTTAAGCAAGTGCAGGCGACACTCTCAGATGCCTTACAGCACCAAGATATTCCCTTTCCTGAGGTGGTAGAGGCGGTGGGTGCAGCTCGGGTAGCAGGGAAAAATCCCCTCTTTCGAGTGATGTTTCAGGTGCAGAGCAGCGGCTACCAGCTACAAAATGCTGAAAGCCTTAGCCCTAGCTCATCTGGAGCAGGCGCATCTGGAGCAGGCTTACTGGGAGAGATGCCAGGGCTATCACTGAGTCAGCAGTGGATTGAACCTGGTGAAACTAAGTTTGATATGAGCTGGCACATCATTGAGCGCGATGGCCAGCTATTAAGCGCAGTGGAATATAGAATGGGACTGTTTGAGCGTGATCGCGTTCAGACGATGCTCGACAGCTTCCACACGCTAGTATCCCAGGCTGTCGCCACACCTGACCAACAGCTTTGTCAATTTTCCCTGCTATCTGATTCTGAAAAAGAACAAATTTTGACTCAGTGGAGTCAGAAGGGTGCTCTTAGTCGTCTGTTGCCGTGCCTACCAGCAAAGTTTGAAGAACAAGTTGAAAAGACACCTGATGTGATCGCAGTTCATCAAGTTGCAACTGAAAACAATCCACAAAAGTCTCTCACTTATCAGCACCTTAACCATAAAGCGAATAAGATTGCCCATTGGCTACGCAGCGAGGGCATAGATTCAGGGTGTCTGGTGGGCATATGCTTAAGCCCTGGCCCAGACTTGATAGCTGCACTGCTCGCAACGATCAAAGCAGGCGGAGTCTACGTTCCACTAGATCCATCGCTGCCAGCAGACAGACTTCGCTACATGGTGAAAGATGCCAAGCCAACTGTACTGGTTGCGAATCGTAACTGTTTACCATCCGGGCTTGCAGAAGAAATAGCAGCGAGCGTTCTTTATTTAGATACAGAAGAGCATCTCATCGCACAGCCAGGACACAACCTGAGTATTTCTATCCAGCCTGAAGATCTCGCCTATGTTATCTACACATCCGGCTCTACGGGGAAACCTAAGGGCACACAGCTTACCCACGGCGGACTGATCAACTATCTCAACTGGTGTTTATCCGCTTATCCTGTGAGTGAAGGCTGCGGCGCACTTGTACAATCTTCTGTTGGCTTCGATGCTACTATCACCAGCTTATTCGCACCTTTATTGGCTGGAAAACAAGTCGTTTTTCAGCAAGAAGCAACAGAGGTTGAATCTCTCTTAGAGGCACTCTCTGGTGAATTTAGTTTCATAAAGCTCACACCCTCTCACCTCAGCGCACTGCAACCGCTGTTGAACCCCCAGGTCATTGATCGAAGCCGGTTACCTAAAGCACTGATCATTGGTGGAGAAGCCTTACACTCTCATCATATCTCCCTATGGCAAGAGCATTTTCCTGAAGTTTCTCTATTCAACGAGTATGGGCCAACAGAAGCGGTTGTAGGCTGCTGCGTCCATCAAGTTACCTCAGAAGATCGTGGCAACATCCCGATCGGTACGCCCATAAACGGAGTTCAGCTTTATGTGTTGGATGAGCAAAAGCAGCCGGTTCCCGCAGGTGTTCCTGGAGAGCTTTATGTTGGCGGGGCAGGTGTCGCACAAGGCTATTTGAATCGATCAACACTAACCGCAGAGCGCTTTATTTCAAATCCCTTTGCAACAGCGGGGACTGAAGGAGATATGCCGGGGTCTACGCTCTACAAAACTGGCGATCTTGTTGCCTATAGAACTGACGGCAGCCTGGAGTATCTAGGACGAATTGATAGTCAAATTAAGCTCAGAGGCTTTCGTATCGAGCCAGGTGAAATTGAGCAGGCTTTGACTAAGCATAGTCAGGTTAGCCAGGCTGCTGTCGTGCTTAGAGAAGTAGAGAACAAAAGAGAACTTGCCGCTTACGTTGTTACTAAAAAATCAGCAAACAACAAACTAGATAAGAGTGATGAAAACATTACTGCTGATTTACGGCAGTATTTGAATCAAGTGCTGCCAAGCTACATGGTTCCAGCACATATTGTAAGTGTGGATGCTTTACCACTCACAGCCAACGGTAAGCTAGATCAGAGTAAATTACCCGCACCGCATGCAGAAAGAGGCTCACAGAAGTCTGTTCAACCGCGAAATAGGAAAGAGGCCATTCTCTTAGAAGTATGGAATCAGATCCTAAACACTCCAGACATCAGCATTTACGATAACTTCTTTGACTTAGGTGGCGATTCGATTTCCGGTATGCAAATCGTTTCAAAGGCGAGATCGCAAGGACTACAACTCACTCCGACCCAGCTATTTCAGCATCAAACCATTGCGGAGCAAGCGGTGATCGCAACAGAAATCGCATCCACTGACACCGAAGCATCATCGCAAGAAATACCTGAGGGCAATATTCCATTTAGCCCCATCCAGTGGGACTTCTTTGAGCAAAATTTACCTGAGCCTCACCACTACAATCAATCTTTACTGCTGAGCGTTCAGCCAAATTTAAACGTAGCTGCTCTGCAAACTGCATTAAATACACTTGTCAGTCATCACGATGCCTTACGCCTCAGATTCAAACAATCAGAATCTGGCTGGCAACAGCACTATGCTCCAGAAAGTCAAGACGATGTACCACTAGAAGAGGTTTCTCTCCTAGCTTCAGAGCAGCTAAAGCTTAATGAAATTATTGCCAACTTCCAAGCAAGCTTAAACTTAGAAAAGGGGCCACTTTTCCGTAGCATTTTGCTTCATTTAGAGCAAAAGCAAGGAAACGAGACAGATAAGCTGTTACTGGTTACACATCACTTAGTTGTAGATGGTGTTTCCTGGCGAGTGTTGCTATCTGATGTAGCCACTGCTTATGCTCAGGCAGAAGCAAAACAGGCCATTTCTCTACCGGCAAGGACAGCAAGCTTTGGAGCATGGACTCAGTACTTAAACCAGCACTTAAATCAACAGGATTTTGAGACTGCTCTTAACCACTGGAGTACGGTTTGCCGCCAGCAGTCACATCTGCCAGTAGAGATAGCCTCTGGACAAAATACAATTGCAGATGAACAAGAGAGTGTTATTTCTTTAGCGTCTAAAGAAACAGAAAAGCTCAAAAAACTGCCACTGTCGATAGATGTTCTGCTGCTAACCACACTCTCTCAAACCCTTGGCCAGTGGAGTAGCCAGTGGAACCGTCAGCCTAGCCTCGTTATTGACATGGAAGGGCATGGACGACAGCTTCCAAGTAAGCGCGAGCAAAGTCAAGAGGAGCATCTAGATCTATCACGCACCGTAGGCTGGTTTACGTGCGTTTATCCACTGCATCTTTCACTTCCCTCAGATTCACTCACCGAGCAAGTGGACTATGTAAGTCAACAGCTTAACCTAGTTCCACACCAGGGCATTAGCTACGGATTACTGCGCCTTCAACACCATGACAATGACGCTCAGTTAGCGTCTCCAGCGGAAGTAAGCTTCAACTATTTAGGCCAGATAGACAAAATCGCAGATGGCATTGATTTACTTCAAAAGATTGAAGCTGCGCCCGCCTCTCGATGCACACAGGCTAATCGCCGGTATCTTTTCGATATTGTTGCTGTCATTCAGAACGAGCAACTACAGGTGAAGTGGAGATACAGTCAAAAGCAGTACCAGCACAGCACTATTGAGCAGCTTACACAGCGGTTTATCAGTCATCTCAGCTCTCTGATTGCTCACTACAGCCATGCCCAAGAGCCTGCTTCAGATCAAGCTGAAGCAGGCTCTCAGGACACTTCCCAAGCTCCTTCTCAGGGGCAATCAAGCTTTTCTGCGGCGCGAGTAGACAGTAGCCAGCTCAATCAGCTTATGGACAAGCTCCAGCGCAGAGGAGGGAAGCGATCATGACGCAGGTAAAAGATATTTATGAACTTTCTCCTATGCAGCAAGGGATGCTGTTCCACACGCTGTATGAACCTAAAACAGGGGTGTATGTGGAGCAGCGACACTGCCTACTGGAAGGAGACTTAGATCCGCAGGCATTTAGACAGGCGTGGCAGCAAGTTGTGAATCGTTATGATATTTTGCGTAGCGAGTTCCATTGGGAAGAAACAGATAGACCACTTCAGGTCGTGTACGAAACGGTAGAGCTACCGTGGGTTAGTGAAGATTGGCGACAGCTTGGAGCAGAACAACAGGAACGCCAGTTAGCAGTATTCTTAAATGCTGAGCGGCTGCAAGGCTTCCAACCAGATTATGGGCCGCTTATGCGATGCGCTCTATTCCAGCTTAGCGAGCGGCAGTACCGCTTTGTATGGAACTATCATCACCTGCTTATGGATGGTTGGTGTAATGGCGTTCTCATTAGAGATGTGTTGACCCTTTATAAAGCTAATCTCTCTTCAGAGAAGAAGAGATTAGGTAATGCTTCGTTACTACCCGTAAAGCCCTACAAGGACTACATTCTTTGGCTTCAGCAACAAGATAGTGATCGCGCAGAATCCTATTGGCGAAATATCCTAAAAGGATTTGAAGCGGCTACGCCCTTAAGTATTGATAAGGCAAAAGTTGCAGAGCAAAGTAGCGATGATGTTGCATTCTCTTATGAAGAAGAAAAACATACACTGTCTATCTTTCTCTCTCAAAGCCTACAAACATTCACCAAGCAAGAGCGCCTTACCCTCAATACCCTCGTGCAGGGTGCATGGGCCATTGTCCTCAGCCGATATAGCGGACTAGAAGATGTCTTGTTTGGCATTACCGTCTCCGGTCGCCCACCAGAGCTATCAGGCGTTGAGTCAATGGTGGGACTATTTATCAATACCGTTCCATTAAGGGCTAGCCTCCCTCAAGAGACAAAGGTTCTGCCTTGGCTGCAACAGCTACAGCAAACGCAGCGTGAACGAGAAGCCTACAGCTATAGTAATCTCAGCGACTTGCAGGCATGGAGTGATATTCCTAGAGGCTCGTCGCTATTCGACAGCTTACTCATTTTTGAGAATTACCCTATCTCAATAGAAGAAGCCACCCAAAGCTTAGACGTGGGCTTTTCTCTTAGGGATGGACAAGGCTATGAGAAAACAAACTATCCGCTGACGCTTGTCGTCATTCCAGGTGAGGCTATTCAGCTTAGCGGCAGATATGATACGCAGCACCTCTCTAAACTCGCTATTAAGCGTTTGCTGAATCACTTAGAGATTGTTTTAGAGAGCTTTGTGGCATGCCCTGAGCAGCAGATTGGAGAAGTACCGCTACTCACGGCTACTGAGCACGAACAGCTTAGGGACTTTGCGCAAGGAGAGGCTATTAAAATCAGTGAGCGCTGTGTGCATCAGCAATTTGAAGCGCAAGCTGCGATAATGCCAGAGGCAGCAGCACTTACCTACTCAACTGATGAGTTTGTTCGTTCAGACATTTCATCTGACTTGGATGAGGAAACACTCACTTATCAGCAGTTGAATTCACGGGCTAACAAAATTGCCCGCTATCTATCGCAGCAGGGCGCAAAGTCAGGTACTCGTGTAGGACTTTGCCTAGAACGTTCCACTGATATGGTAGCAAGCCTGCTGGCCATTTCTAAGGTAGGCAGCACCTACGTTCCGCTGGATCCTAACCATCCAAGAGAGCGGCTAGACTACATTATTCAACAGGCTCAAATAGAGATACTAGTTACCACGTCTGCTATTTCGGCTGTTATCTCTGGAGCGCGATCGCTCAGCACCTGTCCAATCACAATCTGCCTGGATAGTGCAAGCAATGACATCAACTCACAATCTACTGAAAATTTAGCATTAAACGTCACAGAAGGGGATACCGCCTACATCCTCTACACCAGCGGCAGCACTGGACAGCCCAAAGGGGTTCCCATTAACCATCGCAGCTTGACGAATTTTCTGGCGTCAATGGCACAAACTTGTGGAATTACCCCACAAGACAAACTGTTGGCCGTTACCACACTAGGGTTTGATATTGCGGCATTAGAAGTTTTCTTGCCTCTAATTACCGGCGCTCACGTTATTATTACGCCTCAAGCAATCACGTTAGACGGAGAGCGATTGGCGCAGCAGATTGAGGCGCACTACGTCACTATGATGCAGGCAACACCAGCAACTTGGCGCTTGCTGTTGGACACGAACTGGCAAGGAAATCCATCTCTGTCGATTTTGTGTGGCGGGGAAGCATTAGACGTAGAACTTGCGAAAAGGCTGTTGCCTTGTGGGCGATCGCTCTACAACCTATACGGCCCGACAGAAACGACTATTTGGTCTGGGGCCTTAAAAATAGACGCAGGTTTTCTAGCACAGAACACCCTTTCTGGCAGTGTGCCGATTGGCAAACCCATCGCGAACACTCAGTTTTATGTGTTGGATCAGCAGCAGCGCCAGGTTCCAGTTGGCGTAGCAGGTGAGCTGTACATTAGCGGCGCAGGCTTAAGCGCTGGCTACTGGCAACGTCCAGATTTAACAGATGAGAGATTTGTTGTTTTGCATGTCTCAGGTATTACCCAGAGACTGTACAAAACAGGAGACTGTGTTCGATACCGAGAAGATGGCACGCTTGATTTCTTAGGTCGGCTAGATAATCAGGTTAAGCTGCACGGCTTCCGCATAGAGCTAGGGGCAATAGAAGCGTACTTAACTCAGCATCCAGAAGTGGCTCAAGCTGTTGCGGTTGTTCAAGATAACCCATCTCAGTTACTGGCCTACGTAAAGCTAGGTGGGCAGGGAAGCGCGAACCTCACGCAAGATTTACGCTCGTGGCTAAGTCAATACTTACCTGACTACATGCTGCCGAGTGGCTATCAAATATTAGAAGCGTTTCCGCTCACCCCTAATGGAAAGGTTAATCGGAGATCGCTCCCCTCTTTCACACCCGTCGCTGATCAAAATCATGTCCTTCGTACTCAAAACGAAAAGCTGGTTGCAGGCATTTGGTCGAGCATACTGGGCGTAACGGGTATTGGATTAAAAGATAGCTTCTTTGAGCTGGGTGGTCATTCCCTGCTAGCTACTCAAGTCATTTCTCAGATACGTCAGGTTTTTGATATTGAGGTTCCCTTGCGATCGCTCTTTGAGAATCCAAGACTGCAAGACTTTGTTCTCCATATAGAACAACTTAGATACGAAGCGTTAGAGCAGCCTGAATCTTCTGCCCAGACGAAAATTACTCGCTCAGAAGACGAGCCTGTTCTTTCCTTTGCCCAGCAGCGGCAGTGGCTCATGCATCAGCTAGAGCCTAACAGCTCTGCTTACAACATTCCAATTGCGCTCCGTCTCACAGGAAATCTTTCTGTTGAAGGGTTAGAGAAATGCCTTACTCAGATAATCAACAGACATGAGACGCTGAGAACCGTTTATCCTAACATCTCTTCGGATATTGCTTCTTCTGGGATGTCTCGTGGCACAGAAGATACAGCTATTCCGAAGGTGTTCCCGCCTCAAGATAGTTTCAAGTTAGACACTGTTGATTTAAGCTCGTTGGATACTAAGGCACAACGCGCTGAAATCACGCAGATCATCCGTCAGCAGGCACAAGAGCCGTTTAAGTTGGAGCACGGGCCATTAGTGCGATCGCAGCTCCTACGGCTAAACGAAAACGAGCATATTCTTATACTGATACAGCATCATATTGTGACGGATGGTTGGTCAATTGGAGTGCTTCAAAAAGAACTCACAGCCCTCTATCAAGCTTATCAATCTGGCCCAGATCTTAAACAGAATCTCAACCAAGATCCCAGTGACGTACTGCCTCCATTACTCATTCGTTACAGCGACTACGCTGCTTGGCAAAAATCTCTCGATCTGAGTCATCAAGTCACCTACTGGCAAGAGCAGCTCGCGGGCATAGAGCCACTGCTTGCCCTCCCAACAGATTATCCTCGGCCTGCTAACTCAAGTGGTGCGGGCGCGACCTACGAGTTTCGCCTTTCTAAAAAGGAAGCCGATGCTTTACAGCAGTTTAGTCAGCAGCACCAAGTAACGCTGTACATGACGCTGCTAGCGGCTTTCAATATCCTGCTTTATCGCTACAGTCAAATCACGGATTTAGCCATCGGCACGCCCATCGCAAATCGACAGCGCCCAGAACTTGAGGGGCTGATCGGTCTGTTTGTGAACACATTGGTCATTCGCACATCTTTGGCTAACAATCCTAAAGTAAGTGATCTGCTTACGCATATCCGACAAGTCACTTTAGATGCCTATACTCACCAAGATTTACCCTTTGAGCAGCTGATTGACGAGCTAGATATTCCGCGCAGCAGCAGCCACACACCGCTGGTGCAGGTGATGTTTGCGCTACAAAATGAATCGCTTCTTCAGCCGTCTTCAAAAGAGACAGAGGAAGGATCCTCTCATGAGATTCGGTGCGCACCGCTCGAAATTAAGCGCGAAACAGCGAAGTTTGACCTAACGCTCGATATGAAAGAGACCGACAGAGGACTTGTCGGAAAGTTTGAATATCGGGCTGATTTGTTCTCTCCAGATACTATTCATCGCATGGCGGGGCACTTCCGCAATTTGCTAAGGGCCTTACCTCAGAGTGAGCGACAAAGAATTGCTGACCTACCAATGCTGACTCGCTCAGAGCTTAAGCAGCTTCAGACTTGGCAACAGGGTAAGTCGTCTCAGCCGCTGCCAGAGCAATCTATTCACCGGATATTTGAGACGCAGGCAGCCGCAACGCCTAACGCGGTAGCTCTCACTCAGAATCAAGCCCATCTCTCGTATGCTGAACTGAACCAAAAAGCAAACCAGCTTGCTTACTATCTCCGGCAAAAAGGCGTACGGCTAGAGACACCTGTCGGCATTTGGGCAGAGCGATCACTCGACACTATAATCACCATTCTCGCTATCCTCAAAGCAGGCGGTACTTACATTCCATTAGATCCTAGCTACCCCGTCGAGCGATTGGCGTGGATGATCGCCGATACTCAAATGGCACTGCTGGTCAAACCTTCCTCTAGCGTGTCTCTTGGCACGCCCTTGATAGAAGAGGCACCTGTACCAGAAGAGATAAGCGCTCTTGTCTCGGTCGCAGCGCTAACTGTAGAAACTGCCGACTATGTTTCTACATTGCCTAAGACGAATCTTTTTGATGTAGATCTTTCTGATACCAATTTTTCTGATACCAATTTCTCGCAAACGCGCGTCCAGCCTGCCACTCTCGCCTATATTCTCTACACATCAGGTTCTACAGGCCAACCCAAAGGCGTTTGTGTTTCTCACCAGAGTGTAACAAGGTTAGTTATTGAGCCTAACTATGTGACACTTACTGCCAGTGACATTCTGTTGCAAGCGGCACCACTCACCTTCGATGCATCTACCTTCGAGATTTGGGGCGCACTGCTCAATGGCGGAACGCTTGTTCTCATGCCTGAGCAAACCCCTTCTTTAGAAACGTTAGCTCATGAGATTGCGACGCATAAAGTCACTACGCTATGGCTAACGTCTGGGCTGTTTAATCTCATGGTAGACGAGCAGTTAGAAAGTCTCACCTCCGTGCGGCAACTACTTGCAGGTGGAGACGTGCTCTCTGTTCATCACCTACGCAAGGCTCTAAACACTCTCACAAATACAACCATCATCAACGGCTATGGGCCAACTGAAGGGACAACCTTTACCTGCTGCTATTCAATCACGCCAGCAGACTTAGACTCAACAGTGCCTATTGGCTACCCGCTTTCTCACACTCAAATTTATGTATTAGACGCGGACTTACAGCAGGTGCCTATAGGCATCTCTGGTGAGCTATACATCGGAGGGGCAGGGGTCGCTCGCGGCTACCTCAACCGCCTAGATTTAACGGCTGAAAAGTTTATTCCCAATCCGTTTTATGACATCCGGCAGCAGTCAGAAAGTGACTCTTTTTATCTGTATAAAACAGGCGATCGCGTTCGCTACAGCACCGATGGAGCCTTAGAGTATCTGGGCCGCCTAGACAAACAGGTGAAAATCCGTGGCTTCCGCATCGAACCTGGCGAAGTAGAAGCCGCCCTGGAGAAACATTCCGCCATCCAGCAGGCCGCAATTGTTGTACAGGGTAAAGACGCGGAACAGAAGCGGTT
>JBCCOO010000040.1:0-46988 GCA_039025345.1 Cyanobacteria bacterium P01_D01_bin.105 | reverse complement strand
GCCGAAAACTCAATCAGCACCTGCTTGAACGCTTTATTCACAACTTAGACTTGGACGAGACATTAATTAAATCGCATCACAACTATCAGAACCTCTGTGAATACGGTGTCCTCGTCTCGTAATTATGTCCGGAGTATTGCTAGGGCGTGTCATCAGTTAAGCCAAATGACGGTAGCCGCCAAATGAATGGCGCTTAAGAAGTTACGAGCAGTCTTGTCGTATCGGGTCGCAATCGCCCGATACTGCTTCAACTTAGCAAAAAAGTTCTCGATGAGATGCCGCGCTTGGTAGAAATGTTTGTCGCAGTCAATGGGTTCGAGGCGACCCGACTTACTGGGAATCACGCCTTCAATATTCTGGGTGCTCAACACCGCTCTGCTCCGCTCATCAGCATCAGTAGTCGGTGGTTGCTTAATCAATGGTTAGATGTTGGTTAAACCACACCCACTATTAATAATTATTCCTATATAGCCCTAATGAGATAGATTGTGTCTTTGATTTGCTCTCAACTTATTTTTTAGGCCTAGCGATCACTTTTATATTCATTGCTCCATACCTTGAAATTTAATTCAGCAACTTACATTATCTTTGTTCTCTCGCAGCCAGATATCGAGTTCAACATCTGGAACTCTTTGCTTGGCCCCAAGTTTTACAGAAATTAGCTCGTACTGGCAATCACAGATAGGCAACGAGCTGTCAGCACTCAAGAAACCGACTCAAACAACTTCGATTAAATCTACAGTAGTACTATCAAGCATCATTCATGCCGACAGCCCAGATAGAGACAAATGCTAGCTTTCTGTTCTTTCTGATTGTTGCCCTCTAGCTAATGTCTTTCGTCCCTTGATAAGTTGTTGACAATTGGTAAGTTGTTGATAAGTTAATTTTTTCTGCAGATGCGTCAATCTCGTTTGGTTCGACGTGCCTGGGCCGCGCTTAAGTTTCTAGGACCAACTTAGTCAACGTCATTTAGAGCGAAACTTTTTCCTGATGGCGGGCTGTTTAATGACGGGCTTTTTTGACTTTGTTTGCTATAGCGTGGGGCTAACTCGTGCCCCTTGGATACGATTTTCACCCGCGCTGATACTGAGTATTGCGATTTCAAATCCACCCATTGTTGCTTTGGGTGCAGGTATTTTGGAAGGTGGAAAGCTGTTGCTTGGCTTGGCACTACTAGGAGTGTTTGCGTTGGCGATAGTGTCGAGATTAGTACAGAGTCGTATGGTACAGCCTAAGGATTGAACGCCAAAAGTATTAGACTTAGTTGGAAATTATAAAGAACCGGATAGAATTCAGAAATAATCAAGACAAGCAAAGGTCATGCAATGCCAAGGCGCTATACCCAGACCAAGAATAAGCCTCGTACGTTGCGTACTCTAACGGACTTCAAGCCGAATGAGTTTGAGGCGTTACTACCCAGCTTCAGTGCAGCTTGGGATAGCTTTGTCGAAGACACGTACCTTGCTGCAAGATACGGGCTATCAGGACTATTGGCCAGAGGGCGTCACTGCATTACAGCCCAAGAAGAAGCCTAGAAACAGCAAGTTAACTACAGCAAAGAAGGCCGCCAACTGAGCCATATCGAGTCTGCGAGTAGCCGTGGAGCATCAAATAGGGGGTGTCAAACGCACTCAGAATTGGTACAGAAATTTCGTAATCGAGCCGATAACTTCGTCGATGAAGTGATGAAAACCGCCTGTGGGTTGCACAACTTCCGCTTAACCTATCGCCGATAGAGAACAAGGAACGATAAGGAAGCAGAGCATGCTTGAGTTTTAACTAATCACTACCGAAAGTTAAACCGTGTTGGGACAAAAGATGGCGGTTGAAGAGACGCACGTAGACCATATATTGCTTCTGTCGAGTGCGTTAGGACACTAATGATCGATAGAAGTCTTAGAAGACAACAGCTCACTCAACTAGCGCTCACTCAACTAGCGCTCACTCAACTAGCAAAGTGCGTAGGCGCTAGCCTTCTCCGCGAGTATGCATCCGCACTTTGCTATATAGATAAAACCTTGGTCAGAAGCTAGATGCCAAAAGAGAGATTCTTAAGGTGGTGCTAAGGGGATCATCTTCTGCGAATGAACAGCAGTATTATGCGCTCATAGCGACATCACCATAAGCTCCATCCAAACGTATCAAAACGTAAATCATCATTGCGCATTTTTAAGAAAAACCAACGCCCTCTTTCCCAGTCTCGATTTTTCTTTCTACAGTGTGAAAGAAAAATCGCTGAGCTCATATCATCCACGCATAGCTCATAAACCCTTTATAGCCATAAACCTACAGAAGGCCACAAATTATTCAGTTTCGTTATGGATCAATTCCCCTGGCTATCGTTCATTGTCTTTTTCCCTTTTTTGGCAGCGCTGCTCATTCCTTTCATCCCTGATGAGAAGGGGCGCACCGTAAAGTGGTACTCCCTTGTCGTTGGCCTAATTGACTTTGCTGTCATCGTCTATGCCTTCGTTAATAACTACGACATCAGTAGCTCAGGAATGCAGCTCTACGAAAGCTATGCCTGGGTGCCGCAGATAGATCTGCGTTGGTCTGTAGGCGTAGATGGGCTTTCGATGCCGCTGGTGCTGCTGACAGGCTTCATCACGACGCTGGCCATTCTGGCGTCTTGGCCGGTGACGTTTAAGCCCAAGCTATTTTACTTCTTGCTGCTGAGCATGTACGCCGGGCAGATTGGCGTATTTGTGGTTCAAGATATGCTGCTGTTTTTCTTGATGTGGGAGCTGGAACTGCTGCCGGTTTATTTGCTGCTATCCATTTGGGGCGGCAAAAAGAGGCTTTACGCAGCCACGAAGTTTATTCTCTACACCGCTGGGGGATCACTCTTTATCCTGCTCGCTGCGTTGGGCATGGCTTTTTATGGCGACACCGTCAGCTTCGATATGCAAACGCTGATGGCTAAGGAATTTCCGCTTCGACTACAGCTATTTTTGTATTCAGGCTTCCTGATTGCCTATGCCGTCAAGCTACCCATTATTCCGTTCCACACTTGGCTCCCAGATGCGCATGGTGAAGCCACCGCCCCGGTTCACATGCTCCTTGCGGGCATTCTGCTGAAAATGGGCGGCTATGCCATCATCCGCATGAACGTGGAAATGTTGCCTGATGCGCATGCTGTGATCGCACCCGGATTAGTCATTTTCGGGGTTGTGAATATCATCTACGCTGCCCTAACTTCGTTTGCTCAAAACAACCTGAAGCGGAAGATTGCCTATTCATCCATTTCTCACATGGGCTTTGTGATGATTGGCATCGGCTCTTTCACGAACTTGGGCCTTAGCGGGGCGGTGTTGCAGATGGTGTCTCACGGTTTGATCGGGGCGAGTTTGTTCTTCTTAGTAGGCGCTACTTACGACCGGACGCATACGCTGATTTTGGATGAAATGGGCGGTGTGGGGCGAAAGATGCCCAAAATCTTCGCGATGTTTACCACCTGTTCGATGGCGTCTCTGGCGTTGCCAGGAATGAGTGGTTTCGTTGCTGAGCTGATGGTGTTTGTGGGCTTTGCCAATAGTGATGCATATGGCTTTAATTTCAAGCTGATTGTGGTGATGCTAATGGCGGTGGGTGTGATTCTCACACCGCTGTATTTGCTCTCAATGCTGCGCGAGATTTTCTATGGTCCTGAGAATAAGGAGCTGATTGAAAATGAGGTGCTGATTGATGCGGAACCACGTGAGGTGTTTGTGATTGCTTGCTTGCTGATCCCCATCATTGGCTTTGGCTTGTATCCTAAGGCGCTCACGCAGCTTTACGATGCGAAGACGGTGCAAATTACGGAGAAGATTCGCACAGAAATGTTTGTGATTGCTCAAGATAAAACCCCACCGCTTCCCATTGCAACGACGCCTTTGCTGAATGCGCCTGAAATCCCAGGCTCATAAAGTGAACGATTCAGATAATCAACTGTTCGTAAGAGCGACGTAAGTCAACTTTACGGGCTGCCTATTACAGGTTGTGTAGGTGGACACGATGCCTTCCCAACAGGGTTATGTTTCTTAGCCGTTAGGGAGGGCATCGTGCTGTTAAGGGCATAGACGAAATGGCCTTAGCTCAGGCGCTATTCATTCAGATGCTGATATTTTTAGGCACTAGATCTTGCGCAAAACCTTGACACTCGTATCTGTGATCCTTTATTGCTTTGAAGCATCTCTTATTTTCCTTATATCTTTATGAGGCTCGCCTCACCCTCCCCGCCTTCAGAGCCGACGGGTAACGTGCCGGTTTCAGGTCAAAATGACCTTATGGGCAATATTATTCAGCTAGTTCCTCGCTTATTCTCTGTTCGTGGCTGGGCCCTAGAGGCTAGGCTGCTGCGATGGATGACAATGCTATGGCTATCCGTTGGCCTAGTGGTTCTGTTTTCAGCGTCTTATCCTGTCGCTGAAGCGGCTTTTAATGACGGTACCCGCTATTTTAAAACTCAGATTGTATGGGTCTGTGTAGGGTTATTCATTGCTCGCTGGATTGCTCGCCATCCTGTGCAAAAAACCATGCGGCTTTCCGGTTTCTTTTTGCTGGTGTGCATGCTTATGGTGATGGCCACGCACATTCCAGGTGTGGGCATTTCGGTGAATGGTGCAACTCGTTGGCTGCCGTTTGGCCCGTTTCTAATTCAGCCGTCGGAGCTGATGAAGCCATTTTTGGTGATGCACAGTGCGCAGCTGTTTGGGAAATGGCACAAGCTAACGAATCAGACGCGATTCTTTTGGTTAGGGATTTTTACAGGTGGATTGCTGTTGATCCTGACCCAGCCAAACCTAAGTACGACTGCAGTGTGCGGTATTACGATTTGGCTGATTGCGCTGGCTGCGGGCATTCCGTACCGGCAGTTAGCGCTAACAGCAGGCACAGGGGTGATGGCTGCCGTGCTGAGCGTAAGTGTGAAAGCGTATCAGCGCGATCGCATTATCTCTTTTATCAATCCCTGGGCCGATCCTAGCGATACGGGTTTCCAGCTTATTCAAAGTCTGCTTGCGATTGGCTCTGGCGGCTCTGGCGGCACAGGCTACGGACTCTCGGCTCAAAAGCTCTACTTTTTGCCGATTCAATACACCGACTTTATCTTTTCCGTATTTGCTGAAGAGTTTGGGTTCATTGGCTGCATTATGCTGCTGCTCTTTTTGGCGGTCTACAGTACGGTGTCTCTGATGGTTGCGATTCAAGCGAAGAAAACAGTACATCGCTTAGTGGCCATTGGCTGCATGGTGTTACTGATCGGTCAGTCTTTAGTGAACATGGGAGTCGCGACAGGCTCTTTGCCGACCACGGGGTTGCCCTTTCCCATGTTTAGCTATGGAGGCAGCTCGATGATTGCCAGTCTAATTACAGCAGGTGTGCTGATTCGCGTCGCGAGAGAATCGCGAGATGCGGACGTGCTGACGTTGGATCGAATTGAGAATAATTTGCATCGAACGGCGCGACGGCGGGCAAGCTCCGGCCAAAAGCGCGATCGCAAAAAAACTCAAAAATCTAAAAATGCCGTGGCCCAAGCCGGTGATCTTTTACAGAGCAAGCTTGGAAAAGAAAATAGCAAGGCATCTTTGGAGAAGGATTTGCAGACGGCTCAGAATTTGTTGGAAGACTTCCACGATGTGAACGGCAGTGATGTAGACGCTAATGATGTGAACAGCAATGCTGCGGACGGTTATGCTGCGGGCAGGCATGAAGAGAATGAGCCGATGGTGTAATTGGCTCAGGCATTTGGTCAGGCAATACGCCAGAAGCACTTAATAGCCGGAACCGTTACAGTTCGATACAATACAAGCCAGTACGACGAAGCGTGCCGTCGTGCCTCTTTGTTAGCGTTCACTGGCTAGGTCATCATTTATGGGCGGTTCTCTTGTAGAGACGTGGCACGAAAACTTACAGCTTTTTCTCTATCATCTCGCCCAGCAAGCCAATGGTTGGGTAGAAGGCCAACTTGGCCACTTGGGTGTTACGAGCATTGGTGTTATTGCGGCAGCCGGGCTGCTGACAAGTCTTACGCCCTGTATGCTCTCGATGCTGCCTATTACGGTGGGTTATATGGGCAGCTACGAGCTAGAAAACCGCTGGCAGGCAGTGAATCAGTCTGTTTGGTTTGCGATAGGACTGGCAACGACACTGGCGGCTTTGGGGCTAGCCGCGAGCAGTTTGGGCTGGGTGTATGGTCAGGTAGGTGTGGGTTTGCCGGTTGTGGTGAGTGCGATCGCCATCCTGATGGGCCTTAATCTTTTGGAGGCATTGCCCCTGCCCCCTTTGCCGTCTTTTAATGACACAGGCTTTTTAGAAAAAAATATTCCTCGGTTTGTTAAATCCTATGTTCTGGGCCTTACCTTTGGCCTAGTGGCCTCTCCTTGTAGCACGCCTGTGCTGGCCACACTGCTGGCTTGGGTGGGTGAAAAAGGCGACCCCGTATTGGGTGCTTCGTTGCTATTGGCCTATACGCTGGGCTACGTTGCGCCGCTGATGCTGGCAGGCATTTTCACAGCATCAATTAAGCGTATTTTAGAGCTGCGCCGGTGGTCGGGATGGATCACACCTGCGAGCGGTATATTGTTAATCGGATTTGGGCTGTTTTCGTTGGCAACTCGTCTGCTGCCCGTTGCATAAGCCAGATGCATAAGTCCGTTGCAGCAGCCAGTTACATAAGCCAGTTACATAAGCCCACTGCATAAATTTGGTGGTCATTAGCAGAAGAGACGTCATTAGCCCACAAGCAAGTGAGAGATTGGGAGTGTTATGAGCAGTTTGGTGATGGCAACGAAGCGTTACTTTCGTAAAGAGCTAATTCCATTGCTCGCTGACTTACGATTGGCGATCGCGCTTTTGTTGGCAATCGCCATTTTTAGTATCGCGGGTACCGTTATCGAACAAGGGCAGGGGCTGACCTTTTACCAAGAGAACTACCCCACCGAACCTGCTCTATTTGGATTTATCTCCTGGAAATTCATTCTGACGGTTGGGCTCAACAACGTCTACAGCACATGGTGGTTTCTCTCTATCATGATTCTGTTTGGAGCCAGCTTAACGGCCTGTACCTTCACCCGCCAGATTACGGCTCTGCGGTGGTTTTCTCGAACGTGGAACTTTTACAGCAAGCCGCGTCAGTTTGGCAAAATGGCACTCAGCACAGAGCTGAACACAGACCTGGCAGGCGCGCACATCAGCGATGTAAAGGTTCAGCTCGCCGAACGGCGATACAAAATATTTGAGAAGGTAGACGACGATACGAATCATCTGATGCTGTACGCCCATAAGGGGCTCAGCGGTCGAATTGGCCCCATTGTGGTTCATGCCAGTATGCTGCTGATTTTAGGCGGTGCGATTGTTGGCTCAATGACTGGCTTTTTTGCCCAAGAAATGGTGCCGAGCGGTCAAACCTTTAGAATCCAGAATATTTTTGAAGCCGGGCCATGGGCGGCCTCTCAGGTACCTAAAGATTGGGCTGTGAAGGTGAATCGCTTTTGGATTGATTACTCACCGGAGGGCCGAGTCGATCAGTTTTATTCTGATCTTTCTGTATTGGATAACGATGGCGAAGAGGTAAAACGCAAAACCATTTGGGTGAACGAGCCACTGCGCTACAAAAATGTGACGCTGTATCAGGCCGATTGTTCTGTTGCGCAGGTGAATGTCAGGCTAAACAATAGCCCAACGTTTGAACTGGCAATGGCTGATTTGAACTCAGAAGGAGGCAGCAGACTGTGGGGCACTTGGGTGCCGACAAAGCCAGATATGAGTGAAGGTGTGTCGCTAGTTGCGCAGGATTTACAGGGGACGCTGTTGGTCTATGACATGAGCGGTCAGCTAGTGTCTACTGTACGGGCGGGCAGTTCGGTAGAGGTGAATGGCATCACCTTATTTGTCGATGAGCTAATCGGCAGCACCGGCCTCCAAATTAAGGCCGATCCAGGTATTCCGATTGTTTATTTAGGCTTTGGCTTACTCATGATTGGGGTGGTGATGAGCTACATTTCACACTCACAGGTGTGGGCGCTAGAAACAGACGAAGTGCTGTATGTAGGCGGACGTACCAATCGGGCACAGGTAACCTTTGAGCGAGAGCTATTAAGCGTGTTGGATACCGTTACGCTTGATGAAGGTTCAGATGCGCTGGGTCATGATGCGGCAGCAGAAACCGCTTTGACCGCCACAGGGGCAAAATAATCAATTCCTTTAAGTTTTTGTAAGGCTACGTGTCCGGCCTGTGTTCAATATCCGTATAACTACTGAGATCACAGCCAAGCGTGTGTGAGGTGTGCAACGCTCAATACTACTTTTTGCATGACTCGCCCCTTTTTATTTTGAAATCCTTTTCTCGATTGCGCCTGCCAACTTTGGCGATCGCCTCCAACCTTTGCCCTCAATCCCAATCCCAATCCCAATCCCAAAAACGGTTCTCACGGCGGATGTCATCTAAGAACCGTTATCTCAAGTGGTTGCTGTCGGCTGTTATCGTTACCGTGCCCCTTCAAAGCTGCAGTAATGCTCGTTTGGTCGCAGACTGTCAGCGCTTACAGCAAGCGACCTATGTAGCCCCATATTCCCCATCAACGCTGGTTAGCGAATCTTCACCCGATAGAGCCGCTGCTGTATTTGCGTCCAAACAGCAAACCGTGCTCGCAAAGCAGCTAGCTCGGATGCCTTTAGTCGATCAAACCCTCAGTGATCATCGAGATGCGTTAGTAACGCTGTACCGTAACGATAGTGATCTAGGCTTGCAAGTTACGGCATTTATGACTGAGTCCGGCGGAATTGCGGTATCTGGAGCCAGTCGCACAGCCTATGAGCAAGTGGCCAGACAGCGGATAGCCATCAGTCAGCAGGTGCAAGATGTCAATAATCTCATTTTGAGTTACTGCGTTAGTGGTGGATTTTAGGGCTGTCTTTTGTGAAAGACTTGATAACAACATGCCTAGTAGCCTTTGCCAATGCGGATTTTGTTAGTAGATGACGAAGTAGAACTCACTGAGCCGTTGAGTCGTTTACTGCAGCGTCAAGGGTACACGGTGGATGTTGCAGCAGATGGAACGATTGGGTGCGATATGGCGACAGATGCCCACTACGACCTGATGATATTGGACTGGATGCTGCCCGGAAAAACGGGGCTAGAGATTTGTCGTGAGGTGCGATCGCTTGGGTACACCACACCCGTGCTGTTTTTAACGGCCAAAGATACCTTGGATGATCGTGTGGATGGCTTAGATGCTGGGGCAGACGATTATTTAGTAAAGCCCTTTGAGCTGCGTGAGCTGCTTGCACGGGTTCGCGCGCTGCTCAGACGCCCGCCTGCGATGGATGTAAACAGAACAGATGGCAGCATCAGCACATCTGTTCCACTCAGCGGTGCCAATTTAGTGAGCGGTGCCAATATGGGTGACGCTGACTCAGCGCTCAGTGTATTGCGGTTTGAAGATCTGTCCCTAGACATTGCTAATCAGGTGGCTAGCCGAGGAAATCAAACCATTGAGCTATCTGAGAAGGAAGTGACGCTACTGGCGTATTTAATGCGATCGCCCCATCAACTCCTGACCCACACCCAAATTTATGACGCCGTGTGGGGAAAAGGTGCTGCACCTAGCAGTAATGCTCTAGCGGCGCAGATGCGACTGCTGCGAAAGAAAGTTGAGCTGCCCGGTTGGCCTACGCTAATTCATACCGTGTATGGCAAGGGCTATCGCTTCGGTGAGCCTGTTTAGTTTTTAGCTGCTGGCTCTGTGGCTGCTGGCTCTGTGGCTGCTAGTTCTGTGGCTGCTGATTTTAGCTAATGCATCCTTAACTTTGCCATAGTTTGTTCTATCTAAACTGCTGCAGGTTGGCAGCAAACTGGGTACACAAATATAACGGCTACGTATAACGGCAAGCGTATAACGGCAGATGCATGGCGGCAGTAACTCATTCTATGAGGGGATGAATCCTATCACGGATTGCTTCATGCAGTTTTGATAAAGCGGGGACAAAACAGGCTTTGCAACCGTCTCTTAAGATGAATGACCTGCGATTTGATGCATTCGTCGATTGCTATATGTCATCACAGATTTTCATAGCCTGCGCGCTCTCAGCTAGCAACTTAAATGAGCAAAAAAAGGAACAGTGTTTTCTCAGGTGTGGTTCCGGTATTGGGAGCCTCCCAGACAACTGCGCCTATTCAGTTAGGTGCTGGTGCGATCGCTCGCCATAGCCAGAATGTGGGAGATTTGGATCCAACCGTCCGCTACTCCACAGGCAGCACGCTCCTAGATTCCTTTGTTCAAGAGGCTGAATATGACGCGTTTGCGCTACAAACTAATCTGACCGCACTTAGTTTAGGGCCAGAGCGTTTAGGGCCAGAGCGTTTAGGACCAGAGCGTTTAGGGCCAGAGCAAACATCAAGCGCTAAGGTTAATGCGACTAAGGTTAATTCTTCAGTTAATTCCTTATCTAAGCCTCAGGCCGTCTCCCAAGCTCAACCCGTAGTTAAGCCTGAGACTCAATCCACGGCTAAGCAATCCTCAGCGAAACAATCCTCAGCTAAACAATCCACGGCTAAACAATCCACGGCTAAACAATCCCTAGTTACCCCTGGAGCAGGTAAACCTGGAACCGCCCAGCCTAAACGGCAGCCGAGTGCTGCTGCGCTCCATTCTAAAGATGTGATTCGGGCTAGGCAAAGGGCGATCGCGCAAATGCGTCAGAACGCTCAGCGCCAGGCTCAAAAACGGTCGCAGTCGTCTTCCAATCAGCTCACTCAGAAACCACTGCAGCCAAACCCTACTGGAATAGATGGCCCTCGTC
Organism: Cyanobacteria bacterium P01_D01_bin.105; assembly: GCA_039025345.1. GTDB lineage: Bacteria > Cyanobacteriota > Cyanobacteriia > Phormidesmidales > Phormidesmidaceae > Phormidesmis. Next base: position 36,209 of record JBCCOO010000040.1, on the reverse strand, counting down.
AGTCTGGGCCTCGCCAGTCTGGTCCTCGTCAGTCTGGGCCTCGCCAGTCTGGTCCTCGTCAGTCTGGGCCTCGCCAGTCTGACGGCCAGTCTGGTCCTAATCCGCAAGCGCAAGGCCGTAAGCGTGTATCGACAGCGCCTATGCCGAGCGCGAAGCCGACGATCGGAGCTGCGCAAGCGCTCGAAGCTCAGCCGCAAGCGGCCAAGGTGTATGGCGGCGCTAATTACAAAGCAATGCAGTCTCGTGCCCAAGCTGGTGGATTAGTAAATCTAGAGGATTCTTTGCTCTTTGGCGGCACCGAAACAGCGATGGCCAAGAGCACCCAAAAGGTAAATTCTCCTGCGCTGGAACCAGACCTCTTCGGTTGGCTAAGTAAACCACTTGAAGACTTTACCTGTTCGCCTATTCCTGGCGGGTGGCACCCGACGGCTTATTTGGATAATTCTGAGCCCGCCAATGATGCTAAATATCAGACTGTTTTGAGCATTGATAGCTTTAAGCTCACTGACATAGAAACTGCGTTTTCTAGGCAAGATGACGATGAGGCCAAAAATTGGCCTGCAGACAGTCAGGACTTGAGTGATGAGCTATTAGACCTTACGGATACTCAGCAAGGTCAGTATGATTGGCACAATTTTGGGCAAACCGATTTTCAGGGAGCTGATAGCGAGGGTGAACACACTGCGTTGGCGATCCTTGGGAAGCAAGTGGTCTATCTCCATCAGCAGATAGAGTTTTTGAGTAAAAAGCTAGCAGCTGTAACGACTGGGGATGGCTCCGTAGCGTCTCAGCAGCAGCATCGTAATTTTGTGGTTTTAAATTTGGATAAGGTTGAGTTAAGTATCAAGAGCCCAACAGAGCCTCGATTGGCGACTTTGGATGCTCTTGATAAGGCCCTGTAGCGCGAGTGCTAATCGTGACAGTAAGATGTGACAGTAAGAACTGTGTAGTCGGAACCGTGTAAAAAATAGGTGGAACTTAACCTGTCACCCAATAGCCGCCGACAAGGTAATGGGTTGGCAACGGTTGGGTGACAGGTTGTGCTGTTGGAACCTCGATTTAGCGTCTCGATTTAGCGCTTCGATTTAGCGATCGCCATATAGATTCTCGTAATAGCCCTTGTACTCTTCCGAGAGCAGCGCCTGCCACCACTCACGGTTGTTCAGGTACCACTCCACCGTTTGCCTTAGTCCGGTTTCAAAGTTGTAGGCCGGCGTCCAGCCAAGATCACGCTCAATCTTAGAAATGTCCATGGCGTAGCGACGGTCATGGCCAGGGCGATCAGTGACAAATGTAATGAGATCGCGCGGTGCTTTGGGCAAATCACCGCCGAGTTCACCCATCAAATCGCAAAGCTGGTGCACGATGTCTAGGTTTTTGACCTGATTGTTGCCACCAATGTTATACACATCGCCAGGATTAGCCTTGTGCAATACGGTATCTATGGCAGAGCAGTGATCGCTAACGTGGAGCCAATCACGAACGTTTTGGCCATCGCCATAGACTGGCAGCGGCTTGCCCAGCAAGATATTGAGGCACATCAGCGGAATCAGCTTTTCAGGGAACTGATAGGGCCCATAGTTGTTAGAGCAATTGGTGATCAGCGTGGGCATGCCGTAGGTGTGGAAGTAGGCTCGGGCAAGGTGATCGCTGCCTGCTTTTGATGCGGAGTAGGGACTGTTGGGCGCATATGGTGTGGTTTCAGTAAAGGCAGGATCGTCTGCTTCTAAGCTGCCATACACTTCATCGGTGGAAACGTGGAGGAAGCGATAGTCTTGGGGCTTGCTTTTGTCTTGCCAGCGATTTCGGAAAGCCTCGAGCAGGGTAAAGGTGCCGACCACATTGGTTTGAACAAAGGCAGCGGGGCCAAGGATTGAGCGATCCACATGGGACTCGGCCGCAAAGTGAATGACCGTATCAATGTCTTCTTCAGCCAAGATGTCGGTGACGAGCTTGCCGTCACAGATATCGCCTTGAACCAGACGGAACCGGTCTTGACCCATCAGGTCAGAAAGATTTTCTTTGTTGCCTGCGTAGCCCAGAATATCGAGAACCACGACGCGGCCATCGTGGTTTTGACACCAGTGGTGAACAAAGTTAGAGCCGATGAAACCGGCACCGCCGGTAATGAGAACACGTTTTGACATGGTTTTATTGCTAAGGGTCTATTTCTAAGAGGCTAGGACGGAGATTTAAGTATTTAAGCCCACTAAGTCAGCTCAATTTTGGAGTCGTCACCGACCATAAACCGCAGTGCTTTAGGACGGTGATCTGTGATGGTGAGTTTGGCTCGTTCACCAATTAGACTATCGACGATGCGGCGTTGAATACCTGAAATATTTGCGCCCTCTAGCACAACGCTGTGGTCGATTTCGATGTTGCTCATGCTAACGCCGTCTGCAACGCTGGTATAAGAGCCGACAAAGCAGTTTTCTAAAATACAGTTTTCCCCAATGACAACAGGGCCGCGAACAGTGCAGTTGGTTAGGCGTGAGCCTTTGCCAATGATGGCGCGACCTTTCACTTTGCTCTGCTCATCTACATCGCCATGCACAATGGCTTTAGAAAGATATTCGTCCAAAATGATGCTGTTGGCTTCTAGCAAATCGTCTTTTTTCCCGGTATCTAGCCACCAGCCATTCAGCTCTTTGGCTTCAACGGTTTCGCCTGTGGTGATGAGCTGTTGAATAGCGTCGGTAATTTCGAGTTCACCACGTGGGGAGGGTTTGATCTGGGCAATTGCCTCATGAATTTTGGGCGAGAACAGATATACGCCGACCAGGGCCAAGTTCGAGGGCGGATCTTTAGGCTTCTCGACCAGCTTCATAACGCTGCCGTCAGGGGCAATTTGAGCTACGCCAAAGGCCGTGGGGTTTTCTACCTGCTTGAGCATAATGATCGCCCCGACAGACTTCTGTTTAAAGTCATCAACAAAACCGCCGAGTTCGTCTTGAATGAGGTTGTCCCCTAAATACATGACGAATGGAGAGTCGCCTAAGAAGGGCTGAGCGATTTTAACCGCATGGGCCAGACCGTCGGGACTGTCTTGGTGAATGTAGGTGATTTTGGCGCCGAAGCGATCGCCTTCGCCGGTTTTTTCTTCAATTTCGGGGCCGGTTTCAGGGCTGACAATGATGCCAATTTCAGTGATGCCTGCGGCCACCAAACTTTCGATGCCGTACCAGAGAATAGGTTTATTCGCGACAGGGACCAGCTGCTTTGCACCTGTGTAAGTGAGGGGGCGAAGGCGAGTGCCTTTACCGCCGGAGAGAATTAATGCTTTCATATGAACTCCTGGTGGATTGGAAAAATCAGAATTGATAGTGAGCAAACGCAGACGTCGGATAAATCTGTCTAGATTCATCTGTCTAATTTGTCTGGTTCAAATCTGTCTGGTTCGAATCCGAATCCATATTCAGATCTGCCTACATAGAGTCTGCCCGGACGGCATTTGCCCGTATTAAAAGAATTTGCTAGGACGCGATCGCCATCTGTGGTGTTTCTGCCCTAGCGTACTCGTCTAGCATGGCGCGAAGGCTTTCTCGCCAATAGGGCGGGGAGGTGCCAAGCGCTTGCGTAACTTTTTGGCAGTTCAGCACAGAGTAGGGCGGACGCCGGGCAGGGGTGGGATAGTCTGCTGTGGTCAGTGGATTGACGGTCTGAATCGCCAGCGGTATTCCCAAGGTTTGGGCTTCTTCAAAAATGGCTAAGGCAAAGTCGTACCAGCTCGCCACGCCGCTGTTGGTGAAGTGATAGGTGCCTGCCAGGCTGGCATCGCTAATGAGGCGATCGCCCAGCTGACAGATGGCATCGGCAATGTCTTTAGCCCAAGTCGGCGACCCGATTTGATCGGCCACGATGCCCAACGTATCTCGCTCTTTTGCAAGTCTCAGCATTGTTTTACAGAAGTTGCCTTTGCCGCAGGTGCCATAGACCCAAGCCGTGCGCAAAATGATGTGGTTTTCTAAGGTGGCCCGGATGGCCTCTTCCCCAGCCAACTTGCTTTTGCCATAGACGCTTAAGGGGCCAGTGGCATCGGTTTCGGTGCGAGGTGAGCCTTCTGTTCCTGGAAATACATAGTCTGTGGAGATATGCACGAGTGCAGCGCCGCATTTGGCCGCGCTTTCGGCCATTACTTGAGGGGCTTCTGCGTTAATGCGATGGGCTAATTCCGGCTCACTTTCGGCTTTGTCTACGGCGGTGTAGGCAGCGGCGTTGATGATTAGGCTAGGGTTAAGTGCAGAAATTTGCTGCGCGATCGCATCCAAGTTTGTTAGATCTAGTTCGTCTCTACCAACGGCTGTTACTGGCCCGGCAAAAGACTCATCCTGTTTCAGCGCCTTTAATAGCTCTTGGCCCACCTGTCCGTTTGCACCCATCAGCAGCACAGATGGGGGGGTAGTCATTTGGTTACTCATTTAGAGCGGCCCTCCGAAAAGTCGGCATAGTCTACGAGATCAGCAGTTTCTAAAGTGGCACCGTCAGCATCTTTTTGAGACACAATGGGCTCTTGACCAGCCGTTGGCCACTGAATGTTTAATGTCGGATCGTTCCAGACAAGGCTGCGCTCGTATTCTGGGCTGTAGAAATCAGTCGCTTTGTACAGCACATCTGCTGTTTCAGAAAGGACGTAAAACCCGTGGGCAAACCCAGGTGGAATCCATAGCTGCTTTTTATTTTCGGCGCTTAAAATTTCACCGACAGCTTTGCCAAAGGTGGGCGAGCCTTTGCGAATATCAACAGCGACGTCATAAATGCTGCCAATAGCAACGCGTACTAACTTACCCTGTGCGTTTTGTAGCTGATAGTGCAGCCCCCGTAGGATGTTGTGGGTTGAGGAGGAATGGTTGTCTTGAACAAAGGTGTAGTGGTGGCCAATGGCCTCATCAAAAGCCTTCTGATTGAAGCTCTCTAGAAAGAACCCGCGTTTATCTTGAAATACCCGAGGTTCGATAACGACCACCTCAGGAATTTTAGTTTGCGTGATCTGCATATTAAATTCCGATGATGTTGAATCTGGTTTAGGTTAGACAGCTTTAGCGAACTTGATACATTGTCTGGAGAAATACTGCTTACAAACGTCAAACTCAGGAGAATGGATAGGAACGCAAAGTCAGTAAATTCGCCTATGTGGACAATGAATCTTGAGTCAAAGTGATCTGACCAGGGCCGTACTATTCGCCAAACTTTTTAATAATATTTACAGTATTTCCTGCTTATCGTCTCAAGTAAGCGGAAAAAAAGCCACAGCTTATGAGGATGCTTATCAGCCTGTGAATGTTTGGAGAAGAAGACAGACCTGACTCACTCAGCGAAGGGTTGCAGGACTTGGGCCGTTGCCTTTCCGGTTCTTTCCCAGCTAAATTCTTGGACTCTTTGGAGGCCCGCTTCACGGAGATGCTGGCGAGCTATCCCATCTGTGGAGATCGCGCGCATGGCCTCAACCAAGTTAGGGACACTGCGCGGATCGATCAGATAAGCGGCATCTCCAGCGACCTCAGGTAAGGATGCCAGGTTTGATGTAATCACGGGCGTGCCACAGGCCATTGCTTCCAGCACAGGCAGACCGAAGCCCTCCCACAAGCTGGGAAAAACAAGGGCAAGAGCACTGCTCAATAGCGCTGGCAGCTGGCTGTAAGATACATAGCTGAGGAATTTAACGCGAGATTGTACGCCCTTCGCCTCTGCCAATTTTTTTAGCTGTGGGGTATAGCGTGGATCCGTTGGGCCCGCAATCAGCAGCCCGCAATTGGGCACCTGCGCAAGCGCTTCAACAACAGCCTTAATGTTTTTATGCGGCGCTTGTCGGCCTAACGTCAGAAAATAAGGCATTCTTTCTAGCATTGGCTCCAGCTCTGGTGGAAAGCTTGGCGGTGTGCTGTGTGGATAAAAATGATTCGAGTCGTAAGCAAGCGGTATGGCAACTAACTTATGCGCAGGAATGCCATAGAAATCCACAACATCGCGAGCAGTGGCTTCGCTAATGCAAATGACTTTTTTAGCCTGAGAGAGAACCTGAGGGATGTAGTAGCGAAAATAATATTTGATCGCCCCAGAGTCTTGGGGAAAGCGCAGCGGAATGAGATCGTGAAAGGTGATGACGGAGCGAAAAAGCCGCTGAGATTTGAGCGGATTGAATTTGAACAGAGATAAGGGCGCTTCGGGAATAGGTGTGAACAGTAGGGACTGCGTTTTGTGTCGTTTGTGAGCGTTGATTAGCTGAGGTAGCTGAAACTGTGTCCATATCAGACGCCGCAGATGACCAGCGCTACCAGCCGCAGCGGTCATGTTGGTTGGAACGGAGATGATGTTGGCGCAATTGTCTGCGCCACTGGTTACGTCCTTAGTCAGTGGCGCAGACAATCCATCAGCTAAGCCACTGGCCGGTGTTGCGAAATACGTCGGTGAAAGCGGGGCTAAGTAGGGCAGCAGGTTGAGCGCGTAGCTAGTGGTGCCAGTGGGGCGATCGAGTAGGTAGGCTAAGTTGACGAACATAAGCTATTCGCTTCGATAGTTGCTGGCAGCAGCAGGATGTGTTCGTGAGCCTCTGAGAAAGTGCTGAATGCCTATCCAACGCCCCCGGGCAACAGCAGGTTTAATAAACCGTAGGATTATGGATTGGGCCAATAAATAGATGAGGTTCAAGCCCAAGGCGAGTGGGGTGGCGTGCCGCCGCAGAAAGGTGAGCTTGCTGAAGGTTGCATGGACGTATTTGGAACTGGGATAGCGGCTGGTAATGCTGGAAACGGCATGAACGACCAAGGGCACAGGGGCGATCGCAACTATGTAGCCTTTCTGACGGTAGCGCTCACACAAATCGCAGTCTTCGTAATATAAAAAATAAGTATTATCAAACTGAGGGCAGTGACCCAGCTCGCCCAGATTAAAAACGATGCTACAGCCGCTAACCCATTGGGTCGATGTTGGCCTGCCGCGCGTAGCTGCCTTAGATTTGACGCTTTTAATCTTTGTCGAAGAACTGACTGAACCTGTCCAGCGGTTGAATTGGCCTGCGCTGAACCAAACGCTGCCGCCTGCGTCGAGAACGGGGGTGCCCAGAATGGCAATGTTTTGATCGTGCACCTGCTGCTGAAAGCACTGGCGGATAGCGTTGACGGCATTGGGCATTAGGCATGTGTCGGGATTAATCAGCCACACTAGGGCATTGGGCGATCGCGCATAAATCCACTGCAGCCCAAGATTACAGCCAGCGCCAAAGCCATCATTTCCAGGGGCATCTAATACGGTGACCTGCCCCCCTGCGTAGGTTTGTTGGGCAAGGCCATGAACGCTCCGATCCGAGGGAGAATTATTGACGATGACAACGCCTTGATTGGATTCTAAGGTATGCATCAAATCGCTCAAAAGCGCCGCGCTATAGTAGTTCACGCTGAGGAAATACAGCGGTAGCTCGCTGGGACTGCTCCATTGTTGGGATGTAACATCGGGTTGAAGGCGATGGGCTGCCGCACTGTGACCAGTAGCACTGTGCTCAGTAGCACTGTACTCAATATTTATGTCTAAGCCGCCTGCTTTCGATTCGCTTGCTTTCAATTCGCTTGCTTTTGGCTCCCGTTCTTTTGACTGGTTTGCTTTTGACAAATCCATCTGTGGCCTGGCCTCTTTGGCCTCGTGGGTTGCCTCAGGCATGTTCGGCGAGCCAGTTTGCCGATTAGCTGCCTGTTCAGACGTCATCAGTCCCGGCTCCTGTAAGCGTTGTCTGGGTGTCTAAAGGAACGTTATTACTTGGCTCGATATGATCTGGCTTGACGATCGCTTTTAGGGTGGCATAGGCGCAGCTAAACCACTTTCTTGGTCGTTGCTGTTGTAGAGCTGCATGCCGTAAATACTTTTGCCATATGTGAGGGGGCGTAAAAGTGTAGCGGTCTCGTTTGCGTACGCGCGCTGATAACCGCTGCGGATCAGCGATGCCTGTATCTATTTGTGTGAGTAGAGACGGGCGCACCCAGCCACGATGGATGCTCTCTTGCACAGTGGCACGAGCGATCGCCCCATCGGCAACGGCATGGAGCAGTTCATTGCACCAAAGCGGGGCGAGTGGATTACTGACACAAAGCCAGGGATGGTGGGGCATATCTGTGTAATGTAAGAGCGCGGTGCGAGCAGGATCGTAACGCTCAAGGTCGTTCCATCCTAGCGGGAGGTCAGCTCTCTTGACCGTAGCAGGCGACATATCCAACACAAATTCTTGATATGTCCAGGTTCCCCGCATCAAAGATTGGACTAACTGAGACGCATCCCATTGTAACTGGGCGCAGTTGAGTAGCATAACGCTGTATTGCAGTGAACGGCCTGACTCCAGTGGCTCTGGAACGAACAAGAGATCGGCAGTTGGCTGCTGGGCTTGTGTAAAGGGTTGTTGCCAGAGCTGGCTAATGTCTCGGAACACTAGCATGTCTGAATCAAGATAGATTGCCTTGCCCTGATACTGGCAAAGGGCAGGAATCGCGAAGCGTTGAAAGGTGAAGGGGGTTTGAGGCTTCAGGGCGGGGCTGGTAGGGATGGGAATGGAAATATTTGCAGCAGCGATCGCTTTGTAGAGCGGGATGATCTGAACTGGGTGTGAGGTGTGCTTGCGGATAGAGTAGGCCAGTACTTGAGCGGCTAGGGTTTGCGCTGCTTGGGTACCTAAGTAGATCCGGATACTCAAAGGGCTAATGGCTCAGAAATTATTGAAATAGCATAGGCTGATGGGCTATGGCCTGATCACCATAGCCCATCAGCCTGTTCTCATCTCAGATTATTTCGAGAGCATCGGCACTTCTAAACATTTTGGATCCAGAACTTGGTGCTCTCGTCGTATACGGTGCTATCGGATGTGCTGATAAAGCGTAGATGGTAGCGATCGCTGGTTTCTAGCCAGTTGGGAATGGTCCACTGATAGCTGCCATCGCTTTGCGTTGAAGCCGTAAGGATATGATAGAGCGAATCATCTTTGTATAGCTCAATTCTCACAGTCTCTCTCAAATTGTCACTCCACGTTAGCTCTAGGCTAGTGTTGGTGACCAAAGGTGTGCTGCTACCGGGTGAGTTAATGGCAATATATGGCGTTTCTTCTACTCTGAAGGCGTAATCACTGACTGCAAATATGTCATCATCCAAGACACTGCTGATTCTAATGCGATAGAACGTATCGCCAGCTAAATCGGGCGGTACCCACCAAGTGAACTCACCGTTACTCGGCGTTGAGCCAACGATAGTGCGCACATAACGATTGCCCTCAAGCAAATCGATGTTGACATCTTCTGCAAAGTTATCTTCCCAGCGCAGGGCATACGCATTGTCAACGCGCAGCTTTGTGGTGTCTGGCTGGCTCGATTGAATCGGGAGCACTTCAATTTCAGGCACCGCCGGCAAGGTTGAATAGTCAATGCTGTAGCCGATATCGTCTAGTAGTGCGACATCTAGTACGGTTAACAACTTACGCGTTCCCCTGGCAATGGTGGGGTCTAACGAATTCTCTCCGAGTCCATCCAGCTCAAACCCATCTGCAATGTGAGAGCCTCTTGCATCGAGTGGAATCGGCTCTCCATCGTTGAGGGCGGTCGCCGCTTCACCGGTAAACTGGCCATTTTCAATCAGTGCTCTGAAGGCGTCGATGCCGCTAGAGATACCTAAGACATGACCTAACTCATGAACAGCCACAGACAGCATATCAGCCTGGCCAAAGGGAATGGGCGCAGCGGGATCTGGATCGGTACCGACATACCAAGACTCTCTGTAGTTGAAAACAACTTCCCCTATCCAAGGTTGAAAGACGGTGGTGGTGTTGCGATCGCTGCCCCGGTAGGTTGTCGCGCCCGCTTCGGCTAACGCGCCCTTACTGGTCAGGTCTTCTGCGAACGCAAACACTCTGACATCGTCAATTTCAGACGTTAGCGCAAAGGAAGTTAGCCCGCCGCCGTTTGGATCAGAGGCGTGAACCGTCGTGCCAATCGGGATATTCTCAAATTCATCTAGAATGACAGCCTCCCAAATATCGGCAGCTTGCTCAAGCACGGCTCTCTTTTCACTGTCGTACCAGTTGTTGATATCAAAGCGATAGTCAAACTCGATATTAAATCCATCATCTGAACTGTTATTAGCACTGTTGTTTGAGCTGTCATTGTTTGGATCGCTATCGCTTGGGCTGTCCCCATTTGAGCTGTTGTCTACGTCGCTGTTTGAACCATTACTATTTGAATCACCATTACTTGAGCTGTTGTCTATGCCATCGTCCGAACTGTCATTGCTCGAGCCATCTTCATTTGAGCTATCCCCATTTGAGCTATCCCCATTCGAGTTATCACTATTTGAGCTGTTGTTACCTGGTTCACTGTCGCTCCCCCCAGAAGAATCTCCTCCAGAAGAAGTCTCGCCAGAAGAAGTCTCGCCAGAGGAAATGTCTTGAGCTGGCAACCATCCGGTTACAATCGGCGACCAGTGGCTCTCAAGATCAGAAAATCGAACGCTGCCAATGCGCTGATTGTTTTTGTTGCCGCCTAACTGCCAAACAATATTGGCGCCAGAAGATTGCGATCGCCAAAATATATCTGGATTGCCATCTTGGTTGAAGTCACCCACCCCTTCAACTTGCCAATCCCTATCTTGAACCGTATCAACTCGCTCTGCGTCCTTGTAGGTTATTCCCTGAGCGCCATACATGTACCAAATCAGGTTCTCCCCAGTGTTCTGACTTCGCCACAGCACATCACTACGACCATCACCGTCAAAATCAGCAATACCCTGTGCCTGCCACTCTGCGCCCGGAGAAGGCAGATTTTCTGAGCCCTGAAGCTCAGTGCCGCTGTCGCCCCCCAGATACCAAATCACACTCTGGCCTGTGTTCTGATTCTGCCACAAAATATCTACTCGACTGTCGGCATCAAAGTCACCTACCCCGCGAATATCCCAGTCCGAGCCAAGGCTGATCATCGTCTCTTTACTAATGCGCTCACGGCCCTGCTCTCCGCCCAGGTACCACACTTCGTTAGCGCCACTGCTGCTGTTGCGTACCAGCCAGTCTGGACGGCCATCACCATTAAAGTCAGCCATGCTCTTTAGCTGCCAGCCAGCGTCTATTGAGGGCAAGCTTGCCATGTCACTCACCTGATTGCCGCTCTCGCCTGCGGTTGTCCAAAGTGAGGTTTCACCGGTTTGGGTGTTGTGCCAGAGCACGTCAGAACGGCCGTCACCATTAAAATCTAGAGTGTTGTTTGAACTACCATTGCTTGAACTGCCATCACTTGAGCTGTTGTTGCCTGAGCCACTATTGTTAGCATATGCTTCTGGTTGAGGACGCCATCCGGTTACGATCGGCATCCAGTCATTTCCAACATCAGAGAAATTGGTGCTTCCAACGCGCTGATTGTTTTTGTTGCCTCCCATTTGCCAAACAATATTGGCCCCAGAAGATTGCGATCGCCAGAATATGTCTGGATTACCATCTTGATTAAAGTCACCGACACCTTGAACCTGCCAGTCCTTATCTTGAAGGGTTTCAACGCGCTCTGCATCTTTATAGATTGTGCCTTGAATACCATGCATGTACCAAACCAGATTCTCTCCAGAGGTCTGGTCTCTCCACAGCACATCAGTTCGCCCGTCCCCATCAAAATCAGCAAGGCCCTGCGCTTTCCAATCTGCTCCCGGTGAAGGAAGATCTGCCCTGCCCTGAACCTCAGTGCCGCTGTCGCCACCTAAATACCAAATAACGCTTTGGCCTGTAGTCTTGTTCTGCCAAAGAATGTCAGCTCGGTTATCGTCATCAAAGTCATCAACCCCACTGACATCCCAGTCCGAGCTGAGGCCTGTAAGACTATCTTTGCCAATGCGATCGCGCCCTTGCTCGCCGCCCAAATACCACACTTCGTTAGCACCGCTGCTGTCATTGCGTACCAGCCAGTCTATGCGGCCATCTTGATTAAAATCTGCCGCGCTCTTTAGCTGCCAGCCCGTCTCTGTTGACAATAGGCTCGCAACGTCACTCACCTGGTTACCGCTTTCCCCTGCCATTGTCCAAAGCGAGGTTTCACCGGTTTGGGTGTTGTGCCAGAGCACGTCAGAGCGGCCATCACCATTAAAATCTAGCCCGTAAGGATCTCGAAGCGCAGCAAAATCTTTGCTGACTATGGGAGATTCCTCGCCAGCGCTAGGGCCTAAGTTGTTGTCAAACATAAAATGAGTCTGTATCTAGCTTTTAAACTCGAAGAGAAACAACAGCGATGCAACAGCTTAAAGCCCATTCTTAATGGGCTTTAAGCTCTAAGCTCGGTTGCTAAAATGCTGCTGGGGAAGATGCAGGAACAGAAGAATAGGGTGAGTCTGGATGCGATTTCCTTAACTATGTTTTGCGATGCTCGTTTTGGTAAGACGATAGCTATCGCAGTCACCCCGCTATTAGGAAATTACGTTAAAAACAGAATGCCCAAAGGTTTATAGGAACTACATGAAGTGACCCAGGAAATGCTGATTTTAGTAATGCCGCAGATAAAAGAGAGTAGTTACGGGTGTGAAAATACGCACGAACTGGACGCAATCAATAAGCATTGATGTGTGAAAGAGATTGTTTAAGTAATTCTGCCTGCTTAGTTTGTTCTTCTTGTGAAGCGCAATATAGTCAGTATCTACATCCCCCCAACTTTTTCAGCTTTTCTCTTTGCTATTAAGTTGTGACAGCTATTGAGTTGTAGATACCAGCCAAGTAAGCTTTGGCAATCTTTAGAACCACTACGCGTTGCTACTGCAGGCTGCCTTGCTATCGCGCACAGACACAAGCCTTCTCTTTGAGAAGGCCTTCTTACATGGTTAGAGTAATAACTCTACATCCATAGTTGAAAGAAGACGCTGACTTAAAAGAAGACGCTGACACTATGGGTTGTTATAGAAGATAGTAGATTCGCTAATTGGTTTGAGTTCGGTTCCAGGGTAGTAGAACTCTAAAATTTGTTTGCTAGAGTAACCTTGATCGCCCAAATTGTAAGCACCTGTTTGGCTCATGCCCACACCATGGCCAAAACCACCTCCAATAAATCGGTAGCCGGTTAGAACTGGCACTGATTGCTTTTCTGTGGGGATATTGAGCTTCTCTTCTGTGTTGTTAGCCTCTGTATTATTAGTCTCTATGTTCTCGGAAGCTGTGTTGTTGGTCTCTGTATTGTTGGAATTGAGATTGAGATTAGGATTGTTGGCGTTGGGCGACTGTAGTGTATTGGTTTCTGCAGTGGCTGTATCGGTTGGTTTGGGTGCATTAGCTACTGACGTAGGTTCAGCATCGCTTGCCTTAGGCGTTTCCATAATGGGCTCAAGATAGAAAAGTAGGCTGCGAGGCGGTACAAAGGCTTTTACAGCTTCGTCTTTAATGAGTTCAAAAGAGCCTATATCAGTGTCAACGTTCACCTTCTGTACACGACCAGAATCGGCCCGTTCAATTACAGTGAGTCCTGTTATTTTGTTGAAGTCTGCAAGTGGATGTTGACGATTACTGAGATACTCTTTCATGGTGACGCCAATCTCTTTTAGCGAAGCTTGACGGTTCCATCGGAAGGTCGGCCAGCTATCTTCATTGAATCCATCTTGAAGGGCGATGAAAGCCCGGAAGTTAGCTTCATCAGAAAGGGGACGAGTCGCAATGTCCCACTGGGTTGTCAGTGAGTCAATAACGGGACGCAAATAGGGGCGATCTTCACCGTTCCAAACATCGGTAAAGCGAGCGGTGATGCCGCCAGCGGTAGAAGAATACAAGGCATCGACAAGTTCATTGTTGTAGGTGAGCACTTGGCCAGAAGTCGCTGCGATCGCACCATCGGCAACCGCATCTGCTTCCGCAAGGCCAAAGTACACTTGGCATTGTGTGTCGGCGCAAATTTCGTAGTCATCAATTGCAAAGCGGCGGAGATTACGCAGGGCATAAGTTCTCGCTAAAATTGTTTGTGCCTCAATGGCAGAACGGGGGGCACTGGGGCCAATCTCATGAGGAACGACACCGCGCAGGTAAGCATCAACAGGGACCTGATTCACGAGCGTGTAGTTCCCGTAAGAATTAGGCTGAATTTTCATATCACCTGCATACAGATCGCGGAATTGGGTGCGGCTCCCAGCATTAGGGCCGTGATTCATTTGCAGGCGTCGATTGCTCGTTGAAATATTGAAGGTATCGCGGGCGTAGCGAAAGCCATCGGCAGTGAAGGCTACTTTAGGAATCTCTTTGACCACGCGGCTGTCGATAAACGTGGTTGCATAGCCTGCCGCCTGTAGATTTTCGAGTAACAAACGGCGAACGAGGGGGGTGCTGTAGTGGTCTCGTTTGGCCCATACTTGCCACGCATCAGGCTGGGCGATTTCAGCTTCTATACCGGCTGTCTGCCACTGTTTTGCGCTAGCTTCGGCGCTCTCAAAACTACGGTGAGTGCTCAGAACAACCCATTCTTCTAACTGAGGCTGAGCTAGGGGCTGCATGGCAAAGTCTATTTGCAGCCGGTTAGTGGTGATGGTTTGTGCTTGGCCTTGAGTTTGAAAGGAAACGGTGATGGTATCGCCTGCCAACGGTGCCAGAATAATTTTGTCGTTCTCGATTTCGCCAAAGCGTTGGACAATACCAACTTTGATTTCTGGGTTTGTAGTAACAGATTGTGCTTGCGCCGGGTGGGGCATAACGACTGATTGAAGTGCGAGCACACCTGTCCCCATGCCTATCCCAGGTGCGATTGCCCCAATCGCACCTGGTCCTATTACGACTGGCCCTGTTGCGACTGCCCCTGTTAACACAGCGCCAGAAAGCGTCGCACTCATTACATGCTTGATTTGAGAGAATATCACGCTGTTTAGCGGTGCTTTGAAACGGCAGTCAGAGAGCGTCATAAGAAGAAGTCCAAACGGCAAAAAGCTTACAGCTTAGCTATCGCGCGCTAGTGCTGTTTTAGCTTGAGGGTTTCAGCGATTTTGAGTGTATTGATTTGAATGTATTGATTTGAATGTATTAAGTAGAAGTCGCAGAAGCAGAAATAGCAAAAGTATCTTTCAAGCTTCCAGTTCAACTTTTCCTGATTTAGCTTTTCCTTATCCAACTTTTCTCAAGTCATATTTCCCAATTCAACGAGATCTAATATGAAACCTGAAAAGTATGACGTTTAAAAAGTGGTTCCACACCCTAAATAACCCACACCCTAAATAATCAATTGTGCCTAGTTCTTATGACGTCTTTCTAACCTAATCAATCTTAACGGTTTATCCCAACCGATTCCCAATAGCCGATAAGATTTGTGTCCACCCTCATCCGATAATGGCCCTGTGTACAAACGGACGTTATCTAGACGTTATCCACCGATATGGCAGCTCAGTCAGACTATACCCAGTTGCTCAAGACGCTGATGAAGCGCGCCGAGATCCACAGCTATCGGGTATTGGCAACGCTTGCGGGTGTATCCCGTTGGCAAGTTCAACAGCTAAGAGCCGGAAACGTTGAAACGATGCGAGTTTCTGTGCTTATGCGATTTGCTGAGGTGCTACAGGTTGATTTACCTGACTTGTTATCTCAGTTTGGGGTGGATGTATGGAGACGTGATGGCGGTGAGGATAATTCGCCAGCTCAAGCCTCCATCCAAACAGACGCCCAGCAGATAGAAGCCCAGCAGGTAGAAGCCCAGCAGGTAGAAGCTCAGCAGGTAAAAGCCCTTCAGCTTGAATATCAGCGATTACAGCAGCAGAGCGCTCAACAGTTAGAAGCAGCGCGATCTCAATTTCAATCTGAATCCTTACGCGCCCTAGAAACTTGGCTAGTGCAGTGGCCCACCATCGCTAAGCGCGCGCAGCAGAGAGGCGCTGATTTACCTACCGAGAAAATCTTGCCATTTGTCAGACCAGTTGAGTCCTTAGTGGCAGCCTGGGGCGTTGAGGCGATCGCGCCCGTCGATAGTCAAGTGCCTTACGATCCTCAATATCACCAGCTCGTCGGTGCAACTGCTGCGCTAGGTGAGCTGGTTACGGTCACCCACAGCGGTGCAATGCATCATGGCAAGCTCTTGCACCGCGCCAAGGTGAAATAGCCAAGGCAAGAAGACCAAGGTGAAATAGCCAACATGAAATAGGGATATTTAAGCTTTCTCCAACGTAATGACCGTCAATTCGGGAGGACAGAAAAATCTGCCTGGGAAATAGGTGCCAAGTCCTTGGTTCACATACAGCCAGTTTCCCTCAACTCGGTGTAGGCCTCGTCCCCACTCCCAATGCCGAACGGTCTTAAAGCAGCGATCGCTCAAAAACGGAATGCTGTTGCGAATAGTGCGGGGCACCCGCTGTCGGATACGCTTCCATACCAGCGGCCCCGGCCCCAAAAACGGAATATATGACTGTCCGCCGTGGGTATGGCCGGCTAGCACCAAATCTGCTCGCCACTGAGCCAATGGCTCTGCCGTATCTGGGTTGTGGGAAAGCACTAACCGTGGCACCTGTTGATCAAGGCTATTTAAAAGGCGAGGA
This sequence comes from Cyanobacteria bacterium P01_D01_bin.105, assembly GCA_039025345.1. Lineage (GTDB taxonomy): Bacteria > Cyanobacteriota > Cyanobacteriia > Phormidesmidales > Phormidesmidaceae > Phormidesmis. The sequence goes on along the minus strand of JBCCOO010000040.1, from coordinate 19,733 downwards.
TCGAACTCACCTGACCAATAGTCGGCAAAGCCCACCACCGGAAAGTCATCGCCCATGGGGGTGGCGATCGCATTCCACAGCACCGTTACGCCTACAGACTCTAGCGCCTGCGTAACAGTCTCTCTCGCCCCGCTAACTTCAATGTCGTGGTTCCCCAGCACTGCCATTGTTCCGTACCGACTGGGTAAGTGCTTAAGCTGTGCGGCTAGCTCATGAATAGGATTGGGATCGTGGGTCACAAAATCGCCCGTTAGGGCAATCAAATCAGGATTGAGCGCTTGAATCTGGCGAATGGTTTTGGAGAGCAGCGGCTTTGAGAGCCGCACACCATCAAAGTGAAAATCAGAAAGCTGCGCAATAACAGTGCCCGCTAAGCGCTCAGGTAAGTCCTGAATAGCGATAGTGTGCGCACTTGTCGAAAGTGCGCCCGTTAAAAGCCTGTGCATAAAGGTTTCTGAAATATTACCGGTAGGCTATCACCTTACTCGATTCCTCCAGCGTCTTGCACGCTACATGGCTTGGAGATGAGAGAAGCTATGTTTGGCTTCCTCCAATCCAATGCCTCGAAATCATCAAATTCCTTGAAACTATCAAATTCCTTAAAACCATAGCTTCTGTAGAGTCAGCTATCGCCGCAAGAATCGGGTGGCTCTTTGTCTCATAGCTTTTATAAGCTAGTGCGAACAAGCGCTAAAGTCACCAAGCGCACAGGCACAGAGAACACCGATATGGGGCTACGCAGACTTACCTTGGAAGATAATCCGTCAGACCGCTACCAGATGGTATCAGCCGCCATTGCTTTTATCCGTGAGCATTGCTGTGAGCAACCAGACCTATCTACAGTTGCCCGGCATATTGGACTGAGCGAATATCATTTTCAGCGGCTATTTACTCATTGGGCAGGCATTAGCCCGAAGCGGTTTTTGCAGTATTTGACGATTGAGCAGGCCAAAGCGACGATTGCTCAAACAGATAGCTTGTTGACCCTCAGTGCAGATTTGGGCCTGTCTGGCCCTAGCCGTTTGCATGACCTTTTTGTTTCTATCGAAGCAATGTCACCAGGGGAATATAAAAATGGTGGTGAAGGGCTACAAATAGCCTATGGCTCTCACGAGACGTTGTTTGGAAAAGTTGCGATCGCCACGACTAAACGAGGAATTTGTCTGCTGCAGTTTCAAGATAATGACATGCTGCCTGTAGGCGAATTGCTCCGTAACACTTGGCCGAATGCCAGGTTGATTGAGGATGCGAGCAAAACACGGGAGCTGTGTGAGCAGATTTTCTTACCTGAAAAGTTTCAGCCGACTAAGCCTTTGACGCTGCTGGTGAAAGGGACAAACTTTCAAATCCAGGTTTGGCGGGCGTTACTCCAGATTCCATCAGGTGGTCTCACGACTTATAAAACAATTGCCGACCTGATTGAGCGGCCCAAAGCGGTTAGAGCGGTTGGCACCGCGATAGGTAAAAATCCGATTGGCTATCTTATTCCTTGTCACCGTGTTATTCGTAGCTCAGGAGAGCTGGGCAGCTATCGCTGGGGGCCAAATCGTAAACAGTCTATTTTAGGCTGGGAAGCGGCCCGCTCTAATCGTTCCAGCGTGTCAAAAGAAGGCTTGCCAGGAAAAGGTTTGCCAGGAAAAGGTTTGCCAGAAGCAGGCCTGCCGCAAGCAAGTCGGTTAGAAGAAAGTCATCCAAAGGAAAGTTAATGCGACTGTCAGATATTCTTGAACTTCTCTTGCTATCTGCACTATGGGGCGGTTCTTTCCTGTTTATGCGTATTGCTGCACCTGTCATAGGCCCTGTCTGGCTGATTGAATGCCGCGTGCTGTTTGCAGGCCTAGCGCTACTGCCGTTTTTGCTGCGATCGCGGGCATGGTCTGTGGTGTTAGCTAACCTCAAGTCTTTCTTTGTTGTTGGCAGCATCAATTCAGCGCTACCTTTTGTTCTATTAGCCTTTGCCTCGCTTTCTTTACCTGCAGGCTACACCTCTATTGTCAATGCGACAGCACCTTTATTTGGGACTTTAATCGCGGCTATCTGGCTGCAAGAGAAGCTAACGATCGGTCGGCTGCTGGGGCTACTCTCGGGTTTTTCAGGGGTTGTTTTGCTGATTGGCCTGCAGCCGATGGCCATAACGCCAATGGTCATCGGTTCGATTGTGGCTGGGCTACTGGCGGCTCTTATGTATGCGATCGCAGCGCCCTATGCCAAACATCACCTGTCAGGTATTCCGCCTCTAGTCACCGCTACGATGACTCAATTGGGCGCTGCAGTTGCCTTACTACCCTTACTGCCCTGGACAGTACCGACTGTGATGCCCGCGATGCCGATTGTGTTAGCCGTGCTTGCTTTAGCCCTTTTTTCAACATCATTTGCCTATTTACTGTACTTTCGTCTCATTCAAAATATTGGGGCCTCTAAGACCCTGACGGTGACTTACTTAGTGCCTGTTTTTGCGGTGTTGTGGGGCGCACTTTTCTTGCGTGAGGCCATTACCGTTGCGATGGTTGTGGGCTGTTGCTTAATTTTGTTGGGAACTGCGATCGCCAATGGCGTCTTGTTCTCGCCGCCTCAGCAAAATCAGTGAGCTTAAGCATCCAGTAACTTTCAATCCACTGAGCTTAAAAGCGCATGGTGTTGGTTGCTCAGCTGAGGTTTCGTTTACGCAGCTGTGGTTACAAACGCTATGATGCGCTCAGCGACATCAACGTCGGTTGCGGTTTCAATACCTTCTAGTCCTGGCGATGAATTAATCTCTATGACCAAAGGCCCATGGTTAGAACGTAAGATATCGACGCCTGCCACCTGCAGGCCTACTGCCGCTGCTGCCTTGATGGCTATTTGCCGTTCTGAGGGAGAAAGCGTTGTCGATTGGCTACCACCTCCCCTGTGCAGGTTAGCCCTAAATTCACCGGGTGCGCCTTTGCGCTTCATCGCAGCGATCACTTCTCCATGAACGACAAGACAGCGAATGTCTTCTCCACTGGCTTCTTCTACAAACTCCTGCACTAGGATCCGAGCTTTAAGTCCATAAAATGCTTCGATGATTGATCGCGCCGACTCATGGGTGTCAGCGAGTACAACACCAACACCGTGAGCACCTTCTAGCACCTTAATAACCAGCGGCGCACCGCCTACAAGCTCAATGAGGCTGTCAATATCTTTATTAGCATGAGCAAAGCCGGTGCGCGGTAGGGCGATGCCTCGTTTGGACAAAACTTGCAGACACTCAAGTTTATTGCGCGATCGCACAATGGCTTCTGCCGAATTGACAACAAACGTTCCCATCTGCTCAAACTGCCGCACCACCGCCGCTCCGTAGTGCGTCTGTGAGTGGCCAATTCTGGGAATTATCGCATCCTGACGAGGCAAGGGCCGACCCTGATACAAAATCTGCGGATCTCTAGCCGTAATATCCATGTAGCAGCGCAACGGGCTAACCACACTCATCGTATGGCCTTGGGCCTCTCCTGCCGCAAGCAAACGACGCGTTGAGTACAGTGAAGCATCGCGCGAGAGGACGGCAATTTTCATTTAAGTGACATTGGGCGAAAAGCTAGAGGCTACCAGCATAGTGCCAATGCCCGCATCTTCTGAGAAAATCTCCAGTAGCAATGAATGGGGCATTCGCCCATCCAAAATGTGCGCGGCGCCAACGCCTTGAGCTAGAGATCTTACGCAGCACTGCACTTTGGGAATCATGCCGCCTGCAACCACGCCATCGTCAATCAGCGTTCTCGCCTGATGAATGTCGAGTTTTGTCAGCAGCGAGTCAGGCTGCTTGATATCTCGCATAATGCCGGGCGTATCTGTTAGCAAAATCAGCTTTGCTGCATTGAGCGCTGCAGCAATTTCTCCAGCTACCGTATCGGCGTTAATGTTGTATGCCTGACCGCTGCCATCACCTGCCACGCTGGAGATGACGGGGATGTAGTTTGCCGCTACTAAAGAACTCACCAAATCGGCATTCACTTTGCCGACATCGCCAACAAAGCCCACACCGTCTTCTGCAGGTCTGGGTTTAGCCTTAATCAAATCCCCATCTTTTCCACACAGACCCACTGCTCTGCCGCCCGCTTGGTTAATGAGTGAGACCAGTTCCTTATTCACCCGGCCCACCAGCACCATTTCCACAACGTCCATGGTGTCGGCATCGGTGACCCGCAGACCATCTTTAAACTGAGGCTCAATGTTGAGTTTGGTCAGCCAAGTATTAATCTCTGGGCCGCCGCCATGCACCACCACAGGGCGAATGCCAACGCTAGCTAAAAACACGACATCGCGAATGACCTTCGCTTTTAGCGCGCTGTCTTTCATAGCAGCGCCACCATATTTCACCACCATGGTGCGACCTTGAAATTGCTGAATGAAGGGGAGCGCTTCACTGAGAATGCGGACGCGGTCGGCTTCGTTTTGCTGGAAATATTCGCTTTCGTATCCGATAGTGGTGTTGGGCTTAGAAGAAGGCATGAAAAATTTAGGTCGTAGGTGTATTGGCCGGTGGGTTGATAGAGGATTGGCTGATGGTAATTTCGTCCGCAATCATCTTAGGGGCAGGCCGTAGGTTTTGTTTGAGGGCTGTAATAATCCGCTCACATGTTTTGCCCACAGATTTGCCTTCATAGGCGATGCGAATGTCGGCTTGTGCATATAACTCTCCGCGATCGCTCAGCAGGGTTTCTAGCTTGGCGGGCAAGTCGACATCTTTGAGCAAAGGCCGGCTGGTATCTCCCGACAGTCTGGCGACTAGGACGGGATTGGGCACATCTAGCCAAATCACCACCCCGTGCCGTAGATAGCTCCAGTTCATCGACTGAGTGACCACGCCGCCACCAGTTGCCACAACTAAAGACGTATGCGTTGATACCTCGGATAGTATTTGGGTTTCAATCGCTCTGAACGCAGTTTCTCCCTCGCTGGCAAAAATGTCTGGAATTGATTTGCCAGCCCATTGCTCTATCAGCAAATCAGTATCTAGGAATCGATAGCCAATGCGCTTGGCCAGCTTGCGGCCAATTGTTGTCTTGCCTGCGCCCATCATGCCGACAAGGTATAGATTTGTCTTTTTCAAAAAATCGACAGCGTTAGCGGCAGCCATAGCAAACTACAAGGAAAACCCTATAAAACTCTAATAAAACCCTGATGAATGGCAATCATTATGCCGTAACAGCTGTTGCTATGACTAGCGGGTTCTATCCAGCTAGCTGGGTCTGTCTATCTAGCGCTCCTTATCTGGCTCTATCTAACAGTGCTAGCCAAAGCTGACGTTCGCCGCCAGCAGATCCGTAAAACAGCAGATCAATCAGTAGGCGCAGAGATAGCTGTGTGAGCGTGTCGGTACTGGGCATAGGGTCGGCCATGCGATCGCTATACATGTTATTGAAATTATCCAAATAGTCGCCTAACAATGCGGCGCGATGGGGTGGTTGGTTCTGGGCGCTGAGCTTTTCTAGCATGGCCACGGCCTTACAAATTTGATCATGATGGCCCGTTGCCAGGTGACACACCACCAGCACCAGCGCCCGCGCCTCTTCAATATCGAGCTTCTTACGCCCTTTCCCCTTCCGTAGTGGGCTTGCCTGTCTAAGCCGCCATAGCCCTACGCGATCAGACAGCGCTTGCTCTAGTTGTAGGTCTTTAGCTGCTAATAGCACCGCATCTGATCCAATTTGCGTGAGCGCTTCTATGGCCATAAGCACTAGATCCAGCTGCGCCTTAATGCTGCTCAGCTGCGCCACTGACAATTCATCAGATAAATTTGCGGACGCATCGAAAAAAGACTGGGTCGTCTGATCCGCGGGTGGACCATCAGTCGATGGATTATTGACGGGCAAGGGAGCATCCACAGCAAAAGAAGTGAGAGCTGATTTCTTGGGCCAGTTCAGATGGGTCAGTTCAGATAGGACGATCAGAACTGAAAGAGTAATAGCGATAATCTATCACCCAACCACGCCGGAATGACTTGGGGTCAGAATGATTTAGGACCAGAATGATTTGGGACCAGAATGGATTGGGCAACTACGGCACGGACATCATTGCAGTGCTGCTAAAGAAGCGTTGCTAAAGAGCCATTGCTAAAGAGCCATTGCTAAAGAGCCATTGCTAAAGAGCCATTGCTAAAGAGCCATTGCTAAAGAGGTGCTGCAGAACTGCTATAGGCACATCCGGTTGCCCCAGTCCGGCCTACTGTGCTGCGTCTGCGTGCAGGGAAACTCACTCACTGCAGAACTGCTGTGATTCCCTGACAAGTAGCCAAATACGCGCTCAAATTCTGCCTCAGCCGAATTAAAAAAAACGGCACCCACTGTTGCGCACTCCTCTACTAGCTCACTGGAGAGGTAGGTTAATAACTGTGGCGAAAACATTACTGACAAGGCGGCTGGGCCATCTAAGCCCATACTAATCCCGTTGGGCCGCGCCGCAGGTACATTCCGGAAATAGCTTCTGAGATTCACCGCTTCTACAAAGATATTTAAACGGCGATCACGCTTGAGCTGCGCCATCGTACTAAGAATAGCCGCATCGCATATTGGCGTGCTGTTGGGCACAACCATTGTGGACATCTCTTGCGCGATCGCAGGTGTTGAGGTTCGCTGATTGCTCTGCCGGCTGATGGCGCTATCCCCTTCACTAACTTGCAAAGAATAGGTTCCACTTTTGCCCGGTTCGTAGCTATTGGCAATGATCGTGTATTCCCCTGTCACAGGCAGGGTGATGCTGAGACGGGAGTTGCGGTTGCTGCGACTGATATCGTCATTTTCGCTAATCCGTTTTCCCTGTGGATCTAGCAGAATCAAATACGGATCAAACTCTGAACTCTCTAGCTCGATAGTGATTTGCTGACCGCTAATGCCAGAAAAGGTGTGCTTATCGTACAAGCTGCCATCATCTAACGCGGTATCATCCGATGTCAGAACGCCGCGCTCTGCTAGTAAAAGATTAGCGCTAGCCGCGCTCTCAGCAGTTGATACCATTAGACTGACTGCTAATGCTATAACTCCCAGCCGTTGAAAGGCCCGCATTTAAACTCTCTCGTGAAAGGATTGAAAGGTGGTAGATGTCGGAGCAGACGGAAAAGATGAATAAAGTAGAGCTTCGCTTATTCTGTGTTTCACTCCGGTAAATAAGGCTTGCCAAAACCGCTCTGGAACAAATGTCCAATCAGAAACAGGCATCCCAGTAGAAATAAGTAGGGCCAAAATAGAGTAGGTATCGTATCGATTGAGCATTGCATCACTGTGGGCGGTTAGTGACAGATTTGTGACTGGCTGATAGGTACTAACCTGCACAACCAGCTTATAAAATCGGTGTCTGCAACGTGCAAATTCTAAAAATTTAACGCTACTCAGCTGCCTTCGAAAGGCAGGGATACAAACGTATCTGGCCAAGTTTCTGATAGGTCTCTGAGCAAATGGGTGTCTGAGCACATGGGCCTCTAAGCAAAGTTAGTTTTTCAAGCTAGTGAATTTTACACTCCAAAGATTTTACATAGAAGGAGTGTATATTTTTATCTGGCACATTGCACTGAATTACTGAGGTCGCAAACCGGAACTTTCTAGGTCGCTTACGGCTTGCCCTGTTCTTTGCAAAAAATTAACGAATTGGGTTGATGTTATTTAACCCTTTGGGTAGCCTCTTGGCACTGTCAAGCAACTGTTGACCGGCTGCAGCATGCCTCTTCTAACGACCCTAGCGATGTTTTCTGGCTCCTTTCCTGGGTGTTTTTTGGGATCTTTCTCTGGGCCTTTACTGACGCTATCACTGCTATCGGCTCTGGGTTTTGGAGATCTGGGCTTTGAACATCTGGGCTTTGAACATCTGGGCTTTGGGCAAGCTGTATCTGCGCCAGAGGTCAGCGAAATGAGTGGAGGGGGTCTGGTGAGTGTCGAAGCGATCGCAGTGACGGTTGATGCGCAAAGTTTGCGGCTCAGTGCGCAATTACTGTTGGGTTTTGGCGCGGCTGTTGCAGGAGGCGCACTGGCTTGGGGTGCTCGCCACTACGCGCGGCAGCAGCAGTGGCAGCGCATAGAATTTTTGCGTCAGGCTGTTCAATCGTTTGAGCAAGACCCTGAGATTCGCAATGCCCTGAAGATTCTAGACTTTGAAGAGTACCGTGACTACACGATTCCAGCCCGCAACCTCAAAGACCGAGATCAGCCAATCGTTTTTCGTGTGGAAGATGAGCTGCTCTGCCACGCCTTGGCCAACCACGCAGAGCGAACCAGAGTAAAACACCGGATAGAATACCATCAAGACCATGACCAGCTAGACCCTGAAGATCTGCGTCAATACCAAATTGAAACCGCGCTCAGAGATTGGTTTAATAAGCTCCTAAACGGCTTAGAACACTTCGGTTACTTTTTAGAGTCTGGGCTATTTTCTGAAGAAGAGCTATGGCCTTGGCTCAGTTACTGGATACAGCTCATTGCAGATCCTGCCTATCGTCGGCCAGGGGCCTCCAAGTTTTACGATGCACTTTATAGCTACATTCACAGCAGCGGTTTTTTTGGCGTTCAAAAGCTGTTTGAGCGCTATGACTACCGCATCTTGCCTTCTCCCTACAAAGATACTGATTTAGTTGCTGCGATGCACGCTCCGCTGCGTTCCCATGTGGATGCTAAGACACCTACGCAACCCATTAACACACAGCTAGCCCTTACCCTTGCTAAGGCCGCTTATCTGGCCTACCAAGATAAACAATTTATTGCAGAAGTGGTGGGCCGCTGGTGTGTTCCGCTGACCAAGCACTCTTCTCGCGAGGTGATTCGCCACAATTTCCGTTATTTTCACAATCATGGCCGAGACACCCAGGCGTTTATGTTTCGCACGGATAAGTTTATGGTGCTTGCCTTTCGCGGGAGTCAAGAATCTAAAGACTGGCTCACCAACTTTACAACTCAACTGCGTAACTTCACCATCTATAAAGATGGCGTTGCGGCCAACTCTTCCTACAGAGGCCGTGTTCACAAAGGATTCTTTTTGGCGTGGGCCATCATTGAGAAGTCGGTGCTTGCCCAAATGGGGCGATGGCGGCAAGACTGTGCTGATATGGGCAATGCCTTGCCGCCGCTATATATCACGGGCCATAGCTTAGGAGGTGCGCTTGCGACCATTGCAGCGGCAGCTTTGGCTGAGCACGGCATTGAGGTTGCTGGCGTGTATACTTTTGGACAGCCTCGGGTTGGCGATCGCACCTTCGTCCGACAGCTCAACAACATTACGCAAGGCAAGGTCTTTCGCTTCGTCAACAACAACGATATTGTCCCCCACGTGCCACCTCCTTTTTCTATTTGGAACCCTACCCGGCTGTATGGTCACGTTGGGGGGGCAACCTACTTTAACCGTAAGGGCGTCATCACGGCTAACGTTAACCACTCCCTCCGCGCTCGCGCTGCCGATGCCCTGTTAGGTATAACAAGAGGTGTAATCAGTGGGAGAGTTGATCACATTAGCGATCACCGCATGGAATACTACATTAGCCATTTGGACAACATGCTCAAAAAAGAAATGGCAGAGCAAGCCGCAACGCATTTGGACGCTGATGAGAGTGCGGCTACAGCCATGCAATCTAACAAAACCTGAAGGTTAGCTATGCAACTTAGGCAACTTTAGCTAGCCACGTAATTTAGTCATGCAGGCTAACAAAGCTGCCTAAAGTCTTCGTCTTTTTCACTGAGTGCTGTCCACTTCACACCCTGTTGCTCAAACCATTTCACCAGTCGCGCGCAGGCCGGTCTCTCCGTTGCATAGTGTCCTGCATCAATGAGCACTAGCCCCTGATCTCGACTTTCCTGAAACTGATGAAATTTACAGTCTGCTGTGAGGTAGGCTTGGGCGCCCGTTTGGACGACGGCTGACAGGTAGCCTGCGCCTGATCCGCCCAGCACCGCAACAGTCTCTATGGGGTGTTGAAAATTATCAATAGGAGAGTGCAGGAGCCTCGGCGGCGAAAGCACAGATTGTATAGCGTCTAGCAACTGCTGTAGCGGCTGAGCGATGGGTAGCTTGCCTACCCTGCCGTAGCCGCGTGCTGAGGCTGTATCAGTGACCGCTATAGGTTCAGCTGACTGCAGACTTAACAGCTGGGCGAGCACATCGGCCGTTCCGCCTGCGACCTGATCAAAATTGGTGTGTGCGCTGTAAATGCCGATGCGATGGGCGATCGCTTTATGTACGACTTTGCCTACGCTATCTGTGCTGCGAACTGCAGAGATACCGCCAAAGATGAGTGGGTGATGGGCAAAAATGAGGTTGACAGGCCGACCCTTTGCTTTAAGGGCTATGGCCTCTTCCATGACAGCTAACGTCGGTGTGAGACAGACCAACACGCCCGCAGGCTCAGAGAGAATACCCGGTTCTACTTGCCAGCCGCTGTTGTCCCATTTTTCCTGCCAAGCCGGATTGGCCCACTGTTCAAACGCGGTAATAATCTCTTTGATATCCATAGAAGCTGCATGACGTGTCCTTACCGACAGTAGTATACGCACGCGATATGCACGGCGATCGCTTTGCAGGTTATGCCTATCTCACCAGCTCATTTGTAGGTGTTATGCCTGAGATTGTGAGCGTATAGTCGAAGCGACCTCCGCCGTTATCTTGCCATCCAGTGAGGCGACCGTTTCGATCTAGAACTGGATCATTGTTGTAGGTGGTAACAACGGCAAAATAGAGATCTGTTTTGGGGATAGGGATATCTGTGAGCCGAGACTGGGGGCTGTCGTCAGTGTCATCGGCAGCAGCGATGAGGTTGCCCTGGCGATCAAAGATAAAGAGCTGAGAGTCGTCGCTTGTGTATAAGCTACCGGTCATCACGCGAGTGACATTGAGATTAGCTTCTAAGCGATCTCCTAAACCCGCCACAAAACCATATACGTTGTGCCCTTGGCCGACGTGTCCAGAAACGACGTTTAGCCCTTGAGTTAAATCCACTGGGGTTGCAGAGGTTAGCCCTTGAATCTCATTAGTGGTGACTGGCAACGTCAGATCTACAGATTCGGTAATAATTTCGGTATTGAAGCGATTTTCAGTGGCTTCGATGACGGCATTCTCCCAACCCAATGGCTCATTGTTGGGGGCAGGCGCTTGGCCAAGATGAGGCGATGGTGACCGCAGGTAATATGCGTCGCTGCGATCGCAGGCAAGCTCATCAGTGACTAACACATTTTCTCTTTGATATCGCTCTAGCTGTCTACGTAGTGACAACAGGGTATTACGCTCAGTACTGGTTGTTGTATTTTGTGCCATTAGCCTTGTGACAAGGCTAATGGCTTGAGGCCAATTGTTAGCGCAAATGGCCTGATCTAACTCGAATGTTGTGATTTCTGATGACATGATGCCTTGTGCCATAACGCCTTGTGCCATAACGCCTTGTACAACGACTGGAGATATTCCACCGCACAACAACCAAAACAACCAGAGAGGAATGCTACTCACATTGGCTTTAAAAGCCTTTGACAACCTTGAAAGAGACCATCCAGTGCAATAATAACAGCGGCACTTTTCTATTTGTCTTTTCTGTTGTTCTTCCTTTTTGTGATTGTGCTGATTAATTCGTCCATAACATTTCAATCCCATTGACTGTCTTCTTCCTTAAGGTAGAGTTAGCTGAAAAACAAACAGATTTACAAGGCAAATTTTATCCGTACAAGTTCGGTGAGTTGGATCCGCACATAGCGCTAGCAGGTAATGCAAAGCGGGCACATTAGGTCTGCCATAACAGCCTGAGTATGCCCCGCTTATTCTGTTCAAATAACTGCTAGCTAAGCTAGCTGGCTAAACCACCGCAGGCCCTCCCCGTATGGAAGAAAAACTAAAGCTGCTTGTCGTAGATGATGAGCCTGACAACTTAGATTTGCTGTATCGGACTTTTCGTCGAGATTTCAAAGTATTTAAGGCAACTAGCGGCGCTCAGGCCCTAGATGTGCTGGATAAGCAAGGTGAAATGGGCATTATCATTTCCGATCAGCGAATGCCCAAGATGAACGGTACGGATTTTTTGAGTCGCACTGTGGAAAGATTTCCTGACACGATTCGAATTGTCCTTACCGGTTATACCGATGTCGAAGATCTAGTCTCAGCTATCAACTCCGGTAAGGTATTTAAATACATTACGAAGCCGTGGAACTCTATTAAGCTCAAAGAGGTCATTGCACAGGCTGCTGAAACCTATCGCGTGATTAAGCAACGCACCCGAGCACTTAGCCGAGCACTTGCCCAAGAATCCCTAAGTAACGAGATTATGACGGCGGTACGAGGGTCTCTCGACTATGCCAATACCTTACAAACAGTAGTGCAAGCACTCGGACAGGCCTTCGATACTGACTTAGCTATTCTCTATCCGGTTCAAGGCGATGCTGGCAATAGTGAGGTTGCCGCTCAGCTCATCTATCGCCCCAGCGACGACGACGCTTCTCAAAGTGGTTCTGGGCTGTTGGAGGATTTGGCTCTAGATGCGCTGCCGCCGCTGCATGAGAGCCTAGATATTCTGTCTGAACCTGTCATGGTTAAAGGAGAACAGGTTAGCCGCATCGTGGTGCCTTTTTTAGAGAAAGGCACACTGATTGCAACGATTTGTCTGTATAAACAAACCAACCGTAAGCAGTGGGCAGACAGCACCGTTGAAATGCTAAGTACGGTCTCTGCTCAGGTCGCATTGGCCATTTCTCACGCAAAGCTTTATCAGCGCATCCATTTCCAATCAATGCAGATGCGTGCTGAGCTAGACGTGGCTCGTAAAATCCAAAGCAATTTGCTGCACCAGCGCTGGACTGATCTGCCGAGCATCAAAATTCAGGCCCGCTGCCAACCGGCTCGGGAAGTGGGGGGCGACTTCTATGAAGTATTTATGCATCCGCACGGTGATATTTGGTTGGCAGTTGGTGATGTCTCTGGCAAAGGCGTACCTGCAGCGTTGTTTATGGCAAGCGCTATTTCTGTATTGCGCCGCGAGCTGGCCCAAGAGAAGTCGCCGGAGCCGGAGGTGGTTATGAGCAATCTCAATCAGAGTTTGTCTAACGATTTAATGAGCAATAACTGCTTTATTACGATGGCACTGGTTAGATATACACCAGAATTAGGGGATTTGGTGTATGCCAATGCCGGACATGTCTATCCGATTAAGTGGTCTCATCAAGCGGTTGTTTCACAAAGGTTAAGTGAGAATGGGGTAGACCACAACGGTATCACTATAGAGCCAACCTACTTAGATGTGAGAAGCATTCCGCTGGGCATCTTACCCGTTTGGAAGGCAGACGCGGGCAGATTGAAAATGTTACAGGGTGATGTGTTGCTATTAACTAGTGATGGCATTACCGAAGCTACTGACCCAAACTGCGCAGGGAGTTCAATGCTAAATCAGGAGGGGCTTTGGAAGTTTTTGAAACAGCAGCCTAGTGAGCTAGACCTAGACGATTTACTCTCGTATATTCACATAAACGAAGGCGAGCAGGAAGATGATCAAACTATTCTGTCACTGGAGGTGACACCATGTTAAAAACAGAACTCATCGTGCCCAGCGACCTCAAGTTTTTGTCAATAGTGGAGCACTGGCTGTTGGAGTCTCTTCAGTTAGAAATTGATCAAGACATTGATTGGATAAATGTAGAAAAACGACTGCGCTTAGTAGTAGTAGAAGTCTATTCAAATATTGTGCGCCATGCTCATAACGAACAGCCTGATCTGCCCATACTGATTCGCATTGAGCTAAACAATAGCAATCTCTCTTTGGAGGTATGGGATCAGGGTGTTGGTTTTGAGTTAGAGGACTATGCGGCGCCTGAGCCAGGAGATTTTCAAGAGGGCGGATACGGCTGGCTGATTTTGAATCGGATTATGGATCGTGTGGAATATCAGCTGCAAGTGGGTGGCAATCGTAATTGCCTGAAGCTAGAAAAAAATCTAGCCGTTGCAGTTGCTTAGGCTGGTCCTGATGATGACAGCGCCTCTCTGAATTCCCTGATCCTTATGGAGGACTAGCGTTGCCGTACCGGGCGATCGCCTCATTCCCTATCTGCCAAGCCCAAAGCTGGTCGCCTATTGAGAAATGCCACCACTCGTTTGGGTGTTGCTGAAATCCAGCGCGGGTCATGGCTTGGGCTAATATTTGCCGATGGTGATGAAACTGCTGCGCTGCGTCACCTTTTTGCGCTGCAAAATGACTGGGATATGAGCGAGGCGAGAGCTCATCAATAGCCGAACCCATATCGACAGAGTTTCCGGCTTCATTGGCAAGGGTAAGATCGATAGCTGCGCCTGTGCTGTGAGGCGGGGGCGTTTGAGGGTTCGAGCTAGGGGCTGCCCAAAACTTTGAGACTTTGGCCTGCAGCCGCTCGCGAGCGTCCTCGTTTATCGTTGTGATGTCGAGGCATTCTGCTATAGCAAGCTGCCTAAAGGTATAGTCCACCATAAACTGTTGAACAGAGATAGGACGATACGCATCGAAAATTTGTAGCTTCCAGGTTGGATAATCGCGCTGCAGGTAGGCTTGAGCCGCTAGTAGCTTTTGAATTACGCCCTGGCGGAGGAAATAGGGAGAATAGTGACCGTAGGGCGCACCTAACGCGACGTATGGATGAGGCGTGACGACAGCAAACTGCTTTAGCGGAATAGCTATCAGTGCTTCGCCGCACTCTTCAATCGGCACTTTCTGATAAGGCTTCATGTCAGGAGTTCTACTTTCATGCCACGGGCTGTATTTATAGGAGACTGATTACCATGAGGGATGAGATTAGGCTGCTACAAGTTGCTGTTGCTTGACATGTTCAACAAAATTGCTTAGCAGCTGTAATCCGACATCAGAGGACTTTTCAGGATGAAACTGCACGGCCATCAGGTTATGATCGGACACTGCGGCAGTTACGGTTTGGCTTCCGTGGGTAATCGTTGCTGCATTGATGGCTGAATTTGCGGGTGCGGCATAGAACGAGTGCACAAAATAAACCCAGTCATCAGAGGCGATGCCCTTAAATAGAGGGCAGTTGGGCTGCGTAAGCTGAAGCTGATTCCAGCCCATGTGAGGAATGGTAATACCGGGTTCGGCCTGGAAGCGCCGAACGTTGCCTTTGAAGATACCTAAACCAGCTTCAGTGCCTTCTTCGCTCCCTTCGAACAAAACTTGCATGCCAACGCAGATGCCTAAAAAGGGTTTGCCGCTACGGGCGATACGGCGAATAGGTTCGATTAGATGGCGCGATCGCAAGTGCTCCATTGCCGGGTCAAAAGCGCCCACACCAGGTAAAACCACACCGTCGGCGCATTCAATGTCAGGCATCTTATCTGTCACTATTGTGTTGGCTCCGGCAAACTCCAGGCCTTTACAGGCAGAGTGCAAATTGCCCATGTCATAGTCGATAACGGCAATGGTCGTCACAGTCTACCTCTCATGTCAATAATGGTCAGGACAGGAATAATCACTACAGCAAGATTATATCTGTATAGTTCGATATGACCAGAGCAATATGAATACTCCCATTTTGATCACGTCGTTTCAGCCCTGGCGAGTTCATCAACGGTCTAATTCATCAGATGATTTGGTGGCAGAGATGCAAAAAAAAGGCCTACTGCCCTCTGGAACTGTTTGGCTAAGACAGGTCCCTGTGAGTTTTGACTTAGCGCCCGTGCGCGTAGAGAGCGAGATTATGCGTCTGCGGCCTCGCGTGGTGATTTGCTGTGGGATGGCTGAAAAAAGATGGCGATTGTCTGTAGAACGACAGGCAAAACGGTACCTGCAGCGGCAAACTCCTCACACGGAGGGTTTTGCCGCTGCACAGATCTCTGTTCTACAAACGACTGTAGATGTGGATAGATTAGTGACGGGTACGTGCTTGAGCAAGGTCAGTGAAGATGCGGGATCTTATGTTTGCAACCACCTGTATTACAGCGTTTTGAAACTTGTTGGCAGTGTTGACTGGGAAATTACAGGTATATTTATACACGTACCTATTTTACATCCGGACAATAAAACATTTCTTGTTGAAGACTTTTCAAAGATATTGGCTAGGCTGGTTAATCGTGACTGTTGACGAGCTTAAAAACCTCTTAATACCAAAGGATATAAATCGGTAAAAACAAGGAATTGGAGATGTTTGTTTGTTTCTATTTTCTATGTTTTCTGGCTTGCATACGTTTGTCTATGAGGCTGTTCTCTGCGTCTTTTTTCGGAAAATACTTGAGCTTATATTCTCCTCGACACAGGGCTTGCGTGTTTTCTCTCGATTCTTTTAATGGTGGGTATTACGTATGCCTAAAAACAATAAAAATTTTCTTCTTAGCATGTACTCATCAACTGTTAATCAAACCCTTCGGAGTGTACTTTCTTTGATACATCAGGGCACTCTCTGAGCATCTGATGAGTCAAAACGCTTGTGAAGATCACATGTCACATTTCATCGTTCAGCCCGAAGGAAAGCCTGAAGAAAAACTCGTAACAATCTGTGTTCCAACGACAGAGGAGTTAAAACCAGTTGTTTCAGTTAAAGGTGGGTGCCAGGTTGATGAATGTGATCGTTTATTGGCTTGTTCAATACGAGAAATTCAGATTAGTAATGGGACTGGCTTGCTTTCACGCGTTACGTATCCGTTGCCGCGATCGCATGTTTTTAGTGGCAAAAATGCCCTGCACTGCGCTGAGGTAATCAACTACCTGTTAGTCCATTCTGAAGTTTTTGTCATGCAGGATATTGATGGAGATCGCTACTATTCGCTATGGATGGATACGCTGCTGCTGGCTCCATATAATCGGAGTAGCCTATCTCAGTTCTTAGATGACATTGCTCAAGATATTGAGGTATTGATTCAATACTTTCGATATAAGGAAGGGCCGCAATACAAGGAAGCGCCAAAAACGGAGCAAGAATCCTCTAGTGACACTGACTGCACAGTGATTCCCTTTGAATCCCCTCGCCTCCCAATGAATCCGTCCATTCCTTAGGCTTTGTCTTCCTTGCAGCATATGTCTCCGGTACACACTATGCGAATGGCGGCGCCGTCGAGGCCGTTTTTATATTTTTGCTGAGATTATTTTGCTGCGACGCTTTCCTCAATATGGTTACATTTGGAATCTGATGGTTCATCAGAGCAGAGAGTTTCCGGTGCGTAGCTATTGGGCTGTTATAGCAAAGTGCGAATGCATCCGCACTTTGCTATGGATAGTTTTCTTAGAGTGCCAGGCCTCTGTTCCAGAGCTCTGTGCTAGACCTGTTGCTATTCTGCAGCAGTGCGTGTTAACACTTGAGTCGCTACTTTATCCGGCACGGGGGCAAGGTGGGCATATTGCCAACTAAAAAAGCCAACGCCCAAGGTGAGCGATCGCAGCTCCAATACTAAGGTTTGCATCTCAGCGGTGGGCAACTGACTAGAAATCGTATCCCACCCGGGCCAGCCTTCTTTGCCCGCGTAGCCAAGTATCTGTCCGCGATGACCACTAATCAGCCGCAGCACATTAGAGGTAAAGTCACTGGGCACTGAAATTTCGACATCGGCAATGGGTTCTAAGAGGGCCGGCTCACAGTTCGACATGCCTGATTGCATCGCTGCGCGAGCGGCCTGCTTAAAAGCTTGCTCAGAGCTATCTACGCTGTGATACGAACCGTTGGTGAGAGTCACTGCCACATCCACAACTGGGAAGCCCAATGGCCCCCGCAATAGGGCTTCGCGTACGCCCATTTCCACGCCGGGAATATATTGCTTAGGCACCACACCACCAACGATTTTCTGGTCGAAGTTGAACCCTTCGCCCCTTGGTAGTGGCTGAATATCTAAATACACATCGCCAAACTGGCCGTGTCCGCCGCTTTGGTGCTTATATTTGCCGTGGACTGAGCTAGCCGAGCGCCGAATCGTTTCTTTGTAGGCCACTTGCGGAGTGTGGGTGCCCATCGGCAGATTGTATTTGCGTGAAAGTCGTTCTAGGGCAATTTGTAGGTGCATGTCCCCTTGTCCCCACAAAATCACTTCGTGGGTGTCACCGTGTTGTTCCCAATATAGGCTGGGATCTTCTTCGAGGAGCTTGCTGAGTGCGCCGCTGAGTTTAACTTCATCGCTCCGCTGTTCGGGGGCAATCGCCAAAGCATACATCGGCTTTATCGCGTTGGCTTTGGGTAGGGCGTCGGCTGGAATGATATCGCCTACGGTCAGGGTATCGCCGGTTTTGGCATTGTCTAGGCGAGAGACAGCAAAAATATCTCCGGCTTGGGCCTGTTGCAGTCGCATTTGGCTGTGGCCCATAAGGGTGTAAAAGCCACCAGAGCGATCACCGCTAATAATGTCATTTTCATTTAGGGTGCCGTTCCATAGTCGCACTAAGGAGAGTTTCCCGCCCTGGGGAGTGTAGTAGGTTTTCAATACCTGAACCAAAGGCGCATCGGTTGATTTGACACCGGCTGCTGATGTAACACCGCTTGAAGTAATCCCTCTCCGCTGAGCAGTTACTTCTGGCTCGGGTGCTTCACGCACTAGGGCATCTAGCAAGGGCCGTACGCCATAGTCAGCTTCTGCAACACCGATGAAAACAGGAACGACTAAATCGGCCCCGAGCTCCATTTTTAAATCTTGAACAATTTCTTCCTGGGGCGGCTCTATTTCCTCTAGCAGTTCTTCTAGTAGGTGATCGTCAAAATCTGCCAGGGTTTCAAGCATTTCTTCACGGGCGGTTTTTTCCTCTTCGGCCAGTGCTGTAGGTAGCGGAATTGGATCGGCGGGAGCCTGTGGATGGTAGTGGTAGGCTTGCTCGCTGACGAGATCGATAAAACCGACTAGCGATTCGCCGTAGCCAATTGGATACTGGTGCGGGACAAGCGGTCGACTGGAGAGTCCTTTGAGTGCGTCAAGGACTTCTCGGAAGGTTGCGTTGGCTTTATTAGCTTTGTTGATCCAGATGACATGGGGAATTTCCCAGGCATCT
The DNA here is from genome assembly GCA_039025345.1 of Cyanobacteria bacterium P01_D01_bin.105. Taxonomy (GTDB): domain Bacteria; phylum Cyanobacteriota; class Cyanobacteriia; order Phormidesmidales; family Phormidesmidaceae; genus Phormidesmis. The sequence goes on along the minus strand of JBCCOO010000040.1, from coordinate 835 downwards.
AAAAACTGAAGAAGGGGCGCGACGGTAAGTACTCGGTTAGGGTCGGGTTCACAGACAACGATGGCGGCATCTACACCAACAAGGGTATTGTTGGTTTCTTGTAGTAGCTCTACTGAGCCTGGGGTATCTAAAAAGGTAAAACGAATGCCGCCATACTCAGTGTAGGCGGCATTCGTTTCAACGCTCATATTGTGTTTTCTCGCTTCTGGGGCGCTGTCGCCCACGCTATTGCCTTGGGTCACAGTGCCTTTTCGGGTGATCGCGCCGGTGACAAACAACAAACTCTCTAACAGGGTTGTTTTTCCGCTGGCATAAGGCCCCACAATGGCGATATTTCGTGAACTATACCGCGAACTATTCTGTGGAGCCTTTGACACCCTGTCCGAGAGAATTCTGGCTGATTTTTCTTTAGACATAAACCCTCCTTGCTCTAGAGCAAGTTGCTATACGTTTGCATGGATTAGATGCATTGAGCTAGCAGCTATGGCGGTTGAGCCAGGCGGTTACCAAGTGGGACAGAAGCCAATGGTAACGAAAGGTTTGTTTGTTTAAGCGTGACCGTCTACAGGCTGCTGTGGTTCAAGCCTAACCTGGGTGTAATCACCCGGCTTCTACCCTGTTGAAAAAGTTCACCCGAAAGCTCAAGAATGATAAGAAAGTTCACTCCTAGTAATTTACGCCTAACTCACCTAATACAATACTCCGGACATAATTACGAGACGAGGACACCGTATTCACAGAGGTTCTGATAGTTGTGATGCGATTTAATTAATGTCTCGTCCAAGTCTAAGTTGTGAATAAAGCGTTCAAGCAGGTGCTGATTGAGTTTTCGGCG
>JBCCOO010000039.1:0-50051 GCA_039025345.1 Cyanobacteria bacterium P01_D01_bin.105 | reverse complement strand
CTTATTACGGATCTCTGCATTGCCTTTGAGGGCAAAATTTTAAAGACGACCGGTGATGGGGTGCTGATGTATTTTATTAGCGGCGTACAGGCAACCGCTTGCGTTATCGAAATACAAAATAAATTTGCATCTTTTGAAAAAAATAATTCAGATACTGAACATTTCACCCATCGCATTGGCATACACCTAGGGGATATCTTTTTCAACCAGGAAGATATTATGGGAACCAGCGTTAATATTGCTGCTCGGTTAGAGTCGGAAGCAAAGCCGGGTGCCATTTGCATGTCTCAGGTAGTTTACGAAGTCGTGAAGTATAGACTCAACTTAGATGCTGTTTATGCGGGTGAGCTTTCTCTTAAAAATATCGATCAAAGTGTCTCGGCCTATCATGTGTGGCCGCCGGAGGTGACGCCTCCTAAGAGTGCAGAACAGTTTAGTGAAGCCATTTTTTCGCTGGTCACACCGTTAAATACGGCGCTTAAAATATTTTCGTCTCATCCTCAAAATCATCGTATTAAAAAGCTACTTTATGCGGCACATCACGGCATCTGGGAAAGTAATCCAGATATCTTAAAAAGTGTTTCACTTAAGTTATTGGTGGAGTCGCTAACGAATCGAAATGCGAATTTGACCGAGTGCCAAAGTAGTTTGGATGCTATTGTTGGAACCCTGAATCAGCCCGAGCGCTATGGTCAGATTGCAAAAGTTATTCTTGAGACTATTAAAGATTTCTATATAGATGAGAATAGTGAAGGCCCTGCGATCGCAGATATTTTTTGTCAGCAAACAGATGCTGAACATATAAGTGCTGAGGATGCGAATGTTAAATGCGAAAACATAGAAGATGGTGCTCTAGACAACGGTGTCCCGTTTCGGTCTGCTGAGCCAAGCCATATTCAAAGAGATCCCATTGATATGTGGGATAGTTTGTCTTCAATTATTAGAAATCTAAACTCATCGAGAGTGCATGAACCTACTTCTCAAATTATTTTCAAAAATCTGAAGGAGTTTTACGCAGAACGTGGTGACGGCTCTCGTGTGAATATCGCGAATTCTGCCCAGTTAGAGAGAGTCTTAGAAAATCAACGACTCGATAAAACTAATCTGCATAGAGAGATTGCTGAGCGGTTGAGCAGTTCTAAAGACAATGTCCGCGTAAAGCAACTTCTGTACTGTGTTTGCTGCGGTCAGTGGGAAAATCACATTGACCGAATTCAAGCAATACCTATGCTATCGCTGGTTCAAGGACTCGGCCAAAAGTTTGACAGCCTAGAATTGCTACGAGATCAACTGCACAGAATTCTTTCACGATTAGAGTGTAGAACAGTCTATACGCTGGTATCCGATAATATTTTCAAGGAGATTCATCAGCTATATTCTGACAAATCAATATCTGTTGCTAACAATGTTCATTTTCGTCGAGGTAATTGGGACAAGGCACAACCGCTACGGGAATTTGAGTCTCTGTTACGGTAGTGTGAAATTTCAACAGGGACTCAAATCCTGTTAGACGTTCACGATATTGCCTCCATGCTCCGAACCCACTGCCGGCCTCTTCGAAGCGGCGTGAACACCGGCGATAAGCCTGAGGAGGATGGATTTTATTGACTACGACTATATCCAAGATTTCAGCCACCAGCGGAGCTGTAGATCTTCTGCGCTTAGCGGTGAACCTATGCTTAGCGGCAACCAAAATAGAAAAGCGAGTACAATAACCACAAACATTACCCACCCCATCAGTCTTATCCAGCTCGCAGATGCCTGTAGCCATCCGCTAATGAGCCAAGCGAGTCCCATAAAGCTAAACACGGCTGCTGGCATATATAGATAGATGAAGGTGCAACGCTGCACTAAGAGCCAAGGTAACCAGTTAGTACTGTAGCTAATCAGTAGAAAATCTGTTAGGTGATGACTAGCGTGATGCTGCTGTCTGCGCTGTGGCGATCGCGTTTTTCCTAATTTGTTGCTCAGTCTACTGCTCAGTCCATTTTTTAGCTGAATGCTTCTATCTAAAAAGATGATCACAATTGCGGCACTTGATAGCCACCAGAGCGCCGGATTACCCATATTGTTAACCGCATGCGCTAAGTTATTTTTCTCTTCGTACCAATAGGCGATTGGCTTGAGTAGCAGTGGCCACGTAAACCACTGAGAGCAGGCTGAATGACCATCTGAGGCGAGCCTTTGATGAAAAGACAACAGCGACGAGTGAATAGTCAAAAAGCTTTCTTGAGTGAGCCATAGGTGCGGCAGCCAAGCCACCGCGTAGGTAGCGCTAGAGAGTAGCCCAATGTAAAAGAGAAAAGAGACTAGTGCTGGTGCATCTTCTACCAAAAAAAAGCGCGCTTTTCTTTGCCTGTGCGCGCCTCTCTGTAGAGTTCTCTTCCACAGAGACCAAACTATTAAGCTGAGAACAAAACCTAAGCCGTTCCACTTCGTTGCGATTGCTCCACCCAAGCAAACGCCGGCACCCACCCCTAGACCAATACGCTTTTGTCTATTTTCGGCCTCACTTCGCAACAGCCAAAGCCACTGCCCCAGGAGTCCTAGCAGCACCACATAAATGTTGATGAGCCCGTAGCGAGACTCCACTATAAATAGGCCATCTATGGCAACAAACAGTCCCGATAAAATCGCAAATGTCCTTAGCCGATCTCTTTGTTCACAGCCAGACTGTTCACTACCGAACTGTTTACCTATGGTGTAGGCAAAACCCATCACCACTAAAGGCACACAGCTGCCTGCTAAGGCATTCATCCAACGATAGCCCCATGAAAAAGAGGCCGAAGAAGAGGCCAAAGAAGAGGGCCAAGCTGCGGGCGCAATAGCAATCAGCCTACTGTGCAGCCAAATGCCTGCTGCGATGAAGTACTTTCCTAGCGGTGGGTGTGCATCAAAGCTGGGTGCAGCCGACAAATAATTTTGGGCAAAGCGAACAAAATAAACTTCATCAAAGACGAGATTGTTGAACCGAGAGAGCTGCCAAAATCGGAGACCGCAGCTACAGGCGGCCACTAAACTAACTAAAAAGGGGGCAGCAGACCAGCGAATAAGCCACTCCCTATAACTAAGCTTTGGATCGGACTTTGGACTGGACTTTGGATTGGGCTTTAGCCCGATAAGATCGCTCACTCGTTCTATTTAAACGACGCACCGTCCCCATACCTACCGGCGTACCATAGCCAAGTCCACAGTATCGCGAAAAATCTGCCAGGGTGTTAATGTGCTTGGTCGTGAGCGGATCGCTCTCTAAAATGCGAAAGCTAACCTGGCCTATGCAGCCAGTGACAAGACCTGGAAGCAGCCCCATCGCTCTCGCTAGTTTGAACTCTTGAGTTTTAATGTCGAACTTAAGCGGCACAATGTTTTTGATCAAGCTTGGTGCAAATGCTAAACCACTATACCGGTTCCAGCACTTTCTGAGGGAGTGAAATACGGTGCTGGCCGTTGGCATAGGAGACAGAGACGTCCCTTCTTTAAAGGTTGTTGGCGTTACAAACTGAATGTGAATATCCTTTTCATGGGTAGATGCATTGCTATAGAGGTTTTGATAGCTGCAGCTATCAGCCCAGTCTGTTCCAGGCAAATTGGCAATGGGTACGGGCGCTTGAGACATATTAGCCACAACATTCGCTACGGTTACTGCGCCATCTCCAATCTGAAAGCGTTCGCCGGACAGATGATTCCACAAAAAAATTAAATGATCAAATAGCTCATCATCTAGAAACGTGATTCGCCACCAGCAACGAGTATGGGGGGCGATCGCCTGACTGTGAAAAAATTGCAGCGCCGAGTTATGTTTCTTTGCTGCAAACAACCGTAGGTTTCCTGGGCTCACGACTGGCCTGTTTTGCTGGCGGGTATGGGCGAGCGGTTGAGACGGCTGCGCGTATGTGGCCACTTGAAGTGCGCTGAGACTATATGCCCGGTTTTGCTGATCTCGACGTAGAACATTCCCCAGTGCTGGATCGACCTCATCCACTAGATCAAAGAACAGCTGCTGTGGGGCAAATCCCTGCAAAAACTGTTGTGAAATGAGGGACTGGGCAACTAAATGTAGAACAAGGCTCTGAGGCATACGCTGTTTAAGGTGCCGGTGTTTAAGGTGCCGGTGTTTAAGGCGCCTGGAAAGGCAAAAGCATTTAGGAATAGTTCATCGAATTGTCTAGCTTTTAATGGTGTTGCTATGACTGGCCATTTCTAATGTCTGACCTTTCCAATGACCTATCCACCTAGCAAAAAAGACAGAGATCTGAAAATAAAAGTGGTAGGCAAATTGCCAACTTTACAAAAAATTTAAATATTTCATCTGTCAGGTTAGTTAGGACACTATCATTGGCTGAAACCTTTACAGGGCAGCAGCTAACCTGACTAGCAATCGATGAATGCATCCGTCGATTGCTATAGCGTGTCATCCATTCCATTGCTAATAGCAGCAGTAGGCCAGTCAGCAGCAGGCCAGTCAGCAACAGGCCAGCAGGTATAAATGCCTATAAAATAAGCCTAAACAGCGAGCACCCGCAAATGCTCTCATGCATTCGTTGGCGATCGCTGTTTAGGCGAGGGAGGCCGTATTTTACGTTGTCTTAAACCACACAGCTTAGGTCTGTGTAGTTTGGTCTGTGTAGTTTGGTCTGTGTAGCTTAGCTATCTTTCTGACTCAGCTCATCAATCTCTTTCCGCATCGCAATCAGCTCAGCCGTCAAAGATTCTACTTCAGCCTGAAGCCCAGCATCTACCACTGGTGTTGCGACCGTTGTTACGGTCTTAGGTGCCGTACTATCTACAGAAAAGTCCGGGAGGTTTTCAGAAACGCTTCGGAACGGCTCGGGCATTTGGCTCATGACGCCGCCAACGAAGTCACGGGCTTCTTTTTCGGTGAGTGCCCCACGCACTTCGAGCTTATCGGCTAGACGTTGCCAATCAGTGCCCACTGCAGAAAACTCGTCTGCCGCACGCTGAGGATCCTGGACGGCTTCAACCGCTGAGGAGGCTGCGCCTAAAGTGACGCGATAGCCTTTTTGAAAAAGTTCAACCAGGGTGTCGGTGTTCATATCAATATGGTAAGCAAAACTATCTGTCTATCCACCATTGTGACGCAAACCTAAGGCTGTGACTATAATTCGTAGACAGAACTTAAATCTGCCAGCCCAGTCTGCTAGCTCAGTCTGCCACCTCAGTCTGCCTGTGTGCGAGAACTTCCAGAAAGATTCGCAGTCTCTGTTTTTTGTACATCCAGCTTTAGCATAATGACGCTTAGCGGTGGCAGGGTTAAATCTAGTGAGTAGGGGCGGTTGTGCAAGGCCCAGTCATCGGCCCATTTGCCACCAAGGTTGCCAATATTAGCCCCCCCAAATTCACGAGCGTCACTGTTAAAAATCTCACGGTAATAGCCCTTAGCAGGCACGCCGACTCGGTAGTGACTGTGGGGTTGGGGCGTAAAGTTACACACCGTTAGAATAAAGTCATCGCTTTCTTTGTCATGGCGAAGGAAGGAAACAACGCTGTGCTTGTTGTCGCTACAATCTACCCACTCGAATCCATCTTGAGAAAAGTCTTGGGTATATAGAGCAGGTTCACGGCGATACAAATAGTTGAGCCGCTCAATACAGTGCTTCAAATTCTTGTGAGGGTCAAACTGCAGCAAGTGCCACTCTAAATCACCCCATACGTTCCATTCACTCCACTGGCCAAACTCCATGCCCATAAACATGGTCTTTTTCCCTGGATGCGCATACATGTAAGCAAACAGTGCTCGCAGGTTGGCCATTTTCTGCCAGTCGTCACCTGGCATCTTGCCAATCATATTGCTTTTGCCATGCACCACCTCATCGTGAGAGAGCGCCAGCATAAAGTTCTCACTGAAGGCGTACCAAATACTGAAGGTAATGTTGTTTTGATGAAACTGCCGGAACCAAGGATCCATCTCGAAGTAATCGAGAACGTCATTCATCCAGCCCATGTTCCACTTCAGGTTAAAGCCCAGTCCGCCTACATAGGTCGGCCAAGATACCATTGGCCAAGAGGTTGATTCTTCTGCAATCGAGAGGGCACCAGGATAATGGCTAAACAAAACGTGGTTGACCTGCTTTAGGCACTCTGCCGCTTCAATGTTTTCGCGACCGCCGTATTCATTGGCGACCCACTCACCAGGCTTGCGGTTGTAATCCAGATACAGCATGGATGCCACTGCATCTACTCGGATACCATCAATGTGGTATTTGTCGAACCAAAATAGTGCATTGGCAATCAAGAAGTTACGGACTTCGTGGCGGCCATAGTTAAATACCAGTGTGCCCCACTCTTTATGTTCACCGCATCTGGGATCGGCGTGTTCATAGAGGTGAGTCCCATCGAAGAACGCCAGGCCATGACCGTCTTTAGGGAAGTGCCCGGGCACCCAGTCAACAATAATGCCAATGCCGTTGATGTGGCACTGGTCGACAAAATACATAAAGTCTTCTGGGGTGCCGTAACGGGACGTGACCGCAAAGTAACCTGTGACCTGATAGCCCCAAGATCCGTCGAAGGGGTGCTCTGCCACCGGCATGACTTCAATATGCGTAAAGCCCATTTCCTTGACGTAGGGAATGAGCTGGTCGGCAAGCTCACGGTATGTCAGGAATCTCGCACCGGGCTTTAGCTCAGCTACGGTTACAACCGCTGCATCCGTACCGTCTTCATTTTTGGCAGGGTCTGCTGACGGGGCATGTAGCCATGATCCCAGGTGCAGCTCATATACCGATATTGGCTGGGTCATCGGGTCGTTCTGACGGCGATGCTCCATCCACTCTTCGTCTTTCCAAGTGTAGCTATCTAGCTGGGCGACGACGGAGGCTGTTTTAGGGCGCGGCTCTTGCTGAAACCCATAGGGATCAGACTTTTCGTAGATGTGCCCATCGTTATTCTTAATTTCGTACTTGTAGGAGTTGCCCGCTTTGAGTTGGGGAATGAACAAATCCCAGATGCCGCCACCGCCTTTGCGCATCTGATGCTGACGGCCGTCCCACTGGTTAAAGTCTCCAATGATCGAAACATTGCGAGCGTTGGGTGCCCACACCGCAAAGTAAACACCTTCTATACCGCCTTTGGTAATGACGTGGGCACCCATTTTTTCGTAAATGCGTTGGTGCTTACCTTCGCCAAAGAGATAGATGTCGAAGTCTGTTATCTCAGGAGATTTGAAGGCGTAGGGGTCGTAGATGACGTACTCGCTATGACCTTCTTTGTAGCGGATCTGATAGTTTACAAGCTTAGATGATTCAGTATCGGGGATTTGGGCGTCAACAACGGCCTCAAAGAACTGAGGGTGTTGCTCATTGCTCATTTCAAATTCTTTACGGTCATCGGGCAGGATGACCCAAGCTGCATCTGCCTTAGGCAGATAGCAGCGCACCGCCCACATTTTCTTGCCATCTTGCTCTACCGGATGTGGTCCCAAGACCTCGAAGGGATTTTGGTGTTGGTTCCAAACAATCCGATCAACTTGATCGGCGGCAACGGTGGATGCCATGAAAAATACCTACTTATAACTACCTGATGTGTAACGTTTTAATCTGTTTTGATATGCCTGATAGCTTAACAAAACTTGATGACTTTACGCGAATTCGCAAGACATATTCTATGAATCAAAATGCTGTGACTATAAGGATCATGAATTGAATGTGTCGTGGGTTAAAGATGCTAACTAAGGCAAAAAAAGGCGGAAAACCCTTTGTAGAAGAGGATTGCCGAACGGGGCTGCAGAATGGAGCGGTTGCTGAACTGCCGTGAGACGACGTCAGGGCAGGAAGGGAATAATGGGGCGCACTGCCTGACGAAGCTGGAGTAAGAAAACGAGATACTGAATATCGTCGTTGACGAGATTACCGCCTGCGGGCGAGGCAAGTTCTGCTTGCAACTGAGCATATTCGACAGCGGTGAGCGGTTCTCCTGTGAAGGGCGATCGCGCACCCGTAATAATTTCTGTTCGGAGGATCTCTTCCGGTACCTCTTCTGCAGTTTGCCCCTCCAATACAGACCCGATTGGCTCTACTGTCAGTGGGCTCGGCCTTTCTATAGCTGGTTTTTCTATATCTATCCTCTCTATATCTAGCCTTTCTTCAGCAAGTTCAGCCTCAGCTGCACGAGCAGCAATCGGCTGAAGTATCAGCGCCCAAATAACCCATAAAGCAATGCAATTGGCATTGCAGATTGACCGAACAAACATATCGCTTGTATCAAGACAGCTACCATAGTGTCCCATAAGATATCAGTAGCACCGGAGCGAGTGCCTTAGATTTGGATGAGACTTCTTACGCGGAAAACCTAAAACTATGCCTTTTATGACGGCTTATATTGAAAAAATGCGCGCAGTATCTACCCAGGCGACGATTAATAAAATTACGAAGGGATTGATTGCGTTAGCGGTTCTCTCAGGCGTGGCTGGAATCGCCCACAAATCAGCCTGGGCGCAGGCCATGCTGCAGCAGCATGGTACGCTTGCACCGATGGAAGACACTTATGCATTTGATGGGGAAGCTGGCCAAGCGATGACCATCGATCTCAAAAGTGAAGACTTCGATACCGTGCTTTTGCTCAGAGGCCCAGATGGCGAAATCTTAACCTCTAACGATGATTTTGGCCGCGACTTTAACTCCCGCATTGTAATAGAGCTGCCTGAGACCGGTACCTACAGCGCCGTTGCGACTTCTTTTTCTAACCAAGGCGGCAACTACCAAATTGAAGTACGCCCTGCCAGTGAGTACGAACAGGTGTTCAGCCGAGCGTTTGATCTGATGGTATCTGAAGACTTTGGCGAAGCGGCAGAAGCCTTTACGGCAGCGATTATTCTAGATGACACTGATCCCAACGCCTACCTTGGCCGCGCCGAAGCAATGGTCAACGAAGCCTACATATTTTCCGATGTCAATATTGAGGGCCCCCAAGACCTCCCTGAAGATGTCATTGAAGCAGTGGTTGCTGATTACTTTAGAGCCGCTGATTTATTTGAGCAGCAGGGTGAAGCTGACATCGCCATTTCCCTGCGTGAGCAAACTCAGTTCTTTACAGGCGAATCTGATGATGCGCCAGAAGAAACTCCAGAAGCAGACACCACGTCCACAGAGCCTGAGCTGTCTGAGCCTGAGCTGTCTGAGCCTGAGTCTGACTCTAGTGAAGCCGAAACGCCCACTGAAACAATTCTGCCGACTGAAAGGGGGCCAGTGGCGCCAGACGGCGGGATTGGCGAAGGTGCAGCGCCGCTACCGGACGTGGCTGAATAGGCAAGTGTTAAATCTGCCACACGCCTGATTGGTTTCTAAGATTACTCAATAAGCTGCGATGGCCACATTTGGAGCAGGCTGTCGTAGCTTGTTTGGCGCTTTGGGCATTGAGTGCAGGGGTGTGCCAGTCAATATAGATGTTCTGGCATTGAGGACATTTGACGGTGATGGTTTTCGGTGCCATGGCAGATAATCGGCGTGAGCGGAAGCGGAGAGCTGGAGAGAAGACTAGGACGCAACTTCGTGGCCGGCTGCTGTAATCGCTTGATGAATAGACGCCTCAGACAGATCAGACTCTACTTCAACGATCTTCGTTTCTACGTTCACGTTCACAGTTGCTTTTTCATCGTGAACTTTAATTTCTTTCGTGATGCTGTCAGCGCAGCCCTCGCATTTTATAGAAGGTACTTTGAGCGTTGTGTTCATATGTTATGTGTCTCTTAATTCAAGATTGATTGATTTAAGAATGGATTGAGTCAGCAATACTTTGAGCATAACGGTTAAAGGTGTGATGACGTGTCATCTGCTTGTTAGATATACAGTTGCTAGATATCTGGTAACCCGCTGAATCAAACTACTGGGCTTATAAGGCCTCGTCTATAAGGCCACATCTATAAGTCCGCATCTATAAGCCACCGACAAATCTACCGGGGCTGAGCAGGCCATGAGGATCGAACTTTTGCTTGATGCTAGACATGACACCGAGGGCGTTGCCTGTGTAGCCCCATATGTCTGCTTTTGCTTTGAGTGTTTTGGGCGCTTGTAGGAGGGTGAGAAATCCAGCATTGGCTTCGCAGTGTGATCGCAATTTCTCTATTACATCTGTTTCTAGGAAATCTGCAGTCATATCGCCTGCATCGCTTGCTGCCTCGTCTATGTGATCGAACTGGACCCAACCCAATCCACTACTGCCGTATAGCCGCACCTGCGCTCTGGGGATAATTTGCTCTGCTAGTGCAAGGAATGACGGAATACTGCTGGGTTTAAGGCCTACTTTACATAGCTGTGAACTTGACCGAATCAGCGCGGCTGAGCCTTGCCAAAACGCCGTATCGGCCTTCCCATCTAACTGCTGAACGCCTAGATTGTGCGTAGCGGCAATTTTTCTGAGCCTTTCGGATTGCTCTTCTACGCCGGCAGCCACCCCCTGAAAGCGGGCCACAATGCCGTGACTATTGGATTGGTTGAGCGCCATCATCACACGCTTGGAAACGATATCAAACGCAATGGGAGAGAGCCCAGAGAGCCGGATCTCAGCGGCTGCGGCTTCGAGCGCTGAAAGGGGGCCTGTCAGAATAAGCGATCGCACATTAGCCAGCCTCGGATACAGCCGAAACGTTAGCTCACTAAGCACGCCCAAAGAACCATACGAGCCCGTCATTAGCTTCATCAGGTCATAGCCTGCTACGTTTTTTACGACCTTGCCGCCTGCCCGCGCCAGCGCGCCATCATAGCGAGCAAACTGAACGCCAATGAGCATATCCCGGAGGCCGCCGTAGCGCTGACGCAGTGAACCCGTATCTGCTGTTGCCACTAACCCGCCCAGCGTTGCCTGTTGAGGGAAAGCCGGATCGACCGCTAAAAACTGTCCTTGCTCAGCCAAAACAGCACGAAGCTCGCTCACTTTCAAACCGGGCTGCACGGTAACGGTAAAGTCACCCACCGCATGATCCAAAATTTTATTGAGTCGGCCTGTGCTGATGAGCAAGTCCAACCGATCCGTCAGATTGCCCCAAGTTAGCTTTGTGCCTTGTCCGGTGGGTAGCACGCGCCAGCGATTGCGGTTAGCCAGCGCCAACACCTTGCCCAAATCCTCAACCGTTGTAGGCAACGCGACACAGGCCGGTAGAGCCCCTGCTTGGGCTTTTGCTGACAGCAGTTCAGCGATGCCGCTTGGCAAATCCGTACTGACATTATCAATGCCAATAGCGTTAGCGAGTTGAGTCTGAATGTTGCTCATAGGGTTTGTAGTTAAGGCGTCTATTCAAGACGTCTATTCAAGATATCTATTCAAGATATCTATTCAATGCCAATCGAAACAGGGCCAGTGGTGGCGCCAGTGGTGGGCGCACCGGCAGAAGGGCCGATATCGCGCTGCTTACGAAAGTTGTCATAGAGCTGATCGCGCCATAGCCAAAACTTACTAAAGGCCGGATCGTCTACTAGGCCAGGCACCCCTTTATTAGCAATACCTACCGGCAGATCGACATACCTATCAGATGGAAACTTGAGATACATAGACAATCCGGCCACTGTGAAATCGGCCAGCGATGGCTGCTCTCCACAGAGGTAAGCCTGAGTGTCCAAAATCAAACACAGCGACTCTAAATCTTGACGAAGACTCTCCGTTGCAGACTTCACAGCATCGGGGCCAAACCCTGCACCTATGCCCAGTAGACTCAGCATGTCACCTGGAACTGCGCCCACTGCTTTTTTCACCACATCCGGTGTCGTGATTGGCAGCAGCGCTGTTCTGAAATTAGGATGCTGGTTGAATGCGCCAATCATGGCTTTACGCGCGTTGAGACCAATAGATTCATCGGCCCAAGCCTCCATCATCAAACAGAGCCCTCTTTTATAGGCATCGGCTGGAACAACCGGTTTCTCTGGGTATTTGCGGTCTAAGTAACGGGCAATCGCCGTTGAATCGGGCACTATTTCGTCCCCATCTTTCAGCACAGGTACCTGTCGCTGCCCTGACAGCCTATAGAGATCTATCTGGCCTAAACCTGGGGTAACTTCAATAGTCTTATACGATAATTCTTTGTAATCCAATAGCAGCCTTACTTTTTCGCAGTAGTGAGATGCCTCAAATTGGTAAAGCTCTAACATGCACATCTTTCCTTAATTGCTAATATTTGGCGGTTTTTAAGTGAAAATTGCGTTCGCTGCATCTCTTTTTTGACAAAGCTTCAGCGCACATTACGGAGACGATATTCTGTCTCCGTGTTCCCACCGTTGCTATCCTGACGCCTTTTCGAAAATTTGGCACCTATCTTTGAGTCAGCAAGCTCATTCACAATTTTTTCGGTATCCTTTGTAGAAGCTTAATGAACTTTAGTAAAGCTTTAACGGTGCTTTGTATCAAAGCGTCGGGTTTAGCTGTGTTCATGAAGGCTTCATAAGACTGCTCATCAAGACTTTAAGACGAGGTTCTATGCAAACTCAAAATAGCCCCAACTTCATTAGAAGCTTTATGGTCGGCCTGATTGCCAGCAGCGCAGGTGCGTTTGTTGCTCTGCCAGGTCTATCAATGCCTGAAGCAACCGAAGTCATTTCTGAAACTGAGGCGATCGCACCTGTAGAGGCGCTTGCCAGCCCTTCCGCTGAAGAAGCGTTGCCTGTTGTTGAACTCGAAGCCGCAGACGACCTCTCCGAGGCTGCAGAAGCCCCCGCTGATGCCCTAGAGCCTGTGGCTGAAGACGCAACGGAAGAGGAAATGCCCGTTGCTGAAGAGGACACTGACGAAGAAATGCCTGTTGCTGAGGACGCAACAGATGACGAGACTATCGTCACTGAGGAAGAGGCTGTCGAAGACTCTGAGATAGCTGAAGAGACAGTTGAAGAGGAACTCGAAGCACCGGTTGCTGAAGAGACCGTTGAAGAAGACTCTGAGATAGCTGAAGAGACGGTTGAAGAAGAGCTCGAAGCGCCGGTTGCTGAAGAGACCGTTGAAGAAGAATCTGAGGTAGCTGAAGAGACGGTTGAAGAGACCGTTGAAGAAGAAACGGCAGCTGAAGAGCTAAATACGGAAGATTTCACGATTGCTGAGCTAACGGGCAACAGCGATTCCTTTGAAATTTTGGCAGCTGCGCTAGAAGCAGCCGAGCTCAGCGAAGTGCTCAGTGGCGAAGGCCCCTTCACCGTATTTGCGCCTACAGATGAAGCCTTTGAAGCCCTTCCAGAAGGTGCTATCGACCAGCTTCTAATGCCTGAGAACAAGGATGTTCTCATTCAGATCCTGACTTACCACGTTGTCCCTGGTGCGGTGCTTTCTACTGACCTAGAAACAGGTGCGGTTGAGACAGTTGAAGGCAGTGAGCTGTCGGTTGAAGTGACTGAATCGGTGACTGTTAACAACGCTAACGTTATCGCTGCTGATGTTACTGCAAGCAACGGTGTTATTCACGTTATTGATAGCGTGATTATGCCTCCCGCGCCTGAAGCAGCTTCCGCAGACGTTGAAGAAGAGGCGCCTGTTCAGTAAGCGCCTTCAGAAAAGATAGATAGCAGCAGTTTGTTTGCAAGGTGCGGTGATAGTTTTGAAGATAGTTTTAACTAAGCAGCACTTTGTATCCCAAAAGTTAGGAAGTCGCGTCATTGTGCTTGAACGCGAAAGGGTTTCCTTAGAAGAGCTCAATAACTAATCTGTTTAATGAGGTTAGATAGGTAAGCACCTAAGCGATGCCCCTTCCTAGAACGCTTGTGTAGTTCTCTCATATATGTCTTGTGTTATGCCCCTCTTTTTTTGGAGGGGCTTTTTCTATGGGATATTCTCGGCATGGGTATTACTAGATATCGCAATCGACGGATGCAATAAATATTACGGGTTTGTAAATAACGAGACCCGAACTCACGTTAGATTACGAGCAAATAGAAGTATTGCCTGGCGTTGTTTCCACCACAATATTGTCAAATCCGGCTGTAGTTAGAAGCTGCGTGATAACTAAGTCAGCGCGTTCGTTGGCCTGAGTTAAAATAGCCTGCTCGCATAGCGCCGCAGATTCTATTCGAGCGATCGCTTCCTGCTGAGCCAGCGCCTGAAGCTGTGGTGCCCGGTCGGGGCCCAGGTTCAAAAAGCCCCGATTGTAGTCGTACACATTAGATCGGGTGACATCTATCTTTTTATCTAGGATTTCAGGTGGTGGCAGGGTGAGCTTAATGGCGCTGCCTTCGAGCCCTGTCGTAACGTCTGCCCGTTCTAATTTTTCTAGGTCTACCCCTGCGCGCACTTCACCGTAAGCCACATAGAGTAAATTCGTTTGGCCAATGGTGACCTCACCCAGCTTGCGATCGCTCTGTGCAGGAACGACGGCTTCCATTGTAAACACTGCCGTCGTGAGCTCGCTCACATTGCGCACTTTCTCCACAACTACCGTTGGCACATCTACCGTTTCTTCTGGTGGGCTCAGCGTGAGGGCCATTTTGACTCCTTCCATAAACTGTGAGCCTGAGCGAATAAACGCCAGCCCCGCTAGCGCGCCCAACATCATGGCGCCTCCGGTTGTGGCGATCGCCAATAGCTTAAAGACTCTAACAACAGTAGAAGGTTGCTGGGGCTGGCTCGGCCGCGTGTGCCGGACAGGCATCGGCTTTTGACGATAGGGATTGCGGAGTCGAGACTTCATATATAAATGGTGAGGAGAAACGAGGGATGTCTACATATTAGTCAGGGCAGTCAAAGCTTTTTTAGCATGTAAGCCGTACCAGCTGAATAATGGCTAACCACCGTTAGCCGCCGCTCAAAATCAGCGATGCCAACATTAGTAGTTCAAATGTATTTAGAATAGTACCCTGAAAACCAAACTTTTACAGCTCACCGAGATACTTGGTACATACTTGCCTAAAGTCATTGCCTCGGACTTCAAAATTGGGATACTGATCGAAGCTGGCACAAGCTGGTGAGAGTAGCACTGTTTTTATCGGCTGCTGTTTACTGATGTCAGCCGCCCGAGAAACAGCCCGATCCATAGTATCGACAATTTCATATTGCGGGTAAGCGCTGGCGCGCAAACGCGCTGCAAACGGCTGGGCAGCTGCGCCAATGAGTAGAACGACCGCTGCTTTTTCTTTGATCTGCTTTATCCAAGCCGTATCGTCACCATCTTTTGGGGCGCCGCCAGCGATTAAAACCGTAGGCCCTGTCACAGAGCGCAGGCCTACTTCAGCCGCATCGTAGTTAGTGGCTTTACTGTCGTTGATAAAGTCTACGCCGCGCCAGGTGGTGATGTGCTCTAACCGGTGAGATACCCCAGGGAAAGTCGCAACGCCTTGGGCGATCGCGGCTTTATCAATGCCAGCTAATCGCGCGGCGGCCACCGCTAACAGTAAATTTTGTTGGTTGTGCGCCCCCACCATCCGCAGCGCTTTGGTTTCCACAATCGGCTCACCTTGATGCACCACCCAGCCTGCTTCTATGTAGGTGTCTGGCTGCAAAGGTGTGATCGCCGTTTTGCCTTTCACGCTTGTCCAGTGGCTATCAGGCGCATGGTCTTTAGCGTTGCTCAACAGGATCGGATCGTCACCATTGATGATGGGGCGCTGAGATCTGGCTAATAGCGATGCCTTAATCCGATAGTAATTTTCCACCGTTTTATGACGGTTCAAATGATCTGGGGTAAATGTTGTCCACACTCCAATGGTCGGCGACAGTGAATCAGCTGCCTCAATTTGATAGCTGCTTAGCTCTGCAATCACCCAGTCTGGTGGTGTCCCCAGCGCCAGCTCACATGCGGCATAGCCAATATTGCCGCAAGCGGGTGCATTTAAGCCCGCCGCTTTGAAAATAGCCGCTACTAGTGCTGTCGTTGTGGTTTTGCCATTAGTGCCTGTAATACCTAACCAGGGAAGGGCTTTCAGGCTCCGCCAAGCCAGCTCCATCTCGCCAATGGTTTCAATGCCCTGGGCGCGTGCTTCTACTAGCGGCGCAGCATCCCATGGCACACCAGGACTCACCACCAGCAAATCCAAATCTGGCACAGGTATAAAGGTATGGTTGAGCTTAACCGTAATGCCTTCGGTTTGAAGCACCTCTGCATCTGAGCGATGACGCTCAGCGCTGCCCTGATCGCTCAGCGTCACTTGGTAGCCAGTTTGCGCCAGCACGCGAGCGGCGGCAATCCCAGATCGGCCAAGACCAATGACGTGGGCAGTTTTCATAGTGCTTAGAACCCCGTAACGCGCTTCCTTTAAATCGCGATTGTACAGGACGATTGGGGCGGCTGGTGAGTCATATCGGTAAGCTATTTGATAGGAAAGTAAGGTGGCGCTAGCTTTTCACAATTTCGCCAAAATCTGCCAGTACGCGGGCATGATTGCGCAGTAAGCTCAGCAAATTTAGCCGATTCTGCCGGACTTTGGCATCTTCTGCCATGACCATCACGCTGGTTTCGCCATCGAAAAAGTCAGCAACGGTCGGTGCTGCCGCTTCTAGGCTAGACAGCAGCTTACTGTAGTCTCGTTCAGCTTTAGCGGCTTCTGTCTGTGGTACCAGCTGTTGCAAACTGCTGTAAAAAGCCTGCTCAGAAGGCTGCTCGAATAGATCGGGGTTCACAATACCGCTTGGATCGAGCGAGTCGGTATCGAGATTGCCTTTAATGGCTAGTTTAGCGGCGCGATTGACCGTTTCATAGACCTTGGCGAGGCGTCCATCGTTGCGAATGTTTTGCAGGAACAGAGCGCGATCGCGGACATCCAACAAGTCTGTGAGGGCCCTTGCTTGGTAGTCTGCATCTTCTCCAAATGCGGCATTGACCAAGTCGTAATCAATCTCTAAGCCGTCTTGTAAAAGCGTTCGTACGCGCTGGGAGAAAAAGTCTGTCAGCTGCCCTGTCAGTTTTTCAGTCATCACCGATTCATGACTGGTCGCTTCGGTGGCTTCACTGGTGCCTTCACTGGTGGCTTCACTGCGACTGAGCGCAAAGTTTTGCACCACCTGCGTTAGCACTTGCTGCAAGTTCAGCGTTAGCTCCGCGTCCCAAACAATGGTCACAATTGCATTCGCCGCTCGCCTGAGGGCAAACGGATCAGAAGATCCTTTTGGCAGCTTACCGATGCTAAAAATACTCACCAGCGTATCGAGTCGATCCGCAATGCCCACGACTCGACCGGTGATGGTTTGGGGCAAGGTATCACCGGCCCCTTTGGGTAAATAGTGCTCATAAATCGCATCTGCAACGGCGGCCGGTTCACCGCTGGCGGCCGCATATTTCTGACCGATATAGCCTTGCAGTTCAGGAAACTCACCCACCATTTGAGTGACTAAATCGGCTTTGCACAGTTCAGCGGCTCGGATGGCCAATTGCTTTTGGTGGGTCTCTAACCCTAGCTGTTTGCTGATGAGATCTGCGATCGCGACGATCCTATTCACTTTGTCGCGCATGGAACCTAAGGAAGCCTCGAAGGTCACGGCCGCTAGCTGAGAGACGTAGCTTTCTAACGGCTGTTTGCGATCTGCTTCAAAAAAGAATTTGCCATCTGCCAGTCGCGCTCGAATCACGCGCTCATTGCCCTCAGAGATCAATGCTGATTTCGCCGGATCCCCGTTAGATACGGTAATAAAGTAGGGCAGCAAGTCATCCGAATCTTCACTTGGCCTTACCGGAAAATAGCGCTGATGGCTCTCCATCTCCGTAATCGTTACCTGGGAGGGCAGCGCCAAGAACTCATCGTCAAATCGGCCGATCACAGCTGTTGGCCACTCAACGAGATCGACCACTTCAGCCAGCAGCCCGTCATCGATTTCCGCATGGCCTGATACCGACTGAGCAACCTTTGCCACCTGCTGCAGAATTGTCTCCCGCCGCGCCGCTGGATCAACGGATACGTAGGCTTTTTCTAGCGCTGACGCATAGTCTTGCGCATGGTCTAGCGTGATCGCTTCAGGATGGAGCACGCGGTGGCCTTGTGAGTGGCGATCGCTATGGCAAACCTCAGAGCCATTTTCAATTGTGACGGACAAAAGAGCACTATCTAATAAGGTCACCAGCCATCGAATGGGCCGCGGAAACCGCAAGTCCCCATCTCCCCACCGCATAAAGCGGTTACCTTCCAGGGTTAAGATCCAGTTTGGCACCATTTCCTGTAGTAGCTCAGCTGTGGGCCGCCCAGGAATCTGCTGCTGCACAAAAATGAATTCGCCTTTACCCGTATCGCGAACTTCTAACGCTTCAACACTCACCCCTCGCGAAGCGGCAAACCCGATGGCGGCTTTGGTGGGTTTGCCATCTTTAAAGGCTGCTTTAGCCGGTGGGCCTTTGGCCTCTTCTTCCCGGTCGGGTTGACGGGCTGGTAACCCCTTGATGACTACCGCGAGCCGTCTTGGCGTTCCATAGAACTCAATGCCGTCGTGGCTCAAAAAGTTTTCTTCTAATGCGGCGGGGAGTGCGACCTTCCATTGGCTCAGCGCGCTGCTTACAAAGCTTGCCGGGAGTTCTTCAGTGCCGACTTCGAGGAGGAAGGTTGCCATTGCGCTCACAAAAAAATATCGAAAGTAATCAGGTCAGAAAGAAAACCCTCTCATTATTGCAGAAGGTCGGTAAGACGGCGCATTCAGTTATAGGGTCGCCGCGGTCGATAAAACCCAGAATTTGTCGTAGGATGAGGCGTCGATATCTTTGAGCATGACTCGATAGCTGCTGAGCGCCATGATTGTTTACGTAGTTCTATTTAATGTGGGGACTGATAACGAAGGGATTCATTCGATTCGCATTGGTGACCAGCATCAGGTACTGATGTTTGAAGAGGAAGATGACGCTACCCGTTTCGGTATTTTGCTAGAGGCGCAAGACAGTCCGACGCCAACTATCGAAGGCATCACGCGCGAAGAAATCGAAGAAATTTGTAAAGATGCCGGTTACGAAGCTGTGTTAGTGCCTAAAGGTGAGCTAGTAACACCGGTAGAAAACATGGTTGACGAAACAACCTGGAATCCAGATGCAGCGCCTGGTGAAGTCAGCTTGGAACAGCGAAAAAGAGAGGTTAGTGAAAAGCGCAGCGCTGCCGATGAGGAGATGGATAGAATTCGTCGCCAGCTAGAGAATCTGTTGTAGTTTTCCATCCTAATCTATGAGAAAAAAAGATCTGTTGTTATTAGCAAAGGGTATGAAAGATCGCGGTCATCTGTTAACAGAACAAAACAATCCAAACAGCCAGAATCTAGATGAGCTCTCTACGCTGGAGATGGTGGATGTTTTTAATCAAGAAGACCAGAAGACGGTAGATGCCATTGCTAATGCAAGAACTGCACTTGCCCAAGCGATTAACCTTGCGGCCGTTGCGATGAGAGAGGGCGGACGCCTCTTTTACGTGGGGGCAGGCACTAGCGGTCGCTTAGGCGTTCTTGATGCCGCCGAATGCCCACCGACTTTTTGCACATCGCCCGAAAAGGTTCAGGGCATTTTAGCCGGGGGCGCTGCGGCCCTTTTGCGCAGCTCAGAAGCGCTAGAGGATGAGACAGATAGCGGTGCTCAAGCCATTGTGGAGCACAAAGTGACGCGGCGCGATATTGTTGTTGGCATTACCGCTGGCGGCACCACTCCCTACGTTCACGGTGCCTTAGCTGCAGCCAAACAGCGCGGTGCTAGCACCGTTTTCATTGCCTGCGTTCCTGCCGATCAAGTTCCGGTGGAGGCGGATGTGGATATCCGCTTAATTGTTGGCCCCGAAGTGCTGGCCGGTTCTACACGCTTAAAGGCAGGAACGGTCACTAAAATGGCTCTGAATATTATCTCTACAGGGGTCATGGTGAAGCTGGGTAAGGTGTATGGCAACCGCATGGTAGATGTGGCGGTGACGAATACGAAATTACGCGATCGCGCCATTCGCATTCTGCGCGACCTCACCGATTTAGACCGAGAGGCTGCCGGTGAACTGTTAGATAAAAGCGACCTTCAGGTGAAGGTGGCACTGGTGATGCACATGCTAGGGGTGGAAAAGGCGATCGCTCAGAAACGCCTTAGCGATCACGACGGAAATCTCAGGGCTGCTTTGAAGTAAGCTGCTTCGATTTACTTGAAGCCAAACTACCTGAAGTCATCGTTAAGTGTCATTGGCGTCATGAGAGGCGTCATGAGGGGCATTGGTGAGTGAACGATAGCGGCCCAGGGCCATGAGCGGAAACGCCAGTGGATAGAGATGGTAGCGCAGGTAAAAGTGTTCTGGAAAGCCGGTGCCCGTATGTTCTATTTCTGCCCAACTGCCATCTTTTTGCTGCGTGTTTAATAAATATTGAATGCCTTTTTTAAGGGCGAATAGCCGCTGATTGCTTGGGCTGCTGGCAGTTTTTTCTGCATCTATTAGACCCAGCAGCGCCCAGGCTGTTTGAGATGCGGTGCTAGGCCCTTGACCTTTGAGCTTAGGGTCGCGGTAGCTATGGGCGCGCTCTCCCCAGCCACCGTCTGCATTTTGGCAGCTGAGGAGCCAGTCTGTTCCTTTTTTGATGGCGCTGCGATAGCGGTCAGGATCTGTTAAGGCAAGCGCTGATAGGGCTCCGCTAGTGCCGTACAGATAGTTGACGCCCCAGCGTCCGAACCAGCTGCCGTCGGTTTCTTGTTCTTTGAGCAAGTAGCGCAGACCGTTTTGGAGCCGGTGAGTAGAGATGATTTTGCAGGCGGCATCATCATTTGCAAGATAGCCCTGCATCTCTAGAACGCGGGCGCTGACATCGGCGCTACTGGGGTCGATCATAGCCTTGAGATCGCCGTAAGGAATCGCATTGAGCCAGTCTTGATTGTTGTCTTTATCAAACGCAGCCCAACCCCCATCTTGGTTTTGCATGGTTGCAATCCAGCGAACGGCGCGAGCGATCGCAGCTTTCTTCAGGGCTTCATCGGGCAGAGAGATATCTTGCAGTGCCATCACCACGACCGCTGTATCATCGACGTCTGGATAAAATCGATTTTCGAATTCAAACGCCCAGCCGCCAGGTTCTCCCTGGGTGTTTTTAATGGCCCAGTCGCCGTAGTCCAAAATCTGCTGTTTGAGCAGCCAGTTGCCCGCGTTAGCGATCGCCGTTTCTGAATCTGCCGCTTCTGAATCTGCCAGTCCTGAATCTGCCAGCGCCCGTATAGCAAGTGCGGTATCCCACACCGGAGAAACGCAAGGCTGTATCCAATAGGTTTCTTCGGCCTCTACCGCGAAGCTATCCAAGCAGGCCAGGCCGCGCTGCATAACCGGATCGTCAATGGAATAGCCGGCTGCCCGCAGTCCTAACATGGAGTTGAGCATGGCCGGAATGATACCACCCCAATCACCAGTAGCTTCTTGACGCTCGATTACCCACTGTTCAGCCCGTCTCAGGCCCTCTTCTCTAAACGGCACCGCATTAAACAGTTCGGTTAGCTTAAAGCCTTTATCTAGCCAAAGGAAAGCATCGCTCCAGTCGCCATTTTCAGGCAGTGCCCACTGCACGTTTTCAATCCCCTCGGCGTATAGCTCGGTTAAATCAAACGCTACGGGATAGATCGGTTTTTTGTCGAAAACAATCAGTAGCGGCACCGTGCTCCCTCTTGCCCAGCTCGACATTTCATAGATATTGACGGGAAAGGGATGCTCTAGGAGCATGAGCCACGGCGGTAGCGAGGGTAGCCCTTGCCAGCGGTAGCAGCCAATCAGGGCGAGGTGAAATTTGGTGAAAATGCGAGATTTGCTGATGCCGCCCTGGCTCAGGATGAAAGCTTTGGCCCGCAAAAGGGCAGGGTCGTGAGGCGGAACGCCAAGCAGACGCAAGCCCATGTAGGCTTCAACGGAGACGCTAAGATTGCCGCCATCGCCGTGAAAAAGCTCCCAGCTGCCGCTGGTGGTTTGGTGCGATCGCAAGTAAGTTTCTACTTTATGCCGCGGACAGCGATCGCTCGTGTTCCAAACGTGATAGAGCAACACCGCCTCTGCCGTAATCGATACGTTCGATTCTAGGTCTGCCCACCAGTATCCTTCTGTTTTCTGAATAGAGAGCAGATAGGTTTGCGCAGCGCGAATAGCATGATCGAGCATAGTGTTGACAACTCTAAACGTTTGCGTTGGCCAAGGTTGTGTTGGCCGCAATGCCGGCTAAAACCTGCTGAGTCGTGGCCGTCCAGCCGACAATGCCGCCTTGGGCGCGGATCATCTCCACTGTAGCTTGCTTAAATTCAGGGAAGTAACTTTCAGTCGCATCTTCTACTAAAAGACACTCATAGCCGCGATCGTTGGCTTCGCGCATGGTGGACTGAACACAAACTTCCGTCGTGACCCCTGTAAAAATAAGATGCGTAATCTGTTTTTCTTTTAGAACAGTGGTCAGTTCTGTTTGATAAAAAGCGCCTTTTCCAGGCTTCGCGATCACAATTTCTTCTGGCTGAGGCTCAAGTTCTTCGATAATGTCGTTGCCGGGTTCTCCGAGCACCAAAATTCTCCCCATGGGCCCCTCGTCGCCAATGGTTAATTTTCCTTTTCCTCTGTCTTTTTTTGCGGGCGGACAGTCAGAGAGATCTGCTTTATGGCCTTCTTTGGTTTGAATGATAGTCATGTTTTGCGCTCTAAAACCTGCCTGCAGCGCTTTCACCGCAGGGATAATTGCCTGTAGCCGAGAGACTTCATTGCCCAAACTTTCGCCGAAGCCACCAGGCTCTAAAAAGTCTCGCTGCATGTCAATGATGACCAGCGCCAGATGACGGTTTTGGGGGAGCGGATAATCGTAAGGCTGGGCGCAAATACTGACCATAGTGTTAGGTGGCTGTTTTGTCTGCTCGCATGGCAACGGGTTTTTCCCAAACGATGAAAACGATGCAGCCCGACTCACTGACGATGCTGTGCTGAGTGCCTGGTTCGTTAACAACAAGCGTCCCCGCACCGTAGTTGCCGTTGTGGTCGCGCTGAGTGCCCGAGAGCACCACAATGTGCTCGTAACCGGTGTGTTCGTGTTTTGGCACGGTTGCTCCGGGCGCATATTTTAGAAGGGCAGCGCTCGAACCGGTCGGGCCTTCATCGTATAGGCGGTAGATATCTACGCCAGGTCTGAAAAATTTCCACTCTAGCCGTTCTGGATATTGGCCTAAAGCAAAAATGTCTTTGATCACCATATCTTTTATCACCATAGGCGTTACGAGTGAATGCGGTCTTAATTTTTTAAAAATTCCCAGGATATTCTGTACGTAAGGGAACGTATCTTCCTCTGTGGTGTGGGGCGGCCTCAGTGCTATGGGCTTAATGATGGCCCGCCATACGTTGGCCGATAATCGTGAGGTCAGCTTTATCAATGGCACTTTCATAGACGAGTTTGCCGCCTGAGATAACATGAATGCGATCGCACAGGCCCATAAGCTCATCTAAATCTTCACTGACAAGCAAAACCGCAACGCCACGATTGCGCGCATCTACAATCGCATTATGAATAAACTCCACGGCTGAAAAGTCCAGGCCAAAGCAAGGATTTGCCGCAACCAACAGTTTGACCGCTTTCGAAGAGAGTTCGCGGGCTAGAACCGTGCGCTGCACATTGCCACCAGAGAGATGAGCCACCGGGGTCTCAACCGTAGGGGTTTTAACCGAAAAGGTTTGAACCAGACGCTGAGCCGATTGGCGAATGGCGCTGAGAATCAGCAGCCAGCTCCATTTGGCCTGAGGCGGCGCGTCAAAGGTTCGCAGCGCCATGTTTTCAGCCACACTCATCCCTGGGACACAAGCGTTGTGTAAGGGTTCTTCAGGCAGGGCAAACACTTGATGGCGAGCCATTTCTGCGCGGGTGGCACGGTAGGGCTCACCATTGACCTGTATCTGACCAGCGGTAGGGATGCGCTGGCCAGAGAGCGTTTCTACCAGTTCTTTTTGACCGTTTCCAGAAACGCCTGCAATCCCTACAATTTCTCCGCTATGAACGGTTAAATCAATTCCCTTTACGGCAGGTAGGCCGTTTTCTCCTTTGGCGTGAATAGACTGAATCGAAAGCACAGGCCGCCTTTCTGCGGTTGTTGCCGCTTTGGTGACTGAGGTAACCTCTTGGGTGTCACCCAGCATCATTTGGGCCATTGCTTCAACAGAAAGCTGAGAGACTTTTCCCTGCCCAACGTTTTTGCCCTTTCGTAAAATAGTGACTTCATCGGCAAAGGCCTGCACTTCTCGAAATTTGTGGGTGATGAGGAGAATGCTCAACTTGTTTTTAACCACTTCTTCTCGTAGCAGGCCTAACACCTCATCGGCCTCAGCTGGCGTAAGCACAGAGGTGGGTTCATCGAGAATGAGAACCTGACTTTTAAGATAGAGCTGTTTGAGAATTTCGAGCTTTTGTTTTTGGCCTGCGGCGAGTTCAGCCACTGGGCTATTGAGATCAATCTGAAAAGGAGAGTTTTCAACAAATGATTGCAGCGCGGCGGTTTCTTGCTTCCAGTTAATGAGCTGCTGATTGTCGTAGCGAGAGAGCACGAGATTTTCAGCAACGGTCATTGCAGGAACAGAGGTGAAGTGTTGATAAACCATACCAATGCCGTAGCTGTGGGCATCTTTGGGGCTGTGAATGGCGCGAGCAGACTGATTGATTCTGATGTTGCCTGCAGTAGGGATATGAAAGCCCATCACGCATTTGACGAGGGTGCTTTTACCCGCTCCGTTTTCACCTAGCAGGGCGTGGATAGTGCCAGGATTAAGGGTAAGCGAGACCTGATCTAGCGCGGTGAAACTGCCGAAACGCTTGGTCATGTTGACCACCTCGATGTGTGGCGGGGCTTGAACAGGACGGATGGCAGGCGAGGCAGTTGGCATTTTATATGCGTAGGGCGATGGCATCAGATTTGTAGCGTTGAGGCTGTGGCGCTAGCGCTATGGCGTTAAAACGTCTAACAAGTCTTTGGACGTGGCAACTGCGCCAAACACGCCCCCTTGCATGGTGATCATTTTGAGGGCGGCGAGATAGTTACCGTAGTCAGTGGCACCTGTGCAGTCGGAAAGGACTAAGCACTCGTAGCCACGGTCGTTCGCCTCGCGCATGGTTGTATGGACGCATACGTCGGTGGTGATGCCGGTGAGGATAATGTTTTGAATGCCTTTCCGGCGCAGCAGCAGATCTAAATCAGTGGCGAAGAAGGCCCCTTTACCGGGTTTGTCTATGACGGTTTCGCCAGGGAGAGGGGCAAGTTCAGGAATGATTTCCCAGCCCGCTTCGCCGCGAACCAGGATGCGTCCGCAAGGGCCAGGGTCGCCAATACCGGCACCGATTTGCCGCGATCGCCACTGTTTATTCTCAGGTAAATCAGACAGATCGCTCCGGTGCCCCTCGCGGGTATGCATGACGTGAAAGCCTTGGGCTCTCATCACCTTCAACAGTGCTTGCAATGGCTCAATAGGGGCGCGGGTGAGGGTGAGGTCGTAGCCCATTTTATCTACGTAGCCGCCTTTGCCACAAAAGTCGGTCTGCATGTCGATGATGAGCAGAACTGTGTTTTCGGGGCGCAGATCACCGTTGTAAGGGTAGGGATAAGGATCTGCTGTGAGGGTGCGTCCCATAGTGAATTATCTTTCTCTCCTTCAAGACATCGGCAACTTCATCGGTTACTTCAAGATATCGGCAACAACTTTTGAGGGGAGTTCTTCTCCTTGATAGTCACGCTCGGGTGCTTCAAACCCGCAGGACGTCCCATCGGTATGAATAACGTCATCCTCCCATGGCAAGCGATAGCTTCCGCCGACCATATCCTTCATGTAGGTATAGGGGCAATCTTGCGCGCCCCCTTTAACGGCTGTGTAGCCCCGGTGGCCAAACTGATAGATATTGTTCTCTACGCCCCAGTGCTTGCGGGCTTCGCGAACCAGATCGGGGCGGACTTCAGCCGTGATGATTTCGTTGGGGCGGTGGCTACCCATTACGAGGGGCTGCCCGTCAAAGTTGACGATCATGCCTTCTCCCATGGAGTCGAAAGTGCCGTCGGTGCCGCACATGCAAACAGAGGCGGTGACCATGAGGTTGCAGAAGGCATTGCTTTGATTGGTGATTTGCCAACTGTGGCGGATGGGGGCTGTGTAGCCAGCGGTGCGCAGCATGATGTCAGCGCCTTTATAGGCACATTCTCGGGCCATTTCGGGGAACATGCCGTCATGGCAGATAATCAATGCGATTTTGCTACCGTTGGGGCCGTCGCACACCGGAATGCCGATATTGCCAGGTTCCCAAGGTTCTACAGGGACCCAAGGGTGGAGCTTGCGATAGTAGAGCTTGAGTTCACCCTGGTCATCAATAATGATGCCGCTGTTGTAAGGGTTGCCGTTAGGGTTGTATTCCATGATGGAAAAACAGCCCCAAATTTTGTTGTCGATGCAGGCTTTGCGAAAGGCTTCGACTTCGGGGCCATCAATCCGGCACATGATGTCTGGATTGGTGTCCATGGACAGCCCGTGGAGAGAATACTCGGGAAAGACCACTAGATCCATACTGGGCATGTTGCGGCGGGCTTTGCCGACCATGTCGCAAATGACTTGGGTTTGAGCCGCCAAATCATCTGGGGTGACGACATTGGGCAGTTGAGCCTGTACCATGCCGAGGACAACGCCATTGGGTGCTTTATTGAGTCCGCCTAATCCACTCATGCCCATTCACTCACAGTTGAACTTGTACAGTTAATTCCGGTTAATCTCATAGCTACGGCTGATTTCACAGCTACGGCTGATTTCACAGCTACGGCTGATTTCACAGCTACGCTTAAGACAGCGACCGTCTTGAGACAGCAATAGGTAGCCTGTTTCAAAGTAGTCGGAACCTACGACCTGTTTTGTGACGATTGCTACTGTTGTTTCGTCGATAGCAGAACGCACGATAACAGCTGTAACAGAACTTAGCTAAACCAAGTCGCAAAACGCATCAGGCGCGATAATGTGCTGGCCCCTTTCATCCGCGCCTCTCCCTATGACTGATTCGCAAGCGCTTGCTGATGCGCCCCAAAATGCTCAACTGCTCTACGAAGGCAAGGCCAAGATTATCTATGCCACTGATAATCCTGATGTTCTGATTACTTACTTCAAAGATGATGCCACGGCCTTTAACGCGCAGAAGAAAGGGCAAATTGCGCAGAAGGGTGTAATTAATTGCAAGGTGACAACTCATTTGTATGGGCTACTAAAGAAAAAAGGTGTGGCCACCCATTTAATTGAGACGACAAGCGATAGAGAAATGCGCGTTAAGCGCGTAGATATCGTGCCGTTAGAAGTCGTCGTGCGCAATATTGCCGCGGGCAGCTTGTGCAAGCAAACAGGCATGACGCTCGGGACTAAGTTAGAGCCGTCCTTGGTGGAGTTCTACTACAAGAACGATGACTTGGGTGATCCGCTGCTGACTCGCGATCGCATCTTTGCCATGAACCTCACAACACCTGATCAGCTCAGTCAGCTGATTCAAAAAGCTCAAACCGTCAACGCCGTACTCACCGACTTTTTCGCAAGCTGCGGCATCACCCTCGTAGACTTCAAGCTAGAGTTTGGCACCGATGCTAACGGAACCCTACTACTGGCAGACGAAATTAGCCCGGATACCTGCCGTTTGTGGGATACAAACGAAGCAGACGAACGCAAGCGCGTCATGGATAAAGACCGCTTCCGGCAGGATCTGGGCAACGTCGCGGAGGGCTATCAGGCCGTGCTAAATCGGATTTTGCAGCAGCTAGAGCGCACTCGCTAGCGCTTCTTTGTGCCAATCTTCTTTGCACTCGTATCTTCTTCTAAGTGTTTTGTTGATTAAGGCCAGGTATAAAATCATTCGTTGCTCATGCTGGTTGACGTTATCGTCTTCCCCAGCGTGCAGCCTGCACTTCTGGCACAGCAAATTCTCAGTTTTCGCTTGAGAGTGCGGTAGTATCGGTTGAAATTGATAAATTCTGGGCTGCTTTAGCCCAGGCGTTTGTGCCTCTGGAACGCTTCGTTGTTACCGCTTTGGGCGTTTTGACGAGTTCTGGGGCTTCGCTGCTGTAATGGCGATGTAATGTTTTTGTCCTTGTGCTGATAGCAGTGCCTGATACCAGTTCATGGGGGATGAAAAGCTTTCGCAATTCCATTATTTTGGTGGCGGAGGCGCTTTGAGGAGTGAGTTTTAAAAAGGATCAAGAAGATATGCGTGTTTCACCGGCTCTTTTGGCCTCCCTTAGTTTGGTGGCGATCGCCTCTCTACCAAGCCAAGCAGCCGAATCTTCCGAGGCTACCCCTACGGTTGAATCGACTAAGCAGCAGGCAGAGATAGACGCGCAAGCGCCTGCTGAGGCGCAGCCTGTAGCCCCTGCTGTAGCACAGCACTTAAACCCAACAACACTAGAACCAACGGTCTCACTACAGCGTCTGCTGTCTGGTGTGAGCAGCTCGGCACCCACCAACGCAGCTATCGAGACAGCAGGTCGCATAGAAATAGAAATCTCTCAGGCCGACCCTCTGCCGGGCGAAGCCCCTGAAGAACCAGACTTTGAGATTGAAATAGAAGACGGCAATATTGACATTTCACCGGTGGAAGACTCCGCCGCGGATTCTCCCGAAGAGGCGGCTACAGACGCTGTTGAAGAAGCCATTGAAGAAGCTGATCGGCCCTCTCCGGCTGTGCCCTCCATTCCGACCGGAGAAGGCACCCCAGAAACCGAAAACCCAGAAAACGAAGACACTGATGAAGCGGAAGCCGAAACCCGCGTTCTGGTTGCAGAAGTCGATGTCGTCTCTAGTAACGAGCAGCGCCCGCTAACACCGGAGTTAATTGATGCTGTGTACAACGCAGCAGGAACCGTCCCCGGCAGAACCACAACGCGCTCTCAGCTTCAAGAAGATATCAACAGCATCTTTGGCACGGGCTTTTTCTCAAACGTTAGGGCAGAACCTGAAGATACGCCAATAGGCGTTAAGGTGACCTTCTTTGTAGAGCCCAACCCCATCCTGACAAATGTCGATGTCCGCAACCGTCAGGTGCTCCCTGATGACGTTGTCGATGAAATTTTTAGCGCTCAGTACGGACAAATTCTCAACATTCGAGACTTCCAGAACGGCGTCCTCGATCTTAACGACTGGTATCAAGAGAATGGCTATGTGCTAGCTCAAGTAACGGCTTCGCCGCAAATTTCAGATGACGGCATTGTTACTTTGATTGTGGCCGAAGGTGAGATTGAAGCCATTGAAGTCCGCTACATCGATGCCGATGGCGAACTGACCGATGAGGACGGCAACCCGATTGGCGGCAGGACAAAGCCCTACATCGTCACCCGTGAATTTGATACCCAGCCGGGTGATGTCTTTGAAGAAAGCGCTATTCAGCAGGATATTGGTCAGGTCTTTGGCCTCGGTATCTTTGAAGATATTCGCCTCTCTTTAGACCCTGGCGATGAAGACCCCCGCAAAGTCAAGGTGATTGTCAATATCGCTGAGCGCGACACTGGCTCGATTGGCGCTTCCCTAGGCTTTAACCTGCGCGGCGATCTGTTTGGTCAGCTCAGCTACAACGAAGATAACTTCCGAGGCAGAAACCAAAAGCTTCGCACCGAGGGCCGTGTGACGACTCGAGGTGACTTCCTCTTCGATATCAACTTTACAGATCCTTGGATTCAAGGCGATCCATATCGCACCTCTTACACCACTAGCCTGTTCAATCGCCGCTCTACATCGCTCATCTTTGACAACGGCCCCATCGAAGTTGATTTACCCAACGGTGATACCCCTCGCATCAACAGATTTGGTACGGGTATCAGCTTCAGTCGCCCCTTGGAAGATGGCCTCTCACTGTCTTTAGGGGCTCAGTATGAGCGGGTAGCGCTGCTTGATGCCGGCGGGTCGGTGACCCCTAGAGACGAGCTGGGTAACTTGCTCACGGCGGATGAAAGCGGCCGTGACGATTTGTTTACCGTTCGCTTTGGGGCGGTGCTAGATAATCGCAACAATCCCAGCCTGCCAACTAGCGGCAATATCATCCGACTGGGGACAGAACAGGCGATCCCAATCGGCAACGGTAGCCTTGCCTTCAACAAAATTCGGGGCAGCTACAGTCAATATGTGCCGGTGAACTTCTTTGGCCGCAATGATAGCCGTGAAACACTTGCCTTTAACCTCCAGGGCGGGACCACCATTGGCTCTATTCCACCGTATGAGGCATTCCCACTCGGCGGTGGTAACTCTGTACGTGGCTTTGAAGAAGGCGCGGTAGGGTCCGGGCGCTCTTTTGCACTCGGCACGGTAGAGTATCGCTTTCCGCTGTTTAGCGAGTTTCTAAACGGGGCGCTCTTTGCCGACTATGGTACGGATTTGGGCTCCGGTGATAGCGTTCCGGGTGATCCTGCCGGGGTTCGGGGGAAACCGGGTGATGGTTTCGGCTATGGCGCGGGGGTTCGGGTCCAAACGCCACTGGGTGCCCTCCGATTGGATTACGGTTTGAGTGAAGAAGGCAGCCGCTTCCACTTTGGGTTTGGAGAACGCTTCTAATGGTGCGTTCTGCGACTGAGAAGCCTGCGCAGCCTTCCAACCAGGAGGCAGATATTCAAGCGGCAGCGACTTTCCAGCAGACGTTAGCGAGTGCGGTAAGTGCGGCAGGGGTAGGGCTGCACTTAGGGCAACAGACAACCTTAAGACTCCTTCCGGCTGAGCCGAATACGGGCCGTGTGTTTGTCCGTGTGGATTTACCCGATTCTCAGCCCATTCCAGCTCGCGTTGAAAGCGTGATTAAAACTCAGCTTTCGACAGAGTTGGGGGTGGGTGCTGCGCAGGTGCGAACGGTTGAGCATTTGCTGTCTGCGCTGATGGCGCTGAGCATTGACAACGTCCGGATAGAAATAGACGGCCCAGAAGTGCCGCTTCTCGATGGGTCAGCAAAGGAATGGATGGCGGTGCTAGTGCCAGCGGGCATTGACGTTCAGTCTGTTCCTCGAGGGGGGCGTGTTGCTGTTGCTAGCCCGCTCACCGTTCAGGTGAAGGATGCCTGGGTGGCTGCATTTCCCAGCAGTGAGCTGCGCTTTAGCTACGGCATTGATTTTGATTTGCCGGCTATTGGCAACCAGTGGCACAGCTGGGCAGCGGAAACAGAGGGCTTTGAAGAGACGGTGGCACCGGCTCGAACGTTTGGCCTGGCCCACCAGATAGACTATCTCAGGGCGCAGGGTCTGATTAAGGGGGGGAGTTTGGATAACGCCCTTGTCTGTGGCCCAGAGGGCTGGCTCAATCCGCCACTGCGCTTTGATAATGAGCCTGCTCGGCACAAGCTGCTTGATCTGGTGGGTGACCTGAGTTTATTGGGTGATATTCCTAAAGCACACTACGTGGCCTACAAGGCCAGCCACTCACTGCACGTAGAGCTGGCAAAAGCGCTGGTCAAAAAACTTTCATAGCGTCTCGTCCCGTCTAATGGCAAAATCTTGATGGGTTTTATAATTACTTAACGTTTATGCCGACTAGCGCTCCCACCTCTAATCCCGCGTCCAGTCCTTCGACAGAAGAGCCGCCTGTTGCTCAAAAAGACGCTGGAAAACCGGTCGAAAAACCGGCTAAGTCAGCCGCTGAGCAGACTTCTGAAGGGCAAGCAGGTGCCACTCAAACGACCTTTAACCTTGAAGAGATTCAAAAGCTATTGCCCCACCGCTACCCCTTTGCCTTGGTGGATCGCGTCATTGACTATGTGCCTGGGGAAAAAGCGGTGGGTCTTAAGAACGTTACCTTTAACGAACCGCACTTTCAGGGGCATTTCCCAGGGCGGCCCATTATGCCAGGGGTGCTGATTGTAGAAGCCATGGCTCAAGTGGGCGGCGTTGTCTTGAGCCAACTGCCAGGGGTCGACGGACGGCTATGTGTGTTTGCAGGCATTGATAAGGTGAAGTTCCGCCGGCCTGTGGTGCCGGGCGATCAGCTGATTATGACAGCTGAGCTGCTGACCATGAAGCGACTGCGGTTTGGCAAAATGAAGGCCCGAGCTGAGGTGGATGGACAGCTCGCCTGTGAGGGGACGCTGATGTTTTCTGTGATTGACTAGCTTGATTAACGGGGCTTGATTAGCTAGCCCAGATTGGCTGGGCTTACACCGCTTCCATGCGTCACTTTCCTGATGCGTCTACTCTGTGTTTAAATATGTCTTCTTCTACCTTGATTCACCCTACGGCTGTCATTTATCCCGGCGCTCAAATCCACGAGAGCGCAACCGTTGGCCCCTATGCGGTCATTGGTGAAAAGGTGACGGTTGGTGCGGATACGCGCATTGGCGCCCATGTGGTGATTGAGGGGTTTACCAAAATTGGCGATCGCAACCGCATCTTTCCCCATGCTGCCATTGGCCTAGAGCCCCAAGATCTCAAATACGATGGCTCTATGAGCCTAGTGGAAATTGGCGACGACAACGCTATTCGTGAATGCGTGACGATTAATCGCCCTACCAAAATAGGCGAAGTCACTCGCATGGGCAGCCATAACCTACTGATGGCCTACTCTCACGTCGCCCACAATTGTGACATTGCCGACCGTGTGATCGTCGCCAACTCCGTTGCCCTCGCCGGTCACGTTTCTATTGAGTCCCACGCCCGCATCAGTGGCCTTGTGGGCATTCATCAGTTTGTCCATATTGGCCGCTATGCCATGGTCGGTGGCATGAGCCGAATTGAACGGGACGTGCCACCCTACACCATGGTAGAGGGCAATCCTTCCCGCGTGCGCGGCCTGAATCAAGTGCTGCTACGCCGTTCAGGCATCGCCGAAGAAGCGGGCGGGCAGGTCTACCAAGAACTCCGCGAAGCTTTTCGCATTCTCTATCGCGCTGGGCTAACCCTGACAGCAGCCATTGGCGAAATAGAGTCCATGGCAGAAAAAAACGTTCACATTCGTCATCTACACGACTTTTTAATTGCATCCACCCAGGCCCAAGGGCGACGCGGCCCCGTTCCTGGCCGGAAAAAGTAACATGACGAAGACAGCGAAAGTATTTATCCATACGGGCGAGGTCTCTGGCGATCTTCAAGGGAGCCTTCTCATTGAAGCGCTCTACCGTCAAGCTAAGGCTCGCAACCTGGCTATAGAGGTTATTGGCGTTGGCGGGCAGCGCATGGAGGCTGCCGGTGCAAAAATCCTCGTCAACACACTGAAACTCAGCGCCATTGGTCTTTTAGAGGCTGTTCCGTACTATCTCAAAGGCCGCGCCGCGCAAAAAACGGTTAACCAGTACCTGCTAGACAACCCACCGGATCTGCTTGTTTTGCTGGACTACAAAGGGCCTAATTTAGCGGTCGGCAAGCTGGTTCGCACGCGCTTGCCGTCAGTGCCGATTGCTTACTACATTGCGCCTCAAGAGTGGGTCTTTTCCACCCCTAGCACCGCGACCATCGTGGATGTCAGTGACAAGCTGCTCGCTATTTTCCCAGAAGAAGCCACCTATTACCAAAAAGCGGGTGCCAATGTTCGTTGGGTGGGTCATCCCCTGGTGGATATTTTATCTAATCCACCCTCTAAAGCGGTTGCTCGTCAGCAGCTTGGCATTACCCCCGAGGCCAAAGTCATTACCCTATTGCCCGCGTCTCGGCAGCAAGAGCTGACTTACATTATGCCGAGAATGTTTGCTGCCGCTCGCAAAATTCAAGCAGCTCAGCCAGGGGTGAGGTTTTTGGTGCCTGTATCTCTGCCAGATTTTGAAGCCGACGTTGCTCAATGCATCGAAGAATTTGGCCTGAATGCGCGGCTGATTAATAAAGCGGATGGGCGCTTGGCGATCGCTTCAGCCGATGTGGTGATTAATAAATCCGGTACCGTCAATTTAGAAGTGGCGCTGATGAACGTGCCCCAGGTGGTTACCTACCGGCTGAGTAACCTCACCGCGCTGATTGCCAAATACATCGTGCGCTTTAGCGGTGACTACGTTTCCCCAGTGAATCTGATGGAAAATCAGCCGATTGTGCCAGAGCTTTTGCAATGGGATGCAACGCCTGAAAAGCTGGCTGATGCCGCGCTAGCGCTTTTGACTGACGACGCCAAGCGGCAGGCAATGTTAACCGGGTATCAGCAGATGAGACAGGCGATGGGGGAGGTGGGTGTGTGCGATCGCGCGGCGAACGAGATTTTAGATATGCTGCCTTAATACTCGGAGATATCCGGATGCGGGAAGATATCTGGATGCTAGAAGATAGGTCGAAGATCGCCCGTCATCGAGCGCACTCTGCACTAAATCCACCGGAAATCAAGAGAACCAACTGAAAAATTGCCTACAGTGGTGTGGAGCCTTACCCACGATGCTCTACACTGAGTGCTGAAATATGTTACGGGTGCGGCTGAGCCTGCATCGTATGGCAAAAGCTATAGTGACTGGCCAAGATGGCTAGGAGGCGGTTAGGTGAACATCTCGGAATTATTTAGACAAGGCGGCATCGCCATGTGGCCGCTGCTGTTTTTGTCCATTTTGGCGCTTGGCACCATCATGGAACGGATTTGGTTTTGGTCTAGAGTGTTGACCCGAGAGAGCGCAGTCTCTGGCCGTGTTTTAGAGGCCGCCCGGCGGGAATGGTCAGCAGCAACCCAGATTGCACAGCGTGCAAATCGCTTACCGATGGGTCGTTTTTTGTTGGGCGCGCTCAAGCTAAAAGACCAAGACCCTGAAGTCTTTCGGTTGGCTCTAGAAACCTCTGCGAATGAAGAGCTTGCCATTATGCGCCGAGGTGAAAAAGTGCTAGAGGCTGTAATTGCCCTCTCTCCTTTGCTCGGGTTACTCGGCACCGTGGTTGGCCTAATCAACTCTCTAGGCTCTATTAACCTGCAAGATTTGGGTGTGGGCGATGCGACCGCTGGCACTGCGCTAGGGATTGGTGAAGCGCTGATTTCCACCGCTACGGGGCTCGTGATTGCGATTGTGAGTTTGGCCTTTTACCGACTCTTTCAGGGGTTTGTGTTTGGGCAGGCAAAAGTTTTTCAGTTAGCGGGCAATGAGCTAGAGCTGCTGTATCGTCAGGCCTGGGCCTACACCGATGGTAAGCCCAGCTTGCTCAGCGAAAATTTGGTGAATACGCCGCCGTCGCCGATGATCGAACCGCCGATGCCGGAGCCGGAGAAGAATCCGTCTACGTTTTGATGACGCTACCTAATCTGAAAACGCCATGAAGCTCGATCTTGATAATCGACAGTCCGACGTGCAGATTGAAATTCTGCCGATGATCGATGTAATCTTTTGCATTCTCACGTTCTTTATTTTGGCGGCGGTGGGCCTGACCCGACAGCAGGCAATCGCCCTCGATTTGCCGTCGGTAAATAACAGTGCGCCTGTACAGGGTAATAGCCGCGATCGCCTTTACGTGAGCGTAGACAGCGCAGGCCAAGTCTATGTGGACAAAAGCGCTGTTCCGCTGGGTCTTTTATACGACGTTCTTGTGCAGCACCAGCAGATTGCACCCAATGGCACCATTGTGCTGTATGCCTCTCGCAGTGCCCGCTACGAAGATGTAGTAAAGGTCTTGGACTTGCTGCGTTCGGTGGGGGGCGATCGCGTTGCGCTAGCGACCCTTCCTAACGATGCCTCTTTAGATCCGACCCAGGGCAATGATCAAAACCTAGAGGAGCTTTTGCGTGAACAGGGGGTTCCGGTTTCGCCGAATCAAAATCCGGCCCAAAACGGCGGTATCAATATTTCCCCTGTGCCGTCCCGCGGACAGCTCTCTTCTCCCAACGGGCTGCCGCCGATAAGTCCCGGCTCTCAGACTAGCCCAGGCGCAGCGCCTCCCAATGCCGCACCCAACTAATCTCGACCGCTAAGCTTCGAGCATTATCTCCCGCACAATCTCATATAAATTCCGACGCGGTAGGAACAGTGACTATATCGGGATAAGATATCAGGGCTTAACTCGCTGGTAACAAGCTCTAGTCTATTGAAATGAAGCACACGCTATCTGTATTAGTTGAAGATGAAGCGGGCGTTTTGACCCGTATCGCAGGGCTGTTTGCGCGGCGCGGATTCAACATTGAAAGTTTGGCGGTTGGGCCCGCTGAGCAACCCGGCGTTTCTAGGGTGACGATGGTCGTCCCTGGTGATGATGCGGTGATTGAACAGCTGACAAAGCAACTCAACAAGCTCATTAATATTTTGGCCGTACGCGACATTACCGAAACGCCCAGCGTTGAGCGAGAGCTCATGTTACTTAAGGTCAAGGCCACGGGTGACAACCGTTCAGAAGTGGTCAGTCTTGCTCAGATATTTAGAGCCAGAGTCGTTGATGTCTCTCATGATTCACTCACGCTAGAAGTGGTGGGTGATCCTGGCAAGATGGTTGCCATTGAGCAGGTGATGGATCGCTTTGGCATCACCGAAATTGCCCGCACAGGAAAAATCGCCCTTACCCGCGAATCTGGTGTTAACACAGAGTATCTGAAATCGTTAGAAAGCAGAGTGTAACAGCGCACAAAGACGGAGAACAGTTGCCGTTTTGTTGCTCGCTAGGCCGTTTTAGAATGCGCTGTATCCGGTTCTTCATAGCTTATCGGCACTTCACCAAATGACGGCGAAGCTTCGTTACGAAGCTCCCACACTTTCAGCAAAATTAGATACTCGTAAAAGGACTGAAGCATACACCATGTAAATCCGGCGCGGCCATCTAGAATGCCACCCAGGACGAAGTACATGTAGAGAAACCGGACGATAGGTCGGCCGGGCAAGCGTAGCGATAGATCTTTAAGTGCCCGCCGCCGCTCAATTTCAGAGGGGCCTAAAAGCAGGGCTTTCCAATCAACCCTGCCACTACCGAGCTGTTTGAGCGTTTCTTTGGCTTCGTCGGTAGAATAGCGATTGTGCTTCTCTATCCAGCGGCTGAAGCCTTTACCACAGGTGTAGTGAGGGTAGGTTTCCTGTAAGAAGCCATGGGTGCCGTTGATAACTTCGCGCTCGGTGTGGCCGTAGTCATCGAACCAAACGGCGTCTTTATCGAGGAGGCGAAGCTGATAGCGGGGATATTGGGTGCTGCGCTTAATCCACTGGTTCATAAACATGACGCGCTCGGCGGTGTAGTAGCCAACGTGCTGGCCGGAGGCTGCCGCTGCTTCACACTCAGCAAACAGAGCCGGGGTCATCCGTTCATCGGCTTCAAGAATGTATGACCAGTGATTTTTAGCAGGAATGTTACGCAGCATCCAAGTGCGCTGCTTGCCATGACTTTCAAACGCATGCTGAACCAGGCGCACCTGAGGGTGTTGCTGGCTAAGGGCCGTAACGATTTCAACGGTGCGATCGCTGCTAAAAGAGTCCACCACAATCACATCGTCAGATAGCAGCGCAGATTCAACACAGGCCGCGATATCTAACTCTTCATTGTGAGTCAAGATAAAAATTGAAAACATAGGGTTGTTTATATGCCCGTATATAAAAAGGTGAGCAGAGGCATCCTGCTAAATATGCACCCACAACACGACTGATAGAACATTTCTGATGGATCAATCATGGTTAGAACATTATTGACAGCCATCTCGCTTTGGTTGCGTGCCTGAGGCGCGGCCTTTTGAGCGAAAGCTTGATGATGTCACAAGTTCCACCTGACTGTAGGTCACTTGTCTATGGCCCTATAAAGGTTTCGGCGATTATTTATATATAAAAGAAGTAGTGAAAGGTGTGCCCGGGAAGAGTGTCTGAGAAGATTGCCTGAGAAGTATTTTAATCAAGCTGCTCTCAAAGGCCGTTCGCTTACTGAAAAGCGGTTTGCGATCGCTCACCCT
The DNA here is from genome assembly GCA_039025345.1 of Cyanobacteria bacterium P01_D01_bin.105. Lineage (GTDB taxonomy): Bacteria > Cyanobacteriota > Cyanobacteriia > Phormidesmidales > Phormidesmidaceae > Phormidesmis. Next base: position 12,441 of record JBCCOO010000039.1, on the reverse strand, counting down.
CAGCTTCAAAATCCTGACAGCTAATAGCCGCTTCTGAAAACGCCACGCTTGGATGCACTGAGCACTTCAACCGATGGTCACTGGTTGCGTAGCGGCAGTTAGCACAAGGAATGCGATGCATGCGGCGCACATTAGCAACGCCATCTTTTAGCATGGCCACAATACTGAGTGCCAACATCGCGATGAACATCCAAGTTATGGCAAGGCAGATGGTGGGAATGAACGGCTTTAGCCAAACGATAACCTTGGCTAGCAGAACAAAAGCAAGCTGAAAAGACTGATCGAGCAAAACGTTATTTCCGTACGTATCTAAGCCTTAGATCGTATGATTCTCACTCAATGGCCAAACAAGAGGTTACGGAAAAGATAACTTTTTTCAATGAGCGTTAAATACAGCTAACTATCTACAGCTAATTGTCTACAGGAGCGCCTCCACGGCTCGTGAACCGAGTGAGTGTGTCCTAATTAATCAAAGCCGCTGGATCCACCGTTGGATCAAAGCTGCTGCTTTAGCTTTTGGCTAATATCTGCGTGCATGAGTGCAATATTGGGGTCACGCTGGATAGCTTGGAAGTAACGCTCGCCCAGCGGTGTGAGTGAATGCTCGTTAGGTTTCATCATTAACCGCGCTTTTTCTAGCAAAATAGCGGCACTTTCTGGTTCTACCGTGTCTTTTTTACGCAAGTCCAACAGCTCATCTATTTGCACAATGAACTGAGAAATAGGGCGTAGCCAACTGAAGGCTTGGTCATTGACAACTAAGCGAAAGAACTCACCGCTGTTCGCAATTGGGCCGTTGGTTTGCTCATAAACAACGCGCTCTGAGTCTAGTAGGGCCTTGTGCAAACGCAGTAACTCAGGGCGAATGGCTTTCAGTCGAGCAACAGCAGAATTGGGGGTTGCGGTCATTGTGCGAATCCGAAAAGGGTATGGGCCAACTTGACCCCAATTTGACCAGGGTAGCACTTTGGCCTGTGGGGTTGTAGATGCTGCTGTGTTAGTCAAGGTGTGTATGACTTTCTGCTGGGGTTTGCTTCTGGTTTTACTTTTGGGGTTTGCCTGCGCTGTTGGCCCCAAGGTAAGCTCAAACGAGCTGCGTGTGAGGTATTCCCTGTGAAAATTGGCAACGTGAACATCACTGAACAAATCTGTGAGGCAGGGCAGCTTCGGTGGTTTTATCGTGAGGCAAAACCTACGAACGATCAGGGTAAAGTGCCGGTTGTTCTGCTGCATGGTCTGGTGTCTCAGGGATATAGCTGGCGAGCAGTGATGGGGCCGTTAGCAGAGGCTGGTTTTCGTTCGCTGGCACCTGACTGGATTGGGCATGGCTATTCGGCAAAGCCCGATAAGCGTTCGTTTGCTTACACGCCAGCAGCGTTTTTATCCGCGTTTGAAAGTTGGGTAGAGACGATGGCACTGGAGCGTTTTACGCTAGTGGTGCAAGGCTTTTTAGGGTCAGTTGGGCTGCTGTACGCTGCGAAGCACCCTGACACCATTGAACGCTTGGTGATAGTTAATACTCCGCTGACCAGCGAAGCCAAGCTACCGTTTAAGATTTCGAAGATGGGCCTGCCGCTCATTGGCGAGGTGATGACCCAAGATCCGCTGCTGGTGGATAGAACCTTAGAAGGCGCCGGGCCGTATCAGGTGAGTGACGAGGCGCTAGAGGTCTATCGGGGGCCATTTTTGAAAAGCTCGGACGTGGGGCGATCGCTGCTAGCGACTATTCGTCAGCTTAAACTCACGCAGGTCATGGCCGATATCGACAAAGGCTTTGCGGATTGGCAGCGACCTACGCTAATTGTTTGGGGGGTTTCAGATAAGTGGTTGCCGGTGAGCTTGGCTGAGAATTTTGCCAAAACACTGGCGGAGGTTGATATCAAGCAGCTATATGAGACAGGGCATTACGCCCAAGAGGATTGGGCCGAAAAGGTCAGTGAGGCCATTGTGCCTTTTGTGCGCCGAATAGACTGAAGAGCGCTTTGTTAGGAATATGCTGGCTCAAAATCTATCTGGTTAGAAATCTATTGGGCTAGAAATCTACGCCACGCTTTAGCTCTACGCCACGCTCTGCGTAGTGCTTATGGCAAAAGACCTCGGAGTGGGCGCTGGCCAGTTGGAAGTAGGCAGGCTGGTTTTTACAGCGGCCTGTAATAATCACTTCCGTATCTTTGGGTTTGCGCAGCAGCGTTTGCACAATCGGTTCTTCTGGAATGAGCTCAAGATCCACCGTCGGGTTGAGCTCATCCAAAATGATGGTTTTGTAGAGGCCCGAAGCAATCGCAGTACTGGCTATCTCCCAGCCGCGCTCCGCTTCCACATAGTCAATTGGCTGCTGTTGGCCGCGCCACACAATGGCATCTCGTCCGCAGCGCTGGTGGTCTACCAGATTTGGATAGCTTTTGCGCAGGGCTGCGATCGCCGCATCTTCGGTGTAGCCCTTACCGCCTTTCAGCCACTGCACCACCATTACCCGGTGGGACTTATCTTGACTAATCCCTTTACCAATAGCTTGCAGGGCCTTACCTAGCGCGCTGGTGGATTTACCTTTGCCATCTCCGGTATAAATTTCAATCCCTTCAATTCCAAGTTCTTCTGCTGTCTGATGAATTTGCGGCTTCATTTCTGAATGCAAATCAGCCATTTCAATCAGTTCGGGTGGCGCGGCGCGGCCGGTGGCAATGACTTCTAAATGGTCCGGCTTGTTTTTAAGCGATCGCACCACATCCTGGATATCTAGCAACTCCAAATCCAGCACCGGATTAATTTCATCTAGAACCACGACGGAATAGAGGCCCGAGGCGATCGCCCCTTTCGCCACATCCCAACCCCGCTGTGCCTCTTGCTTATCAAACTTGGTAATCTCTGCTGGACCAAAAAACTCCGCCCGCCCCGTGCGTACCTGATCGATCAAATGCGGAAAGCCCCGCTGCAGCGCCTCAATAGCCGCATCCTCGTCATAGGTGCGCCCTGGCCCTTTCAAAAACCGCAGCAACAGCACCCGGCTCTCCATAAACTGATGAATACCTAGGCCAATGGAGCGCAGTACGACCCCCAGCGCCACTTGAGACTTGCCCTTGCCCTCACCGTCGTATACGTGGATTTGACCTGTTAGGCGTTCAGAATTTTTTTGAGCAGTGCGGATGCCGATGGCTTTAGGCATAGAAACGAAAAGTAGCTTAAATGACTCTGTTATCTTACTGAGTCTGAGGAAATGACCGTTGGGAAATTTTGAGCGCGCTTGTTTGAGTGCGCTTATTTGAACGCCCTTAATTTAAAGGGCCTGATATTTTCAAAGGCCGTTAAATGAAGGCTATGTCAAATGCTAAGCGTTTCCCAGCAGGTATTTGCCTGGGCCGTTACCTTTAAGTCTGAACAGAACAAATTTCTACAAAAAAAATCCGAAATCGCTAGGCTTCCGGAAAATACATTTATCTGACTGTATTTATAAGATGACTCGCGAAGTCCATACGCACCGATGTCTCTATCTGCATCAATGCCTCTTTTTAATACGGAAGCTTTAGCTTGAAAACTACTTCCTGAAAAGTCCTTCCTGAAAGCTACTTATATACAAGCCCCTGTGAACCAATGCCTAAATCAAACGGCAATGCTACCCACGTTCCTTCAAAGCAACCTCAACAGAACCTAGGTCATTCTTCACAATTACACAATAGTGGAAATAATTATAAAGGTCAAGCCAAAAAGCACCTAGTTGCCGATAAAGATGGCTGCGCCGTCAATCGACAAGATGCCAGGCAAAAGGTGCATTCCTCTACAGCTTACTCATATGCGCAGCCTGCCTTTCGCTACGAGCCAACATTTTTCAGCAGCAGCAAACAGCTGCAAACTGAGCCTATAGCGAATCATCTTGCCAAGTCTTACCTTAGAGAAAATCATTCTGTCGCCATTGCTCCTGTCGGTTTGCCCTGGCAACGGTCGCTGTCGCCAAGTCTACGCGCAGAGCTGCTTAAACTCCGCTACATTTTCAGCCTGTTTCTCGCCACCCGCGCTGTGCTTGTCCTGATTGGGCTAGTGTCCTACGCTACGCTCCCCAAAGGCTTTGGCAAACAAGACGTTTGGTCTAATCAGCCCTGGCTAGATATCTGGGGGGTATGGGATTCGATGTGGTATATGGATATCGCGCAAAACGGCTATTCTACCGCCACAAAGCTGGTAGACTTCCCTGACCAAACTAATTTTGCCTTCTTTCCGCTCTATCCACTGCTGATGCGCTTTGTTGGCATCATGACAGGCGGCGATCCGTTTATTGCTGGTCTGATTATTTCGAATGTTTGTTTGATATCGGCTTGCTATTTGCTCTACAAGTTGGTGGAACTGGAGTGGGGCGATGTGATCGCACGGCGCAGTATCAAATATCTTCTTCTCTTTCCGGTTTCGTTTATTCTTTCTGGCGTCTTCACCGAGTCCCTATATCTGTGCCTTTCTCTGCTGTGTTTCTATTTGGCCAAAAAAAGACGGTGGTGGCTGGCGGGGCTTTGTGGTGGGCTGCTCTCGGCCACTAGATCGCTCGGTGTGCTGATTGCGGTGCCGCTTTTATGGGAATACGCCAGCAGCATTCGCTTCAAACCTAGCCAAATTCGTCTGAGTGTTTTATTTGTTGCCTTGGTTCCGTTAGGCCTGTTGGCCTTCAGTTATTACAACTATCAGGCAACGGGAGATTTTCTCTTCTTCAAAACCAACCAGGCCGCTTGGAATCGCGACGTCATGAATCCCTTATTTGCATTCTGGCAAGCCCTGAGTCAGGGGTTTGGGGAACCTAGCTTTAAAAAAATATTAGAGTGCAGCTTCTTTGTCGGTGCATTTGGGCTGCTGAGTGCATTCTATAAAACCATTGGTATGAGCTACTGGCTACTAGGCATGTATTCCATCTTGGTTCCGCTATCGGTGGGGGTTGCCTCTATGCCTAGGTTTACGCTGCCAATTTTCCCGTTGTTTATTGCTTTAGCTGCGCTGAGTCGAAAAAGCCAATGGAATCGATGGTTGGCCATTGGCCTTGGCGCCTTACAGGGTGGGCTTATGATGCTTTGGTGCACCGGGCACGGATTGGTTATTTAAATCTCATTTGAAGAAACGATGAAACAAATGCTATCCAAATGGCCCTTCAGACGATACCCTATGCGGTAGCTCTTTAAGCTGGTTTCTGGAAGCTTGCTTTTTATGCGCGCTGCCGATGCTCTATTGCTGCTAAGGCGTTGTTAGCTTGAAGTGCCGTCATCTATGGCCTACAACGGATGGAATACGAACCCATATTGCCCCTGAAGGCGATTGTCTTTCAGGCGCTGTTCTTAATGGTCGCGGTCACCATTGAGGCTGGCATTTTCCGACAGCGTTTGCTGCTTGGGTTTAAAACAAGCGTGCAGTATGCAACTGCTGTCAACTTAGCGGCTGTTGTGGCTGGCTGGATTCTTTTTCTTGTCCTAGAACCACTCTCCCCACCCCAGATCAAATCGCAAATTATTAGCTATATCTTGTTTGATCGGCTTTTGATTAATGGTTGGACGGCAGAGGTCGGCGCAAGTTTGCTGGCTATAGGGTTTATCGCGTTCTTTGCAACGTTCTACATCAAGCAGGAAGGCCTCAAGCTATTTTTGCTTTCAGATGACGCTTGGGTGATTCCTAAAGATCCTGAAAAGCTATCACGCAGGCAGCGCTACGCACACGCTAGACAAGGCCGCTCGCAAACCCAAGCAGCGCTATCTAACTTTACCGATGCCGTTATTTTGGCCAATGCAGCTAGTTTTAGTGCAATTTTAGTCTTGCTACTGCTGCGCGTAGTGGCTCAGGAGTGGCGCTGATGCAAGAGACCGTCAAAGCCTATTTTGAACAAGTTAGAACGCTGCTGTGGCCTACAAAGTACCTGGCTTGGCAATCCTTCTTGCGGCTGAGTTTGTTTTCGTGGCTAGTTGCCACAATTTTGGCCTACCTAAACGGAGAGAGTTACTTTCCTGTAGATGTGCTTAGCACGTTGAGCTGGATGTTTTTGACATCGGCTATCTGGTGGGCGATTGATGAGAACAAAGACAAGTTCAAAGCGTATGGGTTTTACTTTGGCCCTTGGATAACGGGCGCAGTACTGTGCATATTCTTATTTCGCCCTTGGGAAGATAACCGGGCAAGGTGGGCGATATCTTGCTGGCCGCTGATTTCAACGGCGATTATGGCGCTTCCTAACTTTGTTAATTGGGAGCTAAAGGTTTCAGCCCCTAAAAAAGACCAGCAGCAGAGCTTAGTCATGACGCTGTTGGCTAATTTGCTGCTGACGAGCTGGATATTGTTTTTCTTTCGAGTGCAAGATTGGGTGGCGAACTATCCTAGTTTATTAGTCAGCGAACTGGATAAAAGCGCGTTTGTGTATGACTTTGTGGCAGATAGAGAGCGTGAGAGTGGTGCCCGCGCTCAAGGCATTCCGCTGATAGAGAGTACGGCAAACGCCATTATTGGAGAACTCAATGGTCAGCCGTGGTATCAGACAGAGCGTTGGCTTTATACCCGTCAGAGCCGACTGGAGGCGATCGCCCTGCGGATGGTCGATAATCTTGAGGCCCCTGATGAGCGAGATTTCTGGCGGATGGCCGTGCCTCAACCTCGACGACTGGGGGAAGGTTATTTGCTCACGCTACGGGCTGATTGGCTGGGCCCGGTGGCGGGAGAACAGAGCTTTTACGTAGAAAAGACCTGCAAAATCACACCGGAAGATAGGCCTCGTTCTGCCGCCGACACAGGCAGCGACGACAGCTCACAAGATGCCGCCTCGGGGGGCTCAGCCCAACAGGTCACGAGGGTTACCGCTGTAGACTGCGGAGAAGATTTGCCGCCTATTCAGTGGAATGGCACGAGAACTTAAGACACTCCAATCGTTTCTAATGCTCAATCGTTCGCTCAATCGTTTCTAACGTTTGTTTTCGAGCCGTTGCTTTGAGCATAAGTTTGGGATTCATATACCAACTTATATTGATATTGCTAATCAGGAGAGGTCTATGGAAGCTGTGGTGACACAGACGATGTCTCGTTCATTTGCCCGTATTTGGACGATTGCCTGCAATGTGTTTTTAGAGATTGTGCGCGATCGCATTCTCTATGTCGTTGGTGTGTTCGGCGTCATCATGGTGATGGCCATCACCCTTTTGCCAGAAGTTGCCGCCGGCACTGAAGACAAGCTCATTCTGGATACGGGGCTTGCGGCCATTAATATCCTCAGTTTGTTTGTTGTCGTCTTTATTGGCACAGGGCTACTCAATAAAGAAATTGAAAAAAAGACTGTGCTTGTGCTGATTGCTAAGCCTGTGAGCCGCTTAGAGTTTATTTTAGGCAAGCATCTGGGCCTGAGTCTGGTAATGGCGCTGCTCATTTCAGCTTTAACCATCCTCATGCTTAGCCTGTTTGCGTTGAGTAGCATTCCTTTTCAACTGCCGCTCATCCTTTTAGCAGTGCTGTATATGTTTTTAGAGATGGTGCTGCTGATTGCTGCTGCGCTCATGTTTGGCGCGATGACTAGCAATGTGCTGGCCACACTGATGACCCTTGCTATTTTTGCCGTTGGCCACGAAACGCGCAATATCTTAGAGCTAGACAAAGTTGCTGATAGCGAAAACTTTCGCCGCATTGCAGAAGGCTTGTTTTTAGTGCTCCCTGACCTTGAGCGGCTAAACCTTAAAAACGAAATCGCTAATGGTTTCGTGGCGCCGCCCAGTGGCGGTGGCCTGCTGGAAAATGCAGCCTACGGCCTCATCTACACCGCCCTATTGCTAACCGTCACCGTTACCATCTTCGAGCGCCGCCAGTTCTAATCGCACATTCGCTACAATACGCTCATTCTTCCACTCATCACTGCAAATGGTTCAAGCGCCGGCAGGCTCATCATATTGAGAATATGAGGGATCGCTTGCTCACACCTAACTTTGCACCTAACTTTTCACAGTCCGTTAACCCGACACAGGGAGACCTTTTCAGCTATCTCAAGATGTAGCCTCTGAATTCTATTCAGAGGCGCTAGAGTTAAAGAAACGTCTCGCCGTTATTTCATTGAATGTCTATCACGCTTTCTGCCCACACACCCCCTGCCGAACTGTCTAACAGTTTGAACCATAAGCTAACTCGGATCCAAGAGATTTTCCGCGAGATGGATCGCGCTTTAGTTGCCTATTCTGGCGGCATAGACAGTACGCTGGTGGCTAAGGTCGCCTTCGATGTATTGGGCGATAAATCCCTTGCGGTTACGGCAAATTCTCCTTCGCTAATGCCGGAAGACTTTGCGGATGCTAAGGCGCAAGCGGCTGAAATGGGCATTGTCCATAAAGTGGTAGAAACCCACGAAATGGACAATGAACAGTACACCTCTAATCCGATCAATCGCTGCTATTTTTGCAAGAGCGAGCTGCACGATACGCTGCGTCCGTTGGCAAATGAGCTGGGCTATGAGTATGTGGTAGACGGACTCAATGCAGATGATTTGCAAGATTATAGGCCCGGCATTCAGGCGGCGAAAGAAAGAGGCGTGCGATCGCCCTTAGCAGAGGTGGGTATTACCAAACTAGAAGTGCGCGAACTCTCTAAGTACCTTGGCCTACCCTGGTGGGATAAACCCTCCCAACCCTGCCTCAGTTCCCGCTTTCCCTACGGTGAACTCATCACCACCGAAAAGCTCCATCGCGTCGGCCGGGCCGAACGATACATGCGAGATTTGGGCTACCGCAATTTGCGCGTGCGCTCTGATGGTGACACTGCCCGCATTGAGCTAATGCCGGATGAGATTAAGCGTTTTATTGCTCAGGTGAATTTACCTGAAGTAGTGGAAGCTTTTCAAGCGCTGGGCTTCAGCTATGTAATGTTGGATTTAGAAGGGTACAAAAGCGGAAAGCTCAATCGAGCCTTAAATACGGCTAACCTAGCCTAAGGGTACGGTCCTCTAGTTATACGCAATGCTCATACGGCGTTTCTAAAGGGACAGCACAACTTTGCCAACGGGTTTGGCTATGCAGGTTAGCACATGCCCATCGGCGCGATCGCCCTCACTCAGTCCTTTTGGATCCACGTCATAATCCACTGCTCCTGACTGCAACTGCTGCTTACACACACCGCAACTCCCCATGCGGCAGCCGCTGGTGAGCGAGACTCCCGCTTGTTCGGCAGCATCTAGCAGCGTATCTTCCTCATCGCAGCTAATCTGTTTCCCCGATGCTGAAAATTCCACAATGCGGCTGCATATCTCCGTATTTGATGATGCATCTGTTGCTGTTTGAGCCTGTAGAGGATGCGCTGATTTTGAAAGCTGTGACTTGGCATTTTCAGACTTCACGCCTGGAGATGGCTTGAGCGACTTTCGACTTGTGGGGCCACCAAAACTCTCCTCGAAGTAGTTCTCCATCGGAAAATTCATCCCTTGCAGCAGTTGTTTCGTGCTGCTCATAAAGCCGTTTGGCCCACAGACAAACGCAGTTCGCTCTGCATAGTCTGGACAAATGGTGGCTAGCATGGCCGGATTCAGTCGGCCACGATAGCCACACCAAGGCGAACTAGATGCCCCCTGGTTCGCCTTTAGCTTCGTTAAACTAAAGGCGAGTTTGAAAGTTGGATATTGAGCTGCAAGCAGCGACAGCCGCTGCCGAAAGATAATGTCTTGGGCGGTGCGCGCGGTGTGGACAAAGGTGATGTCGATGCCCGTGGCGCGATCGCTTAGCCACTGAGCCATAGACATCATGGGGGTAATGCCGCTGCCCGCAGAAATTAGCAACAGCTTTTGCGCAGGATGATCCACGCAGTTAAAATCTCCAAAAGGCCCCTGTATAGGTAACGTCATACCCACTTCTAAGCAATCGTGCAGCCAGTTAGACACTACGCCGGGGGGCAGATCATCATTGGCAGGGCCGACTCGCTTAACGGTGATATCTAAAGTGTGAGGACGCGCCGGACTCGAAGAGATGGAATAAGCGCGAGTGAGCTGTCGCCCTGTTTGGGGATGTTGAATCGGAAGGGTGAGCGTAACAAACTGCCCTGGCTTAAAGTTAAACAGCACGGCGGGTTCTGCTACGAATCGAAACGTTTTGACATCGTGGGTTTCGGCAATAATTTGCACACAGCGGGCGCTGATTTCGCCGCCTGTCCATAGGTGGCGAGTCGCTGGCGCTGAATTTGATGTTGAATGGGTAGCAACAGATTCTACAATGACTGCGAATTCGCCAATTCTGAGGACATCGTTAGGGGCGATCGCATAGCTCTGATTAACCACTGTTTCCTCATTGTTTAGCAGAGACCCATCTGTACTACCCAAATCAACAAAGAAGCAAGCATCTGGCTCAAATAAAACTCTGCCGTGTACTCGGCTAACAGCAGGCCCTTCAAGCACTAAATCGCAATTGGGGTGCCGCCCAATCAAACACTCTGACTGATGACCTGCTCGGGGGGTTAGCTCAGCTTCATAAACATCGTTAGTGTGCGTGTTGATGACCTTAGTTTTCAACATGGTTTTAGATCTCTTTGCTCAGGATGGTAGATGGTTGTGGTTTAAAGCTGTCGTGATGATGGAATGTGTGTTTTGGCCCTGTTTATGCATTGCGTTTTAGGTGCCTCGTTATTCACGAAATTTCTGTTTCGTAATGCTGTTTTAGGCAATGGAGAAATTTCTATCTTTTCAACTGCTTGGGCAGCTGCTTGAGACGGCAAGCTGAGTGTATTCAAAAGCGATGGCAGTGCCTCAAAAAGAACAGCGACTTCTTTAGCCTCTAATTGTTCTAACGTTCTCCCTTTTAGAAATGATGAGATATTGACCGGAAGCTTGCGAATTTGACGGCGGTGTTTTTCCGCTGCACGTTCTTGTTCATACTGCTCTTCACGTCTATCCCAGGTTCGATACAGCCACAGACTGCTAACCATTGCAATCAGCATCTGAAAGCCAAACTGTACAAAAATAGGTAAGTTGTTGACCTCAGGTCTGCCGCCGTAAATGAAAAAGATATTGAAAGCAATAAACGTACAAACAGAGAACATTCTGTGCAAGCTTTGTTCAGCCGTAGCCATTGGATCTTTTCGTTTAAGTGTCCCGCGATAGAAGCGTTCTACGCGAGTGCAAATCCAGCAGCTAGCTGCCGCAAAAATAGCTAACGTTAAAGGTGCGGCAATCAACTTAGGAATCGCGAACGCTCGCTGAGAAATGTAGAGCCCAGGCCCCAGCAGTGTGTCAACGCTGAGCATTTCATGGCTCCACACACCCGAAAAGTAATAGGCAAAATTGCCAGAATATAGCCAGTAATAGCAAAAGTAGCCAATCACCAAACCCAAATATCCATACTGCACCAGTCGCCGCCCAGGCTTATAAAGCTGCGTCCAGTAAGATTGCTCAGCATCAATATCCATACAGGCAGACTTACAAGAGATACAAGCACTTTGTTCATTGCCTGCACTATCTATAGAGCGGCACATGGACTGCGTAATGCTGTAAGGCTTAACCGTATGTGCTTGGCTCGCCAATAAGCCCCTTGGCCCCGTGAAAACAGTTTGCACCAGGCCAAATGGGCAAACGTAGTGACACCAGCTTCGCCCACCGTAAAGAATGACCATGCCTGCGGCGAAAAGCAGCGTCAAAATAAAGAACGTCCCTGCTGTTGCTCGCGATGAATTTACGAACAAAATTCTTGCCGTAATCCCTAAATAAAACAGAACGAACTGCACATAAAAGTGATTCTGTTTTAGCCAAGTGTTGCGTTCAATATCAAACAATGGCTCTATTTTTAGGGCTCTGGGCAGTTGGGAGAAAAAGTATAGAGGGCAAATGCGCCGCCAAAACTCGTGGCCAAACACTAGCACAATAAAAATGGCGCTGGGTACCACCATGCCCCAAAAGATGCGGGTGCCGATAGGATAGGGAGAGAGTGGAATGCATTGGTCTTGAACCTTGATACATTCTGAAGGATCAGCGGAAAGTGCTACATGACGATCCGCCAGCCAGCTCCAACTCGTTTGAGGATCGCTCAATACGGTGCTGAACGGATCGTAAAACAAAGAGACAATCAGTAGGCACCAGGCGAGAAAAATGCACCAGCGCACAATGTGCAGCTTTTTTTCAGAGAGGGTAGATAGCATAGATCGTTAGATGGTTTTAACATCAGTGGGCTTAACGACCTATCAGCAACTTCTCTAAGTATTCTGCAAATAGAAGCGATTACCAAGGCTGGATAGCATCGAGCTGCTGCCGTGGTGTCAATGGATGTGAGTGTCCTTGTTTGGGCTGACCGAGGCTTGTCCATACGAGACGTTCAAGAAGCGAGGGATGACACTTTTGTAGCTCATTCATGAGAGGACACTGAGGATTCCCTGGGGAGTGTCATCCCATCCTTTTCTGCTTTTCTCAGATACCCCTTAAGACATCCTCACAAGGCAAGCTTTCTGCACTGGCATTCTTAAATCAATGAAGCAAACACATTGATT
>JBCCOO010000038.1:0-50171 GCA_039025345.1 Cyanobacteria bacterium P01_D01_bin.105 | reverse complement strand
GCAGATTATCGGTACAGTTTGGCGCTCGATTCCTAGAAAAGCAGCAGGGTGGACGCGGTGTATTACTCGGCGGCGTACCGGGCGTCTGTGCGGGAAAAGTGGCCATCATTGGCAGTGGCATCGTAGGTACAGAAGCCGCCAAAATGGCTGTAGGGCTGGGCGCACAGGTAACGATGATTGATATTAGCGTAGAGCGGCTGAGCTACTTAGAAACGCTGTTTGGCTCTCGCGTCAGCTTGTTGTATAGCAATTCGACAAACATCTCTGCAGCTGTCGCAGACGCAGACTTAGTCATCGGCTCGGTTTTGGTGCCTAATCGCAAAGCACCAACCCTAGTGACCAAAGAGATGGTTGGCACCATGCGAGCAGGCGCCGTTATTGTAGATGTTGCCGTCGATCAAGGTGGATGCATTGAAACCCTGCGCGTGACCTCCCACAGCGACCCTGTTTACACTGAGCTAGGCGTTGTTCACTACGGCGTACCTAATATGCCAGGTGCTGTTCCATGGACGGCGACGCAGGCACTTAACAACAGCACGCTGCCGTACGTGCTGCAGCTCGCAGAGTATGGCATGGAGGCTTTGGAACAACCTTCTGCGTTGGGCAAAGGACTCCACACAGCTTTGAATGTATGTGATGGCAAGCTTGTGCATCCAGCCGTGCAGAAGGTCTTTCCAGACTTAGTTACTTAATTTGATTGCTACTTTTAGCAATACTCCGTCTGGGCACTAAAGCCATTGATCACTACAACCCTTTAAAAAGATCTTAGAGTAGCCCTTACTGATTATGTGGTTATCCGAACAGCTTTGGTGGTAATCCCTACACTACACAAACCTTATTTCTACTAGCGAGTAGTTAGCATGTAGGCGAAATAACGACCTGTGGCTTTACATATTGCTTTTTTCTCAACATTTTGGTGTCCAGCGTGACGATGATGATGACTGGTTCGATCCGATACTAAATTCTGATACACATTTATTCGCAGATCCTTTTCTTATTTTTAAGGAACCGAGCGAGGGCTTTTGGGCTGATGCTCACACGCTGCTTATTCAACACTTTAACCGATGTTTTTTGCTTGTTGCACAGGGCCATTGCAACCCAGAATCTGTAGCCTACAAGAAAGCTGTAGACCTACTTTGTTTCCGTGAACCAAGAGAACTGTGTCTTGGATATACTCAACGTGGTACAGCTGGCTCAGGTGGTGGTCGGGGTTATGCTCAACGGATAGCGTCAGCAATTGCCGATGCTATTGAACGAGGCGTAGCTTCCACAAGTCACTTTGAGGAATTAGGGATTATTGAAGAAGGCATTGGTGCGGATCGAATTTCCGATATATTTTGCAATATTCTGAAGTCTCGATTAGTTGAATACACAAAGGCGGTAGCACTTAAATACGACCTGAATACATCACCTTACTCTGTGTGGGCATCTGATTTTGATGAACAGCGATTACGTTGGACTGCTTGCGAACATAATCTTCCAACGAACCCAGTGACTGGTGGCCCTATTTTACTTATACCGAAGCGATTTCTTAGAGACTTGCCACAAATCAACTATATGGACTGGTGGGAGTGGTATGAAAGTGAACAGCTACGGATTGATGTTAACTATGAAGTGCTAGGAGCTGTTGATAAAAAGACCATTATTGATACTGCTCGTGCTCATCCTCAAATTCTTCAACGCTATATTGGAGCCAAAGAAGCAGAGCCGCCTGAACCTTATGATCTGGAAGCTGATAGACATGGGGTGTGGGTTTGGCACTCTGCAACCAAAGCTTTTGTGGATGAAAACCCAAATCACTTTTCTCCAGTTCACGATGAGCAGAGCTTCAATGCATTCATCGAAAGGCTCTTAGAAATTTTCCGTCATTTTATTGAAGAAAATGGTGGATGGAGGTTGCTGTGGAATGAAGATGGTACAGAGAAGCGCGAGACAGCAGTCCAGCTACTATTTCGCGGGATCGTAGAACAGTACTGTAAGGCAGAAAATATTGTCATCGACCGAGAGGTTGAACTAGGAAAAGGCCCTGTAGATTTTAAATTTTCACAAACGTATAGTCGAAGAGCGTTACTAGAGGTCAAAAAGCTTCACAATGGCAAATTTTGGAATGGTTTAGAGAGGCAGCTTCCTTCCTATCTTTCTAGCGATGAAGTTTCCTCTGGTTGGTTTCTTGCGGTGCAGTACAAATCCAATCGTTCTTCTTTAAGGAGACTTCAATTGTTGCCAGGTAGAGTAAGAAGCCTTCAGACTCAGTTCCCAAATTTGCAGATACACCACTTTACGATTGATGCCATGGCAAAGGAGTCAGCATCGAACCTGTAAGAAGATACTTGGCATAAGAAGAAAAGTAGGGTCAGGTTTCATTGTTACGAGCTGGTGGTGATGGTAAGCACTTGGGGCGGAGTCGCATCCGGTGGATAGAGGAACTGCACGTTAACGTTGCGTTGTTCTCCAGGGGCGAGGGTGAGGTTGACTAATGGCTGCCCTTGTTCACCTTGGTTCTGCTCAACGTAGGTATAGGCGGCGCGAGAGCGGCCATCATCAGCCTTATAAATGAAGAGAACCGTGCCCCGGAAAAAGACTCGTCGGTCAGGGTTGGCCTTAAATTGTAAGGCGTTGTTTAACCGATCATTTTGTAAGGGCGTTTGGATAGAAAGAGAGACCGTTTTTTGGCTGTCTGTATCGTTTGTCAGCGGCATGTTGAGATTGTACTCAATGCCGTAGTTTCCGTTGGAAAGGTAGGCCGTATCGCCGTAGCGAGCAGTGAGCGGAGCGCTTTGAATTTGCCCGGTGCCAAAGGTGTTGCGCTCTAGGGTGCTGAGCGTATAAGAAATGGACTCGCCTGGACTTGGAATGGAAAGCTGACTGCTGCGAGAGTCTGTCAGCGTACCTCGCCACTGGGATCCTTTCGCTACACCTGCAACTCGACCATATCGGAAGGGTTCTTCACGGCTGCCGGGCCGGCTTGGGGGCAAATCGCGAGGCGTGGAGAGCTGGCCTTTGGCCAGTAACACCTTCCACTCTGCTAGGCTGGGCACAAACTCTTGACCATTGGCTTGGGGCGCATGCATAGCCAGACTGGCAACATACACTGGCCCACTACTGTTGAGGCGCATCAGCGTAGATCTGCCATTAAGTCGAGGGCCCTCGCCAGAAGAGGCGTTGGTTGGCGCAGGCGTGAGCTCGCGACCGGGGACCAGAGAGCCATCTGTCGGAACGTTAAGACGGCGCAAGGGAATGGGGGCGTTTAAGAGCAGATGACTTTGACGAGGAGGAATGGTAACTGAACCTGGAAAGATAGCTTGGCGGCGATCGCGCAAAACATCGTTCATCACCCGGCTACCTGGCCCCGAGAAGTTGTTGCTATATAGGTTATTGCTACCCGATGCAATTGCGTTCCATGGGGATTCTTGGCTGATGTGGGTAGCCCCATCTCGGATGGTGAGGGTTATCGGGCGATCGCCTGGGTTATGTACAATAATCGACTCATATACCGTGCGAGTATCTCTATCACTGGTGCCGCGAGCAACATGATGAGAGAAAATGTCGAAGCGGCCATTGAAGGCATAGTTGAGATGAGCGCTAGGATCGCTTTTACCTCGACGAGGAAATGTGGAGAGTAAAATGCCGTCCGACTCGATAATCTCGGGGCTGTTGCTGTTAAAAACAGGCACGTCATCGAGCCCGCCAGGCAGAGGACGCACCTCTTGCTCAATCGTAATAATGCCGTTTTCTGCTTGGGCAATAGTTTGCTCCGATGCTTGACTAGGCGCTTGATCAAGCACTTGCGCTGATGCCATCACTGACTGCTGACCACTGGCTATTGCCGTTATGAGTGCGAGGCCAGAAAAACTGCTCGCCAATGCGAAAAGAGACAGTAGCGAAGACATAAAAACAAGCAGGTATTACAACGAATAGGGTTGACGGTATCACCGCGAGCAGATGGCTCGCAATTACAGGGTGGACAGTTAGTCAAACCGAACGACGCAATGTCTGTAAAACGTTACACAGCGGGCTTTGACAGGATACTGGAAAGACTATCCGTGATGATGGATTGGGTGAGGGAGATCGCTTCTTCTTCTTCTGCAGGCAGCATTCCATCTAGCATGAGCATCGCCAACCCATGAACCAGTGCCCAACGCCCGGTCGCCAATGATTCCGGATCACTCCCCGTTAGCGTCCCCTCAGCCTGTCCAGCGCTGACAATATCCACCAAAATTTGAAACGTTGCTTTAGACGCTGTATAAAAACTGCTCGTAGCGGGTGCGCAACTTGGCGCTAGGGCATGGTTATTGAACATTAAACGGAAGTGTACCGGATGCTGAATCGCATAACGCACATATGCCACACCGGCTGCTTTAAGACTCTCGATAGGGTCCGCGTCAGCGGCATCCACGGCCTTTTGCAAATACTGACCAAATTCGACAAACCCTTCTTCAGCAACAGCAGCGAGCAGCGCAGCTTTATCCGCAAAATGACGATAGGGTGCCGTGTGGGAAACGCCTGCTTCACGGGCAACTCCCCTTAAAGACAAAGACTTGACATCCTTAGTTTGCAAAATCACCAAGGCAGCATCTAACAAAGCGCGGCGCAGATCGCCGTGGTGATAGGTTTTCTCGGCTGTCAGTGACGGCTTGACCATTGGCTAACCACTAGAGTCTTTATACAAATTAGAGCACAAGGGCCATACTGAGCGATCTTCAACAAAGAATGTATTACGGTGTCTAAATTTATTTTTTGCACCTCAAGTCTAAACTTACCTTCGCCTTAAGTTGACGCCGCAAACATACTCGCGCTAGGCTTACGTTAGCTTATTAGTTTACATCGTAAACATTCTGAGGTTGATCCAATGGAAGGCATACACCGTCAACATAGTGGCAGGCAACGTAAGGAGGAGGTGAGTAATTTTTCTAGTTACTCTGCTGCAGACGTACAGAGAATTTTGGAGATTGCCCTGAGTAAATCTAGCGATGCTGTTTCGCCTCATCAGCTACAGGAGATGGCTGATGAACTCTCAATTGAGCCATCTGTATTAGTAGATTCAGTTGAAGCTTGGAAGCTTGAAAAATCCCGTGAAGGAAAGAAGCGCGATCGCCGCAAGTTCTTCTATCGGTATCAGCTAACGCCTTTTCTAGCACTCAACACATTCTTGATTTTGTTAGATATCTCTCTAGCCGGTACCATTACTTGGTCTATTTATCCGCTTTTAGGGACAGCAACGAGTCTGTTCTTTAAGCCCTGCCACTCTTCTCATGCCAGCAGCTCATATCTCGCTCCGTTTTAGCTCCGTTCTAATTGTTCGCTTGCAAAAGTCATTCACCTACGTCGATACAGGCCTGCGTTCGGGCTAGCAATTACTCGTACCCACATATCCTAATTTTCTCTCCTAATTTCCTCAAAAACACGTACATCCACCCAACGAATAGACATCATCCCCCAAATTAAATAAAAGATAGCCAAAACTACGGAGTATCTTCTGTGCTGAAAGCATTTTTCTTCTTAGAAAAAAGAAGTATCCAAGAAGATTCATTGCAACCCTCCCTATGGTGTCATTCCCCTCTCAATGCAGCTCCTTTTGATGGGTATGTTCGTTATACGGGATATCAGCAACAAATTCCTTGACTCGTCTCGCTTTTGGTGCAGTAGAAAACGGTATGCAAAAACGCTTTCATCCACAGTCATCACCTGCTCTGTGGGTCACCTATGCAGCGGTGCTATTGCCTTTGTTCGGTGTCAAAGACGCTAACGCGCAGGTTGTGCCCGCCATGGATGGGACGGGCACAACTGTTCGCCAAAACGGCAGCGTCTTTAACATTGAAGGCGGCAGTCAATCAGGCATAAATCTGTTCCATAAGTTCGATGAGCTAAGCATTGATGCTAATGAAACGGCAAACTTTACAAGCGATTCAAGTGTTTTTAATGTTGTCGGTCAGGTTTCAGGCGGTAGCCCTTCTTACATAGAAGGGCAGATACAAGTTAGCGGTAGCGATGCCAATTTGTATTTGATAAATCCAGCGGGCGTTTTGTTTGGCCCAGATGCTCAGCTTTCACTATCGGGCTCGTTCACAGCGACAACAGCTGATCAGCTTAGCTTTAACGAAAACTCGCTAGATGTCGTAGACGCCTCACCTGACTACACTGCATTGACAGCAGCGCCTTCTGCCTTCAGATTTACAGAGACCGAGGCAAGTGCGATCGTCAATCAAGCTGACTTGGCAGTTGCTGAGGGCGAATCGATTACGTTAATGGGCGGCAGCGTTGTTAACACGGGCAGGGTGGTCGCCCCAGGTGGTGAGGTGGGTCTAGTTGCGGTGGGTGGTGAAAGCACCGTTCGCTTCAATGCGCCCGGGAGCTTGCTCAGTATGGAGGTTGAGAAGCAGGCGCTCTCCGGAAGTGCTTTTAACACCAATGCTTTACCCGCGCTGCTAACTGGAAACAACAAGATTGCGGCCGCTGCGATCGCGCTCAGATTAACCGTAGGTGGCGATGGTGTAGCCAGGCTAACCGGACAATCTGTGGGCAGTGAGTCAGTGGCAACAACGGGAGAAGTTTCAGCGCGATCGCAAACCGCAGATGGCGGTACGGTTGCTTTGCTGGGTGAGTCAATCAAAGTGATGTCCGGGTTAATTGATGCATCAGGAGAAAATGGTGGGCTTGTTCGTGTTGGGAGCTATCGCGTCGATGCCCAAGCTCCATCTACACTGCTACCCTCTCAATCTGTCACGATAGGAACCAACGCTGTGATTCGTGCAGATGGACGAACGGGCGGGGGCGGCCAAGTGATAGCAGGCTCTGAGAAGCTCAGCATTCTAGGAGCTGTTTCTGCTACGGGGTCACTGCAGGGTGGTTTTATTGAAACCTCAGCCACTGGATTGCAGTTGGATACTGTTGATATTGAGGCCAGTGGCGGGCAAGAGAATGGAACCTGGCTAACTAATATACCTGACGCTATTGTGACTGCCCCCCTGATAATTCCGAATGGGACAGGGACCAATCAAATTAACCCGGATATAATTGAAGCTGCGCTGGATGCAGGGACAAATGTTGCCCTCACAGCTAGCAGAGATACTGCCGGCGAGTTCTTTTTGCTGGATGATATCAATCAAACAGACACAAGCAGCGCCAGCTTAAGCTTAAAGAGCGGTCTTTTTAGCTCTGTTGGCGCTGAGATTAATTTAGCCAGCACGGGGCAGCTAACGTTTGAGCTTGCCCCGTCGTTTGATGTCGATCCGACTTTAGCAGGTAATTCTGTTGAAGATATCATCGCAGCTATTGGCAACGTAAGTGGCGATCGCCGATTGAAGTTGGGAGAAGGCGACTATGTGTTCTCTGATGTAGTCAACATTGATACAGACATTGATATTGTAGGCTTCGCCAGCAGCGAGGGGACTATTGGAGAAACATCGCTACTGGCCAGTGAAAATACTCGTATCTTCAATATCGCGCCCTCTGTAACCACGAACCTCAGCACATTGGCATTGCTCACAAAAACGGGGGGTATTGGCCCTGTTTCTGGCGGCATCGAAAATTCAGGTAATCTCACCATCGAAAATAGTGTTTTTTTCGAGAACAGAGGCATCTTTGGCGGCGCGATTCAATCCAACCGAGGCAGCACACTCAGCATTATCGACAGTGACTTTGACGACAACATAGCAACCTCTAGCGGGGGTGCAATTCACGCTTCTGGAAGTGACGTCAAAATCTCAGGTTCCCTCTTCTTCAACAATCGCTCTGATATCAGCGGTGGCGGCATACGCGCTGATCAAAACAGCGTATTATTGATCTCCGACAGCGGTTTTGAGAGCAATAGTGCGGGAATAGCTGGCGGTGGCTTAGCCATTGAAAGCAGCAGTCAAGCAAGCATTATAGATACAGATTTTTTTGATAACAGTGCCTCACGCTTCGGTGGCGGATTATTCAAAGAGAGCGATCGCAATATCCGGATTGACAACAGCATTTTTGACAGCAATCGTTCGGATGGAGATGGGGGTGGTTTATCGCTATTAGGTGAGGGCGGTGTTGTAATCGAAAACTCTGAATTGTTGGATAATGCAGCCGGCAATGATGGCGGTGGTATTCATCTGATTGAAGATGGCAGCGCAACGCTCACAGATGTAATAGTTGAATTTAATTCGGCAGGTAATACGGGGGGCGGTTTATATCAGTTTGATTCAGCAGATTTATTCATCTCCGATTCTGTTATCTCAGATAATATGGCAGTTAATCGAGGAGGAGGATTAATGAACAACTCCACCTCAGGTCAAACTGTTGTTGTCGATACAACATTTGATTTTAATGTGGCTGATAACGGCGGCGCATTATTTAGTCTTGCAAATAGCCGAGTGAGTCTTATAAAGTCCGATTTCTCTGATAACGAAGCGGCCTCCGGCAATGGCGGTGCATTGTTCTTGTCAGATCTCGCCAGTGCTGACGTTGTTGGATCTGATTTTAATTTCAATGTAGCAAGCGATGATGGCGGCGCTATATTTATTGAGTCTATCAACAAGGCTTCCTTTGATGAGTCTAATTTTGAAGGTAACCAAGCAGGACGAGATGGCGGCGCGCTTGCCCATGTCTCAAGGAATGGAGCACTCGGCATTTCAGATAGCATTTTCTTAGATAATGGAGCTGCTCGTCAGGGGGGAGCACTTGCAGCAAGTGGGGGCAGCCGCAGTGTTATTCTTGATAGCCGCTTTCAAGGCAATCGAGCAGAACATGGAGGGGCAATAGCCGGTACACTCGCGGCAGAAATTACGTTGCGCGGCGCTCAGGTGCAAAACAATACGGCTGCGCTAGACGGTGGTGGCATTCGGCTGGGCGAAAGCGCGATCGCTACGGTTGCACAAAGCCAAATAGTGCAAAACAGCGCCAGTTTTGGTGGCGGGCTAGAGATTAGTTCAGGCAGTCAGGCAATTATTATTGATAGTGAGTTTTCTGATAATGCAGCGACTTCATTTGGAGGCGGCATTATGGTGGATGAAGCTAGCACAGCAACTTTAGAGAACACTACCCTATCAACAAATCGGTCAGAGGCCGGTGGGGGATTGTTTGTTGTTGGTGAGGCGAAACTGCTCAATACAACATTGAGCGGAAACACAGCAGCTCAAGCAGGGGGAGGCATTCGTCTGTTGGGAGAGCAAGCAGCCATATCAGTACGAAACAGCACGCTGACTGAGAATAGTACACTGACTGAGCTGAGTACAGGTGAAGCCGGGGGCATTGCTGTCGAAGATAGCCGAGCGATCGCTGAATTAATGAACACCATCGTAGCTGGCAACAATTCCGATGTGAGCGGACAGTTTATCGATAGGGGCAACAATCTGATTGGCATTGCCGATCCGTCCACAGGTTTCACCAACAGCTCTTTAGTAGGCAGTATTGATGCCCCCTTAGCATCTGGCTTAGCAGCCCTTGCTGATAACGGCGGCGCGACTAAAACGCATCTACTGCAAGCTGATAGCGCTGCCATTAATGCAGGCACAGACAGATTCTTGCCAGCGACAGATCAGCGGGGGCTGGCTCGAGTCGCTGGCGCGGCTGTAGACATTGGCGCTGTAGAGATGACAGCAGATGAGCTACCGCCTGAGGTATTTAATGAGCCTTTGCCAGAGCTACCAGGAGCGTCATCTACTGAAATGACTGGCACTAATGAAAACGAGGCTCCGTCATCACCTGCCAATTTACCATCAGATATTTTTCGCGTAATCGCGAACCAACCCTCTCCAGCAGAAGCACTATCAGAAGCTGAAGATGCCGCAACCGAAGCACTACGCCCACAGACTCAGCGCAATACACCCAACAACGCTGACAACCGATCCATTCGTCGGTTGGAACAGAGCTTCGGCAAGAGTTTCGAAGACTACTGGGATCTATCGCTAGGACCCGATCTCTCTTTTGACGAAGTTCAAGCTATTTTGCGCCGCGCACAAGAAGAGTATCAGGTTAATTCAGCCGTTATCTATGCTGCGTTCTCTTCCGAGACAGAAGAAAAAGAAGAAAAAGAAGAAAAAGGGAAAGAACACGCAACGACAGAAGAGGGAAATAAGACTGTTCTGTCTGCGCAGCCTCAGTCTACTGATAGCGATCTGTTGAATCTCTCTTTGGTAATGCCGGAAGGTGAGCTCCTGAACTATCAGCTCCCGTTTACTCGCAAACAAATCGCGCAGCAAGTTCGATTATTTCGCACGACTATCTCAGACCCAGCAGACAGCTTTGGCTATCAACCCTTGGCACAGCAGGTCTACCAGTGGCTGCTAGCCCCCTTAGAAACCGATCTCGCCGCACAAGATATTCAGAATCTAATGTACGCGCTAGATTCCGAATTGCTCACAGCGCCAGTAACCGCAATGCAAGACCAAGGAAGCTTCGCGTTGGAGCGCTTTGGGATTTCTGTTATTCCCAACGTCGGCATGATGCAAGCCGATTTCGGTGGGTCTGTGCGCCGTGCCACAGTGGCAATGGGAATCTCCGAATTTGAATCGCATGAACCTTTGCCGGCCGTCCCCATTGAGATGGCAATGGTCGATAACTTTGTTCCCCTATCTCAAACTGTGCTGAACGAAGGCTCAACACTCAATGCCCTAGAAACCGTGCAAGCACTCAAACAGCCAAGCGTCCTACATTTAGCAACCCATGCGACCTTCGATGCCCAATCTCCTGAAAGCTCTCAAATTCAGCTTTGGGAAGAGTCCCTCAGTATGGCGGAGTTTAGGCAGTTAGATTGGAAGGAATCCGATTTAGAGCTGCTGGTCTTAAGTGCCTGTCTGACCGCCATGAGTAGTCCCAATGCGGGGCTGGGCTTTGCGGGCTTAGCCGCGGCTTCGGGCGTAGATGCAACAGTGGGCAGTCTGTGGCTGGTTTCAGATGTGGGCACTTTGGCACTGATGAGTGAGTTTTACGCGCAGCTAGAGTCTACGGACTTACGCTTCGAAGCGCTCCGCCAGGCTCAGCTTGCACTGATGAAGGGAGAAACTCGGATTGAAAACGGCAATTTAGTCACGAGTAAAGGAGAGGTAGATTTGCCGGATGAGTGGGATATTCCATCTGAAGCAACCCTAGATCACCCTTTCTTCTGGTCTGCGTTCACGATGGTGGGGAATCCCTGGTAAAAGTATCTATAGCAATCGACGGATGCATACGCTGTGAGAAGGCAGAGCCTACGTCGATTGCTAGTCAGGTTAGCTGCTGATCTGTAACGGTTTCGGCCAATGATAGTGTCCTAACTAACCTGACAGATGCAATAGTAACGCTCCTTAATCTACCTTCCATGCGAGACTTTCACCTGCCCGGTCGCTCTCCTGCCTATGCCAAAAGTGGCATGGCCGCCACTTCTCATCCTTTAGCCACACTCACCGCCTTAGATGTGCTACGTGGAGGCGGGAATGCGGTGGATGCGGCAATCGCAGCTTCAGCCGCCCTCTGTGTCATAGAGCCGCAGGCTACCGGCATTGGCGGTGATTGTTTTGTGCTCTATGCACCCGCGAACTCAAGCGAAGTGGTTGCCCTAAACGGTTCGGGCAAGGCACCGGGCAAAGCCAATCTAGCGTGGTTTTTAGATCAGGGCATGACGCAAATTTCACTGCAAAGCCCCCATGCGGTAACAGTGCCAGGGGCAGTAGATGCGTGGTTCAAGTTTCATGCAGATTACGGTCACAAACCTTGGGCTGAGCTACTGTCACCGGCCATTAGACTGGCCACAGAAGGCTACACCGTCCATCCGCGAGTAGCGCATGACTGGGCGCAGCTGGCCAAAAAGCTGAAGGCTACGGACAATGCAACGCGCATGTTGCTCATCAATGGGGAAGCGCCAAAGGCGGGCGATCGCCACACGCAACCCGAACTAGGCCACACGCTCCAACACATTGCAGAACAAGGCCGATCAGGATTCTATCAAGGCGAAGTCGCAGAAGATATTGTGAGCTATCTACAATCTCTGGGCGGACTGCATACACTAGAAGATTTTGCAGCGCCGCAAGCCGAATACGTCACGCCTATTTCTACGCAGTATCGTGGCTACACAGTGTTCGAGTGTCCGCCCAACGGTCAGGGGCTCACCGCGCTGATCATGTTGAATATTCTCGCTGGGTTTGATTTGACAGACTATGCGCCAATGAGCGCTGAGCGGATGCATCTGGAATGCGAAGCGGCAAGATTGGCATATACCGTCCGCGATCGCTACGTTGCCGATCCAGATCAGGCCAATATCCCATTAGAATTTCTCCTATCAGAAGACTACGCCGCTCAGCTGCGCAGCAAAATCAGTCTCGATAGCGTAATGCCCCCGCTGGCAGACTCAGATTTTCCGACCCATCCCGATACGGTGTATCTCTGCGTTGTGGATAAAGATGGCAATGCAGTGAGCTTCATCAATTCTGTTTTTCATGGGTTTGGCAGCGGATTAGTCAGCCCCAAAACAGGGGTTGCATTACAGAATAGAGGGGCGGGGTTTGTGCTCACCAAAGGGCATCGAAACGCGATCGCGCCCTATAAACGACCCTTACACACCATCATTCCTGGCATACTTCAAAAAGGTGATCGCACGGTCATGCCCTTTGGCGTCATGGGCGGACAGTACCAGCCCACAGGCCAAATTCATTTCCTCACTAACCTGCTCGACTACCGCATGGATGTGCAGACAGCCCTAGACTTTCCGCGCCTATTCCACAATGGCAAAACGTGCCAAGTGGAGCAGGGCATTACTTTGAGCATCCGCGATCAACTCACTGCCCTTGGCCATAAAGTTGTACCGGCGGTGCTTCCCCATGGTGGCGGTCAGGCTATTTGGATGGGAGATGATGGAGTGCTTGTAGGTGGCTCTGACCCTAGGAAAGACGGCTGCGCCCTCGGCTATGAGTAAAAAACGGCGTGAGTAAAACGCGGCAAAGCAAGAATTAGAAGTTTCCCTTGCAGAAGTCTCCCTTTCAAGATTGCCGTTTCGCTAGCGCGATAAAAGCAGGGGAAGCCTCTGCATCTTGGAGATTATCGGGCTTGCTCCAGGTAAAGGGTGCTTGTCTTGCAGCCGACATCCACAGCAGTTTTTTCGCGCGGGTCATCGCCACATACAGCAGGCGGTATTCTTCAGCTTTTTTCAAATTACTCGCTTGCTGCCAAGCCGCCTCAATATCGGGCACTGGCTCGGGTTTTGCATCTCGGGCATAGACAGCATGGGTATAGGCTCGAAGCTGAGCGCGAGCGACTTCATCTAGCGCAAAGTCACCGAGAAATTGCATTTGTTGAGGCACCCACACTTCACCAGGAATCAGACGTCTGTGCAAAAAAGGCAGAAAAACAGCATCCCAATCAAGCCCTTTTGCCTTGTGCATGGTCATGATGGTGAGCTGACCAACGCGGGTGTATTGCGATTCTGTATCTTCGGCTTCAACAGCGCGGAAGCGTTCGCTTCCCAAAAGTTCTTGTAGGGCCGCGAGCATAGCAGTGAGGCTGCTATCTTCCAGCGTTTGCTGAGCGATGCGAGCAGCGAGCTTGTCGGCGGTGGCGAGTTCGCTTTGGTCGTAGCCCAGCGTCAACCCCAGAAAAGGAATAAGGTGATAAGCCGGCAGCTCTAGGCGGGCGCGGATAAGCGCAGCGCAATAACGACGGGCCTGTTGAGCGGCAGGTCCGTTGGGTGATTCATCGAGAGGGCCAGGATAAAGGAACCGCTCGGGATGGGTAGCCAGGGGGTTTAAGTCCTGAGTCGGAATGAGCTGGCGAGAAACGAAGACGCGCAGGGCCGCTTTGATATTGTCGGGGGAGTGAGGGCGTTCGATGAACTGGAGCAGTGCCAGAATTTCGCGGGGGATGTGCGTTTTGCGATCGCGCTGTCCCACATCATAAATTTCAATTCCCGTCGCCTCAAAATCAAAGCCTAAGCGATCTGGATCTTCTAAAATCTCTCTCAAAAATTGCCCTTGCCGGCGTTCTCTCACCAGCACCGCCGCACTGATAGGTTGGTCTGCATTAAAAGCATCCACCAATCTTTGCGCAAGTTGCTTGACTGCCGCGACCGTATCTTTGGGCCTAGCCAGCTCTACGCCTTGCCCAATAGGCGCAGGATTAGCGTTTGGCTGAGGATCGTTTACGCCCACTGGCACAATATCTTGAGCGCGAAAGGCTTTGTGGGGCAAATTTTTATTCACCCATCGCAGCACAAAATTAGCTGCCTCCATAATGCTCGCGCAGCTTCGCCCCGCTTGCTCAATACTGGCCAACCGGCCTTTCTCTAAACACTCGTCGCAGAATTGATTGAAAAAGACCGGATCGGCCGGGGTAAAGGTAGAGTTAATCGCTTGGTTAGGATCGCCCACGCGCACGAGATTAGGGTCGGCGCTCGAATCACTGACATCACCTGCCAGAACTCTCAGCAACTGGGTTTGTAGCGGTGAAGAATCTTGCGCTTCATCTTCGAAAATAGCAAAAATTCGAGTTTGCCACAGTTCGCGTAGGGCAGGCTCCTCTAGCGTTTTTAGCGCCGCTAAAATCATATCGTCGTAGTCGATCAGAGATTGATTTGCCAGCAGCGCTTGGTAGTGGGCATATAAACCTGACGCGATCGCAAGTACGTCATAGTCCGCGCGGTCCTCTGGCATCGCAATCTGCACAGAACGCGCAATATCGGCGCACTCATCAGGTAACAGGCCCGAACTTTTGGCTTCGTGAATCACGGTAGAGGCCAGCGCGGGGAGCACTTCTGTACGTAAAACAGACTGCCGCCTGAGTCGTTCTGTTTCCTCACCGTCAAAACCATTGCCTTCGACTAACCGCTGATAGGCTATCGGATTTTCTTCAATCCAACGCTCTACTGCCGTTCGAATGAGACGGTGACTATGGGTCGGCGATACGAGCGTTGTGCCTTCAGAATCCAGGGGAGAAAGGTTAATGCCTGAAATTTCTGGGTGGCGACTGGCAATGTTGAGAGCAAGGCCATGGAGTGTATGAACACTGAAGCTGTTGAGCGGGAGGGAGAGCGATCTCAAATGTGCCCTCACCTTGGCTTTTAAATTGACCGCTGCTGAGCGTGTGAATGTCACCAAAACAAGCTGTTTGCGCGCATGTAGCTGGTGATGAGCAATGGCGATCGCAGCCCCTGCGGCCATCCCCGTACTCTTACCAGATCCAGGTACGGCTGACACTGCCAAAGGGCCAGACCGCCACTGTGCTAAAGACTTTTGCCCAGAGCGCAAACTATCTGCCAGCGCTTGTAACGCCTGGCGTTTAAGCACAGCAGCATCTTGGGCTAAAGCGGGTTCTGCTAAAGCTTGCCCTTTTGAAGCTTGTCCGTTGAGATTATCCGGCGCGGCAGCGGTGGCTTCCAAGGATGGTACAGATGAACGACTGCAAGTACCCTCGAATTGTATAGCAAACGTCGAAGCGCAGCCGAGCATACCAACCGAATGCATCCGATAGGGTCATCGCTAACGTGACAGATACCGCAACCGGATCAGCCAGGACGAGCGATGCCATGGCTGATCCCAAGGGCCTTGAGAATATTCGCATCGCTTAGCTTGCTGTCTCACAGGGCTTTTAGCTGGGCTTTTAGCTGGGCTTTCAGCTAGAATGAGGCACCTCAGCCGAGCGACCAAAACAGTAAAGCTTCAGAGAAGCGGTAAAACCCTTTCTATACATAGCGTTATAAGCAAGTCACTTGCTTTGATCCCACAAGATACCAACAGCAATGCTACCTATCTTTATACGAGTGGGTAGGCTATCCGTAAGATTAACCAGTCTTTGCAATTGGCCATATCCAACAACCAACCACAAAGACAATATCCATAGACACCTGAGACAGTCTCAATAAAAGACGCCCAGTGGGCGCGGCGCTAACTGTCCTATTTAACTCTGATGAAAAAGAAGCTGCTCCCTAGCATGGAAATAATCAAAACAGCACCGTCTGCCCTCGCTATTTTTCGTCCATCGGGTTTGTTAGCACCATGCTATGCGTAAAGCCTTTCCCGAGCTTTTGTCAAAAGTGCTTAGAATAGTTGGCAGCGGTGTATTGAGAAAAGTTTGTATGTAAAGGTGCAAATTAGCTATCGGTGCGGCGGTGTTACCTGCCATAACCCTTCCCGCACCAACACGTCAGGGGATAAGTGCAGCCGTGATTCAGGACTTTGAAATATCTATCACTGCCGTCGGTGACGACCAGTATCTAATTCGGACAGAAAAAGTCGCGAAAGGCGTTCAGCTGGCAGAAGAAAAAGTGCGCTGGCCAGTGGCCGAGTGGCTAGAGAAAACGCAGTCTTTCATGCACGATCCGCTCTTGGAGATATTGCAAGGCCAACAGCGACATTCGCGAACCAGCAAGCACCCACACAACACAACACAACACGCCCTAGCTCATGATGTTTTATCCGCTACCAGCACGGAAGCTCATGTCGCCACCACTGAAGCTGACACCCTTGTCCACTTAGGCCAAACCCTACACAACGCCTTGTTTCAAGGCCAGCTCCACGATAGCTGGGTCACCGCCCAAGGCATCGCCCACAATCGACAAAACTTGCTGCGATTGCGCATTGGCATGAAAGACAGCCGCTTGCAGCAATTACCATGGGAAGCCCTGCACGCGGGGACGCGCCCTCTGGCCACCGGTACGGACGTTATTTTTTCTCGCTATATCTTAGATAGAAGACAAGGCCATTCAGTTCAGCTAAACGAGCACAAAGACGCTAAGAAAACACTGAAGATTTTGATGGTGATTGCATCACCCGATGACCAAGAACGGCTCGAGCTAAAGCAAGAAGTTGAACACCTCCGCTCCGAGCTGCATCCTACGGGTGCTGAAAGTACTGATTTAAATCGTGTTGAAGCAGAAGACGCATCCCTAGATATTCAGCTCACGTTGCTAGAGCAACCAGGAAGAGCTGAACTGACTCAAGCGCTAGATCGAGGCGATTACCATGTGCTGCACTATGCAGGCCACAGCGATTTGGGCAACGCGGGCGGAGATCTTTACCTCGTCAGTCGACAAACAGGCCTGACCGAACCGCTGAGCGGTGAAGATTTAGCTGGGCTATTAGTCAATAACGGAATCCGCCTAGCAGTGTTTAACTCCTGCCGGGGAGGATATAGCCCCAGTGGCGAGCAGGGTTGGCAAGAGCGTAATTTGGCCCAGGCGCTAATCAACCGAGGCATGCCTAGTGTTATTGCAATGGCTGAGCGCATCCCTGACGATGTAGCCATTACCTTTACTCAGTTGCTGTATCGCAACTTAAAGAAAGGGCAGGCCATTGACTTAAGCGTGAATCGAACGCGACAGGGACTGATCTCGGCATTCGGCTCACATCAGTTTTATTGGGCACTGCCAACGCTGTATATGCAACCCTCGTTTAACGGGTATCTACTAGAAACAGACGGCAACCACGAGCAAGCCGAACGCTTAGGGGCTATACCAGCGCTCGGCGATATCTTCAGGCCAGGTTCAGACAGCGGACCAAGTTCAGGCAGCAGCGCTCAGTTGACACCATCGAAAGAAGCTATCCAGTCATCCTCAGTACACCGCTCTAATTATCAACACGACAGGGCCAATTCAGCTGCCAGCGCTAATTCAGCGACCAATGGTCAAACCGGCAATCCGGCAGCCAGTGCTCTCGAAGCGCACACCATACAGCCTCAAAACATGAAGCCTCAAGACATGAAGCCTCAAAAATTGGTTGATAATAACGATCCCACCTTGGCAAACACCATGGTACAAAAGCTCGAAGTGCCGCCTAATACGGTGGATGTAGAGACAGAGATAGACGGAGAACTCCGCGTGCCAGAAGATCTTAAAACGCCTCGTGGTTTCTATGGCGAGCCCACAGTGGTGGATTCGCCGCCTACTCAAACTGAGGAGCAAACGACCGATCACACGGACTCTGCCCAAATACCCGCCAAACAAAAACCTCAGGGTTCTACAGAAGACGAGCATCCTCCTTCCAATCGCTCAACCCAGACAACAAAGCCCGCCGCGCCTTCTGAAGAACTTATTGGCGAGCGACTGACGCGAAGCCACACGCTACACACCAAGATCTTGACCACATCTGGTCTGGCATCTATGGCAGCGGCGATCTTGCTAGGCGTTTTCGGCGTTCTGTTCGTTCAGAGAATTAGCGTACCCGACGCTGCTGGGCCAGAGACACGCTCAGGCACAGGCAACGAGATTTCTCAAAATGAGCTTGGCTTGCCTGCCCAGATTGAGGTAGCGCTCTTGCAAGAAAATATTGATGCCGCGACAACACCCGCTAAAACGCTCATTGAAAGCGGTGAACTGTCAGCCGTGCTCGCCGCACTAGAAACGGCAAATAGCCGTCAGCAGCAAGATGTCATCATTGCTTTTTTCCGGGGCCGCGCTCAGTGGGGGTTGGTTAAGCAGGGAAGTATTGACTTTGCCGCAGACGATGCCATGCGCTCGTGGAAGACGGCTTTAGAGGGTGAATCTGACTGGATGGAAATTGCGATGGCGTTGGGCTTTGCCCAATATGCTATTGGCCGCGAACAAGAGGCTTTAGACAGTTGGGAACAGGCGATCGCGCTGGCAGAACGTCAGTCAGATGCGCAAATCATCTACTTCTCCGAGAAATCTAAAGCAGACTACATGCTCAACGCCTACGCAGGTCTGGCGATGGTCTCCCTCGCCCTGTCTAAAATTGAAGTAAATCCTAGTCAACGAAATTTGCTTTTGGATAGGGCCATAAGCGCCTACCAGAAGGTGATGAACGACGCACCCGCTGATTTTAGCCCCAAAGCACTGGGCAGCAATTGGCTGTGGCTAAGTCCTGCGATCGCAGATTGGGTAGACACCAAACAGGAACTGAGCCAGTTAGTAGAGTAGCCAGCGGCTGATCGATAGATAGAACTGCCATTACAAAGCGCCGCTAGCATCATCTTCACTAGCGGCGCTTTGTAATGGTTCGGCAGAACGACGTATCTCAGAATCGCTGTAGAAATTTGGCTGTCAGCAAAATTTTAAGCCTCAAGACATAGCACAGCAAGAATGCATTCTTGCTGTGCTAGCCGAGTTAGCTTTTGCGACTAAAGAATCCTAGCGAGCACTCATTCCACACTCACTCGACAGATAGCAGACAAAGCTCTAGTAAGCTCTCTCTTCAGGGACGTAAGAAGACATCACCCAGCAGCGTTCGATATAGCTAATTTTTTTCATATGCCAGAACTTCATAGGATTGAGCACTGGTTTACAATCACGCTCACCAATAGGCTGCTTTAGATACTGCCATAGCGGAAAAGAAGAAAGAGAACTCGCAGACATCATAGTATTCATGTGAGGAAGACAGCCAAAAAAGATGAAGTACCCATGAAGCGATGGGCTTACTCTCAATAATCGACAATTTGGCCATGCTTCTCCCTCCGAAAAAATACGGCACCTAGGGGCTATTGAGATAATTTTTTCCAATCTCAGGAGCTCGCTATAATTTTCCTCTAAACCTCTGCTGTGATTTTTTGAATGAATACCGCTGCTTCGCCGCTTAGTTTTTTGACACTGTCTGAGCGAACTCAATCGTTCAATTGGAAAGCTTTTGCAGCCGCGATCGCCCCTATCGAAACCGTCTTAACGCCCACCCAAATCAGCAAATTCTCCAAAGACTACTACTACTTCAGCCCTGTGCTAGCAGAGCAGCTCGCTGACAAAGAAGGCGATATTTTGGTCAAGCCCAAAAGCGAAGCAGAAGTCTTACAAGTCGCCAAAGCTTGCGTAGCGGCCAAAGTGCCACTCACCGTGCGCGGCGCAGGCACAGGGAACTATGGGCAAGCGATTCCTCTTATAGGCGGCGTCATTTTAGATCTCAGTGCTCTGAACACAGTCAAGTGGGTCGAACCAGGAATGGCTTGTGTAGAAGCAGGGGCCAAATTGGCAGCGATTGATCGGGTGACTCGACCCCAAGGCTGGGAGATTCGCATGGCCCCTTCTACCTATCGCACTGCGACCATCGGCGGCTTTATTGGCGGCGGCAGTGGCGGCATTGGCTCTGTGATGTACGGCCAACTTGCTGACAGAGGCAATCTACAAGCGGTGCGCGTCGTCACGATGGAAGAGACGCCTCGTGTACTAGAACTTCGCGGCGATGAGGTTCAGCAAGTGAACCATGCCTACGGCACCAATGGCATCATCACCGAACTCGAAATTCCCTTAGCGCCGGCCTATCCTTGGGCCGAAGTCATTGTCACCTTCGATACCTTCATGGCAGCGGCTCGCTTTGGCCAAGCCCTGGGTGATGCTGATGCCATCATCAAAAAGCTCATTAGCGTTCATGCATGGCCCATTCCTAGCTATTTTGCCGCGCTTCAATCAGCCCTGCCGCAAGGCAAAGCTGCCACACTGCTCATGGTGTCTGAAGCCGACTTAGCGGCTCTTGATGCACTGATCGCGGAGCATGGCGGCACCTTGACGTACAAAAAAGACGCTGAAGCAGCGTCTAAAGGTGCAGCCCTCGCTGAATTCACCTGGAATCACACCACGCTTCATGCCCGTAACGTCGATTCCAGTCTTACTTACCTACAGACGGTCTTCCCTTACGATCCAGATCTGAAGCTACTACAGCACATGCATGAGCACTTTGGAGATGAGGTGATTATGCATTTAGAATTCTTGCGATCGCAGGGACGAGTTCTGCCCGCAGCCCTTCAACTTGTGCGCTACACCACCCCCCAGCGATTGCAGGGAATCATTCGCTACCATGAGGAAAATGGTGCATTCATTGCTAATCCGCACACTTATCTACTAGAAGACGGTGGACGTAAAACCATCGACGAGAATCAGCTAAATTTCAAAGAGAAAGTCGATCCATACGGGTTACTCAACCCAGGCAAAATGCGCGGCTGGCTCGAACGACATTCTTAAATGACATGACTAGAAAGCACACAGCACCAAAACACTATGGATGAGTATCCCTACGTTTTTGATGCGCCCATCGTCCCGCACAGTTTTGGCAAGTACAACTACAACGTCGTGTTTTTGCCTGCTGAAATGCATGAACAGCTACCGTTCGAAACCTACCCTAACTTACGCATCAGAGGTGAAGTAGGCCACATGCCGTTCTCGGGTGCTTTTCGGCCCACGGGCGGACGCTAGTATCTGTTGCTGTCCAAAAAGTTTCTGAAGCAGGGCAGATTTGAAATAGACAACTGGCTCACCGTTCGGTTTCAAATTGATGACCAAGATGCGGTCGATGTACCAGACTTACTCAATCAGGCTTTGTCTCAAGAGCCTCAGGCAAAAGCCACCTGGGATAGGCTCTCACCAGGGAAACGCAGAGGACTGGCCTATCGGGTATCTTCTGCCAAAACAGAGCCTACGCAGATGCGACGCGTGGCCAAGGTCATTGAGATGCTGGTTCTAGGTGAGTTTTAAAGGGTTTAGCAGAGCCGGATAGCACAGCTAACGACATGCCCAAGATTAAGCGCACGCTAGGGAACTTCACGTTTCAAAACACTCGCAAGGCATAGAGATCAAGAGATATCTATAGTGGTCGTATTCTTGGGAAAAGCGAGTCACATTATGGTTCAGAAATGGTAAATGCGGGACAGTTGGGTTCATCAGAAGAGCTGCCCATTCAGAAATGGTAAATGCGGGACAGTTGGGTTCATCAGAAGAGCTGCCCATTAGGTCTGTTCAGCACGCGACCGACAGAGACGAAAGCCGTGCCCCCACAACAGTCAAACCCGTCACCATACACTTGAGCTTTGCTCAGCTATGGAATATCAGCTTCGCGTTTTTTGGCATTCAGGTGGGCTGGGGCTTACAGATGGCAAATGCCAGCGCCATTTTTGAGTTTCTAGGTGCCAGCGCTGAGCAGTTGCCTTTACTGTGGTTAGCGGCGCCTGTATCGGGGTTAGTGATTCAGCCGTTGGTGGGGTATATGAGCGATCGCACTTACCACCCCATCGGTCGCCGCCGTCCTTATTTCCTTTGCGGGGCACTCCTCAGCTCGCTCGCCCTGATTGTAATGCCCAATTCCCCATCCCTGTGGATAGCCACTGGATCCCTTTGGCTACTGGATGCTGCGGCCAACATCACCATGACTCCCTTCCGCTCCTTTGTGGCCGATTTGGTACCGGAGCATCAGCACGCAGCAGCGTTTTCCATTCAGGGAGTTGCAATTGGATTAGGCGCCGTTGTCGCATCGGCGCTGCCTTGGGCGATCGCGCATCTCTTCCCCAGCCCCACCACCACATTCCCAATTCCCTTCTCCGTCAAGCTCTCTTTCTACATCGGCGCGTTTGCCTTCACAGGCGCAGTGCTTTGGACGATGTTCGCCTCCTCCAAACCGTTCTTCGGCCCCCAGCCCCCTTCAGGCAAAGCCGATGACTTCTTCACAGAATTCAAAACCGTCCTCTCCGACATGCCTGTGGTCATGCAGCGTCTGGCTTGGGTGCAATGCTTTAGCTGGCTAGGCATGTTCTGCCTCTTTCTATATTTTCCGCCTGCTGTTGCTCACAATATTTTTGGCGCATCTCAAGGCAGTGAGCTGTATACCCAAGGGATTGAATGGGCAGGGCTTTGTATGGCGTTGTACAACCTGGTTTGCTGTTGTTTTTCGTTTGCGTTGCCTGCGATCGCCCGCAAACTGTCGGCTCCAATTGCCCATGCCTTTTGCCTCATCTGCGGCGCACTGTCTTTGGCATCGCTGACCTTCGTTCACACGCCAAGCCAAGTCTTATTTCCCATGGTCGGTGTCGGCATGGCCTTTGCCAGTATGCTGTCGTTGCCTTACGCCATGCTGACGTAGGTGCTGCCGCCAGAGAAGAACTGCTTGTATATGGGAGTTTTTAACTGCTTTACAGTGATTCCAGAGATTTTAGCGGCGTTGGGGTTGGGGTGGTTTATGGCGGCGTTCTTGGGAGGCGATCGCCTCTTAGTCGTCGTCCTCGGCGGAGGCTTCATGGCTATCGGTGCCATCCTTTCCTGCTGGATTGAGCAAACCTATCCAGCAAGCCTAATTACTTGCCTTAAATAAGGTGAATCACGGAGTCTCGCTATGTCCCCAATACTCAAGAACATATTGGCAGTCGTCGCAGGTATTTTGATTGGGAGCATCGTCAATATGGCGATTGTCACCGTTGGGCCGATGGTAATTCCACCGCCGGACGGTGTCGATATGTCAGCAATGGATCAATTTGCTGAGAATCTCAAGCTACTCAGACCGATCCATTTCATTGCACCTTGGCTAGCACATGCTTTAGGCACGTTTGTTGGCGCATTGATTGCTGCAAAAGTCGCAGCCAGCCACCAAATGAAGTTCGCACTCGGCATTGGTGCATTTTTCCTCCTCGGCGGCATCACAGCAATTTCGATGTTTGGTGGGCCAGCCTGGTTCATCGCGCTAGACCTAATCGGAGCCTACTTACCAATGGGCTACCTTGGCGGCGTACTCGGTAGAACGCAAGACCCGCACCGGCATAGCATCACTAGGGCTGTGGGTCACTGCGTTTTCCCAAGAAGCAACTGCTCTATCTCAAAAATGTTAAAACGCAGCAGTTGCTAGGCTTTCAAGAAAGCTACTAATTGCTCCAGCTTCTCCCAAGCCGCACCACTCTTAATAATCTCCTGCGCCTTACTCACACCATTCGCACAGGCACTCTCAAACGAATCACCCTGCGCCATACCACCAACCATCAGCGCCAAAGCCGCATTCAGCGCTACCGCATCCTGCTGCGCCTGAGTGCCCTTACCTTGCAGCACATTCCGCAAAATCTCTGTGTTCTCATCCAGCTCACCACCCTTCAAAGCTGAAAGTGGCGCAGACGTTAAACCAAATGCTGCAGGATTTAACACTTCCTTAGTCACGCTGCCATTCTTCACCACAGAGACATCGGTTTCCTTCCCAAGGCCAGCTTCATCCAAAGTTTCTCTACCGTGCAGCACCATCGCATCCTTCATGCCGAGCTGATTGAGCGCTTCAGCCATCGGCTCAATCACAGAGGGTGCATACACACCAATGATTTGCCCTGTCGGACGTAGCGGGTTCACCAAAGGCCCCAGCAAGTTAAATACGGTACGCACTTTTAAATCGCCACGCAGCGGCGCAACCGCCTTCATCGCAGGGTGCCAGCCTCGGGCAAACAAAAACGTAACGCCCACTTCTTTGAGCGCCGCCTTAGATTTTTCAATCGGAGCAGAGAGGTCTACCCCCAAGCCTTCGAGCACATCAGCAGAGCCAACTTTACTAGAAGCAGAACGGTTGCCATGCTTTGCCACAGGAATCCCTGCTGCTGCTGCAACAAAGGTAACAGCCGTAGAAATATTGAAGGTTGAAGAACCGTCGCCACCTGTACCACACGTATCGATCCGTGGAGAAGGAAGATCAGGGTCTACCTGCATACCACCCAGAGATTGGCCTTGCAAAACTCGGGCCATACCCGCTAGTTCTTCGCCGGTTACACCTTTGGATTGAATTGAGGCAAGGATAGCGCCAGAAAGCGTTGGCGGTAGCGCTTCATTGAGCCAAGACGTCATCAAGGCTTCGGCTTGGGGCTGGGTGAGCGATCGCCCCTCAATCAACTGCTGCAATAGCTGCGGGCCATTAAATTCAGTGTTCTCTACTGCGGGCTGTGTGCTGACCAAGAGACGCGCTCCTATGCTTGAAGAAATGGGAGTAAGATCACCCCTCATTAAATCAAAGCAAGTTCATAAGCCCAACACTTCAACAGGTTGATTTAATCCGGTTGGATGATTACTCAACTGGATTAAATCAACTGGCCTTTACTGTCCCAACATTTGAAGCTTGTACAAGCTCGCATACAGCCCATCTTGCTCCAGCAGCTCATCATGACTCCCCTGCTCAATGAGCTGCCCCTGCTTCAGTACCAAAATCCGATCCACATTGCGAATGGTCGAAAGCCGATGCGCAATAATAATCGCGGTCCGATTCTCCAGCAGCTTATCTAACGCCTGCTGAATCATCGCTTCCGTACCCACATCCAAATTCGCCGTCGCCTCATCCAACACCAAAATGCCAGGATTTCGAATCGCTGCCCGCGCAAAGGCTAGCAGTTGCTTTTCCCCGCCAGACAAATTCGTGCCCCGCTCACGCAGCGGCGTTTCATACCCCTGCGGAAGCTGCTCAATAAAACGGGCCACGTTGGTTTGCTCAGCAGCACGGCGCACTTGCTCAAAGCTGTAGTCCTCACCCAGAGTGATGTTGCGCTGCACGTCGCCAGAAAAGAGGAAGCCGTCTTGCAAAATGATGGCCATGCGATCGCGCAAATCAGCCTGCGCCACCTCTCGAATATCCACCCCATCCAGCAAAATCTGCCCTTCACTCACCTCATAAAGGCGGCACAGCAATCGAATAATCGAACTCTTACCTGCGCCTGTGGGGCCAACCAAGGCCACTTTCTCACCAGGCCGAATAGTGAAATCTAAGTCTTGCAGCACATAGTCAGCCGCCTTATAGCCAAAAGAGACCTGATTAAATCGGATCTCCCCAGGGACAACCGTATCGCTGCCCTTAAACGTATCCGCAGAGAGCATAATCGGATTTTTAGCGTCTTGAATCGCCACCGGCTCGCTCATCAAATCGTTTAAACGCTCAACCGCTGTCAGCCCTGCCTGAATCGCCGTAAATTTATCTGCAAACTGGCGCAGCGGGTCAAAGAGCTTTTGAGCGAATAAAATGAAGGCGGTGAGGGTGCCTAGCTCCATCAGTCCGCCCGTGACAAGGGTACCGCCCAAGGCAAGAACACCTGCGATCGCCACCAAGGCAATCCACTCCAACGTCGCTGACACCGCCGAATCATAAAAAATCGTCTTATCCAGCGCGCCCACATAGCGCTGATTCACCGTCCGAAACAGCTCCGAATTAAACCGCTCACGGCGGAAAAGCTGCACCACATTGATGCCGCTAATGTTCTCCTGCAAATCCGAATTCAGCGTCGAAAGCTCTTCGCGAGCAATATAGTTCGCTTTCCGGTACTGCTGCTGAAAGTAAATAATCAAAGCCGTCACCGGCAACAGCATCGCAATCAGCATCAACCCCAATCGCCACTCTTCCAGCAGCATCGTCCCCATCAGCACCAAAATCAAAAAGAGGTCGCTGATAATGCCAATAGCCCCGGTTGAGAACACATCACCCAGCGCATTCACATCGCTCGTTAAGCGAGTAATGAGCTTGCCCACAGGTGTACGATCAAAAAAGCCCATTGCAAGGCTCGTAACATGCTCAAATAAGTCTTTGCGAATGGAAGCGGTAATGTTTTGGCCTACTTTTTGAATTTGGTAGCTTTGCCAGCCATCTAAAGCAAGGCGAATGGCGATCGCTAACAAAAGCCCCCCAATAATCCAATTCAGCCCAGCTCGCAAACTCATCTGAGCGAACCAATCCCAAGCCGCATCCTCCTGCTTAATCAAAGAAATCGCCTGGCCAATCAGCACCGGCTGCAGCGCCTGTGCTAAAGACAGCGGTAATAGAAGCAACATCGGCAACAGCAACTGAGCGCGATTCTGCGTAATGTAGGGCACTAGCCGTAAAAACAATCGCCAATCATTCTTGGCACTTCGCGTCATCATGAGCGCATACCTTCACCACAAGCTACCTGAAGCTGCCCAATGATTTCATTTAACCCATCCCCATTGAGCCGGTAGCTCAACGGATGAGCTATCAACCGCGCTGTGCTGTGATAGAGCACTTCCAGCTCAGTTAAATTATTCTCTCTCAGGGTCGTCCCCGTAGAGACTAAGTCCACAATCGCCTCAGACATCCCTGTAATCGGCCCTAACTCAACCGAGCCAGACAGCGGCACAATTTCCACCGCCGTATCAATGGATTGAAAATACTCACGGGTGCTGTTAACAAATGTAGACGCAACCCGACAATGCGGCGGCAAATCAACCGCTGAGAGATAGCCGCTCTGATTTGCTACAGCCACAGAAAGGCGGCATCCCCCAAAACCTAAATCCGCCACATGAGCAACCCTTGGCTGCTTTTCTTTGAGCACGTCGTAACCGACAATGCCGAGCTGCGCTTGCCCATACTCCACATAAACCGGAACATCTTTTGCCCTAACCAACAACCCCCTCGCCCGACCACAGCGGTCGCTCATCTGAAGCTGCCGATTTCCCTTTTGCAAAAAATCACTAAAATCTATTCCTATTGATTTCAGAACATGAATGCTCTCTTTAAGAAGAGAGCCTTTAGGCAAAGCAACCGTAATCATAATGAGGTAAAAACTCGGTAGGACAAGCACTCGAGCCTCGCAAACCCTGTAATTATGACAGAGCAATGAGAATTATAAACAAAGTATTAAAAATCACACGTAGAGGATCTACGTGAGGCAGATCACATCCAATGCGTATATTTCTCCGTATATCTGTATGTGATGGAGTTCCTGAAATGCTTAAAGCATTCATTTATGCTTAACTCCCTAAATTCCTTAGTCACCATTACCAAGGGCAACAGCGCATCATCATGAATATCAGAGCGGGTGAGATTCTAAAGTCTAACGAAGGT
The DNA here is from genome assembly GCA_039025345.1 of Cyanobacteria bacterium P01_D01_bin.105. Classification (GTDB taxonomy): domain Bacteria; phylum Cyanobacteriota; class Cyanobacteriia; order Phormidesmidales; family Phormidesmidaceae; genus Phormidesmis. The sequence goes on along the minus strand of JBCCOO010000038.1, from coordinate 22,734 downwards.
GGATATTACCGTGTTTTAGAGGCTGATAACGTCAGTGTTTCCCTCATGCGTGTAGATGGGCAAACCATTTTTGCTTGTAAGCCTGAATATATTGCCCTTAATTTTTCGATGCCGAGATCTGAGTCAGCGTAGAAACTGTAAAGCGCTGATGAAGTGTGACTGATAGCGCTTGATGTTTGGGCATTGTGCTTGGGCACTGTCAGTTTTTAAGTTTCGGTGTTTAAGTCACAGTTGTTAACCAGAAGTTTCTTAACTTTAAAGTAGGTTTACTCAGGGAGAGGGGGTTGAGGATCGCTCCCCTTATTTTTTGCGCTTCTTTATTTTTTTACAGGTAGCAAAGCCAGAATGCATTCTGGCTTTGTCTTGGTGAGCATTCCCTAGCGCCGCGAGGCGACGCGGGTTCTCACCGCTGTCTTGATGCGCGTTCCTTAGGCGAATTCGATTCGCCAGGGTCGCATCGCTGCTAGTCGAGTGAGTGGTTGCTGATAAAAGGTTTTATCGTTGGCGTAGCCTTTCTTGCGGAAAATCACTCATGCCCGAACTAACTCGACAGAAACTACTAGGTGTTCTGCTATCGTGAGCGCCCTACCGTGCCTTAGCGCTTCGATTGAGTCATGGTATTGGCGGGACCAATGGCTGCTGCTGCCGCCTCCAAGGCGATCGCCATATGTGTCCAATGAGTACCCCCTTGAAAATAGGCCACATAAGGCTCACGCAAAGGCCCATCCGCCGAAAGTTCGGACGTACTTCCATCCACAAAAGAGCCTCCTGCCATCACAAGCTCAGTATCATACCCAGGCATTGACGATGGCACTGGACTGACATAAGACTCTACTGGAGAATGCTGCTGCACAGCTTGACAAAACGCTATCAGTTTTTCTTTGGAGCCCAGCTTAACGGCCTGAATCACCTCACGCTGAGCCGCACTAGCAGACGGATTAACCTCATAACCCAGCTTCTCAAACGTCATAGCAGCAAGATAGTTACCTTTCATCGCCTCACCGACCATTTGCGGTGCCAGAAACAGTCCCTGAAACATCAGCCGACTTTGGTCGAGCGTCGCGCCACCTGTACTACCGATACCAGGCGCTGTTAGCCGACAGGCCGCCGCTTCCACAAGATCCGCGCGCCCAGCCACATACCCACCCGTCGTTGCAATTGTCCCTCCCGGATTCTTAATGAGAGATCCAGCTATCAAATCGGCGCCGACGCCCGTCGGCTCTTGATCCTCGGTAAATTCCCCGTAGCAATTATCAACAAAACAGATTGTGTTAGTGCTTTGTTGCTTAACGGATTGTATAATTTTGTTAATATTATGAATGCTTACGCTAGAGCGCCAATCGTATCCACAAGAACGCTGAATCAAGACAAGCTTGGTTTTATCAGTAATGGCAGAATTGAGGCGCTCAAAGTTTACGTCCCCTTCCTCCGTCAACGGCAGTTCTCGATAGTGAATTCCGAATTCTCTAAGAGATCCCTGACCTTGACCACGAGTACCAATCACCTCTCCTAGAGTGTCGTAGGGAGTTCCGGTAACAGCTAGCATTTCATCTCCCGGTCTGAGCACACCATACAATGCACAAGCAATGGCATGGGTGCCTGAAACAAACTGCACTCTGACAGCAGCGGCTTCAGATTCTACAATTTGGGCGAAGACCTGATCTAAGGTATCCCGACCCAAATCGTCGTGCCCGTAGCCAGATACGCTGGAAAAGTGATGAGCCCCTACCCGATGGGTTCTGTAGGCAGCTAACACTTTGGCCAAATTTTTTTTGACTTGAGTATCAATTTGATAAAAAATCTGAAGCGAAGACTGTTCTAGCTGCGCCATGTTCTTTTGCGCTGAGATCTCTAAATGACTATTGCGAAATCAACTGACCGTCCCCTTAATTGGCCCATCATTCTCTTTATGGTGGCTATCCACATCGGTGCTTTGTTCGCACTGTTGCCAAGCAACTTTAGCTGGGGTGCTGTTGGCGTGGCTTTCCTACTCTACTGGATTACTGGCTGCCTCGGAATTACGTTGGGATGGCATCGGTTGATCGCTCACCGCAGCTTCCGGGTTCCCCAGTGGCTGGAGTATTTTTTCTTGCTGTGTGGCTCTCTATCTTGTCAAAGTGGTGCAATCGAGTGGATTGGCTTACATCGTCATCATCATGCGTTCTCTGACCAAGAAGAAGACCATCACAACTCCCGCCGTGGCTTTTGGTGGAGCCATATGGGTTGGCTGTTACACGATGTCCCCGCTAAGTCTGAGATTCGCCGATTTACGCAAGATATCAATACTGACCCGGTATACGTACTAGTGGACAAGTATTTTCTAGTGCTTCAAATCGCCCTTGGCGCATTGCTCTACGCGATTGGAGGTTGGTCATTTGTAGTTTGGGGCATCTTCGTTCGTTTGGTTGTGGTGTACCACTTCACTTGGTTTGTAAACAGTGCAACCCACAAGTTTGGCTATCGCACCTATGAGTCGGGTGACGCTTCGACAAACTGCTGGTGGGTAGCGCTATGTACCTTTGGAGAGGGTTGGCATAATAATCATCACGCCTACCAATACTCTGCGAGGCACGGCCTACAGTGGTGGGAAATAGACGCTACCTGGATGATTATTCGTTCTCTTCAGGCAGTTGGTTTGGCAGATAAAGTTAAGCTTGCAAAGCCTAAGGCGACGGTCGCTAATTGACGGAGACCCTCCCACTTCAAGCTATTCTGCTATTTCTCTACGACTTTCTTTCTCTTTATAGGGAACGGTCAAGAGATGAAGGGTAAGGATATCTAGCGACTAACATTAAAATCGACGAGCTTCCGAAAAGAGCCCTGCGTTTTCATTACAGGAGGCAGGGCTCTTTTTTATTTAATCGATAGGTATAGCAAAGTAAGGGTGCATTCTTACTTTGTCTTGGGGAGCGTTCCCTAGCGCCGCAAGGCGACTCGGGCTCTCACCGCTGTCTTGATGCGCTGTCCTTAGGCGAATTCGATTCGCCAGGGTCGCATCGCTGCTAGTCGAGCGAGCGGTTGCGACTAACAGGTTCTATCGTTGGCGTAGCCTTTCCTACGGAAAATCACTCATGTCCTAACTAACTTGCCAGAAGCTATAGGGCTTGAGTTTGCGTTACAGGAGCATCTTCTTAGCTACCGTGAAAGATGCGCTGGCGAACCTGCATGGCATCTATGCCGATAAGTCCACCAGCGATACCTTTGTAGTTTGAGGCACCGAGAGCGATCACATCTGCATGGCTGGCATTCCGCACAAACTTAGGTGATGTATTGATATATACAGCTGAGCTGCGGCAGCCATGCATAAACTGCTGACTCTCTGTGTAGTCGGTCGTTACAATGCTATCGGCATGACCGCTGCTATGGGTGTTAATCCACTCAATAGCAGCGGTTATATCTGATACCTGACACAGGGCAACTTTATTCTTGAGATAGGCATGCTTCCACTCTTGAACTGAAACCGCGCCTGACTCTTCGGCAGCGCTCGCGTTATGTAGCGCTGTCAGCACTTTGTCCGCAACAACTTCAAAACCACCTTCCTGAAGCCGGTTCCACAGTCGGACAACAGCATGGTGACTATGGGACTCATGAATTAAAACCTTTTCGATTCGGTTAACGGCATCTGGCTCACCACCATGGCTATCCAAAACTATCTGATAGACCCTATCTAAACTACCGCTAGCCGACCAATACAAATAGCAGTTACCCATCCGTGAAGGAATAACAGGCACGCTCGCTTGCTTTACAACCTGATCAACAAGGCTAGGACGCCCATGCGCAATAATCAGGTCGATATCTGAGCAACGCGAAACATCTTGCCGGGAAACCTCAGTCGATTCAATCGGAAAAATAAGCTCGGCAGATAGGCCAACGTCTTCTAGGGTATCTCTAAGCAAATTAGCAATAATTTGATTAGTACGGCTGGCTTCACTCCCACCTTTCAGCACAAGCGCATTACCTGTGCAGATACATAAAGCCGCCGCGATCGCACCCAAATCAGGAAACGCCTCGTAGATAAACCCAACCGTTCCCACAGGACAAATGCGATATTGCGCGGATATATGAGCACTAGGGCCGCCGCCCACACAGCCCACACCTGACACAGCAAGCTTTTGGAAAATACTGACAACCTTCTGCAACCGTTCAGGCGTTAGCTTTAGCCAGTCTACGACTAACTCCGGAACGGCCATATCACGGCTAATTTCTAAATCTAAAGTATTCGCTTCTAAGATGTCGTCTTGATGACGAGCAAGGGTCTCACCCATTGCAGTGAGCGCTCTAGCGCGTAGCACTGTCGCATCAGACAGCGCAGCAGAACCATGTTTTAAGCTCGGGTTTACGCCAGCCAGCTCAAAATTATCAATAGCGGAGTTATTAATAGAAGCAGTGGCCTGTTTTACTCGCTGTAGGGCTGCTATCAAATCAAGAGAAGATGAGGCCATAACGCTAGCGACGCTGTAGCGTCCAAAATATTACGACCAAAAGCAAGATAGCAACCGCCATTCCTAACAGAACAACCACAGAGAAACTGGATAGGTCGATCCGGCTCAACACAACCCAAAGAAAGAAACCTAAAACAGCAGCTGTAGCTACATTAAATGCCTTTGGCTTTATGAGTTTACTGCCCAGCACCCACTGTTTACCGTCCCAACGCCAGTTGCGCTGACGATTGTACGGTGTCGATAGCTTCCCAATTGTATTAGATTCCGCCCTGCGCTCAAAGATCTGCCTACAACGATCACAACCCCAAGCCTCTGTCAGGGTGATGGGCTTTATCGTTCCTTGCCGGCAAACAGGACAAGGGTAAGACTGATCAAGTTGTAATGTGTAGCGCTCTGTCGTCTCAGCCCCGTGGGTTTCGTTTCCTTGAATTTGCCTCTTTAAGTTCACGGCTAATTCTACCAACTCTGCTTTTACTTTATAGCCTTCACACTCTCAACGGACAGCTCGGACAATAACGAGCAAAAGGTTGCTTTGCCAGTCACCTCACTGACAGCAGCTTGTGCTTTAGTCTCTACAAAGCAGCCATCACCAGAAAAAGCAAAAGAATAAACGCCAAAGGTAAAGCTCTCCACAAGTACGGAGGATAACTTCAGGAGCCTCAGCGACCATCTCTCGCGGAGAGCTCTCACTAATTTTCTGTTATCAATTATAAAAGCGGATGAAGAGATTCGAACTCTCGACATCAACCTTGGCAAGGTTGCGCTCTACCACTGAGCTACATCCGCACTTTTTTGGACTTTTACCAATTTCTCAAATTAGAGAAACTTTGTCAACAGCCTCTTACCAAACTCTCACTAAATCCATCGCGTTTGGAAGAAACTCTCGCTTGGGCGCAATCAATCTCCTATCCCGCAGAAACAGGCAGCATAGGAGATTGATTGCCCTCTATACTGTTGCGCTGCTCAGCCTCTCCACTCATCACTTGCGGCATCAAACTGGCCATCTCTAATGCACTCATAGCATAGCTCCAGCCCAAATTACTCTTAATGCCAGCTCGCTCCAAGGCCTGCTGCATAGAATCGGTTGTCAGCACACCGAATACAATCGGTACACCTGTCTGTAAGCTAATCGCAGCGATGCCTTTAGCCACCTCACCTGCCACATAGTCAAAATGAGGCGTTTGCCCACGGATAACAGCGCCCAGACAAATCACCGCGTTGTATCGACCGCTAAGTGCTAACTGTCTTGCAACCATCGGCACCTCAAAACTACCCGGAACCCAGGCATAATCCACTTGGGTCCCAGCCGGATCCACATCCACACCGTGCCGCTTCAGACAGTCTTGCGCACCTGCCAGCAGCTTAGTGGTCACTAAATCATTAAATCGGCCAATCACAAAGGCGAACCTCATGGAGCCTGTTTGAGTGAAATTACCTTCGAAAACTGCCATGTACTCAGTCGATTTATCAACAAGCTGCCAACCAGCCAAAACTAGCTATACAAATAGCTACGGAACAGCGCTCTGAAAGCACCCTAGCATTACAGCCATCAGCGCAAACGGATACTCATCAGAGCGCAGATAGCAGGATCTACCTAACTAACGCCTAGACCACGAGATAGTTAAGTCCGCCAACCACGACAACCAGCACACCCCAAACAATGGAGCCTAAAAAGATCAAGCGCTTAGATTGATCCCAATTACCAGGTGAAGCGTAAGCAACCGGAACACCTATGATCATGACAAAAGACCATAGCACCAAAACAAACAGAGCTAGCTGAAAAATAACAGACATGATCTTCGTACTCTCAAAAAACTGTTTAATCTAAAGGTGATGCACTGTAACCGCCACAGTAGCAGCGCTTCTATATATGTAAGCTATCAAAAATTAGGGCGCTTTCCAAAAGAGTTTCCTAAAAGATATGCCCAAAGGATATGACAGGTGAGAGGACTGGCCTGCTTTTTATGACATTCAATAAACCAGCAACAGCCGCCCAAATCATGTCGTCACCTGTGCGTACGGTTGAACCTACCGCGACTATTGAAGCGGCTCAGCGCTTACTATTGCGCTACGGACACTCAGGACTATGCGTGGTGGACAGAGATCGCACGTTAATTGGCGTCATCTCGCGCCGCGACATTGAAACATCTCTGCGGCACGGTCTCGGGAAAAGCGCAGTATCGAGCTTTATGAGCCGAGACGTGAAAACCGTTACGCCTATGGCACTTATCACTCAGGTGCAGCACCTCATGCTGACTTATGACTTAGGCCGCATACCTGTGCTCAACACAGATGCAGACAAACCCATCGGCATCATCACACGTACAGACCTACTAAGATTCATGTATTCAGCGGGCATCAAGGCGCCTCAAACAGACGCCCCAAAAAACTTATCTATTACCTCACCACCGTCCTGTGAAGCGCTCTGCCATCAGCTGTCAACAAGGCTTCCAGAAGCTTGGCCAACGCTAATGCAGTTGGCGGGAATTACTGAACAAAAAGGATGGTCACTATACGTTGTAGGTGGTGTTGTCAGAGACTTACTCATCGGACTGCTAGATCCAAAAGCCATCACAGAAGTGGCTGACAATTTTTCGCTCAACGATATTGACCTCGTTGTAGAGGGCTCTGACAAAGGCGCAGGAGTATCCTTAGCTCAGGACTTCCAAACGAGTCACCCCAGGGTCTCTCTACAAGTCCACGGTCAGTTTCAAACAGCCTCTCTAACATGGGGAACGCAGGCAGATGAGCCGCTCACGATAGATATTGCAACGGCTCGGACGGAATTTTATCCCTATCCAGCGGCAAACCCAAATGTCGAAGCCAGCAGCATTCATCAAGATCTTTACCGCCGTGACTTTACGATCAACGCCATGGCAATTTGCCTAAGTGAGAGCAAGCATTCAGCAACTGCTAGGTTCCAGCGCGGACAACTCATAGATTTCTTTGGTGGTTGGACAGACTTGCAGAAGCACCGGATAAAGATCCTTCACAACAATAGTTTGATCGAAGATCCGACTCGAATTTTTCGCGCCGTCCGATTTGCCGCGCGACTTAACTTTGAGATTGAACACGAAACAGTCAGGCTCATTCAATACGCTATCGACAGCGGAATTTACGACCAAGTACGTAGCGGCCACGAAAAAACGCCTGCGCTGCAAAGCAGGTTGACAGCAGAATTGAAATATCTTTTATCTGAGCCAACGTGGGAGAGCGCACTCATGCAGGCAGCCCAGCTCGGCGCACTGAGCTGTATTCATAGGGATCTCAAACTCACGCCCGCACTCCAAAGGCAACTTCGGCGCATGCACCGTTGGCTGACAAAGCTTCAATCTAAGGCATTTGTTAATAAGTTTGATGTCAGGCCTATAGCCAATAATTTGCCCAAATGGCTAATGTTGCTGGAACTCGTGATTGCGCAGCTCGATGTATCTTTGCGTGAGCCAATCGCAACTACTCTCAATTTAGACGCCCCTAGCCGCCAGCGCCTTCAAAACTTACACCGCTGGGAGACAGACATCACCCAGCAAATTTCACAAACCAAGCGTCCCAGTCAACTCTTTTCACTGCTGCAGTCTTATGAACTACCCGAATTACTCCTAATCAGCGATCGCCATCCCTACACACTTGGCCCAAAGATTTGGCAATATATAATGCGACTTGCCAATCAGCCCCCACTTATTACAGGACATCACCTGAAGCGAATGGGCTATAAGCCAAGCCCTCAATTCCGTAAAATTCTTACCGACGTTAACCATCTCGCTCTAGATGGCGCACTAACATCTGTTCCCGAGGCAGAGGCACACGTACTAGCAACTTATCCCCATCCACCGAAATAGCCTCATCCAGCACCAGCCACTATCCAAAACAAGGCAGCTATACGATCAGTCGCTTCTACCAATAGGCATCTTAGCCACTATTTCTTCTTAGTCCTATGGCCATCTCACCTTTTAAGTTTGGCAACCCAAAAATCAGCCCTACCCCCCGCGCACCCAGGGACGCTAGCAATGACACCCTCACGCTCGCTCAAGCTTTCATTATCACAGCTGGGTTAGCTGGCTTAATCGGGATTTGTAGCGGTACCATCATTCGATTTTCATTGGCGAACTCCAATAACGCTAGATTCTTGAGCCCACTGCAAACCTTTCCCACCCTCTCCAACTGGACACCAGAAGTTACTCAAGAGACCGTTAATGGCCCTAGATTATCCAGTGAACTCGAGCTAAAAATCGAAAATTTTGACAACCGTCCTTGGGCAGAAACAAACTTGGATGGCTCTACTCAAGTTGAGGAAGGGCAAGTAAAAGCAGGGCAAGAACACCTGTGGGAAAAAGACGTATCCCCTGACAATAGAGTTACAGAGCCAGTTGATAGAGACACATTTGATGCTTTCGCCAATCGTAAAGCGAGCGGCATCAGTCAAGATGCTGGCGACCCTTGGAGACGACTTGAAGAAGGGCCTCAAGTTGGTCGATCTCCAGATTTTGAGAAATCTACCCATCATCATCCAGACAGCGAACTCACTGACAATGCTGACGGAACTATTGAGCCCCAGCACTACGAGTCTGGTTACTACGAGAAGGCTTATGATAATCCCGAAAATGAGACTCAGTACACGACCGGCTACGAACCCGAGACAGGCTACTCTCTGCTAAATAAGGCCTCTCTGCTAAATAAGGCCAAAGTCTACACATCGGATGAAAGCTATTGAATGCGGATAAACGCAGAGATTACCAACCACTCAATAACTCGACTTAGGGGCAATACTAACGTCGAACAAGAAGTCTAAAAACAGCACGACTGGAAGGGTAGGAAACATGGCTTTGTATCACGCGGCCTAGCCGCTGCAATTCTGACAAGTCAGTTGTTAAGCAAGTCTTAAACCTGCTGACAGGACGCCAAACCTGCCAGAACAGACAAAAGGATGTTTATAATCAAAAGTGGTGAGTGCGCAATTTTTTATGAGTGATCCAATGCTACAGGCCTTTTTTGTCGGAAGAGCACTTGCTGCCGCTGTAAGTGATAAAGCCAGTCACTTAGTCAGCGATGGTCTCAGCCAGCTAGGGAAGTTTGACGCTGAGCAGCGCGAAAACCTTAGACAGTTTACAGAAGAAGTCATGGCTAGAGCCGAGCAGGAGCGCGCTGCCGCTGAAGCTAACGGTGGCAATACAGTCAATGTCACGGATCCTCAAACACCTACCGGTGCATCCTCCAACACGGAGGACTTGCAAGCAACCATCGATAATTTGCGTGCAGAAATAGCCCAGGCAAGAGCAGCTATTCAACAGCATCGTCAAAAGTCCTAGCGCTATTTCTCAGGCGACTAATCGTTAACGCAACAAGGTTATTGGAGCTCACTAGTGGGGAACGAAATAGCCAGTAACAGTCTCATCAAGCCATGAGCTTATGAAACAACTAGGCTTACCCAAACATTAGCGCTTTCATATAGAACATTTATCTCTCAAGCGTTTTAAACATATCTTCTTTAGTTAGGAAAATTTGAGTGTCTGCTGTTTCAAAGAAAAGTGAATCCTCCGCGCTGCCAGATTCACAGGCAGACCCTTCGACGACGGCTCACCCCCATCCTATTTCAACGTCTGCTGCTAGTGAGGGCACCAGTAACCCCTCCCATAGCAATGGCGCTCAAAGCAGCCTCGGGCATAGCAGCAGCAGTGCTACCGGCCATAATGTGCTTGATGGAAAGAAAGCACCCGCGACTGCACAGACCGCGACTGCACAGACTGCAAACACGCAGAACGATGACGCTGTTGCGCATGTTAAAGCTCAGAAGGTCAAGACCCAGGGCACCAGGGCTCAGAACGCAGAACGAATTTCAGTTCCGGAGTTGCCACAACCTCAGGCAGCTTCGGCTGTGCCCTCAACTTCTCGCATTAGCTATAGCGGGAGCTCGTACAAAGACGGAGACTACCGCTGGAATCGTGGTCACTACTCAAAACCACAGCGCTTCATAGATATCTGGTCGTTCGTACTTAAGCTACTATCCAAGCGTTGGCTTTACAGCAAAGCTTGGAGCTATGGGGGCCAAGTAACCCCTGAAAAGCAAACGAAGCGGCGCGAAGAAATCGCCGTTTGGTTACGGGAAACCTGTCTCAGCTTAGGGCCTACTTTTATCAAAATTGGCCAACTCTTTTCGACAAGAGCGGATCTGTTTCCCGCCGAATATGTCAGCGAGCTATCTAAACTTCAGGATCGAGTCCCAGCATTTAGCTATGAACAGGTCAAGCATACGATAGAAGATGATTTTGGTCGTCCTATTGCTGAGCTTTATCAGAGCTTTGACCCAGTACCGATTGCGGCGGCTAGTTTAGGGCAGGTGCATATTGCACAGCTGCACTCTGGAGAAGAGGTCGTCGTGAAGATTCAACGGCCAGGACTCACGCGTCTCTTCGCCATTGACCTTTCCATTCTCAAAGGAATTGCTCACTACTTTCAGAATCACAAAGAATGGGGCAAAGGTCGTGACTGGATCGGAATATACGAAGAATGCTGTCGCCTATTATGGCTCGAAATTGATTTCTTAAATGAAGGTCGTAACGGGGACAAATTCAGACGCAATTTTCGAGGCGTAGAATGGGTTAATGTCCCTCGTATCTACTGGCGCTACACATCTCCTCGTGTGCTAACGATGGAGTACATGCCTGGGATCAAGATTAGTCACTATGAAGCGATTGAATCAGCAGGGCTTGATCGAAAGCGCTTAGCAAGGCTGGGAGCAGAAGCCTACTTGCGCCAATTACTCACAGATGGGTTTTTCCATGCCGATCCCCACCCTGGCAATATTGCGGTGGACCCCGCTAGTGGCGCACTCATCTTCTATGACTTTGGGATGATGGGCCAAGTACAGGCCATTACTCGAGCTCGCCTGATGGATACGTTTATGGGCATCGCGCAGCGAGATGCTGAACAGGTCATGTCAGCGCTGGTCGAACTAGGTGCCTTGGCCGAAATCGATGACATGGGACCAGTGCGTCGATCTATTCAGTATATTCTTGATAACTTGATGGATAAGCCCTTCGAGGAGCAATCTGTTGTTGCTATCAGCGATGACTTGTACGCAGTTGCTTACGATCAGCCTTTTCGCTTCCCGGCAACCTTTACTTTTGTGATGCGGGCCTTTTCCACCCTAGAAGGGGTTGGGAAAGGACTTGATCCAGAGTTCAATTTTATGGAATCAGCAAAACCCTACGCGAATGAACTTATGACAAATGGTAGCCCGAGTGAACCCAACGGGCTGTTGGGTGAAATTAGTCGTCAGGCAGCGCAGGTCGGAACCTCTGCCTTAAGTTTGCCTAAGCGACTTGAAAATACGTTAGATCGGTTGGATAGAGGCGATATCAGGGTCAGAGTGCGCTCTATCGAGAGCGATCGCATCATGCGACGCAACAGCAATCTGTCGCTAGTGAACAGCTATGCACTGTTGGTGGGCACCTTTACACTATCGGCAACAATGCTGATGGTCTTTGAGTTTATTTGGCCATCGGTTGTCATGGGCGTGCTTGCAGCGCTCACTGGTGTTGCCCTTATCCGATTGCTGATGAGAATTGCTAAAGCGGACAGAATGCCTTAGGCCCTTTGTTTTAGTTCTCTAGACGCAATCTTCTAGACGCCAAGACGCTAGGACGTTTAACTAGAGCATGAGCTACTTGCCCATAAGGTTAAGCTTTGCGGGCCTAACAGATGTTGGGCTGCTGCGCTCTGCTAACCAGGACTGCTACTATCTGGATCCAGATGGTTCACTTTTTGTTGTGGCTGATGGCATGGGCGGTCACGTCGGTGGACAAGAAGCTAGCCGTCTGGCGACAAATGCCATTCGCACCTACATAGAAGCCAACACAGATCTTGATCACAGCCCCCACTCACTACTAGAACAAGCCATATTCACCGCAAATGAAGCCGTTCTAGCCGATCAAGGGGCTCACCCGGAACGTGCCCATATGGGCACAACTGTTGTGATTTTGCTGGTTAGAGATGGTCAGTTTTGGTGCGCGCATGTTGGCGACTCTCGGCTATACCTAATGAGAGAAAGCAAGTTTGTTCAAATTACGCAAGATCACACCTGGGTAACGCAAGCAATTAAAGACGGGACCCTGTCTCCGGAGCAATCACATTCCCACCCATGGCGACATGTTTTGTCACAGTGCGTGGGCCGAGAAGATCTCAACTCAATTGAGACACAGCCCGTAGAGATTAAGCCAGGCGATCAGCTTTTACTGTGCAGTGATGGACTGACAGAAGAAGTTTCTGATGATGCGATTATGGCCTGCTTACAAGAAATAGGGAGCTGTGAAGGTCAGGTCAGCGCGCTGATTGAAGCCGCTAAAGCGCAAGGCGGGCGGGACAATATCACAGCAATTGCAATCGCTGTGTCAGTCTAAAACACTCTACTTTCATCATTCAGAAAATTCTCTGATGGCCAATTTGCGAGTGAATTATGAGCAATTCATCCGGCAAATTGGCCATCAGACAGATGCCTTAAGCACTGAGTTTCTCGATAGGAATGGTAGTGTTGAGGTGCAGTTCTCAGCAGCGTTTTATTCCGGTGCGGTTTTATGTTTAAGCGTGTGCTCATTTGTACCGACTTTACTGATAGCCTTCCAAGATTAGTTAACTTTGTAGCTGACTTGGCTAAAGGAGGCATAGAGCACGTTGTATTTTTTCACAGTGTGCCTTTGATGACCTCACGCGAAATTCCCTGTGTGGATGAAGAGAAGGTGGCGCAAGCCCGTCAAATGCTATCAGTCGCAGAATCAAACGTACCGGAAGGGATGACCGTTGATATTGATATTGCCTCCGGTAGAGATAGTGAAAACATTATTAGAGCCGTTACAAAGCACAACCCAGATATCATTCTTTCAGGAATGGCCACGCGCTCAGAACTTAATGAGCGCGTGTTTGGTAGCACCACTATGGAGATTGTCGATAAGGTTAAGGTTCCTCTAATGGTGCTACGGCCCCAGCTGGTGGCCACTTACCGAGAGAGCGAACTGGCGCTGCGCTGTCAGCATTTGTTTGACTATCTGCTGATCCCCTATGATGGCAGCGATAGCAGCAACAATCTAATCAGCACCATTAAAGGCAAGCTCCAAGCAGAGCCAAGATACGTTTTAGAAACCTGTCTGCTCTGTTGGGTCGTTGATGATGGGGGCCGCTTTGCAGACAGTGGTGCAATTAAAGCAGCACAGGCGCAACTGAATGAGGCTAAAGCTGAACTCGAAACCTCGAGCGACAGTAATAAACCAACAGTCATCACAGAAGTCCGTATCGGCAATCCTTTGGATGAGATCCTAAAGTCCGGAGAGGTTCACGATATTAGCGCGATCGCAGTTTGCTCCAGTAAAGGCGGCGGGTTACTAAGAATAACCCCTAGCTTCACCAACGCTATCTTGCGCTCTTCTTGGCATCCAGTTGTTCACTTTCCGTCATAGCGATTATCAAGACACTACGCACTGAGCGAAGACTCCAGTCCAGGATTTGTGGTTGAGGGCAACGCTGCAAAATTCGTCAATATTTTAGGTTTGAGGTTGCTTTCTAGCTCTTGCTTTAAAAGCGCTTTGCTATCCTGAGGATTGCCAACAGAGCGGCTGCTTCTGGCGCTCATTGTCCACTCTTTGAAGAGCTTTAGCTGATTGTTCGCCACCGTTAGCTTTCTGAGATGAATGCAGTGATGAGGTGGTTCTTTAGTGAAAAATAGAATGCGGTAGTACTGTATTTCAGAGAGCGTCCACAGTATTTTTTGTGATGTCTCATCTTTCAAATCAAGGTAGCAAGGAAGCCAACGCGGGCCTTCTGATTCACTATAAAAAGCCGTTAACCATAGCACCATTGGGTGGGGTGACATCGTACATAGGAAGTTGTTGTAGCGTGTGTCGCGAATGCGCTGCTTTATCTCAGATTCAGGCATCATGGCCCACAGTGTGGGTGCGCTGAGATGTGAACTAGACTGAGGGCTATGATGCGGGGGATTTTCTGCTGCTAGCGATTCGCTATGAGTTGATACTAGCGGTGGAGGTATCAACAGCTTCGGAAACACGATTTGAGCAATCGGCATCTCTGGCGGCCAATTTTGCTGCAGGTAAAAGGCTTCTTCCGAAGTTTCTTCTGGAAGCAATGAATTGCTTTCCGCTAAGGAATTATCTACTCCTGAAGCGGCTTGAGTATGTGACTCCTCTGTTTTTTTCGACCTATCCGTCGGCTTCGCAACAATCTCATCATCAGCATCTTCCTCGCCAGACTCATCTAAGAGCGCTTCTAAGTTTCTAATCAGTGATTGATCTTCGATGAGTGATCGCCGCTGCCCCGTTCCTTCTTCATGCGACATACTCCCTTCTGCAGCAGCACCAGACTGGGCTTGATCAAGCTCGCGCCTGGGCAGAGATAATTTGGCAAACGTTGCACTGATTCTTTGAGATACCTGAAAACCAGCACCGACTCTTGCTTCGATAGCCGTCACACGATCCAATATGGTGTCCACATTTTCAGGTCTATCTTCCCGCTGCTTAGATAAACAGGCCATCACAACATCTTCTAAATCATCAGGAATTTTGAAATCCGCTTGAAACTCTGAAAAAGACTTGGGCACTGCTAGCCGATGTACCTTGTACCAGCTGCCAAACGTATTTTTAACGGGCTTAACGGGCAATGTCCCTGACAACATTTGGTACATCATGACGCCTAAGCTATAGATGTCTGAGCGGCTATCTAGCTCTCTTCCCTCCATCTGTTCGGGAGACGCGTAGGCCAGCGTCCCCATAAAGGTACTGGTTTGCTCACTACCAGCCTGCATCAGTTTGGCAATGCCAAAGTCTAGTATCTTCACCAGCTCGCCCATGGAGGGATCGGAGGTCACAAGGATATTGCTGGGCTTAATATCGCGGTGAATGATAGGGACAACTTCGCCCTCTACCAAAATACCGTTATGCGCGGTTCTCAGACCCAGAAGAATCTGCTTAGTCAGCCCTATAAAACGAGGGACTGGGATAGGGTTTCTTTTCAGTAATCTTCCGACACTCTCCCCTTTTAAGTACTCCATGACATAAAAGGGAATGTCATCTTCATTAACCCCATAGTCGCTGACTCGGACAACGTGCATACTCTTTTGGCCCAACTGGGCACAGGTCATTGCCTCTGTAAAGAAGCGGGTACGCATGTTTTCATTCAGCAGTGTTTGAGACAAAAACTTCACAGCCACAGGAACCCCACCCAGTAAGGAATCTCCCGCCAAGTAGACCTTTCCCATAGAACCTTGTCCAATAGGTTCTATCAGCTCATAGCGATCAGAGACTTTACGACCAATGTTGGGATCTGACATTCAAAGGTGTTGCGACCCAAAGGGTGAAGCAATCTGTAGAAGAGCAATCTGTAGAAGGGCTACTGTAGGAATCTGAAACAGCAATAGAGGATCATTGCCGGGTCAATTCAGCTTCAATCGTGCTAGTGAGATAGTGGCCTGCCATTTCTCCACCCGAAAAAGTGTATTGATTGGGACTAATTTGGCGAAGCGTTTCGAAGCCTGAACGACGTTGCTTATCGTTTAAGCCCCAATAGCGCTGAACAATTGTTTCCGGTGCAATCCAGCCTTCTCCTTCAACTTTCCCGAGTAGGCTGTGCTGTAGCACAAAGGTATACTGGCGCGCTTGGTTCGTCATGCGACCTCGGAGCTGGATAATAATGTCGTCAGCGTTGTCCTCAGGAAAAGCAAGCTTCGTAGCCGCCTGAAAGCAACTATCCTGTTTCCAAGCCACTAAAATTTTTCCCTTCACAGGTGTTGGCAGCGCATCGCGAGTAAGCCGCGTTCCCTGCAATGTCCACCGCCCTGACTCCAGTAGAAAGCTGTGTGCCACAGCACCGTCCTTAAATGCCAGCGCTTTTAGGGTGCCCATCTCAGCCATCGAGTTCATGAGAACCTTACAGAAACTCAACAAGGTAAATCAACTACGGTGTCCAAATCTCTCCCATCAAACAGGGCCGGCTCGCACCTGTGACGCTAGGTAAGTTACCGGGTATGTTGTGCCAGCGCCAGTAGGCCAAAATAGCAAAGGCGATCGCCTCCTTATAGTCTGCGTCTAGCTGCTTCTGATCCGTTGAGACAACGGCAGACTCAGGAAGTCTCTGCTGTAACCGCTGCATCAGATAGCGGTTACGGCTGCCGCCGCCACTAATCAGCGTCTGCTCCGGAATCGATGGCAAAAACTGCCGGTAGCTCAGCTCGATCGTAGCTGCGGTAAAGTCGCTCAAGGTCGCCAAAAAATCAGCATCGCTGAGCGCTCGATCTTGTGCATCCTGCCAGCATTGTTCTCCGTAGGCTGCGCTAAATAACTCGCGTCCCGTTGACTTGGGCGGAGGCTGTTTGAAAAAAGGATGCTGCAGCCATTGATCAATCAACGGCTGACAAGGCCTCCCCTGCGCAGCCCAATCTCCATTTTCGTCGTATGTTAACTGGCCGTTGGATAACCGAGTAACCGCACCATCTATCAGGGCATTACCAGGGCCGGTGTCCCATCCTCTGATGCCGACTGGCGGTTTCAACTGCGATTCAGATCGATGCGATTTAGACTGAGCACTTCTATCCCAAGGGGGCAAATAGGTTACGTTGCCAATCCCACCAATATTCTGGACGGCTAGATCATAGGCAGGCTGACTAAGCAAGCAGGCATCAATCAAAGGCACCAGCGGTGCGCCTTGCCCGCCCAGGGCAACGTCTGCGACGCGAAAGTTACTGACCGTAGGACGACCAATGGCATAGGCAATCGAATCGCCGCGTCCAAGCTGTAAGGTGTAACCAATTTGATGAGTGGTTGGGGGCCGGTGATATAGGGTTTGGCCGTGAGAGCCAATCAGATCGACTGTGGTCACGTCTATCTCTAGCGCATAGATAGCTTGAATGAAGTGATACGCGGTCACATCATCGAGCTCAGCGAATTCGGTCAGGGTGATGGGGGCATTGTCACAAAGCGCTAGAATTTGCGATCGCACAGCATCTGGATAGCGATAAGTCACGCCCTTAAGTAACTTAGCTTGAACGCAATAGCCTGTTCCAGTTACCTGCACCAGCGCAGCATCGATGCCATCTACTGAGGTTCCACTCATCAAGCCGATTATCTTCATAGGCATTACTGAATGCAATAAATGGCCGTAAATACGGCAGCCGCTCAACAGCAGGCAGCACCCAATGTAAAACGCAAGACGTTACATCGGCAGCTGATCGATGCCTTTGTTATCGCCAATCACCACCATCAAACTACCGCCCCTTAAACGCGTCACAGGACTAGGGTTGATGGTGAACTTATCATGGTCATCTTCCTTGGCGCCCTCTTTGCTGATAGCCATCAGCGTTAGACCGTAGTGGTTACGCAAATCTACCTCCATGATGGTTTTACCGTTGAAGGCATCAGGGACAACAACTTCTACAATGCTGTGATCAGGATCTAACTCGAAGCGGTCTAAGATACCAGGACGCGTGAGCGATCGCGCTAGCTCACACCCCATCTCATGCTCTGGAAAAACCACATGGTCTGCCCCCACTCTGACTAGCAGCTTGCCATGAATCTCGGAAGAGGCTTTGGCAACAACGTTGGCAACACCTGATTCTTTGACCGTTAGCGTTGTAATAATGCTCTCCTGCACATAATTACCGATGGCGACAATCACCGTATCAAAATCTGGAATTCCCGCTTCAATAAGCGCTGAGGGCTGTGTTGCATCTAACTGAACTGCATGGGCAGCAATCTGATCGGTGAGCACTTGAGCGACCCTATGCTCGTTAGAATCAATACCCATTACTTCGTAGCCCATAGCATGAAGAGTTTGGCATACCGCCCGCCCAAAACGGCCCAGACCGATCACGGCAAACTGCCGATTCGTAGCTCGCAGATTCTTGAAAAATTTAAGAGATGAAATATTCACCATGAGCGATCAACAACCGAGAACCTCTAAGCATATTACTGTCTACACCGCACACAATAAACCGAGACGACGCGAAACACGCTTAATCACACTCTAGACATACGACGAATCACACAAAAAAAGGCCGTGCCAGCTCAAGCAGCGTGTTTTCTAATACCCGCACATAAACCCAATACGCAATCGAATTCTTTCTTTGCTAGGCTATCAAGATGCTTTCTTGGGGATAAGTACGGACGTGGATATTCAAATTGGCCGTGGAAAAACAGCTAGGCGCGCTTACGGAATTGATGAAATTGCCCTGGTACCAGGGGCTAAAACCCTTGATCCACAGCTAGCGGATACAAACTGGGAAATTGGAGGGGTCACTCGAGAAATCCCGATTCTCGCCAGCGCAATGGATGGCGTTGTCGATGTCAAAATGGCTGTCGAGTTATCTAGACTAGGTGCCATCGGCGTCTTGAACTTAGAAGGAATTCAAACCCGATATGAAGACCCCAACCCAATCTTGGACAAAATTGCCTCGGTAGGTAAAACAGAGTTTGTTCCTCTCATGCAGGAACTATATTCTCAGCCTGTTTTACCTGAGCTAATTACAAAACGAATTAAAGAAATTAAAGATCAAGATGGTGTAGCAGCCGTTAGCCTCACACCAGCAGGTGCCGTCAAATTCGGAAAAACGGTTGCAGAGGCAGGTGCCGATATGGTGTTTGTACAAGCCACTGTTGTCTCAACCGATCACTTATCGCCACAAGCAGTTTCTCCCCTCGACTTAGCACAATTTTGTAAGGACATGCCGATTCCTGTACTGCTAGGGAACTGCGTTACGTATGAAGTCACCTTCAAACTGATGCAAGCAGGTGCCGCTGGCGTATTGGTAGGCATTGGCCCTGGTGCAGCCTGTACCTCTAGAGGCGTATTAGGAGTTGGCGTGCCACAAGCAACAGCAGTTTCAGACTGTGCGGCAGCTAGAGACGACTACCAGAAAGAATCTGGCAGGTACGTGCCGATCATTGCAGATGGTGGCCTAGTGACAGGCGGTGATATCTGTAAGTGCATCGCATCAGGTGCAGACGGCGTCATGATTGGCTCACCTTTTGCCAGAGCAGCCGAAGCCCCTGGCCGCGGATTTCACTGGGGCATGGCAACCCCTAGTCCAGTTTTACCCAGAGGGACTCGAATTCAGGTGGGAACAACAGGAACACTAGAGCAGATTTTAAGAGGGCCTGCGCAACTGGATGATGGCACTCACAACTTGCTTGGGGCACTCAAAACCAGCATGGGGACATTAGGCGCAAACAATCTCAAAGAAATGCAGGATGTAGAAGTTGTGATTGCGCCTTCTCTTCTCACAGAAGGCAAGGTTTATCAAAAAGCACAGCACTTAGGAATGGGCAAGTAGCGCAATGGGACAGTAAAGCAATGGGCAAGTAGCTCTTTTTTATCCACCACTGATCAGTCTATAAATTGCTTTTCAAGCAGTCGCTTGAAAAGCTACAGGACGTCTTACTCACTAGCTTTTGATTGCTAACTTTTGAGCAACTGCACCCGATGGGTAGTAGAAATACCTATTCTAAAAAGACAGCAGAAACATAAAAGTTCATGCGTTGACACAAACAAAAATAGACCGGTAAAAAGCTTTGTACAAACTTTCTCGAAGTATCTTTTCTGAGTGTGTTTAGTCTATTTTTTATGCCTGCGGGGAATAAATATCAGTGCTGTTACTGGACCTCAGTGTTCTTCGTGTTTCAACAATCTCAGTGATATCTAAGCCATTTCCTGAACCGCAGTAATAAATCCGTAAATTATACTCTCAACAAATTTTAAAACTTGTCTCTTCCAACTGACTGAGACAGTGGCAAATCACGAAGAGTCTTTTACAATTGTTGGTAAGCGGAGACGTAAGTTTCCGTTCACTCCTCACACCATACTCCGCCCAAATTATTAAGCTTCGTGCTTTCAGTTTGGGCGGTTCCTATTTTTACTCAACTTTTTGCTCACGGAATTATTGCCCGCCAATGCTCAAGAGATTGAGGCGCTCAAACTTGGACAATCAAAACGTTAGGTGATCAAAAACTGTGGGCAAACACTATTGAGACAAGAAACGAGTAAGAAAAGAAACGAGTAAGAAAAGAAACGAGCCTCTGGGGCAAGCGAACGAGCATCAGTAAACAATCTGTAAGTGCTCACAACCAAGAACAGGTTTTGGCTATGGTAAGATTGGACCACAAGAATGACAAGGGTTTTTAGGAATGTCAGCTGCACAGGTAACTGATTCGACATTTAAGCAGGAAGTTTTGGAAAGTGAAGCGCCTGTTCTCGTAGATTTTTGGGCGCCTTGGTGTGGCCCATGCCGCATGGTGGCACCTGTCGTGGATGAAATTTCGGAACAGTATGACGGTCAGGTAAAGGTCGTGAAGGTCAATACTGACGAGAATCCTAGTGTGGCTAGCCAGTATGGGATCCGTAGTATCCCGACCCTGATGATTTTCAAAGGTGGTCAGCGGGTAGATATGGTGGTCGGTGCTGTTCCCAAAACAACGCTAGCCAACACGCTAGAGAAGTATCTATAAGCTGAAATACCTGTGGGCACTGGGTTAATCTATAAGTTTTGAACTGATTGAATTAACAAGCTTATCTATAGTCTGACTTGACGAGCCGATAGCCCCTAGATGCGCGTAATCTGCACTATAGACAATACATAGCGAGAAGGTTCATAGTTGGCAAGCTCATGGGAATCGGTAAATCATGGGTTTTACAGCCAGCTTAGATTGTCAGTCTGATGCGTTAAGCAGCTCAAGCAGAAGAGGAGGTTAAAACACTTGTTTTAACCTCCTCTTCTGCTTGGAGAGCTAAGTAATCGTTACTATACGAAAGAGAGGGCATTGCGCATTAGAATGTCTGGGTTAGCTAGTTTCTATACCCTTTCCATATATGGATGTTTCACCTATCAGAAGCACTCACCGTAATGACAGACAGCGTAACGGCCGTCTGCGCCAGGACTTACTCCATGTGCTGGAACAGTTACCCAACACAGAAAATGGTGAGCTAATAGGTGAAATTTTGGAAACGCTTGTGAGAATGGCACAGCAAGAAGCTGAGCGGCTCGACTGGAAGATTTTGAGTCATTCTCTACTAGATATGGAGGAGGGCTTTCAAGCGTTCTTTCCTTACCGGCATACGCGCAAAATTACGATTTTTGGTTCGGCGCGTACGTCCAGCAGCACACCTGAATACCAAATGGCGGCTGAGTTCGCGAGACGAGTGGTTGAGCAGGGCTTTATGGTGATGACCGGCGCGGGCGGTGGAATCATGCAGGCTGGCAATGAGGGCGCTGGTCGTGACTATACTTTTGGGCTCAATATACAACTGCCTTTTGAACAAGGGGCTAACCCAGTGATATCTGGTGATCCCAAGCTTGTTGATTTCAAGTATTTTTTCACACGAAAGCTGTTCTTTTTAAAGGAGAGTGACGCGATCGCCCTTTTTCCAGGCGGCTTCGGCACCCAAGATGAGGCCTTTGAATCACTCACCTTGATCCAGACCGGCAAAGCCGCACCGCTCCCTCTCGTCCTCATTGATAAACCTGGCGGTGACTACTGGAAAAGCTGGGACTATTACATTCGCAACCGCCTGTTGGATCAGGGGTTAATCAGCTCAGACGATACCAGCTTATATCATCTCACCGACAGCTTGGATGATGCACTAGAGTACATTGCTAGCTTCTATCGAATGTATCACTCCAGCCGTTATGTGCGCGGTCAGCTCGTGATCCGACTTAAAGCACCGCTGCGAGAAGGCGGCATTGATCAGCTCAACGAGCTATTTCGAGACATTTTGGTAGATGGCGTTATTAAAGAGGTTTCTGCCTTTGATGTGGAACGCGGGGATGAAACAGAACATTTACCTCGTCTATCACTGCATTTCAATCAGCGAGACTTGGGTAGATTACACCAGCTTATTCGTTTCCTAGGCAAGCTCAGTGACCCCTGTGAAGCCACAGAGCACCCAGAAAAGAAATAGACAACCAAACGTCTTTGCGAAAAGCAAGCTTCTTTGCGAAAAAACAACAGCTAACTCAGAGCCTTCAGCGATTACTAATGTCATTACTAACTCGACAGAAGCAATATATGCCTAACCAATTGGGTTTTTATCACTTAATTGCCCCTTGAGGACTGTACCTCATACAGATTCTGTCGAGTTAGCCGACGGATGCATTCTTACTGTGCTATAGACCTCTCTGAAGGTGGAGTAGGATACCTTTTGAAATCGCCTCAGCCATCCGCGCTCTCCAGGCAGCATTTGCTAAGTTAGGAGCATCTTCTGCACCTGTGACAAAACCGGTTTCCACTAAAATAGCGGGCATAGACGT
>JBCCOO010000037.1:0-50612 GCA_039025345.1 Cyanobacteria bacterium P01_D01_bin.105 | reverse complement strand
GGCGGGTAACATGGCGACTGGCGAGCTCTAGCTGATGATTAGCCATAATGATCGTCATCTGCCCCTCTCTGGCCCAGTTAGCCAAACGAGCCAGCAAAAATTCGCTGTAGCCAATATCTTGAGAAGAGGTCGGTTCATCCAGCAACAGTACTTTTGGCTGAGTGATCAGCGTACGAGCGATCGCGATCCTTTGTCGCTGGCCCAACGACAGGGTTGTCTCAGTTCTCTCCATCCAATCAGAGGGGATGTTTAAACGAGCACACCACTGTTCAACGCTCTCGTTGATCTCGCTGTCTGGCTTTCCCTGCAGTCTCAGCGGATAGCCCAACGCCTTTTTTACCGTCATGCTCAACAGTCGGCTTTCTTGATTGACCAACGCGACCTGCTGCCGCAACCTCACGACCGGAAGCTGACCAATCTCTTGCCCATCCAGGTAAATGCGCCCCGCAGAGTATTCGCTCAGCCGGTTTATGAGGCGCAACAAACTCGTCTTTCCAGCCCCAGAAGGTCCCACTAGCGCAACAAATTCCCCAGAGGCAACTTCAAAGCTAATGCCTTTGAGGATTTCAACTACCCCTGCTGTCGCTCGCATTGTGACTTGGTCAAAAACAATTGTTGCCGCCCGAGACCGATGCATCACCTACCCGACCGTTGCAACGCCGTTAGCAACTGCAATGACCCCAATATCAACCAACAAAAGCAGCAGTGTCAGCCCCAACAAAATGACATACATCCACGGCTGTGCCAGTGGCTTCACATCACTCATATCAATCTCTGTTCTTGCCTGTACGTAGCGCAGCAAACGCGCAAACCCCACTACCCGCATCGGCAGCAAAAAGGCGCGCTCTTGAGCCTGATCTAAAAAGTAGTAAACAATACCGCCCTGTCCAGTCGAACGAGGCTTCAGGGCGCTAATGTCTTTCCACATCAACATCCACCCTTTGCGACCAAACATCTGTACCCAACTTGGATAGGTCACCGCAATCTTCTCTTCATCCACAATGACCTTTTCACTCAGCGCGCCGTACAGCGCGAGGCCACCTATCGTAAAACCAACCCAGAGCAAGTTAGGTGGGACCGGTGCCCCCGTAACCACAGCCAAAAATGGCAGTGGAATAACCAAGGCTATGTAGAGAGCGAGCAGGGTGAGCTGAATCAGCGGAGAAATTCTAAAGCTATCTTGAAAGCTCTCTGAACCCGCCTCTACAGCGCATCCAGACATACTATCCAAAGCGTTCTCTGTTGGCGTAGCAGTCATGGGCAAATCTTCATAGTAGATATTGTCGTGGCAGACCGTTTCATGGCAAGTATTGTTGAACGACGCTCCAGCCAGTTACTGTCACTAGGATAAAGGCAAACAGTAAAATGCCGTTGAGTATAAGGTGAGCCTGTCGTGCCCAAGGTCGCGCAGGATTAATACGAGTTGCACACCAAGCCGTGCTTAACGTCAGGGCAACCACGCTAAGACCAGCTGGCAAGTGAAGTGAATGACCCAAACGACCGTGCTCACCTAACGTACCAACTACACCTATACCGAGTAAAAGAAGCACTAAACAAACTAACAGGCCACCCAACCCATAGTGAAGTGGCCTGATCCAAACCTGAGCCAGCAAGACTCTATCCGCTAAAGTCTTGCTGGCTGATATAACCTCGCTATCTACAGCTTCATCGTCTAAAACCGTGTCTGCTAAGAGATAAGAACTATTGCGATGTGCGTAAAAAATAGCGGCGCCGCTGAGCGCTAGCAGGCTAAATACCGCTATCGAAAAGCCCATAGACCAAGCAGCAATTCGCCAAAGCCATATAAAGGAGGGCAGATCCATCGCATACAGTTTCCTTGCCGAGTCACCCCTTAAAGGCATATCACCTGACAGGTGCAATCACCTACTGCCTTAGGTTCAGAGTTACTGCTTCAGGATTACTGCTTCAGGATTATTGGGCGATCGCACCTGTCAATTCGCTCTCTTCTGAACGTGAGGCAGTGTTCACAGCTTCACGCCCTTGGCGTACTAAAGAATCCAAACTATTATCTAACTCCTCACCAGACTCAACGGCTAGCTTCTCACACGAAATAGTGTCAGACAGAATGGCACTTGCCATCATCCCTGTGTGAATTTCCAGCTGAGCGTTGGGGACAGCCTCAAACATAAGCCTCTGCCCAGGAAACACGACGCGCTCAAAGTACCAATTTGGAACGTTAGTGATACGCGCTATCTGGATCTTACTGGTGACATTGGCATAGCAGCAGAGTAGCGCAGGATCATCGTCAGCAGGCAAAGCATCAATAATTTGGGCCATGGTGATTATTATGTGAGGAACGGCGAAAAAAGAAGCTGAGGACAGTTAACACTTGCAAAGCATTTGCAACAACTAACACTCAAAAGCTAACACCTGAAAATTAGAACGACTGTAAAAACGACTACCAAGCTGCCAGCAACGATCCCAGAAGGTGCCACGCGATTACTCGGGCGCTCATTTCATGAGGAGTCTTTACTCAGGCAGCCGATCGAAATCAATCTTCAGAGACGTCATCGTCAAAAACCATAAAAAAGACTCTGTTTCAGAGTGCCCGAGCGAGAAAAGACCACGGTCATCAGAAAAAGCTAACGGCAGCTCTCCCACCACGTCACCGCAAATCATTGAACAGATCTCAGCCTATCTGGATGGACTAGCAAAGCGGGCATACACAAGTGATCCCCAGCTAGCCAAGGGTGTGACAGGTTGGCCCCAGCGTTGATCTATCTATAGAGCGATTTCTGGGTGCAGACTGAAAAACATTAAAAATATAACGAATACGCTACAAAGAGACACAAAACTTTGCAACTTCACGCCTTATTTTCTATTGCAATGTCTCCTGGACTGCGGTCACCGAACGACGATGCTATCGTAAAGATATATGAAAAAACTGAGTGCCTCATCTGCTACTGCCATGACTGACTGCATTTCCTGTGATCGCATTCTTTACGTCCGATTGCCGTGCAACCCCATTTTCCCGATTGGGGTCGTCTACTTAGCCGATCATGTTCATAAGCTTTTTCCTGAGGTTCAGCAGCAAATTTTTGATATGGGTACTGTGCCACCGTTAGACTTCACGGCGGCATTAGATGAGCGTATTGACACTTTTCAGCCAACGCTGCTGGTATTTTCGTGGCGAGACATTCAAATCTACGCGCCCGTAGGCGGCCGCGGCGGCAACCCGCTGCAAAATGCGTTTGAGTTTGCCTATGCACCGAACCCGCTGACCAGGCTGCGGGGCGCTTTAGGCGGCGCACGCATGACCGCAACCTACATGGCCGAGCTACGCCGCAATGAAAAGCTGGTCAAGCGTGGATTGAAACGAGCCAGACGTTATGTGCCGGATGCGAAGGTCGTTGTGGGCGGCGGCGCGGTAAGCGTGTTTTATGAGCAAATGCCGCAAATGTTGCCCAAGGGGACAATTGTTTCGGTAGGTGAAGGAGAAACGCTCTTGGAGAAGCTGCTGCGGGCAGAGGATATTTCTCAAGAGCGCTGCTATGTCGTGGGAGAAGAGCCACGCGATCGCCTCATCCATGAGCAGCCCACACCAATTGAAAAATCAGCCTGCGACTACGATTACATAGAGGCCATGTGGCCTGAATTTGAATACTACTTACAAGAACAAGACTTCTACATTGGCGTGCAGACCAAACGCGGCTGTCCGCACAACTGCTGCTATTGCGTCTACACGGTGGTAGAAGGCAAACAGGTGCGCATTAACCCGGCCGATGAAGTCGTTAAAGAAATGCGTCAGCTATACGACCGAGGCATTCGCAAGTTTTGGTTTACTGATGCGCAGTTCATTCCGGCTCGACGATATATGGCCGATGCCATTGAGCTCCTAGAGAAAATACAAGCCTCTGGCATGAGCGACATTAATTGGGCCGCTTACATTCGAGCAGACAATCTGACGCCGAAGCTGTGCGAGCTGATGGTCGCCACTGGAATGAACTATTTTGAGATTGGCATCACTAGTGGATCTCAAGAGCTCGTGCGCAAAATGCGCATGGGCTACAACTTGAAGACAGTGCTCCAAAACTGCCGTGATTTGAAGGCAGCTGGCTTTGAAGACTATGTGTCGGTGAACTATTCCTTCAACGTCATCGACGAGCGGGAAGAAACCATTCGCCAAACGATTGCTTACCACCGCGAACTCGAAAACATATTTGGAACCGATAAGGTGGAGCCTGCTATTTTCTTCATTGGACTGCAGCCCCATACCCATCTTGAAGAATATGCCTTTAAGCAAAATATTTTGAAAAAAGGCTATAACCCGCTGGCCATATACCTACCCTGGGTAGCCCTCAAACTACTGTGGAATCCTGGCAAGCTCGGTGAGTACTTTGGGGACGTTTGTCTCCAGGCCATGCGTGAAAACCCCAATGACTTTGGCCGTGAGGTAATGGCGATTTTGGAGCAGAGATTGGGCAAAGCCCCACTCTCAGAAGCGCTGAGTGCGCCTGTTAAAGAACACTTAGCAAAAGACTCAAAAACAGCCGGGACCACTATTACAGATACCTCAACTCGTCCCCTAGCTGAGGTATCATAGCCAAAATACTTTTTAGCCTTTCCTCTTTCTTTACAATTCCTTTATTTATTTAGCGGTCGCGCCAAAAAAACATGTTAGCGGGTTCAATTCTTCAAGGGCTCATGCGCAGCCGAAACGGCGCTGAGGACGACAACAGTAGCCATGACCAAAAAGGTCGCACACCGCTGAACTTTGGCGTGTATTACAAAAACACGTTGGTTGCGCTGTGCCATGCCTTAGAAGATGCGGTACTAGCCACCCAAACATCCCCCCTGATGGTCACTGCGTTCCAAAAAGGAAAGTGGTATTTGCAAGAAGCTGACCGCTACGGAGATCTAGCAGATACGGCTGAAAAGATAGTAATCATGGCCGCTGCAGAGGCCGGGTTCAGAGAGCATCCGACCGGTAAGCGAGACAATGTATCGCTTGTGGATTTAGATCAGGATGATCCGGTGGCCCAAGAATGGCACTTAATGATTATGGGTGAAACCTACAGTGCAATGGTGCTGTGCCAAGAGCTAACGGACGAAGAATATGGACCCAGCGGGCCACCTACAAATGATCTCGAACGTAAGTTCTATGGCTTTTGGACATTTGATCCGGCCTTGGTTAAAGAGACCATAGAGATTTCTGCAAATCACATTGGTAAGTACGCACCCAATATTCAAGCAGATCTGATTAGAAGGCTAGCTGACATCGATGCAGCGGCCTCTACCAAAACCGGTGAAGTCGGTAACGTAGTGATGCGAGTTGTTGAATATCTGCAAGGCGGCGATGAAAATGTCGCCAAGACAGAGACCTTCAAGTTAGCAGATTCGCTCAGTCAGAATTTAGTGTCTAATGAGCTACAGGCTTATCTTAGGATGGCACAGCTGGCAGACCTAGCAGATCCAACTAATCCGTTAGCTGCGGCAGAAGTCGCTTCACTATCAGAGATGATGGGACAGTTTTTGGACTTGCCTGTGTGGCAAATGCAGAGGCTGCGGCTGGCAAGCTTGCTGCACCGGATTGCCCCCGCCCAGTTCGATCAGGAGACACAGGCGCAAGAAGGCGATAGCTGTCCGCTCAATCCAGGCGCACAAACACTAAGGGTTTTACCAAGATTGAGAGCGATCGCGCAAATTATTTCTCACCAGCACGAGCGTTGGGATGGTAGTGGTCAGCCAGCAGGTCTCCAAGGGGATGTAATTCCCGTAGAGGCTAGGATTTTGGGGCTCGTCGCTAACTTTCAGCAAGAAGTTGCTCGTCGCCGTTACGCAGCTGAATCACAGAACAGTTCAACGTCAGGTGAGCCAGCAGCCAGTGAGACAACAGTCAGTGAGCTAGCCAATGACACGGCCGATAATAAGTCTACAGGCCGTAAGCTCACACCCACCGCTGAGAGCGAATGGCAGCACGTTACTGATGCCTTTGCAGCTTGTCAAGCAGAAAGCGGAGAACGATGGGATCCTAAACTACTGGAGATTTTGAGCTTTCTGGTAACCGGATTGCAGCAGGGATTGAGCTTACCCACCATTCCGGTCAAAATGACCCTGAGCTCAGGTTTACTCAATCCTGAAGTCGCTGAATCCTGGCCAAAACTCAAAGTCGCTGAGCCGGCACCATCTAAGTAAGAGGATAAAGATGAGTGAAGTGATTAATCTTGAATCTGTTCGCACTGGCGAGATAAAGCAGCTTGCAGGCGCACGCTTAGAGGATTCAGACTTATCAGGAGCAGATTTATCCAGCGGACAACTTGCAGGTGCCACGCTCTCAGGCTGCGATCTGAGCCGAGCAAATTTGAGCCGAGCACACCTAGAAGGATGCAACTTAGTCGGCGCCAATCTGGCTGGCGCAGATTTGCGAGCCAATTTGTGGGGAGCCAACCTCATGCAATGTGATTTGACTGGCGCAGATTTGCGGGGAGCCAACCTACGGGGGGCTAATCTCATGGGCGCAAAGCTAACCGGCGCTAGCCTAACTGGCGCGTTTCTCAGTGGCGCAACGCTGATGAATGCAAATTTAAAAGGCGTAGACCTGCGAGGCACGGACTTGAGAGGCGCGAATCTGAGCGAAGCGAACATGCAAAGCACTGATCTCTCAAGAGCCGATTTACAAGGCGCAACGCTAAGTGAAACCAACTTAGAAGAAGCAAACTTACAGGAAGCAAATTTTACAGGTGCATCCCTAACCCGAGCTAATTTGCTCTGCGCCGACTTACAAGGAGCTATTACGGTGGGCAGCAACCTAACAGGTGCCTGCATTACAGGCACCGTTTTAGCCTAAAAACTTGCTAGCGGATTCCAAAAACTTTGCTTGCTCAGCAGATTAGGGGGGCAGTGAGACAAATTTACGCCAGACAGAAAGTACCCCACATAACTTCTATGAAGATTAAGCGAATCAGGACATTTTTCATTTCTCATAGTCATAGATCCTGATACTTTTAGATCGGCGCTTTTGGCAGATAATACGTAGTTAGTAGTCAAACCGTTTAATTTTTAATAACTAGTGGTGAGAGCATTCACTGAGAACTAAGTTTCTTTTTTTACTGCCAAAAGCTCGATAGCACTTTTGCTCAGTGACTGAGGCTTGCCTCTACAGGTTTTGTAATCTGGTTGCCTTGGGCTCCTCCGCACGAATAACTGGCAAGTTGTGAGCTAGGTGCTGGTCACACTTGTGTAACTAGTTGCCAACAGGCTAGCTAATTACACACTGGGGCAACGGCAAGCATGCCTTAGTTTTCACATAGGCTCAAGACATAGGCCCATAGCCTCTACAGATACTTGTGCCGTGAAACGGTTGCATCCCAGAAGTGAGATGAAAGCTTGAACAACACAACAGGTCTAACCACACAAGACCAAAAGTCAAAAAATAGGTAAAAGTTAACAATTGTTCAATAAAACCATGGCCCCAGGTAATGTCCGTATAGAGGAATGCGTGCCCTAGCCGTACCTCCAGCCAGTATCTGTATGAATACAAATGGGCAAGTAGAGAAAGGTGAGTAGAGAAGTAAGAGGAATGGCCTGATGAAAGTAGCAATATTAGCGGGAGGCTTGGGTACCCGTCTGGCAGAAGAAACAGTGGCTAAACCGAAACCCATGGTGGAGGTAGGTGCTCGACCTATCATGTGGCACATCATGATGCACTATGCACACCATGGCTTCAACGACTTTGCGATCGCACTTGGCTACAAAGCTGAGGTCATCAAGAAATATATGGTGGATTATTGCTCACTCAATAGCAACCTCACTGTTAGTCTAAAAGATGGCAACATTAAGAGACACGACGAAAGCTATACACTCGACTGGAACGTCGATCTAATTGACACAGGATTAAATACCAATACTGGTGGACGGATCAAGCGCTTAGCACCCTATGTCAACAACGAAACATTTATGCTCACCTGGGGAGATGGCGTTTCCAATATAGATATCAAAAAACTTTTGGAATTCCATCGTTCCCACGGTAAGCTAGCAACACTGACGGCGGTTCGCCCACCAGCTCGATTTGGTCACCTCGATCTAGATGGTGATAAAATTGTTGATTTTTCTGAGAAAGTGCAGACGAGAGAAGGTTGGATCAACGGAGCCTTCTTTGTTCTGGAGCCTGCTATTTTTGACTACATTGAGGGCGATGATACGCAGTGGGAAAAAGCGCCACTGGAGAATTTAGCTCGAGATGGGCAGCTAATGGCCTATAAATACGACGGCTTTTGGCAGTGCATGGACACAATGAGAGATAAGCGTAGGCTAGAGAGCTTGTGGGCAGCTGGAGACGCACCTTGGAAAACGTGGTAGTTGCCGCGAGCAGCTAAGCGTCCCTTGGGTATGACAATTGATGACAACTAGATAAACCAACAGCAGAAAAGGAGAGGTTAGGGCAATGCGTGTACTTGTTACCGGACACCAGGGCTATATAGGCACTGTGTTGGTGCCTATGTTGGTGGCCGCAGGCCACGATGTGGTTGGCCTAGATACTGATTTATATGAGCGCAGTACTTTTGGTGGAGAGGTTCCCGTTGTACCTTCGCTAAAGAGCGATGTCCGCGATATAACAATTGAAAATCTTACAGTGGGTGACCTAGAAGGGTTTGAAGCTGTTATCCACTTAGCAGGTCTATCTAATGATCCGCTAGGCAACTTGAATCCAAATCTAACCCACGATATTAACTATTTAGCGACGGTTCGAATCGCAGAGCTCGCAAAGCAGGCAGGTGCCAGCCGCTACATTTTCTCTTCTTCCTGCAGCAACTATGGTGCAGGCGGTCAAGACTGGCTAACAGAAGAGTCTGATTTTAATCCGGTAACCCCCTATGGGGTTTCTAAAGTGCGTTCAGAAGCGGGACTTTCTGAGCTTGCTGACGACAGTTTTAGCCCCACCTATTTGAGGAATGCGACGGCGTTTGGGGTTTCTCCTCGCCTGCGGTTTGATCTCGTGCTGAACAACCTTACGGCATGGGCATTTACAACTGGTAGAGTCTTTATTAAGAGTGATGGGACGCCATGGCGACCTATTGTACACATTGAAGATATTTCCAGGGCCTTCTTAGCTGTTCTGGATGCACCCAGAGAGAAAATTCATAACGAAGCCTTTAACGTAGGCCGGAATGAAGATAACTATCAGATCCGAGAACTCGCAGACATGGTCAAAGAAATTGTTCCTGACTGCCGGATTGAATACGCGCCAGATGCAGGGCCAGATAAGCGTTGCTATCGGGTGGACTGCAGCAAAATTAAGCAGGTACTCCCTGACTTTGACCCACAGTGGAACGCACGCAAAGGTGTGATAGAGCTGTACGAGGCCTATAAGAAAGTAGGACTCACGCTAGAGGAGTTTGAGGGCAACCGATATCAGCGGATTGCACATATTAAGTCTTTGATTGCGGACGGTAAGCTAGGAGAAGATCTACGATGGAAGTAATTTCTTCTTGTCGCTCTTGTGGGCACAGTGAACTCAAACCTATTATCTCTTTTGGTGAAACAACGTTGGCAGACGCACTGCTCACCAAAGAACAACTTTCAGAGTCAGAATATACGGCCCCTTTGGAGCTGGTCTTCTGCCCTCACTGTGGTTTGGTCCAGATTACGGTGAGCGTACCGCCAGAGATCTTGTTCTGCCGCAATTATCCTTACTTTTCTTCAGTATCGCCAAGTTTGTTGAAGCACTTTGGTGATAGTGCACACAGCATTGTGCGATCGCGCAACTTAGGCTCAGACAGCTTGGTCATTGAGGCTGCTAGCAATGACGGATACATGTTGAAGAACTTTGCTGAGAAAGGTATTCCGGTGTTAGGAATAGACCCAGCTGATGGGCCAGCAGCTGCTGCGAATAAAGCTGGAATTCCAACTAAATGCACTTTCTTTAGCAAAGAACTAGCTACACAGCTAAAAGAAGAAGGGCATGCAGCGGATGTTTTCTTAGCGAATAACGTTCTTGCCCACGTGCCAGATCTAAATGGATTTGTGGCAGGTATTAAGCTGTTGCTGAAAGAAACCGGCGTCGCTGTCATTGAAGCTCCATACCTTGTTGACTTAGTGGAGCACGGCGAATTTGACACCATTTACCATCAGCATCTCTGCTATTTTTCCGTAACCGCACTTGATAAGCTCTTTCGCAGACACGGCTTGTTCTTAAACAAGGTTGAACAGACCTCTATTCACGGCGGCTCTCTAAGGTTATTTGTTGAGCCTCAGGAAAATGTTCAACCCATTATTACGGAGCTACTTGAGAAGGAAGCGCAGCAAAAGGTCGATAAATTTGATTACTATCAGACCTTTGCAAAGCAAGTTGATACGATTAAATTCGATCTGCTAAAAATCTTGAGTGATTTGAAGTCTGAAGGAAAGCGTATTGTTGGCTACGGCGCGGCGGCCAAGGCAGCAACGATGATGGCTTATGTGGGCATTGACTCAACCTATCTTGACTATGTGTTGGATCTCAACCCGGTGAAGCACGGTCGATATATGGGTGGGAATCATCTGCCTATTTCCTCACCTGAAAAGCTGCTGGAAGATCAGCCAGACTATGTGCTTATCTTGGCCTGGAACTTTGCTGAAGAAATTATGCAGCAGCAGGCGGAATACCAGTCTCGCGGTGGGCGCTTTATTGTCCCTATTCCATCGCCACACGTTGTGTAATCCGCTTCTGTTGGCTTATGGCCTGCTGGATGATCTGTTGGCCATAAGCCTGCTGGGTGATGAGCAGAGTGACAGCGCACGTGAATCAACACTTGTGCTACGTCACTCATTTTATACAGCTTGTCTGAGCTCATAGCTCAGCGTTTTTCAAGAAGCGGTCATTGTGTAGCCTAGCGACGGGCTTTAACTGTGATACTGACTGCGGCTCGCACCCTGTGAGCAACGGGTTCAGTTGTCTTGACGCCTTACTCTTAAGGCATTCGTGTTTTAGTTTATCCCTGAATATCTATGCTTAATAACACTCAGTTTTTAGAGGAC
Source organism: Cyanobacteria bacterium P01_D01_bin.105 (assembly GCA_039025345.1). Taxonomy (GTDB): domain Bacteria; phylum Cyanobacteriota; class Cyanobacteriia; order Phormidesmidales; family Phormidesmidaceae; genus Phormidesmis. Next base: position 39,635 of record JBCCOO010000037.1, on the reverse strand, counting down.
AAGCATTGTCCAAACTGCGGCTCTAAGGGCCTGCATCTCTTTTATGAGGTTGATGATGTCCCTGTGCATAGCTGCTTAATGCTTTCCTCTCAGGAAGATGCACTGGATTTTCCTTCGGGTAACGTCAGACTAGGCTTTTGCGAGCACTGCGGATTTATTACGAATACCGTATTCGATTCTAAGTGGTCGGCTTATGCACCGAACTACGAGGACCAGCAGAGCTTTTCGCCCACATTCAACAAATTTGCGAAAGAGCTGGCTCAGCAGCTTATCGATAAGTACGATTTGCACAATAAGTCGATTGTGGAAATTGGCTGCAGTAAAGGAGATTTCTTACACCTGCTGTGTGAGATGGGCGATAACAAAGGCGTGGGCATTGATCCAAGTGCGGTTCCTGGGCGGGTTAGCAGCAGCGCGGCGGATAGAATCACCCTCATTCAAGATTACTACTCTGAAAAATATTCAGATTATGTAGGCGATTTCATCTGTTGCCGACACACGTTAGAGCATATTCAGCCGACTGAAGATTTTATCAAAATAGTTCGCCGCTCTATTGGTGATCGCGATGTCGCAGTTGTGTTTGAAATACCAGATACCGTGCGGGTTCTCAAAGAAGAAGCCTTTGAGGACATCTACTACGAGCATTGCTCTTACTTTACGCCCGGCTCGCTCGCTCGACTGTTCCGCCGATGTGGCTTTGAAGTGACCGATCTGTACCGGGCCTATGGCGATCAGTACCTGTTGATTGATGCTCGTCCAGTTCCTGCTGAGTCAGACGAAGTTCATTCGCTAGAAGACAGCGTTAGTGAAATTGAAGCCGATGTTCAAAGCTTTATCGATAAAATCGAGGGCACGTTAGGCGGGTGGCGATCGCGCCTTCAGTCAGCTCAAGACGAAAACAAGAAAGTTGTTGTATGGGGTTCTGGCTCCAAGTGCGTTGCCTTTTTAACGACGCTAGATACGATTGATAAAATTCAGTATGTCGTAGACATTAATCCTCACCGCCACGGAAAGTTCATTCCAGGTGTAGGGAAGGAAATTATGTCGCCTCAGTTTTTAAAAGACTATCAGCCCGATGTGGTGATCGTCATGAACGAAATCTACATGGATGAAATTGGCGCGATGCTGAACGGCATGGGTCTCAATCCAGAAATGGTACCGCTTTAGGAAACACTGGAGCTGAAAGAGGAAGCTGGAGGTTTAGAAGGAGCTGAAATGGGAACTTGTAATATTTGTGGATCTGCAACCGAAGAGTTTGTGGCACTGCTTGACTTGCCTATCTACTGCAATCTTCTTTGGGATGACCAACAGGCGGCCATAGATTGCCCGAAAGGAGATATCCGCCTCGAATTTTGTCCGCACTGCGGTGGGATTAGCAACACGGTTTTCGATCCGTCTAAGCTTGGCTACTCACAAGATTATGAGAACTCTCTCCACTATTCGGCTCGGTTTCAGGAATATGCAACCGAGCTAGCCAATCGCCTAGTGGAAAAGCACGATCTTCATAACAAAACGATTATTGAAATCGGTTGTGGGAAGGGAGACTTTTTAGTCTCTTTGTGTGAGCTAGGCGATAACAAAGGCTTTGGCTTTGACAATAGCTATGTAGAGCGCGATGAGTACGAATCTTTGGGTGAGCAGGTAACGTTTGTTCAAGACTTTTACTCTGACAAGTATGCGGACTACCAAGGCGACTTTGTTTGCTGTCGTCAGGTGTTAGAACATGTTCAAACACCTGACAATTTACTCACACCTCTGAAGGGCGCTCTAAAAGGTGCTTTGAAAGGCGCTGTAAAACAGGAGCCTGATACATCAGTGGCAACCGCATTCTTTGAAGTGCCAAACGCTCTCTATACCTTCAAAAATATGATGGTCTGGGACGTTATTTATGAGCACTGCACCTACTTCACGCCTGTGTCTTTAACCTACGCTTTCAATGCAGCAGGTTATACCACAAAAGCAGATGTTAAAGAAGAGTTTGGTGGGCAGTTTATTAGCATTGAAGCTCAACTAAGTCAGGCGGAACAGATATCAGCGAGTGCCGATGCCGATGCGCTAAAAACATTGGCGGAAGATATTGCCAGCTTCGAATCAAAATTTCGCATACAGCAAGAAAAATGGACATCTACACTGGATGAGTTCTTCAAGCAAGGCAAAAAAGTTGTCATATGGGGCTCAGGCTCTAAGGGCGTGACGTTCTTAAACTTGCTGTCATTAAAAGACAAAGTTGAGTATGCAGTAGACATTAACCCTCGGAAACAAGGAAAGTTTATTCCAGGTGGCGGGCAGAAAATTGTCTCGCCCGAGACGATGAAATCGTATCGACCTGACGTTGTAATCGTGATGAATCCCCTCTATCAGCAAGAGATTCAATCCTCTCTTGTGGCGCTAGGCTTGGATGCTCAAGTTATGACAACCGAAGAATGCGCTGGGTAGCTTAAACATCATGCACTTGGATGAGCTACTGCCCTGATGAGCTGCACTTTTGCTCTCTACGTTTAGTTTAATGTTTGAGTTTAAGTTCTGGTTTTTTGGGTGCTGGTTTTTAGGCTCTAGGCTTTTGGAAAGTTTTTGGACGGGCAAACGCGATATTGTGCAGATGCTCCGATGAAAACCCTAGTTTAAAAAGGCGGCTAACCCATGGCCCAACTCTCCGAAGCCAACGCTCGCGAACCCTTCGTTAGCTTGGTACTCTACCACTTGTTTAAGTGGTCAGTGGTGAGCCCGATGCTCCATGGATATTTACAGGGCCGTATCTATGGAGCAAAAAAAGTGCCGAAAAAAGGGCCGCTGATTGTGGTTGCAAACCATGGCAGCAATGTCGATCCGCCGCTGCTCTCTAATTGTGTGGGTCGCCCCGTGTCTTTTATGGCTAAAGAATCTCTGTTTCAAGTGCCTGTGCTCTCACCTGCCATTAGGGCATATGGCGCCTATCCCGTAAAGCGGGGCAGCGCGGATCGCAGTGCAAACCGCGCTGCCCTACAGCAGTTGGACAATGGTTGGGCCGTGGGCATTTTTCTGCAGGGAGTCAGAACGCCAGACGGTCGAATTTCTGCCCCAAAGCTTGGCGCTGCAATGATTGCGGCTAAGGCTCAAGTACCCCTGTTACCGGTCAGTTTGTGGGGGACAGAGAAAATTCTGGGAAAAGGCTCAAAATTCCCCAAGCCTAGCCCGGTAACCGTAAGAGTGGGTAACGTGATAGCGCCCCCCATTAGTCGGGATAAATCAGCACTAAAAGAAATTACGCAGCAGTGTGTCGAAGAGATTCACGCACTTCATGATCTCGGTCGATAGTGCTCTCTCGATCGCGGCTTCTCGATCGATAGGCTTCTCGATCGATAGGATTGCTAGCGCAACAGCTGTAAAATGTAACTAAGGATAGATATAGACAGACATTGCGCTTATGGCAGGGGATTTGCACGCAGAGCTGACAGAAATGATGGGGCCAGTGCAGTGGGAGTGGCTAAAGCCCCACGTTCAGAGAGATGCGGTGGTAGTGGTGAATCAAGATTTGGACTTGGCAACGGTGGGCGTAGCGATCGCAACAGACAATACCCAAGCCGTTACCCGATGGATTACTGAGCAGCTGATCCTCAAGCCAAGCCCTGAGCAGATCACAACCTGGAGTAGCGAAAACAAAAGGCTCACATCCATCATTGTGCAGCCCTATGTGCTCGTGCAAGACAAACCGATTGAGCCAGCACCTTCTACGACAAGTTAAGTTACACGCAGTTCTTGACTATCGTCGCAGGCATACGTTTATGCAAGGCCATCCGCTTTGGGGCTATCTAAATACTTCCGCTTTGGTTCGCTACCTGCTGCTGTTTGCCTGCGGATGGGCCACCATTGAGGCACTGCACTACTTTGAAATTGTCGTTGTTGTTTTCGCCTGTGCAACCATTCTGGCTTTTTTACTGAGCTACCCAGTGCGCTGGCTCAGGCGCTGGCTGCCACACAACGTTGCGGTATTTATGGTTTTTACAGTGTCGCTGGTCGTTGTGGGGTCTTTTACCATAACAGTCGGTCTATCCGTGCTTTCACAAGCGCAGCCGCTCATCGATAATCTGACCGAGTTTCTCACTGCCCTAACGCCACGTCTCGAAACGCTAGAGCAGACGCTGCAACGATGGAATCTACAGGTTGATATTCAGTCGCTGGGCGCGCAGCTCACTGAGCAAACAGCAGCCCTTCTCGGTGCAGGGATCTTAGTGCTACAGGGGCTGTTGAGCAACTTTGTGCATGCAATTTTAATTGCGGTAGTGGCTTTTTTTATGATGCTAGATGGCGATCGCATCTGGAAGCTACTGATTAGCACCGTGCCACCCACCCATCGTTACCGAGTCACCAAAACGGTTCAGAAAAGCCTGCTCGGATTCTTTTGGGGAAGGCTCTTGCTGTCTATTTTCTTCGGCGTCTCTACATTTGTTGTCTTTCTCTTTTTCAACGTGCCCTATGCCCTAACGCTAGCCGTAATCGCCGGATTATTCGATCTCATTCCCGGCATTGGCGCAACGATTGGGATTGGGTTAGTAACACTGTTTTTGCTCTCTCAAAGTATTGTGCTTGCCGTACAGTCAGCGCTTATCTGCATTCTTTTGCAGCAGGTAGAAGAAAACCTACTGCTGCCACGCATCATGCAAGACTCGCTGAACATTAACCCAGTGGTGATGTTTTTTGCGCTCATTATCGGCGCACGGATCGCAGGAATATTGGGAATCTTTCTTTCTATCCCAGTGGCGAGCACGATTGTCAGCTTGCTAGATATTGACGCAATGAAAGGCACTGCTCATAGCCCAAAGCTAGAGACACCAGATAAAGAGTAATGCGTAAGGATAGAATGCGCTCGGAGCATCAATCAGCGGTGCCAGGTCAACACACTACGCAAATAGACACTATACAAATAGGTAAATAAGCAAGCAACTACGCAAATATACTTAGCACACTATTGATATTTGATATCGTTAGCGATAGGATACTTTCTGGTTCATTACCTTATAAAGCAAATTAAAAAACCATGAAAAAGACATTAAAACCTGCAGAACTCTTCCTATCTCTAGGTCTAGTCGCGACGTTAGCAACCGCTTGCGGTGGCCCTGCACCTGAAGGCGGCGAAGCTGTTGAGGGCGGCGAAGGTGAAGCAATTGAAGCACCTGCTGAAGAAGACAGCGAAGGTGGTGAAGGCGGCGAAGGTGGTGAAGGCGGCGAAGGCGGCGAAGGTGGCGAAGGTGGTGAAGGCGGCGAAGGCGGCGAAGGTTAAGTCTGTTGCTCAACCCTCCTGAGCCTTTGCAGTCGGTTGCCTCAGCTGAGATTATTAGCGCCTAGCTCCACCCGCTTTAGGAAGGTTGAGCAATTTGAATCAGCTGTTTCTGCATCTTTTTTGTTGCAGAAACAATGATTTCTTGTCGCCGATAGTTCTCGCAGGCTGATAGCAGCGGCAGCGCGGAACCATCGAACGTGCTGATGTAATAGCCCATCTCACTGGCCATCCAAGCAAGCGCCGCTGTGTCAATAAACTGAGCACTCGCTAACATAACGCCTGCAACTTCCCCTGTGAGTAACCCATTAATGGGTGGCACGGGGGTTTCTTGTGAGTAGTCGGTTTTGATGTCGATGACGGAAGAAAATTGCGATCGCGCTTCATCGGCCAGATGACTCAGTGCCCAACCCAGCAGCACCGTTTCACCCGGATCCTCAATCTTCAGCGGTTTGCAATCGTCTAGGTCATCTGCCATTGCGCCTTTGAAAGTACCTTGATTGCGAAGTGAGTAGTAGTAGCAGTCATTAGCAGGGCTGAGGGCAATCGCCGCTTCAAACTCATCCGCATTCAAAATCGTCAACATCACCAAATAATTAGGATGACCGTCCTTGTAATAGAGCGTGCCATCAATCGGATCGAGGGTGATGAGATAATCGCCCTGGGGTCCGAGATCTATCGCCCTAAAGTACTTTGTGTTGTAAGTCGTTTCATATTCTTCACCGTAGAAACGCATATTGGGAAACTTGGCCAACAGCACCACTTCCATAAACGTTTGAATCGAGAGATCCGCATCTGTCAGGGCATTCGCAAACAGATGCTCCCCATCGTACTTGTCAGGCCGCGCTGAAATACCCTGTTGAATTTGAGCAGCATAAGCGCTGGCAACTTTCAAAAATGGCAGCAGCGTCGCCAAGATTTCTTTTGGCGTGTGGCTGATAGAAGAGACAGTCTTGGCCATAGCTTCAGTGAGCGGAGTGAAGGACTCATAGACAGTATCATCCTTGCTAAGGTCAAGATAATGACGACTGTGACTTAATTGCCTGCAGAAGCCAATCGCGAATGCGGACCTGTAAACTGAGTAGCAACTCCTATGGTATGGCTGCGATGGTGCGGGTAGTGATAGTTGGAGCAGGGCCTGCCGGGGCAAGTACCGCGTTGCTATTGGCGCAACGCGGCATCCGTATAACGCTGCTAGAAAAAGAGACGGCTTTTGAGCGGATATTTCGAGGTGAGGGTCTCATGCCAGCGGGCCTCGGCGCACTGCATGAAATGGGATTACAAGAGGTCTATGATCATCAGGTACCGTCGCGGCAGCTGACGTCTTGGGACTTTTATGTGGGCACGCAGCGGCGGATGCGAGTAGTGGAGCCCATGAAAAACGGCTTAGCGACGCAGATTATGGATCAAGGGGCGTTGCTAAGCGCAATAGTAAACAAGGCAAAAGATCTGCCCAATTTTGAGTTTTATTCAGGCTGGCAAGTCACTGAGCTGTTGAAAGAAGGCGAGAAGGTTGTTGGCGTTAAGGCCAATTGTGAATCTGAGAAAAGAGAATTTATAGCCGATTGTGTCATCGCTTGTGATGGCCGTTATTCTCGATTAAGAAAACTGGCAGGTCTAGACATTGAGCGTTCGGATGCGCAGTTTGATGTGCTGTGGTTTAGATTGCCTGCACCGGCATCACTGACGAAAGAAACACCGTTTGTAGCTTGTTTACAGCCGAGAAACCAGTTTGCCTTTTATCCCTCTTGGGACGAACAGTTACAAATTGGATGGATTGTCGAAAAGTCTTCTTCAGCGCACCAGAAGATAACAGAACTCAAAACAAAAGATTGGTGCGAAGTCTTTGCCCAGGCGCTGCCAGACGAATGGGCCTCTCACTTTAGAGAAAACAAGTCAGCTTTAGTGGGTCCCATTTACCTAGATGTGCAAGTGGGCTGTGCGCAGCAGTGGAGTGCGCCAGGACTATTGCTGATTGGCGATGCGGCACATCCGATGGCTCCCAACCGGGCGCAGGGCATTAACATGGCACTGCGAGATGCGATTGTAGTGGCAAATCATTTAGCGCCCCAAGCGTCCACTGACTCATGCTCTGCTGATAGTCTGGCCGCGATTCAATCTGAACGAGAACCAGAAATTAAGGCAATACAGAAGATGCAGCTCGCAGAGTGGCGAAAAGTAGCGTTTATTTCGACGCCGGGGCTGCCGTATTGGGGCTTTAAGGCGATCGCCACCGCATTCGGACGCTTCACATTTGCTCAAAACATTTGGCTACACGAGCAAACAGGACTGAGAGAAGGCGTCACGACCGTAAAACTCAATAAGTCTCTCTAAATTATGCGCCTCTCTAAACATTCGAGACCACTAGCACTCAATAAAGCTAAATTCTTGGTGCAAACTGACCGCAAGCGCTTGATCAGTCGCTAAGCTAAACCGATGCGTTTAGTTAAAGCGAATCAGCCCGCCATGACGTTCTCTAAGTCTTCATCCTCTAGCTTGAGCCGCTGGTATAGCAACTTTGCCTCAAAGCTACGCGCGCTGGGCAGTTACGCTGCGGGCAGCTTATTGTTCAGCGCACTAGCCACCCATGCCCTGCCTCATCCGGCTGCTGCCGCTGAGCGAGTGACCCTAACCTATGGCTTGTTAGAAATTTCGACCACGGTCGAGGCGCTGAGAGCCTACGCAGAACAGGGCGAAGTAGATGAGGAGTTAGCACCGTATCTCAAATTTTTGAGTGAATCGCAGCAGATGCAAGTACGCAGCGCACTGCAGCAAAAACAAGATATTAGCCCCGTTGAAATTTCTCAGTTTTTCTATTCCTCGATTGGCGACAATATCTTGCGCTTTATGGGCGATATTGTGCAAACGCAAGGCCGCCGAGATGGATCAAAAGGACTGCGGGGCGCGTTGATACTTGCAGCAGCAGAGCCGGAAGGGCTTTCTTTGCTGGGAATTATGGAACAATTTCCGACGAACACAATGCGGATAGATACGGTGCGCGCCTTTCGAGCTTATGAGTCGTTTACAGGGTTAATCCGCAATACAGAAGACGCGATCGCAGCGATAGAACGGCAGTCTGCCCTAGCAGAACAAGTAGCAGGCACCACCGGCATTGGAAATTTGTCTCAGCCGGGGCCATATGCGGTAGAAACCCAGTTTTTAAGACTGGTGGATGACACACGAAACCGGGTGCTGCCCACTGATTTATATTTACCAGCTGGTAGAGAGGCTGCGCCGTTGGTATTGATTTCTCATGGATTGGCAGGCGATCGCAAAGGCTTCGTGGCCTTAGCCGAACACCTCACCAGTCATGGCTATGTGGTGGCAGCGCTCGATCATCCCGACAGCAATACCGACCAGCTACTATCTCTCTTTAGAGGCACAGATCGCGAAATTGCCGAGCCGACTGAATTCACCGAGCGACCTGCCGACGTCTCCTATGTCATCGACGAGCTGTTGCGCCGCACTCAACCGAACAGTCTGCTAGCCAATCGCATAGACGCCGCTAAAACTGGCGTCATTGGCCATTCTTTTGGGGGCTACACGGCCCTAGCCTTAGCAGGCGCACAGCTCAATTACGACCACCTTCAAAAGAACTGCGAATCCAATGACTTCATTTTCAATGCAGCCAATCCTTCCATGCTTCTGCAATGTACGGCCTTAGCTGCTCCTGAGCAGTTCACGCAACCCGTTCACGATGAGCGCATTAAAGCTGTCATTACCTTCAACCCGGTCACCAGCAGTCTCTTTGGAGCCGAAGGCTTCTCTCAAATCCAAATCCCAAGCCTGATGGTAGCAGGCAGCCGCGATCCGGTGGCTCCCGCCCTGCTAGAGCAGATTTATCCCTTCACTTGGCTAAATCCATCACCTGAATCACCCGATCATTTTTTGGCGCTCATTGAAGGCGGCTCTCATCTTTACGATGCGCCTGCGCTAGCCGGTACAGACCTAGCGCTAGGCAGTGAGCTCGTTAATGCCGATCCGGCGCTGGCCCACAGCTACTTAAATGCGCTGAGTTTAGGATTTTTTGAAGCGGAATTAGAGCAAGACTTGCGCTATAAGCAGGCTTTGCAAAACGCCTCTATTCTTCAGTTAGGCCGACAGCCACTGCCTTTGTTTGTAGTAGATGCCCTAACAGAAGCAATGCTAGAGCCAGTAGAAACAGACATGCCAACACCAGAAATACCAGTAGTACCAGATATGCCAGCGACTGACATGCCAGCACCTTCCTCCCACACCCTTTGAAGCAGGATAGCGCCGATTAATCTAGCGCCCCTCACTGGTACCATCAAACATATTCTGCAGACAGCGTATTTTTCTTTTAGGAGCAATTTAGGGTCATGGGTCTCAAGGTCTACGGTATTCCAAACTGTGGCACGTGCAAAAAAGCGTTGGCTTGGCTAGATGAGAACGCAATTGATTACGAATTTATCAATACAAAAGAGCAGCCACCCACTAAAGCCATGATTAGCCAATGGGTCAGTACGCTCACAGCAAGGCCTATGCGCAACACGTCTGGGTTGTCTTATCGGGCGTTGGGAGAGGAGAAAAAAGAATGGAGCGATGCGCAGTGGATAGAGGCTTTCGCTGAAGATGCGATGCTACTGAAAAGACCGCTCTTTGAAAAAGATTCACAAGCTGTGATGGTTGGTTTTCGAGCAAAAGAAGAGGAAAAACTAGCTAAGCTTTCATGACCTCCCAAGACGCTACTCCCTCATCTGTTCATCAATCTGTGGCTCAATCTGCACATCGAGCGGCTCACACATCCACCGCTAAAAAAGACAAAGAAACCGATGTTGTTGTCGTTGGTAGTGGCATAGGAGGGTTGTGTTGCGCAGCGTTGCTGGCCCACTATGGCCTGCAAGTGACTGTGTGTGAGAGCCATACACTGTTGGGTGGGGCCGCCCACGGCTTTGAGCGAGAAGGATATCACTTTGACTCTGGACCTTCTTTGTATTCAGGAATGTCTTATAGCCCCTCACCCAATCCACTGCGGCAGGTCTTAGACATCATTGACGAAGATATTAAGTGGGCCAATTACGATACTTGGGGATGTCGGTTACCAGAAGGCAATTTTGACACTGCCGTTGGGGCCGATCAGTTTTGTGAGGTGCTGCAACGCCTACGGGGTCAGCGCGCTGTTCAGGAATGGCGTGAGCTGCAGCAAGTAATGAAGCCTTTGGCAAGCGCAGCGGTATCTTTGCCAACAGCCGCCGTTCGGTTTGACTGGGGGGCGGTGCGTACAGCAGGTCGATTTATTCCTGGCTTGTTGAAACAAAGTCTAACTGGCCCTTTCACTAGCCCTTTCACTGGCCCTTTCAATTTGCCTAAGCTAGCGGGCCCGTTTAGCCAGGTGATGGATAGCGTTATTTCCGATCCGTTTGTGCATAACTGGCTAGATATGCTGTGCTTTTTGCTCTCTGGCCTACCAGCTAGTGGAACGAGTACGGCAGAAGTAGCCTTTATGTTTGCCGACTGGTATCGACCGGAGGTGCAGCTCGACTATCCAATGGGCGGTTCAGCAGCGTTAGTAGCTGCCTTGGTTCGCGGCGTGACGAAGCACGGTGGACAGATTAAGACGGGCGCACACGTGACACAAATTCATACGAAAGCAGGCAAAGCCACAGGCGTGCGGCTACGCAACGGTGAGACGATCACCGCACGACGAGCTGTCATTTCTAACGCCTCTGTATGGGATACGCTCAAGCTCATACCGGCAGAGAGCATCCCCCATCAGTTTGTGCAGCAGCGACAAGAAACACCAACTTGCGAGAGCTTTATGCACCTGCACTTGGGAATTGATGCACGGGGCCTCGTAGACAACTCGGGGCAGGCTTTGAACTGTCATTACATCGTGGTGAATGACTGGGCAAAAGGCATTACTGCGCCGCAGAATTTGGTGCTAATTTCAATTCCATCCGTTTTAGATTCAAGCCTCGCACCACCCGGTCAGCATGTTGTGCATGTATATACGCCAGGGAATGAGCCGTATGGGCTTTGGGAAGAGCTAGAACGCAATAGCGAAGCCTATCAGCAGTTAAAAGAAACGCGATCGCAAGTCATGTGGAAAGCGCTAGAGCGGGTTATCCCTGACATCCGCAACCGTACAACCTTAAAGCTGACCGGAACGCCATTGACCCACGCGCGGTTCTTAAGACGGTATCGCGGCTCGTATGGACCTGCGATCGCGGCGGGCAAGGCTCTATTTCCTGGCCCCAAAACACCTGTGAAAGGATTGCTGTGTTGCGGAGATTCCACCTTCCCTGGCATTGGGTTACCGGCCGTCGCAGCCAGCGGGATGATAGCGGCCCATACGCTAGTGCCCGTCTCACAGCATCAGCGAGTATTGGACAGGTTGAGCTTGTAAAACCAAATTTGTAAAACCAAATTTTGAAGACAAAAGAAAGCTGGGCCACCAAAAGCCGTATATTAGTAGGGATTGTAACAAAAGTATCCCCGTGAGTATCCACGTGGGCGTTGGCGAAGATTCCATACCAGAAAAATCGCTTTTTCGCTGAGTTACAGCTGCCTTCTCTCGGGGTTTAGCGCTATTTTCAGGCACTGCCCCGTGTGTCTTAAGGATATGTCTCAAAAATATGTCTCAAGAAAATAACAGTCGCTTTGCTATTCTCGCTACGCTGTTTGCGTTTTTTGTCGTGGGTGGAATATCGCTGCTGCTTTGGGCCATCACAGGCCGGTTAGATCGGGCTGAACGGGTGCCCTCCCAACAGACAAATGTCGCGACGGGCGATCGCCTGCCCGAAGCCATCAAATCCAAAGTCAGCGCAGGCGAGCAAGTTCTCTTTCCCGAACCCTCTGCAGATAAAGTAGACGCGATCGCAGCGATCGCACAGGGCGACTATGCGAATGCCATTACCGTGCTGAATAGTGCCCTAGAAGAAAATCCTAACGATCCAGAATCCTTCATTTACCGAAGTAACGCTCGTATCGCGGAAGAAGAAGCGCTCACACTGGCCGTCGTTGCCCCCTCCAATGGCAATACCGATATCGGCCTCGAAATTTTGCGCGGCGCGGCCCAAGCTCAGTACGATATCAACCGCAACGGTGGCATTGCCGGGATGCCCTTACGGCTAGTCATTGTCGATGATCGAAATGACCCGTCATTGGCAACTGCGATCGCGGAAACCCTCGTTGCAGACAATAGCGTCATGGGCGTAGTAGGCCACTACTCCAGCAATGTCACCCTAGCAACAGTACCCATCTACGAAGCGGGTGAGCTCGTCACCATTACCCCGGTGAGCACAGCGGTCGATTTATCGGGCATTAGCCCCTACCTATACCGCACGGTGCCCAGCGATAGCTTTGCAGCGGCGGCCTTGGCAGCCTACATGATTTTCTACCAAGAAGATCTCAAAGCGGCCGTATACTTCGATGCCAGCAATGAGCTAAGTGCTTCCCTCAAGGAAGAATTTATTAGCTTTGTAGATGCCTGGGGCGGTGATATTTTCAAGCAGTACGATTTATCTCAATCTACATTTGATCCAGCTGTGCAGCGCGAAGCGCAAGCAGAAGGCGTAGAGGCCCTTATGATTGCGGCTAGCCCCGAAACCTTAGAAAACGCCGCTGCCGTCATTAACTTCAATAAGCGCCGCCTACCCATACTGGGCGGCGACGATTTATACAATCGCAACATATTAGAAGCTACTGGCCCAGATGCGCAGGCACTCATTGTGGCGGTGCCGTGGCATCTACTCTCCCGCGATGCCAACGAAGATTTTGTCACGAACTCCCAAGCGCTGTGGCAAGGGGATGTGAACTGGCGCACGGCCTCTACTTACGATGCGGTCATCACTATCGCCGCAGCCCTAGAAACCGATCCCACCCGAGGAGGACTCAAGAACGCTCTAGACGATAGCGACTTTAGCGTGGAGAGTGCAACGGGGCCAATTAACTTTTTGCCATCGGGCGATCGCCGTCAAGTCGATCGACTCGTTAAGGTTGAAACCGGCAGACGCTCTGGTGTGGGCTATGATTTTGTGCCCTTCATAGTAGAGGGGAACTCGTCTGAAGGCGACAACTAAAGACGACAACCCTAAAAAAGACGATCAATCGAAACAACGCAGGCAACGATAATCCTCCTCAACAGCCGCTTAAAAGCAGCCGCTGCCAGACGGCATTTTATTAAGAAAAATGACCTAATCGCCAGAACCAGCAGCACTTTTATGAGAGAGGCTGACTCTATCGAGAGTACTTAATGTCTCAAAAGCAAGATAATAGAGGGGATTAACGACGTTCTACAGAGAGCCAAAAACGCATAGGATTGTTATACTTATTTACATACCACGGCAAAATAGTTCATAATCCTCAACATTCATCCCTCTCATGAACACGATCAAGTTAATCAGCAGCGCCTTTAAACCCAACGTTACGCCTAACCTAGCGTCCCAAACAACTTTGGCGATCACCCGCGCCGTTCTCGGCATCATGATGGTGCACAACGGCATGGACAAACTTGGCGACATTGAAAGCTTTGCGCAGGCTTACGTTGCCTATCTCGGTTTACCATTCCCCATCTTCCTCAGCTACATCGCTGCTTACACTGAGCTCATCGGCGCACCTTTGGTTGCGTTTGGCCTCTTCACTCGCCCCGCAGCCCTGGGTCTATTCAGCACCATGTGCGTCGCGATGTACCACCATATTAAGGTCGCGGGTCTTAGCCTTCCTTACTTGGAGCTATCTGCCATCTACGCAGCCTGCTTCCTCTACTTTGCTGTCAACGGCGCAGGTCTTTTCTCCTTCGATGCTCTAATCGCAAACCGCTTGGATGCCAGCGCACTCACGCTCAAAGCCAAGCAAGTGATGAAACTTGAGAAAGCGTTCGAATCTGAAAGCGCTGTTCAAAAGTCTGAAGTCAGCGTCAAGTCTGAAATCAACGTATAGAAGCAAGCGCCTCGTTTTAACGGGTTTATCCACTTAAGTCTTCGTGACAGTTGCAGGTCGGCTATTGTGAGGATTATTTAGATCAAAATTTAGATCAAAACAGAGCACCCCTGACTTTTGAGTCAGGGGTGCTCTGTTTTGATCGGAGCACTTGACAGATACCGAACTCACTCAATAACTGCATTTGTCAGGTTAGTTCAGACACCATCGTTGGCTGAAACAATTACCAAACAACAGCTAATCTGACTCTCAATCGACGTAGGCCCTGCCTTCTCGTAGAGTATGCGCATCCGTCGACTGAGCCCAGCGATAAACTCATGCTTTGCCTCCCTCCTCTTATTGGGAAAGAACAAATATTGCCGCAACTAACCCAAAAGTCGTTAGATACATTAGCGCAGGCAAAATAACAAACCATAGCCGTGCTCGCCAACGGTCAACTGAAAAAAGCTTTCTGATCCCCCTGTAGGCGACAAAAAGCTCCCAAAAAGAAAGGGCAAACAGAACCGCCGTGAGAACAACATCTTGAGCATAGGCTGCTAAATAGTTTTCGTACAGCAGCATCCACCACAGCACAAAAACCAAGTGAGGGAGTGCTGATACTAACCCCGCATAAACCATGACTAACCGTGACATGCGCGGGTCTGGATTAGTGGCCCCCGAGAACCTGAGACGCAGACGAAACCACCATCCGCCAACAAACCAAAATAACCAGCCAGCGACCAGTCCTAAAGCCAACGCCAAGGCCCAAAAGATAGGCCATCCCAGAATGAGCTCGAAGATATTGAGATTGACATCAGGGCGACCTAGCTCTGCTTTAATCAGCTCCTGCTCTAGGCGAGTCATGGTAATTGAGGTACCGATAATCCAACAGGCAATCGCAAGATAGCCCTGATTTCCAAGGGCCGCTGTTGGGGAGAAAAAGGCCCTCGTGGCCAGGAAAAGATTCACCAGCTGGCGGGGCCGATAAGGCGAAATTTCCTTGCGATCACGCGGAAAGAGCGTATCTGCTGTTTGGCCCCTCACCAATATTGGCCGCTCTACTGCAGCAGAGGGCATTTCTAGCTTGGTTTCTGAGGATGTTGCAGCATCATTGTTCATGGAAGTTCTACAGATTGTCCTGCTTAGCCAAACTCATTGTCCTAATAGTCTTCATCTTGACCGTATTGATGACTCAGTTACTTAAAAGATACTGAGTAAAGAAACCTTCTGTCTTCTGAAGCCTATCTATAGTTACGCTGACAACCGCTTTGATAAACAGGGTTCTGACTAAACTTCTACGACCCTACCGGTACGAACAAAAACTAGAAAGAACGGAAACTAAAAAGATAGGCGACGCCAAACTTTTCAGATTGTGCTGAAAACCGATTTGGCAAGAACGTTTCTGGTAGGGTTTTAGCACTTACGTGTCAATGCCGCCTCGGAGCAAAACCTTGCCAGCTAATATTCCGTCTAATATTCCTTTGAGCTTTGTCGATGAAGCCAAAATAAAACGTGACCATGCTGCACATGCTGTTTGGCTAGAAATGTCTGGATTTACGGGGCAGCCCGGGAAGCATTGCTTGCTTCCGTCGGCTGAGGGGGAGCTAGCAGGGGTACTTGTCGGCAAACCCAAGACATTTGATACTTGGACTTTGGGCCGATTAGCGCAAACCCTGCCCGCGCAGAAATATGAATTAGTGCTGGATGATTTGAGCGCAGACGTTGCCACGAAACTCTGCCTGGGCTGGGTGCTGGGGCAATACCGTTTCACCCGCTATAAACGGACAGATGCCAATGCACTGCCAGAACTTGCCTTCCCAGACAATGTAGATCACGCCTATGTAACGGCTGCCGCAGAAGCCACTTATCTAGTCCGCGATCTGATTAATACGCCGGCTTTGGACATGGGACCACAGCAGCTGGCCGAAGCCGCTCAGCAACTGGCCGAAAGTTTCGGCGCGCAGTGCACAGTCACGGTTGGAGAGGCGCTACTAGACGCGAACTACCCCATGATTTATGCAGTTGGTAAAGCCAACGGAGCTGATAATGCTCAATCACCAAGGCTCATCGACATACACTGGGGCGATGAGCGTGCGCCCAAGGTGACACTGGTCGGCAAAGGGGTTTGCTTCGATACAGGCGGACTGAATATGAAGTCGTCAGCGGGCATGAAGCTGATGAAAAAGGATATGGGCGGTGCGGCCCAGGTACTAGGGCTGGCGAAAATGATTATGCAGCTGGGACTAAATGTGCGTCTGCGGGCGCTGATCCCAGCCGTGGAAAATAGCATTGCTGGAAATTCGACACGCCCTTCAGATGTACTGAATTCGAGAGCCGGAAAGACGGTTGAGATTGGCAATACAGACGCAGAAGGGCGGCTGGTGCTGGCAGACGCGCTGACCGAAGCGAGCAGTGAGTCTCCAGATTTATTAATCGATTGTGCAACGCTAACTGGGGCAGCACGAGTTGCCGTGGGCGCTGAAATTGCGGCCCTGTTTTGCAACGATCATGAACTGGCACAAACACTCGTAGAAAAAGGCCTTGAGCAAGACGATCCGCTGTGGCAGCTGCCGTTGCATGCCCCTTACCGTCCGCTGCTCGAGAGTAAAGTGGCCGATCTCAACAATATTTCGAGTACGGCGTATGGCGGTGCTATTACAGCAGCACTGTTTTTGCAGGAATTTATTGGGTCACAAAAGCCGTGGATTCATGTGGATTTCATGGCATTTAATACGCGATCGCGTCCAGGCCGGCCAGAAGGTGGCGAGGCCATGGGCATGCGATCGCTCTTTGCCCTCATTCAAGCACACCTGCATAAAGCCTAGTCATAATAGCGACTCCTCATAACCGGCCGTCTAAGTACTCAGAACAAAGCTGTCCACAGCAAAATTGTAAGCATTCGTTAGCAAACCCAAACAAATCCTGCGTAACAGGTGCAGAAAGTAACAATAGCTTCTACAATGTCAGCAAATTTTCCGTAAAGATACTGTGAAAAGATATTCATATTAGTGCTGTTGCCCTTTTGGCTAGGTCTCTGGCTTGTCAGGTCTCTGTAACAAGCCCTGTCCAGCGCTAGGTATAGGGTCGTTATGGGGCGTTCCCGGTGGGCACTTTGAAGGTGGCTTGTCCTATCAAGTATTTTTGCTATACCACTTTGCTGAAATCATCGCTGCCGGTCTTGCACCCATGACGTCATCTTCCTCCTCCCCTTCTGCACCTTCTTCCATCGGTACTCGCATTCGCAGAAAGCTCTCTGACTACACGTGGCCTCTGGTGTGGCTCGCTATCTTACTCTCTGCAGGTGGGGTGAGTTTGCGGGCCGTATCGGTGATGACGCAAAACCCACCGTTGCCAGACTGTAGTCAACCAGCACTGCTGAGTTCTGGCAGTGAACAGCTGCTGTGCGCTAGGGCAAGTGTGCGATCGGGTTCTGCGCAAGCGCTGATTGAAGCCATTGAACTGGTAGAACCTTGGCAGCCCAGCAACCCCCTATATGAAGAAGCCAATCGGCTGATGAATCGGTGGTCTAAAGCCCTGCTAGGGGAGCTAGGCAATATGGCTCAGCGAGGCGATGTGCGCAAAGCGCGAAGGTTGGCGCTAAGAATTCCACAGCGAGTTGCCATTTATCCACAAGTAAAAAGTGCGATCGCAACCTGGGATAAAGAATGGGCCACCGGCAAAGAATTTGAAGCTGAGGTTTTGCAAGCCATTCAAGCCAAGAACTGGACAGGGGCGCGGCGCGATTTACAACAGCTCAAAATTTTGAACACGAACTACTGGGTTCGCACCCGGCACGATCAGCTTAAAGAAAGAATTGACCGAGAAGAAACGGCACGCCGCCAGCTAAATCAGGCCCGTAAGCTAGCCGCAGAAGGTGCTGATTCTGGAGATTTATCTAAGCTGGGAGAAGCTTTTGCGATCGCCCAAGGCATCAATCTCAAAACAGCAGCTTGGAGAGACGTTCAGCCCGATCTCGATCAGTGGGCTGAACGGGTAATGCACTATAGCTTTCGCAAGTGGGAAGAAGAAGACATTGACGCCGCAATTGAAGTCGTACAGCTGGTGCCACCTGATTTGGCCTTCACCGCTGAGGCGCAAGATCTGCTGAGCTTTGGCCATGCCCAACGGCTCGCTGGCGAGAGCCTAAATGCTTGGACGCCTTCCTACGGTCAGGTATATAACCTACTCGAAGCGATTAATGCGGTGCAGCGCATATCCTCCAGCAGTCCATTTTATGGGGAAGCGCAGGAGCGCCTCAAAACGTGGCAGCACAAGCTAGATGATATGGTGCAGCTGCAGTACGCCAGCACTCTGGCACAGGTGGGACAGCGTGCCACCTACGAAATGGCGATCGCCAAGGCTCAGCAAATTACCCAAGAGCGCCCCCAACGCGTTCAAGCACAAACCCTGGTTTCGCACTGGGAAAAAGAGATTCAGCGCATCGAAGATCGGCCTATTTTGAACCGATCTGTGCAATATGCAATGGCTGGCGGCAAAGCCAACCTGCACAAAGCAATCGCCGAAGCCAGCAAAGTCGAAAAAGGCCGCGCACTGCGTATTCAGGGGCAAACCTTCATTGCTGAATGGGAAGATCGCATTGAGATTATTGAAGATCAGCCACTGATGACTAAAGCGGAGCAGCTCGCAGAGGGCGGTGATTTGGAAGCCGCGATCGTTGAAGCCAGCAAAATCAAAACAGGCCGCGCGCTGCACGACGAAGCTACCGTTGCTATCAAAGGCTGGGTCGATACGATTCAAATCGCAGAAGATCGTCCAATTCTCATTCGCGCCGAGAACCTGGCTGCGCGAGGCAGCCTAACCGCTGCCATTGAAGTGGCGTCTCAAATTTGGCCAGATCGCGCCCTGTATAAAGAAGCCAGCACTAGCATTGCCATTTGGGAAAAAGAGCGGGCTTATTTCTGGTCTTTGCAAGCCCCCGCTGAGGATGGCTACGGCTACAGCAACTATGCAGACGAGGCGGCAGCAGACACTTACAATAACATCTACAACACAGAGAGCTTTATCGACTACAACAACTGAATTATGCTGAGTCGATAAGTTTGCCGATAAGTTTGAATATGCGCGAACGTCCCCTTCAACTCATGCTGGTCGATGCAGACCCAGTTTTTCGGCTGGGCCTTAAAGTGTGGTTAGAGCAGCAAGGAGACTTTAAGATCGCCGCTGAAGCCGGCAGCGCGCAGACGGCATTAGAAACGGTGCGCTCACGCTTTCGCGACTATCAAAGCACCCTAGATAATCCGGCTCGTCGTAAAAAAGACGCTCCCCTCGCCAAACCTATCGATGTTGTCATTCTAGATCTGGGGATAGGCACTGGCATCGGCGCCCAAGACTCCGAAGGCACGCCTGGGCTACAGCTCTGCGCTCAGCTCAAGACAGACTTTCCTGACCTGCCGGTTTTAGTACTCAGCGCCCGCATCGAACCTGTTCTACAAGAGGCTGCTGAGCGCATGGGAGCCAACGGCTTCGGCACCCGCAGCATGTCCGGTCGTCAGCTGGCACAGCTGATTCGTCGAGTCTTTGCCGGAGAATCTTCAGTTGCCCCATCGTCGTCGCCCTCTCAAACAAACATCACATCACCCGATGTCTCTGGCAGACCAGAGACTAAAGCAAAGGCCAACCTAGAAAATCAGTCTCAGACCAACCGAAACGCCCCGCGCGCGTCGCGCGCTGATGGCCCTCTCAACAATATTCCTGGCCCGCTGACCGCCATGCGGATTAGCATGCGGCTTTCTGCCCATCAGCAAATTGATCAAACCATTGCGGCTCTGGCCCGTCAGCGCACCGGTACCTGGCTTAATCAGGTCATATTAGACGGTAAAGAAAGAGAGCTGATAGCCGCTCGCTGGCTCGTTTCTGCGCTTTGGCGTACGCCAAAATTCAATGACCGGGCGCGATCGCGTCGTGATTTTACCGGATCAGCGTCAGGCGGTTCTATCCCATCAAAATCCATGCCCTCTGCCAGCGCTGCTTGGATTCGCGCTGCTCAGCAAGGCGGCTACGGCAATAGCGCGGCTGACATGACAGCTGCTCGTTACCTCGATCGAGACTCGCTGGTTCCCGCCGCCACCGAGGCCCTCGCCCGTAGCAAAGCGGCTACTGAAGCTCGTCTACAACAGCGCCCTGGCAACCTTCAAACCAGTGTTCAAAATATTGTTTTTGAAGGGGTCTATGCAAAACTGCAAAGGCCACTCCAGAATGTCAGTCAAACGCCTCTAGAAATAGACATTCTCCGTCCTGATAAAAAACTAGAGCTGTTGTATCTCGTTCTTCGTCAGCTAGAAGATCTGTTGCTAGATCTTCGCAACTCGGGGGTGCAGGCTGGTCAGGTTTCTATGCGAGCAACGCAAGTACTCAGCGATCTATGGGATGGGGTGAACACCGAATTTTTTGGCAAGTACTACACAGTGTTGGTGCGCACCCCACAAGGCAACATAGAAGAAGAAGTCACCGCTGTTATTCAGCAGGAAAAACCCATTGTAGAAGCGCAAATCCTAGATCGCATTCCCATGGTGACTAGCCTATTTTCCCACTGGCTATTCAATGAACAAATGGTGATAGAAGGCGCTACCTACCTAGCCACAACGCCTCAAGCCATAGCCCGTAGCGAACGCCTACTCGAAAATCTTGTCATTCAAGTCGCCAATGCTGTGATTCAGCCTCTTCTCAACCGCCTGGCTGATACAGAAGCCATTAAAAAAAGCCTCTACACGCAGCGCCTCATGTCTTCTCGGGAGATAGAAAGATTTCGCAACGATCTCTCCTGGCGCTACCGATTAAACCGGCTAGTCAAGGAACCAAGAGCAATTTTTGAAAGCCGATTTGAGCTTTTTGTACTGACACCAGCGGGCATTGATGAGGCCTCTATCTACGCGCCGCGCAGAGGTGAGTTAGATAGGCTAGGCGGGGTGCCTTTGGCCGTGACGCTAGCCATAGAAACGCGAGATGCAATCGCCCCGCGCTTACGCAACGTTATTTCCCTGGTGGGCAGCAGCGTTGTCTACGTGCTAACCGAAGTTCTAGGACGAGGAATTGGGCTAGTGGGCCGAGGCATTATTAAAGGGGTCGGCAGCGCTTGGCAAGATCCGAAAAGAAAGGGCCGGGCCCAGCGAAACGAAGTCTACCGAGAGCAGCCCGAACAGCTCTATCAAAATACCTACGCCGACAATCCTTATTCTCAAGATTTCAATGAATGGGAATAGGCACAGCGCTAGCGTTCCAGCAGTAGTCTTTACAGCCAGCTACCTAGCAACATATAGGGTGCCCAGTAGATAGGGTGGCGGTATTGTGGGTCATTGAGTAGCGTCAGTTGGGTTTCGCGGAGCGCATTAGCCCGTGTCGTGTTGGGCTGCATGAGCTGCTGGTAAAAATTTTCCGTAAAATAAGAAGTAGATTCGTCATTCACCGCCCACAACGTCCCGAGTGTGCTTTTTGCACCTGATCGGATGGTCACACCTGCAAGGCCTAATCCTGCGTTAGGATCGCTGAGCGCAGTTTCACAAGCACTCAGCATCAAAAGCTCTATGCCTTCCCGACTGCCTAAATTCGCCTGTAGGATCTGATTCACTTCACGCACATTGATACGCCCATCCCAAGCCAGTAGGAATGTCTCTTCGGGCGTCGATCCAAATTTTCCATGGGTAGCGATATGAACGATTGGATAAGCTTTATTTCTCAATCGTTCAGCCAGTGCTTCTCTCGTAAAATCTTGGTTCAACAAAACACGACTGTTGTCGATAGTTTGCGCGATGCTGTTAACTTCTCTCTCTACGTAGGGCAGTGGCGAGTAGCCGTCTCGACTTTCCGTGAGTCCCCCAATGAGCGTTTGTTGGTTTTTCACAGCATCTTCTACCAGCCACTTACTCGGGGCTATAAGCGTGAGGCTTGGTGTGAGGCCAATGGCATAATCTTCTATCAAAAAGTGCTCACCGTCATAAAGCGCTGCCAAGGGAATAGTCTGCAGTGCTTTATCTGGCACAAATACAAGCGTATTCACACCGCTAGCATCTAAAACTTCTCGGATTGGTGCAATTAGGAAATCGTAAGCTTCTTTGCCAACCGCAAAGTACTCTCGGCTGCTACGAATGACTAATTCTTGACGCAACCGTTTAGCAGTTTGGGTGACTTCGCGTGCCGAAATGGGCACTACGATATGTTGTGGTGCCTGATTCGGTAAGTTGAGAAGGATGGATAGATGATCGCTGAAAACAATCGTATATACAATTGCTGCGTTGGGATCGCTCTGTGCAGCATTTCCCGATGACTGTACATCAGCGCAGGCCTCTCTAAAATAATTATCTAATTCTGCAACACGCAGAGATTCAATCACACTTTCAGCGCGAGCTAAATTGTTTGCATAGCTTGGTGATGTTTTATCGGTTTGAAGCAACAAGGCCACTGTCTCTCGATACACAGGTTCTACGTTCTCTGCAAAAGAAAACTGTGCATCAGCAGCGGCTAAATCACCTCTTAGCTTAGAAAGAGTATTGATTGATTGCTCGTACTCTCCTAGCGCTTCACCGATAGATTTCTTAGGATTGTTAGGATGACTCCACAGTTTACCGAGCTGCCACTGCCATCGATACATCATGTCAGTGGCTTGGATACGAGAACTTAACTTCAGCGCCCGTTGAGTCAGCTGTGTTGCCTCTTTCCACTGCGCAGTTTGTTCATATGCTTGGCCTAACAGCCCTAAACCATAGGCTTCGGCTCGCACATCATTTAACTGTTTTGCCTGCTCCAATGCTTGCTGAAGTTGTTGTGCAATATTTTCGACAGGTGGCTGTTCTATTAGCGGATGTTCTACTGTGAGCTGCTCAGAGTTATGGCTTGTTGAAGTGTTATGGATGGCCTGAGTCTGCAAGAGCTTAAGCAAGATACTTGCCCAGTTCATTTGATGATAGATATTGGTGCTATTGGAGTGTAATTGAGAGAACTCCTCCTGAATACTAGGCCATAGTTGAGCCGTAGCAGCCCAGTCCTCGCTCTCAATATAAAGAGAAAGTTGGGCGAGTTGAATCGGTATTGCTAAGCTATTGCTCGGATTGTCACCTAGCGCATCTAATGCCTGTGCATAGTCTTCTCTGGCTGTTTCAAAGTCTTCTTGGCTACGCGCTGTGTGTCCTAAACTCAACAAAGAGGCACTGGCTTCAGCCAGATCGTCAATCTGCTGCGCTGTCAAAAGGCTTTGTGTAAGTTCGTGCTCTGCCTGCGATAGCTTACCGCTTAGCCTCAGCGCATTTCCCAACCGTCTTAAAACAATTGCTTTTAGCGCGGAAGGCGGCTCGCCTTGCATATCTGTGGCTACTTCTTGCAGATGTTGGAGCGATCGCCCATAAAAGCCCAACTCTCTTAGCGCTTGTGCCTGATTTATGCGAGCACGGTTTTGCCCAATATTGTCATTAATATGTTCATAAACAGCTGCCGCTTGTTGCCAAGTTTCTAACGCCTGCTCGGGTTCTCCGCCTTCTATTTGTAAGCTACCTGCTGTCATCAACACTTGCGCAAGGACAGGCTGTGCATCTGGTGTATCTGCCAGTGCAGAAATGATACGGCGTCCATTATTGATAGCATTTTGCGCTTCTTGCCACTGCCCCAATGCCTGATAGCTTAAAGCTAAATTGCTGAGAGCACTGGCGTGCCCGATGTCATTAGATTGTGCAGCATAGGTTTGGGCAATTGTTCGCCAACAGGCAGCGGACTCTGCAAACTGCTGGACGTGGTATAAATCTCTGGCTTGTTGCGCTTGCTGTTGTAGGGGAGATAACTGCTGAGCATCAGGCGTTTGTTGAGCGATTGCTCTTTGCGTAAAGGAGACAACGCCGCTGAGTGCAAGATTCAACAACAGGCCCAAAATGATTAAGCTAAAAAGTTTAAGACTGCGATATTTCAGACGATAAGAGCGCCCTATTATAGAATTGACTTTCCTCGTGAATTCCTGTCTCATGAGCTGGCACAGTGCGCAGCACTGTCAAAGGAGATGTTTTCTTGCTGTGCTTGCGCTAAAAGTTTTATCTGATTGTTGTTATCCCTATACCAACCGTTAGCTTCTATCAGTACCGGAGTTGATATTTCTCTGGCTATTTTCTCAGTGTCTGAGCTGCTAACAATGTTGTTTCCTATTTGCATATCGCCTAAATCTACTAAAGAGGCTCGAATTTCCGGTATCCCATTGGGTTGCATAGGGATCCCGCCTCGGCCTGTCAGCAAAAAGCGATTCCCTGCAGAGCCACAGGCTTGACTGACCTCTGTTGACTCTTCAGCAGTCTCTCTGGTTAAAATTGTGGGCGCCGTATCAGCTTCTGAAAAAACGCGGTTGATAGCTAAGGTGCCACTGATACCAAACTCTGAGCTAGCGTCAATGTCGTTGGTTCCGTTATTGGCGATCGCTCTTCTTTCTGAAATGCCATACAGCCCTTGTGTGTTAATGGTGATATTCCCACCATTGCCTTGCCGTGCGTTGGCCACAATATCACTATCTTCAAATAGCTCAGTGACGATAAAGTCTGCGTTGATATCTATATTTCCACCATTACCGTCATCACCTTGAGTGCCCGCCTGCGTAGAGATGCTACTTCCGCGACGGAGCACCAGGGTTTCTAGACCATTCAATCTAATATTGCCGCCGTTTCCAAAGGCCGCTGCAGCTGTGATCTGGGATGAGTCATTTAATTGAACAGACCGCGCATTAATTTCAGTATCTCCAGAGTCGCCGGTGCCAAAGCTGTTTACAGCGACTTCTGCTCCGTTATTAAGTGTCAGCGTATCAGTGTTAATAGTTAAGTTTCCACCTTCTCCTGAAGGAAAAAAGGTGGAAAATTCCAAACCAGAAGAGGCAACAATACCACTGGCAAAAGCTCCCAAAAGCGTGGTGTTGGTGTCACTGATGTCTATTCGCTCGTTGGCAGTAATATTGATGTCTCCGCCTTTACCAGAACTAAAGGCTGCTGCTTGAATTTGCCCCCCATCTGTTATCGATAATCGCCCGGTACTGATATTGATGTTTCCGCCAGAACCATCTCCTTCGGTAGAGGTTGTAATGAGGCTTGGCACAAAGTCACTGCTCCCCGTCAGTTCTACAGATTCAGTGGCGTTAATCGTAATGCTGCCGCCGTCACTATCGCCAAGAGTACCTCCGACGATAACTGCTCCATCCTCCAGTAATAGTCTCTTCGATTCAAGGCTGAAGTTCGTACCGACTGTTGCTGAAGGTAAAGAAGAGAAAGATATTCCCAATCCGCTTATAGCAATGGTTTCATCAGCAAAAAGCCCGATGTTGCCTACTGTCGAGCTGCCGAATGCAGTATTCAAGATAAAAGATCTGTCTAATATTGAAATGTTCTGTCCTTGTAGCAACACTTGACCGCCACTACCATTAGTCACAATATTAGAGCTTTGCGTCAGGCTAATGTCTTGGAAACGAGTTCCCGGATCGTATTTAGGTATAAGTTCGGGTGAGAGCAGCACTCTACTATTGGCTCCTAAGCTACCAATCAATACCTGGCCGCTGTTTGCAGCTATATTTCCATTGTTTAACTCAACGCCGCCACCAAATAATGCAAGGGTTTCTCTAGGTCTGACCTGCAGACCTAGAGAAACCTGAGATTGGTTAACAATAGGGTTGGATGTAGCGCCAAACTGTAGGCCGATAGGTGCAGTAACTGATAGCATCGGAACTTCGCGTTCTCCTGCGCTGAACTCTACCTCATTAGGGAAAAGGATGCTTTCAGCGGTAGTCGCCAAGAAGGAGCCCTGAAGCGATAAAGAGGAGTTAGCACCAAAGGTAATGCCATTGGGATTGATGAGGAAAAAGTTAGCCTTACCAGCTCCTGTAACGGCGAGTTCTCCATTAATAATGGAAACCACCTCAGAGACTCTGGCAAAAATGTTGGTAGCGCCGCCATCAGAGAAGGTTGCTGTCGTATTTTCTGGAATGCTGAACTCTCTGAAACTGTGAAATAATCCATCGCCTATGCGCATTCCACCAGAGATATTGCAATCACTGGAACATGCAATTCCCCCAGTAATTGATGTTTGTGTTGTGTCGTCAGGATAAATTCTAAGTTGATCCCCTTTCGCAGCTATTTCAAAGCTGCCTAACGTAGCCAAGAAAATGCCAAACCGCACAAACATAAGAAGCCATTTTTCTGATGTCTTAACCTCGAGTCGATGAGAGGGAAAATGCTTTCTTTGATTTGAGATACCTTTCAACCATCGGATTCTCATCACATCATCCTCATCGCACTAGCTTGAGTGCACTTGTTTTATCAATCAAGTTTTCCCCGTATATGTCTTCCTCAACATATTTTGATGATGTTTACAAAAAGCGCCCTCAAGTGATGTTTGAGGGCGCTTTTTGGTTATGTGCACTTTTACCAGGTGTGGCTCTAATTCTAATTAGTAGATGCATCCAATACCGGGGATATAGATGATGCAATTCTCATCGTATTCATATTCAGAACTTAGCTCGTCTGCGTATGTGTTGGTTGCAGAAGCCGCGGTTTCAACGTTGCTGCTTTGCGCTTTAACTGCTGTGGGCATAGCAAGGGCAGCAGCGATCGCGAATGAAGTAGCCAGCGTTCTCGCAAATTTAGATGTCATCGTTACACTCCTAAGCATTTACACGTACAGAGACAGAAAATTTAACCTTGTTTTATATTTCCTAACAGAATAATAGCTTAAATCTCAGTAATTTTGCCAACGTGTCCGTACATATACACAGCAATACTTTATACATTTAAGCCCTAAATGAAGTTAGAGGCCTCAAGATCGAGTATTCCTTAAGTGATAACTCTTACGTGCATTCACTAAACACTGATAAATACACGCAGTAACAGTTGATACTTTTCAGGTTTGGAGGAGTACAAAAAACCAAATGTGAAGCACTTAGCTTGCTTGAAATAACCTGATCTTCCGTATCTTTTCTGTTTCTTTCTCAGAACGGCTTTCTTTAGACTTTCAAGTAATCCGAATAGATACGACAGGGTGCATCGTTGAAAGATACCTTCCTATTCGTTGGGGTCTCATTTACTACAACCGAGTTAGACGAATGATTATTAAGCGCTTTGTGCAAGTTTCCGCATTACTCAGCATTAGTAGTGTTTTATGTGTCGCCGCTCCAAGTGCTGATGCGCGTCCATCCGTTGACATTGCTGCTCGAGGGCAGGCATCTGCCGCTCGCCAAGAGTCCACGGATAACAACCAAGAAGAGGTGGCGCGTCAAGGCCTTCCCGGTCGGCGAATTAGTGGGGGGACGCGTACAGACGGTATCTTCCTGGATGGAAGCGAGTCTCTTGCGGCGCTGACAGCACCTGGATCTTTGACCGTAACAACGGCTGCTTACCCCGAAATGCTGTTCCACGTGCCCGAAATGAAAACAGATAACAGCGCTGAGTTCGTTATCCTCAATGCTGATGGCGCAGTTGTTTATGAGCAGCAGTTCGTGGCAGAACGTCAGTCAGAGCTAATTCGAGTTAGTACTGAGGCTACTGAAGGGAGTTCTCCACTAAGCCTAAACGAAGATTATGAGTGGTATTTTTCACTGATTCCAAACGCAGAGGATCGCTCACATGATGTCGTTGTTCACGGGCTCATTCGTCGGGTAGATGCCGATGAGTGGCTATCTCAGCAACAAGTAGATACACAAGTAAACGAGCGGATTGCTGCGGCTAAGCCTTTAGCGCAAGCTCAGCTCCTTTATAAGGAGGCCAACCTCTGGCACGATGCAGCCCTACTCCTAGACAAGCTACACCAAGCAGCTCCTAGCGATGAAGAGATTGGTTACGCCTGGAACCAACTCTTAGAGGCTGCCGAACTTGGCAATATTAACCAGCCTTCCTTTATGGTCAGTACGAACTAGTACAGCATCAAATCTAAAGGCATGGGCAGCAAGATATTCCTGACAACATTGCCAAGGTTGGGCAGAATTGAGCGTTCATCAGAATCGAGAAAGCTTATCCAATTCTGATTAGCTGAACCATGTTTTGATCAGCCGTTCCATCTCGCCGTTAGCTTTCAGACTAGAAAGGATGGTGTTGATTTCGCGACGCAATGAGGAGTTTTTGGGCAGTGCGATCGCACTGCCAGTGGGCCTATCAGACGGCATCATCTGTGTATCCAAATCAGGATACCGAGATAGGTAAGTCTTCGCTATCGTCGCTTCTAAAATCACACCCTCTACTAAACCTTCCTCTAGCGCTTCCAAACTTTCTGAGATTGTGTCGTATCGAATCACATCGATGTCAGGATATTCAGCACTAATGCGATCAGCAAATCGATCCTGTACGCTACCTGCTCGGATACCGATGGATTGATAGTTGAGATCCCTTGCGCGCAAATAGCCCTCGTAAGAAATGAGCGCCTGACGGGAACGATAGTAAATGTTGGTAAAATCGACCTTCTGCTTGCGACTGCGGTTGGGTTCTAGCGCTGCGATCACCATATCCACTTCATCGTTAACTAACGCCGGAATTAAGGAGCCAAACTCCAAATCCACCACCGATAGCTCACGCCCCAACTGCTCAGCAATCAAGCCGGCCAAATCGATATCAAACCCAATGATGGCCTGCCCATCCGTTTCACGGTCACTGCTTTCACGGGAACGACTCTCACGGTCATTGCCCCCGCTTTCACCACCTTTCAAATACTCATAGGGCGGATAATTAGCAGAGGTTGCCACCACCAGCGTTTTCTCATCCCGATCAACAGAGACTAAGCGTCCCTCTCTGTCTGGCTCAGCCGGCTGGCGACCGGTCTGACGACTTCCAGACTGGCACCCTGCCGCCGCCGATAGGGCTAATCCCGCTAGAAACCAACGCCGCTTCATACTTGCGTGCTCCTACCCTGGTTTTCTTTAGTCATGCGATACCAAAAAGACGCCCATACAAAATGCGGCAACGCTAACATTCGCCGCCACCGCCAAGGCTCCTGATATAAGCGATACAGCCATTCCAAATGCATGTTCTGCATCACAACAGGCGCGCGGGCCTTCATACCCGACCAAATATCGTAGCTACCGCCAACACCGACCCAAACCGCATTAGGGCATAGGTGCCGGTTTTCAGCAATCCAAAATTCTTGCCTGGGAACGCCCAATCCCACAAAAATCAAATCGGGCTGCATGGCTTCTAGCTGGCTCATGAAATGATCTAGTTCAGCGCCTTGGACATAGCCGTGCTGAACAATAGTTAGGCTTAGGTTTGGCGATCGCGCGCGCCAATCGTCTGCCGCCGCCGCAACCACTTCCGGCTTGCCGCCATAAAACGCCACTTTAGTATCCGGCGCCGCGTCTGAGTTCAGGCTAGCCAGCAGATCTTCTGCAAGTTCAATGCCGGGATAGCGCTGCACTGGGCGATCGCCCAAAAAGCGAAAATACAGCTCAATTCCCGAACCGTCGGGCACAATCAAATCTGCCTGTAAAATCAGCTGCCTCAGCAGCTGATTTTCCTGCGCTTGCATACACATTTCAGCGTTCAGGGTCACCACATGGGTGCCTTTGTGCTCCGCCAACCGATAGTGCAACCACTGCACGTAGCTATCTGCACCACGACGTGGCAAACGGTGGACCGGTAAGCCCATCACCGAAAACGTTTCTAGGGTCTTATTTTCAGCCACCACCATCTGCCACCTTTACGCTTGCGTAAATATATCGACCTGCACTGCCATAGCAGAACAACCGTAGAATCTTATAATTTCACGACTTAATTATTCCAGAAGGAACGACCTAATAATCCGTCTCTTCCTCATATTCCATGACTTTCTTCTTAGGCAGGTTCAACGGCTTTTTCACTTCAATCAGCTCTTCTTCCGGCCCACCATCATCCCAAAGATCCGATGTCAAATCGACATCATCGACAGGCACATCCACAACCTCAGGCGGCGCAGGCCTCGGTGCAGGTCGCTGCATTTCTCGTGCGGGAGGTCGCTGGCTCTGCTGCTGAGGCTCCTCACGCCACCGCTCTTCTACCATCGGTCGTGCGGTCTCACGCCGACCTTCGTTCTTAATACCTGAAGGGAGCTGATTAGACGCTGATACGGGCATTACATACCCATCGCTGAGGCCCCGTTCCCATGGCGCACTGCCCAACCCTAATCGCTCTAGTAGTCCTACGCTGAGCTGAACCAGTTTTTCCTCACTACCCTCAAACACAATGATTCGATCCGGCCCTGTACTCACAATCTCTTCTACAGGCAGCTCATAGGTGCTCACCACCTGATCAGGAATCTGCGGCAGGCCAACCGAAGCCACCACAATCGTCTCAATTTTTCCCGTCACTACATCGAACTTAAAGCCCCGCACCTTGCCCAGCACCTCGCCCGATTCAGTAATCACCTCACTATTAACAACGTTGTTGAACACCGCTGTGTTGATATCACCGTCGAGCACAGTGTCATCATCTACCAAGATCACATCCCCTATTTGGCGAATGTCGCTCAGCAGCATGGTCTTTTCGTTGTTGGCAATAACCTTTGAGAGCATATTCTCTTGCAAGCCAATTGCCAATACTTCTAACCGGTCAAGGTCTACCCAAAGCTGACTCACCACGCCCAGCTTGCGACCCGTGCTGCGGGTGATCACCTGGGTGCCTACAATATCGGAGCGGAGTCGGCTTTGTTCAAACGTCATAGCTGTACGGGTTGGCCTCACGACGGGCTATCTCAAAACGGCTTATGCCGAATTGAGGGGACTATACCTTATTTAGCCTACCAATTGTAACGAACTGTCTTCCCTCAATCACTGACTAGACCTTACGGAATACCGAAGGAAGGGCCGAACTGCTCAGCAAAAGCCTTCATCTCCGTCAAAATGGTAAAGCCCTAGTTAACCCCTTATCAGTCAAAGCCTATGCAGAACAAGCCTATGTAGAACAAGCCGATATAGATTTAGTGAAACGCGTCTCACTAAGCGCCTGCTTTCGCCAAATTAATACCTAGTACCTGAGTATACGCGCCCCGTGCCTGAGTCACACCAATGGTGCGCTCAGCCGCTTCAATCATGGGACGACGCAAACTGACAACGATAAATTGGGCTTGTCTTGCCTGCTGCTGAATCATCTTCGACAACCGCTCAACATTCGCACCATCGAGGAACATGTCCACCTCATCAAAGGCATAAAAAGGAGAGGGACGATAGCGCTGAAGAGCAAAAATAAAGCTGAGCGCAGTCAGCGATTTTTCGCCACCGGACATGGAGGCAAGACGGCGAACCTGCTTACCCTTAGGGTGTGCAACGAGGGTGAGGCCGCCGTTAAATGGATCATTCGCGTCGTCTAGCTGGAGGTGACCGTCACCATCAGAGAGTTCGGCGAAGATAGATTGGAAGTTCTCGTTGACAGCGTCGAAGGCTTCTTTGAAAGCTTCTTTGCGCAGGGTTGTGAAGTTTTCGATGCGGAGGAGGAGTTCTGTACGCTCTTCTTCAAGGGTGGTGAGCTTGTCAGTGAGTTCTTCTAGCCGCTCCTGGGTTCGCTCGTATTCTTCTAGGGCGAGCATGTTGACAGGTTCTAGCGCTTCGAGGCGACGCTGAAGAGATTTGAGAGATTTGTGTAGGTCTTCTAGGGTCAGCTCCTCAGGAATTTCAGGCAGCGGATCCGGGAGTTCGGCAGCCTGACGTTCGATGGAGGTTTGAATATTGTGGAGCTGCTGCTGACGTAGGGTTTGGGTCTCTTTAAGTTTTTCTAGCTGCCACTGGTTTTGCTGCTGTTGGTTTTGCTCGGTTTTATACTGCCGCTCTACCGTGTCTCTAGCGTTCTTTTCTTGTTTGAGTTTGTCATCTAGGACAGCGATCGCCCGCTTGGTTTGAGCAATCTCTTCCTGCAGTTCCTGCTGCTGCCTTGCCGCTTCAGACTGTTCATTAATCTGCTGCTGCTGCTGCCGCCGCAATTCAATAATCTGCTGCGTGTCTCGCTGATTTTTTTCCTGTAATCGCTGTTGAGCCAGCACTAACTCCTGCTGTTTCTTTTCAGCCGCACGCACCTGCTGCTGCTGCTCATTGAGCTGTGCTTCCAACTGGCGCACCCCCCCCTGCGCCTGCTGCCATTCGCTATGCGTCTGAGACTGCTCCAGCGTCTCTAGTTTCTGACGCTTGTCACTCAGTCCCTGCTCACGCTCAGGCAAGATCTGCTCCAGCTCTGCCAGCCGCGTCTTAGCATCAGCTAGCTCGCGGTCAGATTGATGCAGCTGCGCTTTTGCCTGAGCCAGTCGTTTTGCCAACGCCTCACGCTGAGAAGAAACCTGATTAGCTTTGATTTCGGCTTCTCGGTAGTGCTGCCGCGCTTCAATCAAGGCTTGCGATTTTTCCTTGACCTTAAGCGTGAGCTGGTTTACTTTCTGCTCGCAGCGAATCAGCATTTTAGAAATTTCTGCGAGGCGATCGCGCAGTGCCTTTGCTTCCTGCGACTCTCCCGCCGCTACCGTACCAAAGTGCAGCCGTCCTCGCTGGCGCAAACTACCCCCTGTCATCGCTCCGCTCGATTCTAAAATCTCGCCTTCTAAGGTCACCATCCGGAACTTACCTAAGTTCCGCCGCGCCTCAGACAGTGTTTCAAACACCACCGTACTGCCAAACACAAACGCAAACACATCAGCGTACTTAGCGTCACACTCGATCAAGTTCACTGCGTAGTCCACAAAGCCATCAGGCCGATTCCACTTATCCGCCCTCTTAAAATTCGGCACTCGAATTTTGTTCAGCGGCAAAAAAGTCGCCCGCCCTGCGCGTTTCTGCTTCAGCAAATCGATACCGCGCGAGGCCACCCGGTCATCTTCTACGACCATAAAGCCCATTCGTCCGCCCGCCGCAATCTCTAGCGCCAGCTGAAACTTTTTATCGACCCGGCCCAGCTCAGCCACAATGCCGCACAGCCCATCCAGCCCGCTGCGCTTCAGCGCCTCTGTTGCCTGTGTCCCTTGTGATTCTTTAATAGCCTGCTCCTGAGCTTCCAGCTTGTCCAGCTCTCGCTGCTTATCCCTCTGCTCCTGCAACAGCCGATTTAATGTCTGTGTCTGCGTCTGAAGCTCTGCTTCCACATCGGCGACAGACTGCGCCAATGCCTGAATCTTCTGCTGCTCCGATTCACCATCGTGATCATCTGCCTGCGCACCTGAGGGTTGCGCGAAGCCTGCACCTGCTTCCTTCTCCACACCCGCTAAGATTTGTCGCTGATTCACCATCTGCGTTTCGAGCTGATTAATCCGCTCCTGCAAACGCACCCGCTCAGCTCGCTGAGGCTCTAGCTGACTCAAAAGCGCTTCTATTTGCTTACGCAAATCTGTTTGCTGCTGAACCCAGGCTTGAGATTGATCTGCGATCGCATTGGCTTCTTCGCGCTTTGCCTCAAGCTGCGCAACTGCCTGATCTCGCTCCACTGTCATCTTGCCGAGTTCTTCCTCACTTAGCCGTCGAATCTGCTCAGCCAGCGAGCCTAGTTCACCTTCCTGCACCTGAAGGCCTGTTTGAATGCTGGCAAGCTGCACGGTGATGCCTCGCGTTGATTCTGCCAGTGCCTCCTCTTGCCGCACAAGCTGACGCAACTCTGCTTCCTGAGTGGCCAACTTGGCCTGAAGCGCTAAATATTCCTCTTCACCCAGCGCCTTCACCTGCGCATTCAAGACGGCAAGCTCCTCAGCCGTTTTCTCCATCTTTTCGTTAAGGGCGCTGATTTTTGCAGCGATCACCTTCCCTTCCTCATGCCCCTTCTCAATTTGACTGGCCAGCTGCTGCGCTTCTCGGCGCTGCTGCTGCCACTGCATCACCCCTTCCCACTTCTGCTTCTCTTGCAGCTCTGCCTTGAGTTTTTTATACTTCTCTGCCTTTTTACGATCTTGATCGAGCCGCTCAAGCTGATCTATTAGCTCCGTTTCTACGATGCGGAAGCGCTCCTCACGCTCTTTCACCACATCCAGCTTCCCTTTCGCCTGATTGATCTTGCGATCAAACGAAGCCACCCCAGCCAACTCATCAATAATCTCGCGCCGTTCCCGCGCATTCATCGAAATAATGCTGGTTACGTCACCTTGAAGCACTACGTTGTAGCCCTCCGGATAAATCCGAAAGCGCTGCAGCTGCTCATGCAGCTGATTGAGCGTACAGGCCTCCCCATTAATGTAATAGTTCGAGGTATACGTTCCTTGAGATGTCACGCGCAGTCGCCGCGTTACCTTCCACTCCTGCAAAGCATCCCCATTCAAGCTATTTTCAGGGTCACTATTACCATTCGAGCCCGACCCGTTCTTACACCCATTCGAACCACTGCCATTTAAGCCATTGCCATTTGATGGCTCGCGGTTTTCCACTGTGTCACGCTGCGCTGCATCACTTTGTGCATTGACTGCGCCCATTCGTGAGGCTAGAACCTGTGCCTCAATATCTTCCAAATCTAAATTTTCAGCATCTGGCAATGTGTCCGATTCAATCACCGCTGCCCCAGCACTCTCAAATTCGTGCGGAGATTCGTGCGGATTGCCCACATCCAAAAAATCGCCTGCATCCGCAGTCAGTGGCGCTTCCTTTTCTTCCTCTCGGATTAACCTATCCGCAACATCACTAATATCGAACGTTGCCGTAACAATGGTTTCAACGGTAGAGCGACGCTTGGCCTGATTCTGATTCACCAAGTCCGGCAATCGCTCCGCCCGCATCCCGCGAGAACTCGCCAACCCCAAGCAAAACAGCAGCGAGTCAAGAATGTTCGACTTGCCAGAGCCATTTGGCCCAGAAATGACCGTAAACCCCTCTAGCAGTGGGACATCCGTGGCGCCACCAAACGATTTGAAATTAGAAAGTTCTACTCTTTTTACGTGCAATTAAGCGTCGCACTAAAGCTGTGCGTTCAAATTACGGTCCGTTCAAAACTTTATGCTTAAAACTTCATGCTCAAGACTGTGCCATAAGGGCGGCAAACAGGCCGCTTCTGTACGCATGTACTACAAAGCATAGCTCAAACATAACACTGGTAAGTCGTATTCTTAACAAAGAATGGCGCAAAAATCACTCTTTTCTCCAAAAAATCTCAAATGTTTGTTTTGAGTAGTAGTCCTTGTTACTGGCATTTCCGTCACAATTCTCGTTAATGTGAAAGGGTAGGCTCCTCGCAACTTCGTATCCGTGTCTTCTCTTGAATTTCCTCAGATACCTTCGTCAAAGGGGCTTTTGGGGCCAGCCTTACTCGGACTCGACCCAGGTCGAGATAAATGCGGCCTCGCTGTTGTAGGGCTGGATCGTTCCCTGCACTATCACGAAGTTATTAGTGCTGGCAACGTCTCAGCAACTATTCAAACCCTACGAAACAGTTATCCCATCTCTAATATTGTGCTGGGCGATCAAACCAGCTCTAAGCAGTGGAGACAACAGCTAGAAGCTCTGCCCAACGCACCTCGAATCATTTCAGTAGATGAGAGATATAGTTCCTTAGAGGCGCGCGATCGCTATTGGGAAATGTATCCACCTAGAGGCCTCAGTAAGCTCCTACCTCAAAGCCTGCGCAGCATTCCTCGCCCAATAGACGACATTGTCGCCATTCTGTTAATTGAGCGCTACCTAAAACGGCTCTCGGGTGAGTAAGTCGTGTCGGCATCCCATCAGCCAAGGCTCCTCGCAGCCAGAGCCCGGTTAGATATCCGCCCGAATCGTAAATGAGTAGTCCCCACCGGGTTCTAACTTATAATCAAACCTCTCCAAAAACCGACCTAACGGTTCTTCAATGAGCGCACGCCCCAACGAGGGCTGCACCACCAGCTGCCCTTTACGAAATCGCCAGTGGAACTGCCATTCAAACTCATTGGCACTGACTTCACCCTCAATCTTGCCACTTTGCCAAGACTGATGCGTGATCCGAACATGGGCGGTTGTCGCAGGCAAAAACTGGCTAGAACTCACGCAGACCTACCTCCCTAACTGCAAATAACCTAAGTACAACATAGCGGGGCATTTGCGCTGACGCTATGAGCAAACCGCTAAATTTTCTATTAAGAAATATCATTTTTAACGATTATTCATAAAAAGACACGACGCACTCACTCTCTGTCTAATCCCATAAAAATTATCGCCAAAAGCGGTAGCCTATAAGGTATTGACACACCGCATAAGGACTCACCGTGCCAAAGGGCAGCCTCAACGTTGGCATTATTTATAACGACATTAAGCCTGTTGCCTTAGAAGCAGCAGAAACACTTCGCGCTCAGCTCAAAGCCATGGGCCATCAAGTACATCTGGCCACAGGTGCAGCTGGCATCTTGGGCTATTCGCAGCCGGGGAAACCCGTATGCCATACCCCCATCGAAAGCCTAGTTCCCGCTGGCTTTAACGAAGATATGGACTTTGCCGTGGTATTTGGTGGAGACGGCACCGTTCTCTCGGCCTTTCGCCAAATTGCACCGATGAGAATCCCTCTACTTGCTGTAAATACGGGACACATGGGGTTTTTGACCGAAATCTACCTCAATCAGCTCAACCAATCTATTGAGCAGCTAGCTACCGGTGAGTACCACATCGAAGAGAGAGCCATGGTACAAGTTCAGCTCTACAGTAGCGGTCACTTGACGTGGGAAGCACTCTGTATGAATGAGCTCGTCTTGCAGCGTCAGCCGCTGACAAGCATGTGCCACTTTGAAGTTCAAATTGGACATCACGCCCCCGTTGATATTGCTGCTGACGGCATCATTATCTCTACGCCAACAGGCTCCACAGCTTATTCACTCTCTGCAGGTGGGCCAGTCATTGCACCAGGCGTCTCGGTTTTTCAGCTTATGCCCATTTGTCCTCACTCTCTAGCCTCTCGTGGGTTAGTGTTTCCAGATGCGGAACCTGTGACCATTACGTCCGCAAATCCTGATGCATTGGTGATGGTCGTCGATGGCAACGGCGGCTGCTACGTGGGTGCAGATGACCGGGTTTGCTTGGTGCGATCGCCCTATCCGGCCCGCTTCGTTCGTCTTAAACCACCTGAATTCTTTCGAGTCCTTCGAGAAAAACTTGGCTGGGGACTGCCCCATATTGCCAAGCCGACTTCTGTAGAGCTACCCTAATCGAGAAATCCCAACTGGGTATGTCTCAAAGGTCATCCTCATGAGTTCGCCATCTACTTCTGACGCTCAAGCTCAGCAAGACCTTCCCACCGTACTCGTTGTAGAAAGTAATGTAGCCCTTGCCGATGAAATCGGCGTAGACCTCCACGAGGCAGGCTATGCTCCGATCAGCACTCATACCCTCCCAGAAGGATTAGCATTAGCTCGCAGTGAGAACCCCGCACTTATCGTAGTGGCTCAGAGGCTCTCAGACGATTCCGGACTCGATCTGTGCAGTCAGCTCAGGCTCGAACAAAATCGTGTACCGATTTTGCTAATGATGGCTCACGACGAACTCACAGATCGTATCGCTTGTCTAGAATCTGGCGCAGACGATTACTTCCTTGCGCCTTACCGCAGCGACGATTTCATTCGGCTAGTCAACGCTTATCTTCAACCCATCGCTGCCAGTGGAGAACAGCTTCGCTTTGCCGATCTCATCCTCGATCTCGCGCAACGAAATGTCATACGAGGCAACCGGATGATAGAACTCACCATGAAGGAGTTTGAGCTGCTGAAATACCTAATGGAGCATCCTCGAGAAGTCCTAACACGTAAGCAAATCCTAGAGAGCGTTTGGGGCTATGACTTTATCGGAGAATCGAACGTTATTGAGGTCTATATCCGCTACTTACGGCTCAAAATAGATGGGGAAAACGAAAAGCGGTTAATTCAAACGGTTCGTAGCGTAGGCTATGTGCTTCGCGAAAGCTAATGTCAGCATCCCTTTCTGCTGTTGTATCACTCAACAAAGCTTTTTATCGTAGTGCCCTCTCATAGACACAACTCACACAATGCCTATTTTGTTTCCTAGACATGCTGCTACTTTCAAAAGCATTGCTTTTCTGTTAGCGATTGGCGTTCTAATCACAAGCTGCTCAACACCGTCAGGGCCACCACCGCCTGAAGAAAGCCAATCTACAGAAAGGCCAACCGAAGCTATTAATCCCGACATAACCTTAAGCGGGCCCGGCCAGATCCTTCCGGTTACAGGCACAGCCTCAATAAAGGGAGAGAGCTTCGATTTAGAAGTTGCCGTCACGCCCCAACAGCAGCAGATAGGGCTTATGTTTCGCTCAGAGCTACCCGATAACCGTGGAATGTTGTTCCCTTTCTCTAGCCCTCGTCGAGCGAGCTTTTGGATGAAAAATGTCCCCGTTCCTCTCGACATTGTTTTCTTAAGGAACGAAACAGTTGTAATGGTGGCCTCACAGGTGCCTCCATGTGAGGCCACGCCCTGTCCATCCTATGGCCCCAACAATCAACTCGTTGACACCGTTTTGGAATTACGGAGTGGTCGCGCTGCTGAACTAAATTTACAGCCAGGAGATATTGTCACGCTATCGGACTCATGAGCTACTTATGATGTAGCGTCTTCTTGATGAGGTGCCCTACAAGAATGTTAAGCAAATATGTATTTGAAAATACGTTTTTGCCAACTTACCGTACAATCACTGAACTCTAACAAAAGTTAATATCTTATCTCCTCATGTATCCGGAGATAAGATAAGTAAGTTTTGGAAAGTATGACTTGCGAACAATTCTGTCGCAAGTCACTTAAAACAAGGCTGATTACATAGCGATGATGCTTTGTTATCAGCTCTTGCACTGAAACTTTAGCCGTGCATCACCGATGCATAATATCTCTGCACCACTATGCCTAACGACTACGCCAAACTGATCCGGTTCCTGCAAGAGGATATGGCTATTCCGTCTAATGCTATTCAGCTTGCGCTTAAGCAGTGTAAGAAGGATCTCGGGCCCTTGCCGATGGTTTTGTGGCAGCAAGGCGTTCTAAGTCTTCAGCAGCTCGAAAGAATCTTTGACTGGCTAGAAACCTCCCACATAGAGTTAGCTTAACGAGCAAGCTCGTTAAGAGTAGATGCAGTTCTATGCACTAGCCAAAAATAATCAGCACAGCAGATGTATCTGCCTTGATAGGTTATCTAATAGATTAATAAACAAATTAGTGAGCTCATATATCTCAAACCTGCTTTCGGATGTTGTATCTCATGCAACTGCATCAGCCTATCTTTAGGCAATTCCGTACTTCGTTTTTGCAATAGAACCTCTTTTAGAAAGCTTATCTAGCTGCTGCCCTGTAATTTGCTCTGTAATTATTTCAGCCAGCGATATGCCCTAAATAACCTGACAGATGCAATATTCACAAATTACGTTCAATGAAAAGCCCCCAATGCGATGCATTGGGGGCTTTTCATTGAAACTCCTATCAAATAGATTAAAGAGTCTATATCAAGTAGTAATCATCAGATGACTACGCGTTGATGGAAGGAGCAGTAAGAGCAACAGGAGCTGCTTCACCAGCTGCCAAATCGAGAGGGAAGTTGTGAGCATTGCGCTCGTGCATTACTTCCATGCCCAAGTTAGCGCGGTTCAATACATCTGCCCAAGAACCAATCACACG
>JBCCOO010000036.1:0-50865 GCA_039025345.1 Cyanobacteria bacterium P01_D01_bin.105 | reverse complement strand
TGGCGGCTTCTGTACCTACGATGCCACTGCCAATGATGGCCACTTTTCCCGCACAGACGCCCGGTACGCCGCCGAGTAATACACCGCGTCCACCCTGCTGCTTTTCTAGGAATCGAGCGCCAAACTGTACCGATAATCTGCCTGCAATGACGCTCATTGGCATCAGCAAGGGTAAGGTGCCGTCTTTTTCTACACTTTCGTAGGCGATCGCACTCACACCGCTCTCAATCAATCGCTCCGTCAAGGCCTTATTTGCCGCCAAGTGCAAATAAGTAAAAAGAATCTGCCCTGATTTAATGAAGTTGTATTCAGCGCTCAGGGGTTCTTTTACCTTCACCACCATTTCCTGTGCCCAGACCTCACTCGCATCAGCAGCAATCTTCGCACCCGCCGCCGTGTAATCTTCGTTGCTAAAACCAGCCCCGATACCAGCATTCTTTTCGATAACGACAGTGTGCTTACGCGCACTTAAAGCCTTTACGCTGGCTGGACTTAGCCCCACCCGAAATTCCTGGTCTTTAATTTCTTTTGGAACACCAATATCCATAAGCTAACCAATTCCAGAAACACATCAGATAGAACAGTATTCTAGTTAGATAGAACAGTATTCTGAAGCAACTATTCAGTACCAACGGGCACATTCAACAGTATCTGGTTAAGGTATCTGGTCAAATCTCTTGATCAGATACCTTGGATACTCACGCAAACACGCAAACAAAAACTCCCCCAAAAAACTAGATAGCTTAATCGAGGGAGTATAGAGGTCTCTTAACGAGATTTTTTAGCTTACCGAAAACGCTTATTGAGCGCCTGCAACCAAAGTGGAAAGCAGCGGCAAGTTAGCAGTTAGGAAGTAAGCGAACGCAGCACCACCAATACCGCCAATCAAGAAACTCCCGGCAAACTCACTCCAACCTTCGTCACTACTCAACACTTCAGGCGGGGTGTAAGGCAGCGTATTACGAGAAACTTCAGAGCTTACGTTTGCACCGCTGTACAAAGATAGACAAATCGTGAGAATCAAAACGAGACCGACTGCGCCGATAAGTCCTGCAACGGCAGGCATATCAGAATCTCGTAAGGGGCCAAGCAAGGCAAATGGGCCGTATAGTAAATAGCCATGAGCCATACCAACTTCAAGGCCCCGGCGCTGTGCGGATAGCCCTTCGCGATAGGCCGGTAAGTTGCTGATAAACGCCTGAGAAAGCCCAGAAGAATTGAGTGGGGTTTCTAGGTTACCAATCTGGGGGTCGCCCCCATAGGGCTTAACAAATTTCGATGATGCAGGCATATCTAAATCAAAAGTTCTCCAAACTATTCAACATGGTTTTTGCTAATACAAGCTGCTGATTTCTACGGGTGCAGCAACAAGTCAGGAAAGAACCGATTGAACTCGATGATAATGCCCGCCGTAATGACCATCCAGACGGTCGCGATGACAGGCGCAGTAGAAAGGTATCGTAAAAGATTGCTACTCATAAACAGAAATCCTCCGTGGGAGGCCAAGATAAAGGAACGAAACTAAGCTGAGCAGTTGGCACCCGCCAAAATCAACCCTGTGCAAAACTGTGCGCAAAAGCTTTTCTACTTGATATAGACAGCCTTGAGGCCAACTGCTGACAACGGACTTAGCGAGGAGAAACAGTGATCTCGTCTTCGCTGGCAAACATTTCGCCAGAAGTCATTTCCTTAAGCGCTAGCAAAGGCCAAGCGGCTGCACCCAAAGAACACTTAATCGCTAAAGGTACATCAATCACAATCTCCTTATCTTCAGGAGATTTCTCCTTGCGCACCGCCATAACATAGGTACGTCCTGCCCATCCAATCCAACCAGCAATGAGCAAAAACAGAAGGCCAGGGATGACAAATTCACCCGCGTGGGATAAATCGCCGTCCACAACTAGGTGGGGGAGTCCTTCAGGGCCACACAGAAGGCTAGTGTTGCCATAGAACTCAAAGCGTGCCTTGGCGGACTCTGTTGTCGCGGCATCGGCACGTTTCTGAAAAGCAGCTGACTCGTTACAAGGTACAAGGCCCGAAACGTTGTCGCCTGCCATGCTCGCATTTGCCGGCGCGGCAAACCCGAGGGAAAGGCAGAGAATTAAAGCCAGAGCAAACAACCGTCTCATAAAATGGTTTCCTCTCGTTACAAAAAAGGTGAGGCTACAGCACAACCAACACAAACCCTACGACAGCTACCACAAGGATGAACAGCTTTAGGAAAGCGCCCAAATTTAGGTAGACATTCAAAGACAATGTATTGAATCAAGGATTTTAATTAAGTTTGATTAACCAAAATCCATCAAAAACTGCTGATAAAACCCAGCTTTGAGGTCATCATACTCTTCGTTTGGAAACCGCGTAAAGAAAGCTGTGGCACGGCTTTACATCCCGAAACACTTGCGCCAAAAACCTTAGGGAATATACTCATAAAGCGCGCGCTAGCGGCAATTATCATCCCCCACCTTATCCAATATTTTGACCGCTAATATTCTCTCTTCAACTGTTATTGCCATAGAAACGAGCTGCGATGAAACAGCTGTTGCCATTGTGAGAAAGTCTCAATCTGGTATTGAGGTGCTCAGTAGTGTTGTGGCTTCTCAGATTGAAACGCATCGACAATATGGGGGGGTGGTGCCGGAAGTCGCTTCTCGAGAACATGTGAGAGCTATTGGTCATGCGATCGCGCAAGCGCTCACAGACTCGAATCTCGTTTGGGCCGATATTGACGCAGTGGCGGCGACTTGTGCCCCCGGCCTCGTCGGTGCGCTCATGGTTGGCATCACCGCAGCCAAAACGCTTGCTATCATTCATTCAAAACCGTTTATTGGCGTTCATCATCTCGAAGGTCATATTTACGCGTCTTATCTCACTGAGCCTGATCTCACGCCGCCTTTTTTGTGTCTGCTAGTTTCGGGCGGGCATACCAGCTTTGTTCATGTTCGCGCTAGCGGCGACTATGCCATCTTGGGTAAAACTCGTGACGATGCGGCTGGAGAAGCCTTTGATAAAGTGGCTCGCTTGCTGAATTTGGGCTATCCTGGCGGACCTGTGATCGATAAGCTGGCTCAATCAGGCAATTCAAAGGCGTTCTCACTGCCCGAGGGTAAAATTTCTTTGCCCGGTGGTGGGTTTCATCCCTATGACGCTAGTTTTAGTGGACTCAAAACAGCCGTGTTGCGCTTGAAAGAGAAGCTGCTTGAGCAAGGCTATGAAGAGCAAGGCTATGAAGAGCAAGTGCCTAAGAATCAAGGTGCTGA
Source organism: Cyanobacteria bacterium P01_D01_bin.105 (assembly GCA_039025345.1). Taxonomy (GTDB): domain Bacteria; phylum Cyanobacteriota; class Cyanobacteriia; order Phormidesmidales; family Phormidesmidaceae; genus Phormidesmis. The sequence continues at coordinate 47,605 of JBCCOO010000036.1, read as the reverse complement.
ATTCCCAGGGAAATCTTCGAATCCGCTCCCAGCTGCTGATATTGCTGCGAGCTTTCAAGCTACCGTTGTGCGGGCATTGGTCAAGCGCGCGATCGCCTGTGCTACTGACCATGCCCTCTCGACTATTGTGGTGGGTGGTGGCGTAGCCGCCAACAGCGCCTTACGTCAGCAGCTTCAGCTTGCGGCCGCAGCCCATCGCCTGACCGTTACTTTCCCGCCGATGAAATACTGTACTGACAATGCGGCTATGATTGCCTGCGCCGCATTGGATCACTACGAGAAGGGTGAGCGATCGCCCCTGACCTTGGGCGCACAGTCCAAGCTTGCCATTACAGATATCCATGGGCTGTATGCAGCGGTAGACCCTGATGGATAGCCCCTGAATTGATGAGCGCGTGATGACATCAGCTGATGTCATCAAAACCTGTGCCATCGACAAATGCCTTGACGATGTTTGCGACTGCTTTTGGCTGCTCTACCATTGCCATATGACCGCACTCTGCAATCTCGGCGACCATTCTCTGCGGGCAATGCTTCTGAAAGTTGCTGTGAAAGCTTGCTAAGTAGTTAACGTAGCGGGGCGGCATAATGCTGTCTTGAGTCGCCGTGATGAAATGGACAGGCTGAGCGAGCTCGCCCATTAACTGAGGCAATTGCAGGACTTCTGCTTGAGTCGTAGACGCTAACAAAGCCCCTTCTGCAGCTGCTCTATTGGCACAGACAAAGTCCTGTAGACGCTGTTGCCCCCATTTCAGGGCCAGCGGTTTATGCACCATCGCACGTGTAAACACCCTCGGCAAACCGGGTAGTTTGGTTAGCCATTGGGGCCGGTACTTCACCATCTGTTGCCCCGCGCCCCGAAACTTCTCAAATTCTTTTGGTATGTAAATGCCGCCGCCTGCATTGAGGCAAAGCACTCCCTTCACTCGCGTTGGAAAAAGATACGCTGCCCAAAGGGCCACACTGCCGCCTAAAGAATGGCCCATGAGCCAAACCTGATCGAGCTTTAGTTCATCTAATAACGCCGCTAAATCTTGTGCATAGGCAGCCAAACTAAAGCTGTCGTTGCGGTAGGGCGAATCGTCATTGAGTGAATTGTCATCCGGTGAATTGTCATTCGGTGAATGGTTTGGGTACCAATTCTTTCCCGGCGGTAGCGGAATCGCCCTTGATGTATGGTTTTGTTCAGATGATGCCTCATGAAGGCGGGGCTGTGATTCCCCAAAGCCTCGCATGTCGTAGGTAAGGTACTGATAGTGGGCTGGTTGACCAGCCTGGCAGGTAGATAATTCATCAATTAGTGGCTGCCAGTAGCTTCGACTCAGCAACCATCCGTGAATAAATACAATTGTTTCAGTTGTATGCTGGCTCTGCTGTTCGGGTGGATTCGATGAAGGGGCCGGAGACCATAAATCATAAGCGTGGGGGACACCCAAGATAGTCGCAGTTGGCATGTGTCGCGATCGCCACCTTGTTTAATACGTAAATAATCGCTGAACCCCCTGCGGATATATCTGAAAGATTGTCATACAGGCGGTTCCTGTATCTATGCTAGCGCTAACGGCTAATTGATGGATGTTTTGATACACCCTTTGGTCCGAAATTCCTAGATATCTTTCCTTATAACGACGTAAAAGAGAGAAAATCAAGGACTTTACTGGCCAAGTAGCCGGCAACGCACCCCTTCTGCGATCTTCTGCCCTAAATACTCAGGAATGACGCCTTCGTTTGGCCCTAGCAAATACAAAATCAATCGGGTACGGCCTCGCCACACCAGTAGGTTGGCGTTCACGACTAATAAGTCCTCTTGCCACACGGTGTACATCACTTTGTAAAAGAGCCCGGGCTGGTTATCGGCTTCTATTAGAAGGGCCGGGAGATGAAAGACCGGATCAACGTAGAATTCAGTTTCAACCTGGGCTAAGCCGGTGTCTAGGTTGAATTCTAAGTTCAGCATTTCCTCGACTTCAAAGCGGCCGGCAAGCGCCTCACGAACGGCCCTACGGACGTTTTCGGCTGTTTTTGGCGACAGCTCTTTGCCGCCTCGAGACACCACTAGCTTGGCGAAGACCAGCATGGGCGGATAGATTTGCCCATACAGACTGAGGCTGTGGATAGTGAGGCCGTAAGCCGCAAGGACGCCAAAAATATCGCTCAGAAGGAAAGAATGGTTGCGGTAGGCGAAGTGGAGTGTCGTGCGATCGCCTTGTGCCGTGAGTTCTATAACGGCTTTTTCGCTTCTAAAAAGTTGATAGGCCAATCGCAGATTTTCAAGCTGGATATCGCTACTGACAAACTGCTCGTAAAACTGTGGAAAGGCTCGGTTAAATCGCTTCAGCAGATCCTGAGTAGTAGCATCTAAAGCAGTTGACATTGAGGGCAACAGCGCTCAGTAGAACACTTAAAAGGAGCGGGTAGGTGTAGTTTGCCCGTGTGCAACGAACAGCGCTCAAACGAATAGCGCTGACATCGTGCTTCTTAGCCCAATTGATTTGGCCCAATTGATTTAGCCCAATTGATTGGGCACGGCTTCGCCAAGTGACAAAATCGAGTAAGTGAGCAACCAAGCGATATACTTTGTATTAACCTCCACCTCAACGAATCAACACGTTTTTTCCCGCATGGGTTTCTGGAAAAACTTATTCACCCCGACAGAAGTTGCTTCAGCTTCCCAGCAAACAGCCAACGCCGGATTCATTGCCGAAGCAGAGGTTGCAGATAGCAGCACTCGAATTTTTTTTAGTAGTGATCGCGCTATTGACCTCTACGAACTTGAAGAGCTCTGCGATGCGGTTGGTTGGTCGCGTCGGCCTATCCGCAAGGTTCGTAAAGCGATTCAAAATAGCTTTCTCGTCATTACGATGTGGGAGCAAAGAGGCAACCGCAAAAAACTGATTGGCTTTTCAAGAGCCACGTCTGATCATGCCTTCAATGCCACCATTTGGGATGTGGTCGTTCACCCCACCTTTCAAGGCAAAGGGCTGGGAAAGTCGCTGATGAAGCAGCTGATCAAAAAGCTGCGCAGTGAAGATATTAGCAACGTCACTTTATTTGCTGACCCGGACGTTGTGAATTTCTACAAGCAGCTTGGCTTTATGCCTGATCCAGAAGGTATTAAAGGAATGTTCTGGTACCCAGACTAAGTCAGCGTTTTAAGCCATGTTTTTTTAGCTATGTCTTTTTAGCTATGTTTTCGGGCCAAGTTGAGTTTGAGCCATCGGGGCAAAATTCCAAATCCCAAACGCTATGCCAACGCTTTGAATACAGAGGTTGTGACTTCGAGCTCAGATCGCTCGAACTAGACGATGCGCCCGAACTCTTCGCTCGGGTGGACACTAACCGCACTCGACTCAGGCAGTGGCTGCCTTGGTTGGATGATACTCAAACGGAAGCGGACGCTAGCCGGTTTATTCTGCGCATGCAGGCGCGGGCCGAAAAGAACCAGGGGTTTGCGGTCCTGATTTGTCATGCTGGTGCGATCGCGGGTGTTATCGATTTGCAGAGTATTAACTGGAATAACCGCACCGCTAGTATTGGCTACTGGATCGATCAATCCCATGAAGGTAAGGGCTTGATCACCCGCGCCGCCAAAGCGATTGTCATCTATGCATTCACAACCCTTGAGCTCAATCGCATTGAAATTCTCTGTGCCACTCAAAATACGCGCAGCCAAGCGGTTCCTCAACGGTTAGGCTTTGCCTACGAGGGCACGCTTCGTCAGTCACTTTGTCTGTATGGCGATTTCATAGATCACGAACTTTACGCGATGCTCAAGCAGGACTGGCAAAACAGGATTGGCAAGCAGGACTGGGCAAGTCTCAAGCAAGACTATCTATGACAACCAAGCCCACGGCTAATGCCCTACAGCCATCGCCTTTGCCTGATTAATCCATCCAGCGACTTGCCCTACGCTCGGTGCTAAGTCTGCTCGGTTAAATAGCTGTACTTGCAGCCGAAGGAGCTGAGGATGCAGTCTCTGTACAGTCATACTCGAAAGTTGCTGCGGTGTACTCACCCCAGCATGGAGCAACAATCCGCAATAGATACAGCCTACGCCCGGAATGCGCGCTAAGTTAGCGAGCGCGACCCATTTGTTGATATCTCTGATGTTGGTACTGAGCTGTTTGGAGAGCTGCTGACGTTGGGGCAGACGATTTCCCTGGCGCAATAAATCTAATGTTGTCGCAATGCCTAGTTGATGAAGTTGCGCTATTTGAGCAGCGCTTAACCCCGGTAACTGATCGATAGAGTAGTTAGTGGTAGTTGTCATATCAGCACCAAAGTTGGCATGAAAATAGGGGCGCGTCAGCCTGTGCAAACTCATGTTACATTGGGGGCCGGGATGTAGCGCAGCTTGGTAGCGCGCCTGCTTTGGGAGCAGGATGTCGCAGGTTCAAATCCTGTCATCCCGATCCCCGATAGTACTCGCTAATGATGGCTTGTGATGGAGTGCCCCGTGATGGGAGCTGGTTAAAAATGATGAGTGCCAGCTCGGCAATTTAGCCCTTCAGGTCAATTAAGAAATCGTCCACAATAAGTTGAGAATTGTGAAGCATCTCAACCATGATGACGTTGCTGATCGCGTATGAATTCGCACACATCAGGAGAATTATGAAATTTTTCATCCGTCGCCCACTGGCTCCATTAATGGTGCAGACATTAGCCGTTTGTGCCCTTAGTTTAGGGATCGCGACTGCGATTGAAACCATCGCGCCCACTGGCCCTGCTTTTGCGCTGACTCAACAGGAGGTTGCCAGTCGGCTCGCGACAGTTCCCGCTTTTGTGATCAGCGTTGGCGATAACTTAGTCTCTTACCCTGCTGCGCAAGCTGAGGGTGAAGATGGCAATAATGATGTGATGTTTGTCTTTTTGAGCCGGCAGGATGCAGAAGATTATATTGCCACCACCCGAAGCCGGGAAGATTTGCAGTCGCTGCCGCCCGAAGCGACGGTGATGGTTCGTAGCTTGGAGTATCTATATACGTTAGAGAAAACGTCTCAGACAGAAGGTGATCGCAAGCTCAATCTAGTTTATGTACCAGAAACAGACGAAGCTCAGCAAGCGGCTGCTCTCAACGCAGACTTTAATCGAGGCGTCCCACTGTTTTTCCCTCAGTTCGAAGATGGCTCTATTGTTTCTATTTCGCAAGACAACGGGGACAAGATTTTCCCGATGTTCTTCTCTAAAGCAGATTTAGAAAGTTTGCTTGCCGATCTCAACGAACGCAATGCTGAAGCCCGAAGTGCTCTGAGCGTAGGCGTAGTTCCTTTAGAAATTGTGCTGAGCCAAATGCTGAGTAGTGAAGACGATACGTTTGAGCAAGTTCGTCTGCTGCCCGATTCTGTCATTATCAATGAGCTACAGCAGAACTCTGCTCAAGGTCGGTAGTTATCTGACCTAGGCTCTACTGATTAAGCGATACTGATTGCGTAGACAACGCTCACATAAATCCGCTTACCCAAAGAATCGCTTACCCACAGACAGTTTACCTATAGCCAAGTAAGGATACAGACTTACTTGGCTATTCGAGTTAGCAGTTGTGGCTAAAGACTTCTAGAAACTACTAATGTTCTAGTTACTCGACAGAAGTTAAGCGTGTGCTTAGAGTCAGTGCACTTAGGATAGTGTGGTGAAATGGAATAGTGTGATGGAAACAGCGCACTGGCAGACGTCTATCAGATATCTGCTAGGTGAGTTATTGGCAGGTGAGTTATTGGCCTAGCAGGCGTCTTTTGCCCTGAATACCACTGCGATTGTCTTCAAAATAATTTGAATATCGCGCCAAAGAGTCCAACGCGTTTGATAGTCCAAGTCCATCTGAACGACCTGCTCAAAGTCTTTAATGCTGGAGCGGCCGCTGGTTTGCCATTTGCCGGTCATTCCTGGTTTAACGGCCAGGCGCTGCCAGTGGTGAGGGCTATATTCTGCCACTTCATTGGCGACGGGTGGACGGGTGCCTACAAGGCTCATATCGCCCTGCAGTACATTTATAAATTGGGGAAGCTCATCTAGGCTGGTGCGACGTAAAAAACGTCCAACGCGAGTAATTCTGGGGTCGGCCTCATTTTTAAAGATCAGTCCGCTGGCTTCATTCTTAACCATGTGCTTACGGGCATCAGCATCTGGAACCATGGAGCGGAACTTCCAGATTTTGAATGGCCGACCCCGGTAACCGTAGCGTACCTGCCGAAACAGAATAGGGCCAGGACTATCTAGCCGGATGGCGATCGCAATGGGGACTGCTGCGATTCCGGTAATGGTTAAACCTACCAAGGCACCTGTGATATCTAGCAGTCTTTTAGCAAGGCTCCTTGCTGGCGCAGAGGGTGTGCCCCAAGAAATATTGTGTGAAGCGATCGCGACTCTCTCAGCGTCGCTAAGTGCCTTTTGGGAAGTGTTGGCTATTAAGACGTCAGTTGAGTGCTCTCGTCCGCTACGGGCAAGATTATTTCGGGTAGGTACAGTTGTAACCACAGCTTTATTCTTAGACCTCATTTCAGGTTCATCCAGAGAAACCAGCGAATTCTATTGAAGGCATCACTAGGAATTTGTGCCCATCATAAAGACGCTTAATCGTGATTCAGTGTTTTCTCGGAAGGGGTTACCCCAATCTTTGAAATTAGGTCAGATTTTAGTGAAGCTCTAAATTGAATACGGTCAAAAAAATAAGATCTAAGTCTTCTGTATATCAGTGAAAACACTTAAGTCTCTTGTCGATTTCACCACTTGATGATGCGCTTTCGATGTTAAGTGTGGCGACAGACAGCGCTATGCTCTCTGCTTAGTACAAGTACTTAGTGGAAATACTCGAGTGTTTGTGTCCTTAAGTATTTTCACTGAGGTATTTGTACCGAAGTATTTGTACCGAAGTATTTGCATTGGGAGAAGTATTCGCATTGCAGAGTATTTGCATCTAAAGCTTCGTACCCCTACAACTTCGTGCTATGGCTGTAGAAAGTCGTATAGCGTGTGTGCGAGCTGAAGCTTGCTGGCGTGGGCAAATACTAGCTGTCTACCATCTGCAGAAAGAATAACGGCTTCGTTGTCTTGGCTCCCAAACCCGCTGCCTGCTTTATCAATAGGATTCGCCACGATCGCATCTAGCTGTTTCCGCTGAAGTTTATCCGCTGCAGGGGAAACAATATCCCCCGTTTGGGCCGCGAATCCGACAATTACTTGTCTGGATGCTTTACGGGCTGAAAGCTGAGCCACAATGTCTGGAACCTTGACGAGCGGCAGCTCACTGGGGAGGTCTTTTTTGGGTAGCTTGCTGGTTGCGGTGGTGTTGGGGCGCACATCAGCGACTGCTGCTGCCATAATCACCCAATCGGCTTGAGATAGATTTGATAGCATTGCCTGTTCCATCTCTGCTGCTGTTGTAATGGCGACTGTTCTGATATCCGATGGCACGGTGGCGATTAGGGTTGCGGGCATTGGGCCATGCACCAGCGTGACTTGTGCGCCTCGATGCTGCGCTGCTTGTGCCAGCGCAATGCCCATTCGTCCCGTGGCAGGATTTCCAATGAAGCGTACGGGATCTAAAAATTCGCGGGTGCTGCCCGTGCTGATCAGCAGATGTTTGCCGCTTAAGTCTCTTTGTCCTTGGGTATGCAATAAAGAATTAACGCAGGCTACGATCTCCTCTGGTTCAGCCATGCGGCCAGTGCCAATGCGATCGCAGGCCAATCTTCCGGCCCCTGGCCCTACCGCGTGATACCGTGCATCGGCTAATAGCTTCGTCCAGTTGTGCTGTACGGCCACCTGTTGCCACATGTCTGTGTTCATCGCGGGAGCGAGCAGCACAGGGCAAACCGAGGCCAGCACAGTGTTTGTGAGTAAGTTATCGGCAAGACCATGAGTAAGCTTAGCGAGTGTGTTAGCACTCAGCGGAGCCAGCACGTACACATCGGCCCATTCTCCTAAATCTATGTGGAGCGGTCGGCCTTGATGAGGCGACCAAAAATCTTGGTCAGTGTAGACAGGGTGACGAGAAAGGGCGGCAAAGGTCACGGCTGAGACAAAACGCTGTGCCTGTTCTGTCATGATGACGCGCACAGAAATGCCTGATTTTGCCAGCGTAGAAACCACGCTGCAAACTTTGTAAGCTGCGATACCACCTGTTATGCCAATCAGCACTTTCATGCTTTAGACCGCCTTATTCCTAGCGCTATTACTCGCGCGTCTTAACCCATTGAGGCTTACTCGGTTCGCACTTGCCCAATTCAGGCTCGCTACATCAAGACTCATCCAGGCATCAAGACTCATCCAGGCATCAAGACTCATCCAGGCATCAAGATTCATCAAAGGCTTCAAGATTCATCAAAGGCTTCAAGATCGAGCAGGTGCATGTAGGGTTCTACGAGTTCTGAGCGCTGGAAAGCGACTGCGCGCAAACGATGCCAATCTTGCAGGCCTTCAAAAGCCGTTGCGTATTCGTCCTGCTCTAGCCGTTGGGCAAGTTGGGCAACATCTTCCGGTGTCATCCTGGCGATTTCTTGAGTGGAGATGTGGGTTTCAAAGGCGCTAGGCTCAGCGTTAACCTGTTCGGAATTAGACTGTCTAGTTTCTGCTGATTGCATGGCCATATACCTAAGCAGTGACAATTCAACTGTTAGTTTAGAGGGTCTATTACACGCTTATCTCAAGATCGGGATAAACGTTAGAGTGCTCAACAAATCAAAATGTTAGAGCGTAATGGGTGCACGACTCTGCCGGTGGAATTAGTTCAGTGGAAGTGGAATTAGTTCAGCTCAATCAATTGAGCTGTTGTCAATTGGTCTATTAGTAGAGTGCACTAAAGCTGCTGACAGAATGTGCTAGCGACGCGCAGCGCATCTAAGGAGACTTCGTGGCCCATGTCAAATTCTTGATAGGTAACCTGCAAGCTTTGTGTTTCTAGCTGAGATTTTGTATCAAGGGCTTTTTCAATCGGAACGACGGGATCTTGTCTGCCGTGGAGAACGAGGACTGGACGCGGTGTAATGCACTTTGGAATGGGCGCGTGGCTATAGCTGCTCAGGATTAGCATCGCGGCTAAGGGCAGACGCGGGCCGACATCTAAGGTCATGGCCCCCCCTTGAGAGAAACCGCCCATGATGGTTTTTTCGAGGGGAATGCCAGTTTGCTGGGGTAGCGAGCTCATCCAATCCATTAACTGCTGCCGGCTCTCTTGTAAATCAGCCTGGGCCTCAAAATCATGCGGACGACGGAAGTCATAATTTGGTGGAAAGCCATACCACTGCTTGCCCCCTGGTGCCATTGGATGATCGAATGGTGCATCGGGCAAAAGCCCCTTGAACGGGATCGCGATCATATTGATGGCCTCGATGAGGCCGGCAACGTTTTGGGCGTTGGCCCCCCAGCCGTGAAGAAGCACAATGAGCTGGTTTGGGTCAGGTTCTGGGGCGATTACGATTGCATTTAGCGTCATCAGAAAAAGTTCCTACGGATGGAGAAGTCTCTTGCTACAAGAATCTCGCAATTCAATGAATACAATGCGTTGGGATACAGTGTACGGGTGGCTTGGTGCTGGTGGTTTTTTGGTGCTGGTGGTTTGGACATGGCCCAGAGCGCTAACCTAGCTCAGAGGTGTCTAAAGCGGTTGTGCGCTTAAAGAATTGGGTGAGGCGATCGCAAATCTTGTTCACCCCATCGGTCACATTAGATTCCACATTCAAGGGCAAAACCGGATCGTGAAGTGACAGTCGCAGCAAGAACCAGCCATCTTCTTCTGGTGCTGTACAAGCGACTCGAATACCCTCATAGTTTTTGGGCACCACTGCCCAATCGGGCTGTTCGTCTACAAAGGCCCTGAGCGCTTCAATGATGTGATTGCCATGCGCTCTAAAATTTTCAGCCAAAATCTTCAGACGGTATTCTGCGCTCTCTGCAGGTTCTTTCAGTTCCGCAATCAAGTCGGTAATTAGCTTGCCAGCCTGCCGAGTCCGGGCCAATTCCACCAGTAGCTTACTCACCAAATACGCCCCATCATCCAGAAAATAATTTTCCTGCATGGCCCCGTGTCCAGAGGTCTCAATCGCTAACCAAGATTCTTGGCCTGCATCGTTGAGCCGCACTGATTCATTGATCACGTTTTTATAGCCCCGCCGAAAGCGATGATGCACACCGCCAAGGCCCGTGATGAAATCTGTGAGTCCCTCTGAGGTAATTGAATCGGTGACTACTGTAGATCCTGGATGTTCACGTAGAACCACTGCCGAAATTAGGGCAATGAGTTTGTTGCGGTTGAGCGCTTTTCCTTGAGAATCGACGGCTGCCGATCTATCCACATCCGTATCGAAAATGATGCCAAAGTCGGCGTTGTTCTCTAGCACTGATTGCCGAAGGGCTGCCATTGCATCTGCATTCTCAGGGTTGGGAATGTGATTAGGGAAGGTGCCATCTGGCTCTAAAAACTGACTGCCGCTAGTATCTGCGCCCAGCGGCACTAACACCTTACTGGCGTAAAATCCACCTGCGCCGTTGCCTGCATCAACAACAATATGTAGTCCCTTTAAAGGCTGTTCGTACTGTTCAGGGTGGTTCACCCCTTCACGAATTTTTTCTGCCAGACCATTGGAATACACTGTAATAAAATCTCTTTCTTCTATTTCTCCTTTGGTTGCTGCTGTGAAAAATTTGTTCTTACTCGCTAAGGAGAGAATTGCTGTGATATCAGGCTTGTTGAGTCCGCCCTGCGCGGTAAAAAACTTGAGCCCATTGCGGTTGAATGGTAAATGGCTGGCGGTAAGCATGATGGCCCCATCGCACTCATAGCCTGCTGTGACGGTGCTCATGAACATGGCCGGGGTAGAGGCGATCGCGAAGTCATAGACCTTTGTCCCTAGCGATCGCATACCTTCCGTTAGCCCATCCCTCAGCGATGGCCCTGAGAGCCGACTATCGCGACCCACAGATACCACCAGATCAGCTGTTTCCTTACTTACTTTTTCAGCCAGCCAGCTCACAAATCCCTGTCCTATCCGATAGACAATCTCTGGCGTTAGGGTTACGCCTTCACCGACGACGCCCTCAATGGCTACTCCTCGAATATCCGAGCCATTTTGCAGCCGCTGCCATTCGGTAGGCAACGTTTGTGATAAGACTGATGCCATAGCAATGCTTGTTAGCCTCTTGAGTACGACGCGGTTATTACCGACAAGTAAGCATACTTCAACCCGGCAGCGGCGTCTGTTAGATTTGGTTAAATCCTTGGGTTAAATCCTTATTGTTTCAATTTTGATGCTCTTAACCCTTACCCCCCCAAGCAGCCGAGTTCACTGATAGTGCCAAAGAGAAATAAATAAGCTGAAGATCAATGGATAAAAGAAGATTCTATTCCAAGACCATACTCATGTTGAGTCTGATTATGTGCAGCGTGGCTCTACTGGGGATATTAGATTCGTTGGCGGTGATTCCGGCGCGTGGCTTTTTAAGCGTGGGTAGCTACCGCAGCATTTTGAGTGTGGGCAGCGCGGGCAGCATTTTGAGTGTGGGCAGCGCGGGCAGCATTTTAAGTATTTGCAGCGTGGGCAGCATTTTGAGTGTGGGCAGTGCTGCCAGCGTTTTAGGCTTTATGAGTGCGGGGAGTATCCTGTCTGCGTTGAGTATTGGCAGCTTTATTGGGTTTATGCGTTTGCGGATGGGAGATCGATCATAACGACGGGCCCGCAACGACAAAACAAGGCTTATGCTGCCTTTGCAGAAGTCTCTATTTCTGTTGTTGTCGTAGAAACTGTATGAATCGATATCGCATTCATAGGCGTAGTGGTGTCTATCTCTTTTTGCAGATTAAGCCTAATCTTGAAGGTTGTTTCTTGTTGTTCAGGTGATGACGTGACTGAGAGGGTGCCACCGTGGTTTTGTACAATAGCATAGCTGACTGATAGCCCCAGCCCTGTCCCGCTACCCACAGGTTTGGTCGTGAAAAATGGATCAAAAATTTGGTCTTGAATGTCTGTGGGAATAGGATTGCCGCTGTTGGTGATTTCAATGAGTAGCTGTTTGTCTGTACTCATGTGTGTCTGAATGCGGATTTCAGCAGAGTTCTCTTCGCTAGGCTCTTCTCGGATGGCATCGATAGCGTTGGTGAGAATGTTCAAAAAGACTTGGTTGAGCTGACTAGGCTCGCAGGCGATCGCGGGAATATCGCCGTAGGTTTTGATCACATTGATAGCTGGATGGGTAGCGGTGGCCTGTAAGCGGTGGCGCAAAAGCCCTAGTGTGCTGTCGATGCCCATGTGGATATCGACTGTTTTATGGGTAGATTCATCCAGGCGAGAGAAGTTTCTGAGACTCAGAACAATTTGACCAATGCGATCGCTGCCGCCTTTGACTGACGCTAAAATTTTATGGATATCCTCAAACAGAAAGTTAATGTCTATCTCGTTTCGCTTGTCTGAAATGGCAAGTTTCGGTTGAGGATATTCCTGATGATAGAGCCTCAGTAGGCTCATCATGTCATTTATATACGCTTGGATATGATCTACATTGCCTTGAATAAAGTTAATAGGATTGTTGATTTCGTGGGCAATGCCTGCCACAAGCTGCCCCAGGGATGACATTTTTTCACTGTGAATAAGTTGAGCTTGAGTGTGTTGCAATGCCCGTAGTGTGTCCTGTAAGGTTTGGTTTTTCTGATCCAGTGCCGCTGCCTTTTGGCTTAGGGCTTCAGTCTTTTTTTCCACTTGGGCCGCTAGGAACTGAGAGTGACGGTTGAGCCACGCAATGACACAGAGGCTGATGGCAAAAATGGTGGCTAAGAACCAAACTAAATAGCGATATTGCGCATAGAAAGAAGGTTTGGCGTTGATGAGTACGCTCCCAGGGGGCAATATTTCTTCGCTGATGCCTGCTCGCGCTAGCGCTAGGGCATCAAACATCCACTGATTTTTAGACTCAGTGATTGGTTCTATGGTGTGGATAGCTACCCCATTCAAAAAGTCTTCTACAAGTTGGACGGCTTGACTGGCATGGTAGCCGCCTTCGAGCATCATGCCGCCCACAACACCGTGGCCAAGATACATCGCCGAGTCGGCATAAATGGGGTTAGGTACTTGCTGACTTATCAGCTGGGAGCCGGTTGCGAACGGTACCAGTGCCCCTTCTGTGTTGTTTTCTCGTAGTTGTCCGACCAGGTAAATAGGCCAATCGCTGGGGTAGTTTGCCAGGGCCTCTGCGACTTTGTCAGAGACGATGTCGTTGACAATCACGATGTTCTTAGGCGCATCCTCCATTGACTGCAAGCGTGCTAGCCCTTCTTCTCTCGCTTTACCTGTCTCCGTCGAGTCGTTAATCATAATGAGATTATCCGACCCCGTTTGCCGTTTAGCTTCGACAATGGTTTCCAACACACCGTGGGTTTCAAAAACGCCTGTTAGCCAGGGAACATTGAGGAGTCTTTCCTGTACGGTGTTGACCCCTAAGAACACAACGGGCAGATCGGGAAAGTAGTCATCGCGCGTTTTTAAAATAAGGTTGAGGCCAGGGTCGTCGGCCACCATCATGACTGTAAGGGGCGTGCCTTGATATTTAACGCGCAGGTAGTCGAGGAACTGCTTTTGGTAGTGCAGGGATGGATAGCGCTTGGAATCTAAAAATTCGTGATAGACCGTGACATTGTGATGGCTCTCTTCAAATCCGGCATCGATGCCCACTTTCGATTGCTGTGTCCAAGAGAGCTCTGGGTTGTAGGAGTGAATAACTAGAACGTTCGCACTTTTAGGGCTGATGGTTTTAGCATCAGATACAAGAAGCGCTGGTTTTGCGGTGTGCTCGCTTTCAATGGCTTTGTTGCGCGCTTTTGCAACGGCACTGCTCTCCATGTTGCTGAGCAAGAGCGTAGAGAGTAAGAGCATGATAAATCGCCCTTGTATCCTACTTCTGTGCTGTAAAAGGCTGGTGAGAGCTGCGATCGCCATTATTCTACTTAGTTTCAGTGATTATGATGATTTCAGGCTAGTATTCCCGCCTAGTCGACGGGCATTCTGTATCACAGCATCACTTAAGTAAGCTGTATTGCTGTCGGCCTCACTGAGAGCTGTTGTCATGTAAGGCTTCTATCGATCATTAGTGTCCTAGTTCACTCGACAGAAGCAATATCTTTTTTCTTGGATAAGACTGTATTAGCGATGAGCGCCAGCAGAAAGTATAGGTTTCTGCTGGCGCTCATCGCTGATGAACTTGATTTATGTGCTTGACTTGTGGTGACGGGGAGGTGTGGTGACTATGGTAGTTCTGTGGTGCCCATGAGATAGCGATCGCACTCCCGTGCTACGCCTCTTCCTTCATTAATCGCCCACACAATCAAACTCTGCCCCCGGCGACAATCTCCGGCTGCAAACACACCCGGCTTGTTGGTCGTAAACACCTCATGCTCAGCTTTAATATTGCTGCGCTCCGTTTTCTCCAAACCCAACGCATCTAATACAGGAGACTCTGGCCCCAAAAAGCCCATTGCCAACAACACTTGCTGCGCAGGCACTCGCTTTTCACTCCCTGGGATGTGAACCGGTGTAAAGCGACCGTTCTCATCACGCTCCCATTGAATTTCTACCGTATGCACTGCCGCAACGTTACCTTCATCGTCGCTCTCAAACTTTGTTGCTGTTGTCACATATCCGCGCGGATCTTCGCCAAACAAAGCTTTCGCCTCTTCCTGCCCGTAGTCCAAACGGTAAATTTTGGGCCACTCAGGCCAAGGATTATTCTCAGCGCGGGTCTCAGGCGGCTTCGGCATAATCTCTAATTGATTGATACTCTTACAGCCGTGTCTCACAGAGGTGGCTACGCAGTCTGTACCCGTATCGCCGCCACCAATAATAACAACATCTTTTCCCGCAACAGAAATATAATTTTCGCCTGGCTGACCATCGAGAACGGCTTGGGTATTGGCCGTCAAAAACTCCATTGCGAAGTTAATACCCTTCAGCGCTCTGCCCTCAATCGGCAAATCCCTAGGGCGAGTGGAGCCTGTGCAAACAATCACAGAATCATAGTCATTCAACAGATTTTCGGCCGGGATATCTTTCCCAACTTCCGTATTACACACAAAGGTGATGCCTTCAGCTTCCAACACATCCAACCTTCGCCGCACAATGTCTTCTTTATCAAGCTTCATGTTGGGAATGCCGTAGGTAAGCAAGCCGCCGGGACGATTTGCTCGCTCATAGACCGTTACCCAGTGACCTGCTTTGTTGAGCTGATCGGCCGCCGCCAGTCCAGCGGGGCCAGAGCCAATGATGGCAACCTTTTTGCCCGTTCGCTTTGCTGGTGGATTAGGGGTAATCCACCCTTCCTGCCATCCTTTTTCAACAATCGAATATTCGATGTTTTTAATGGTGACCGGTGGGTTGGTAATACCCAGAACACAGGAACCTTCGCAAGGGGCAGGGCACACCCGACCTGTGAACTCTGGGAAGTTGTTGGTTTTATGCAGCCGGTCTAGCGCTTCACGCCACAGCCCGCGATAAATCAAATCGTTCCACTCTGGAATGAGATTGTTGATGGGGCAGCCACTGGCCATGTTGCTAATCAAATCACCCGTGTGGCAGAAGGGGGTGCCGCAGTCCATACACCGGGAGCCTTGTGTTTGCAGGGCTTCGTCAGGCATGGGCAGGTGAAACTCTTTCCAGTGCCGAATGCGATCTTGAGGCGCGGTTTCAGCCGGTGCCTCACGGCGATGTTCGATAAAGCCAGTTGGTTTTCCCATGAGTGTGTTGAATGAGTGTGTTGAAAGTAAAGGGGATAACAATAAAGGTTAAGGGACTCCCCCTCTGGAGGGGGCAGGGGGTGGGTAGGCAATGTGTGCGCAAGTAGCCGAACCCGCCCCGTCGATACGCGCCACCCCTCCAGAGGGGATTTTTATTTCAGGCTAGACGGATAAGGGTTAGCTGCCGCTAATGCGCGCCAGGTCTCTCGCATTTTCTTCAAAGGCAGCAGACATGGCTTCGTCATTACTCAGGCCATCTGCCAGTGCCTTTTGAATGTGCTGGAGCACTCGTTTGTAGTCACGAGGCATCACTTTCACGAACTTAGGCAGTATTACCTCCCAGTCAGACAGAATAGATTTCGCTTTGGCGCTGCCGGTGTAATCTGCGTGACGCTGAATGATGTCTTTTAGCTCTTGACTTTCTCCAATGGTTTCTACTTTTTCCAAGCCCACCATTTCGGTATTGCAGCGTTCTGCAAAGTCTCCGGCTTCATCCAGTACGTAAGCGACACCGCCGCTCATGCCAGCGGCAAAGTTGCGGCCCGTACGTCCGAGAATAATCGCTTTGCCCCCAGTCATATACTCACATCCATGATCGCCGACGCCTTCTACAACAGCGGTAACGCCGGAGTTGCGGACGCAGAATCGCTCGCCTGCTAAGCCATTGATATAGGCTTCGCCGCTGGTGGCACCGTAAAAAGCCACGTTGCCGGTGACGATGTTGTCTTCCGCGATTAAAGTAGCCGTTTTATGGGGATAGAGAATAATTTTGCCACCGCTGAGCCCTTTACCCAGGTAGTCGTTGGCATCGCCTTCTAGCTCTAGGGTCATGCCCTTGGGCACGAATGCGCCAAAGCTTTGTCCGGCGGTACCTTGGAAGTGAAGTTGAACGGTGTCTTCTGGCAATCCCTGCTGATGGTTTTTGGTGATTTCGTTGCCTACAATTGTGCCGACTACGCGGTTGATGTTGCAGATGGGCAGGGTTGCAGAAACCTTTTCTCCTTTTTCAATGGCCGGCTTGCAAATGTCCAACAGCTTGGTCATATCGAGAGATTTGTCTAGGCCGTGGTCTTGCGCTTCGGTGCAGTAGCGGCCAATCTCGGGGCCGACGTCCGGCTGGTGGAGTAGCGGTGAGAGATCGATGCCTTTTGCCTTCCAGTGATCGATGGCCTGTTTAGGTGCGAGCACATCGGTTCGGCCTACCATTTCATCTAATGTGCGGAAGCCGAGTTCTGCCATGATTTCTCGAGTTTCCTGGGCGATGAAAGTCATAAAGTTTACCGCATGCTCAGGGTCACCTTTGAACTGTTTGCGCAGCTCTGGGTTTTGGGTGGCCACACCGACCGGGCAGGTGTTGAGATGGCAGACGCGCATCATGATGCAGCCCAGTGTGACCAGCGGCGCAGTGGAGAAGCCGAACTCTTCTGCGCCGAGGAGGGCGGCGATCGCCACGTCTCTTCCTGTTTTCATCTGCCCGTCTGTTTCAATGACAATCCGGCTACGCAGATTGTTCAACACCAGGGTCTGATGGGTTTCAGCAAGGCCCAATTCCCAGGGTAGACCCGCATGCTTAATCGAAGTTTGCGGTGATGCGCCTGTACCGCCATCAAAGCCGGAGATGAGAACAACATCTGCGTGGGCTTTGGCGACACCCGCTGCGATGGTGCCGACACCCACTTCAGAAACCAGTTTGACGCTGACTCTGGCCGCTCGGTTCGCATTTTTTAAGTCATGAATTAGCTCAGCGAGATCTTCAATGGAGTAGATGTCGTGGTGCGGCGGCGGCGAGATTAGGCCAACGCCAGGCGTTGAGTTTCTCACTTTGGCAATCCACGGATACACCTTGCGACCCGGGAGCTGTCCGCCCTCACCGGGCTTCGCGCCCTGGGCCATTTTGATTTGAATTTCTTTGGCTTTGGAGAGATATAAGCTGCTGACGCCAAAGCGGCCAGAGGCCACTTGCTTAATGGCGCTGTTTTTAGAATCGCCGCGTTCGTTTGTCCAGGTGTAGCGTTCGGGATCTTCACCACCTTCGCCAGTGTTTGACTTGCCGCCGATGCGGTTCATGGCGATCGCCAATGTCTCATGCGCTTCTTTAGAGATAGACCCGTAGCTCATCGCCCCAGTCTTAAATCGACTCATAATCGCTTCAACCGATTCCACTTCTTCTATCGGAATAGAATCTTGAGGCTGAAAGTCCAACAGATCGCGCAGGCGGAAGAAATTTTTGCCCTGTTCATTTACCAGCGACGCATATTTTTTGTAGAGCGCGTAATCGCCCTCGCGAGTTGCCTTCTGGAGCAGGTGAATGCTCTGCGGACTGAGCAAATGTGCTTCGCCATCTTTGCGCCACTGATACTCACCACCCGGTTCTAGGGTCGCTGAGTTCTTAGTTTCAGCTGTTGGCCGCTCAGGGAATGCCTGACGATGACGAATCACCGCTTCTTCAGCCAATACGTCTAGCCCTACGCCCTGAATGCGAGAGGCCGTCCAAGTGAAGTACTTATTGGTGACCGATTCATTTAGGCCAATGGCCTCAAAAATCTGAGCGCCTCGGTAGCTTTGAATGGTCGAAATACCAATTTTGGCGGCGATTTTGACAACCCCTTTGGTTGCGGCCTTAATGTAGTTCGCGCAGGCTTTGTCATATTCCACGCCCCGCAGCAGATTGTCTTCAATCATTTGCTGGAAGGTTTCAAAAGCCATGTACGGATTAATCGCGCCGCAGCCATAGCCCAGCAGCACCGCAAAGTGATGCACCTCTCTCGGTTCACCTGATTCCAGCACAAGGCCCACACGGGTGCGGGTGCCAGCGCGGATGAGATGGTGGTGCAGCCCCGCGACTGCGAGCAAAGCAGGGATCGGTGCGCGGTTTTGAGAGAGCTCACGATCAGAAAGTATAAGAATCTCGTTCCCTGCTTCAATTGCTTCATCGGCGCTCAGGCACAGTGCTTCCATTGCACCCGCAAGGCCTGCTTCGCCCGCATCTGGATCGAACAGAATGGGCAACACGGTGGTTTTGAACTGATTGTTGCTCTTAATTTTTTCCAGCTCAGCGTTGGTGATGAAGGGGGTTTTGAGCTGGAGTAAGTGGCAGCTTTCAGCTGTTGGTTCCAACAGGTTTCGCTCGCTGCCAATGGTGGTGGTGGCGGAGGTGATAATCGCTTCGCGGATGGAGTCGATCGGCGGATTAGTGACCTGAGCAAACAGCTGTTGGAAGTAGTTGTAGAGTAGCTTGGGGCGATTGGAGAGCACGGGCAGTGGGGTATCTGTTCCCATTGCGCCGATAGCTTCTACGCCGTTTTTGCCCATGGGTGCTAGCAGCATCCGCAGTTCTTCAAAGGTGTAGCCAAAGGCAATTTGTCGCTGCGTCACAGCGTCGGTACTGGTGTCTGTAATTTTCTCCCCAGCATTGGTTAGAGCCTCAAGTGAAACAAGGTGCTCGTCTAACCACGCTTGGTAGGGCTGGGCAGTGGTGATTTGTTGTTTGATTTCTTCGTCCGGAATAATGCGGCCTTCTGCCGTATCGACTAAGAACATTTTCCCGGGCTCTAGCCGTCCTTTTTTCACTACGTCTGCTGGATCCACTTTCAGCACACCCGCTTCAGAGGCCATAATCACCCGGTCATCTTTGGTGACGTAGTAGCGTCCGGGCCGTAGGCCGTTTCTATCTAGCACTGCACCCATTTGAGTGCCGTCAGTGAAGGCAATCGAAGCGGGGCCATCCCACGGCTCAATCAGGCAGGCATGATACTCATAAAATGCTTTTTTCTCGGGGCTCATGGTCTTGTGGCCAGACCAAGGCTCCGGCACCATCATCATCAGCGAATGGGGCAGAGACCTGCCGCCCAACGCCAACAGCTCCAGCGTATTGTCAAAAATAGTTGAATCACTGCCGTCAATATTAATCAGCGGCTTCGCTTTTTCTAGATCATTGCCAAATAGCTCAGATTCAAACATCGACTGTCGGGCGGTCATCCAATTGATGTTGCCGCGCAAGGTGTTGATTTCACCGTTGTGGGCGATGTAGCGGTAGGGGTGCGATCGCTCCCAGCTCGGAAATGTATTGGTACTAAAGCGCGAATGCACCAGTGCCAGCGCACTTTCCATATCCGGATCATTTAAATCCAGGTAATACTGGCCCACCTGCTCAGGCATCAGCATCCCTTTATAGACAATCGTTCGGCAAGACATGCTGGCCACGTACCAGTAGTCACGCTTACCATCCCCGCGAATCGCTCTGTGCGACAGCTTACGAATCACATACAGCTTTCGCTCTAGGTCTAGCTCACTCGCGTTGGTAAGTGTGCCTTTACCAATAAAGGCCTGCTGCATAAAGGGTTCACTCGCCTGCGCGGTTTCTCCTAAAGACGCAT
The DNA here is from genome assembly GCA_039025345.1 of Cyanobacteria bacterium P01_D01_bin.105. GTDB lineage: Bacteria > Cyanobacteriota > Cyanobacteriia > Phormidesmidales > Phormidesmidaceae > Phormidesmis. Next base: position 27,520 of record JBCCOO010000036.1, on the reverse strand, counting down.
TATCTGTGGGGACATCTCGCCAACCCAACACGTTTAACCCTGCTTCAGCCACCACTTTCTCAAATGTCTGGCGGCCTTCTAATCTTGTTTCCTGATCAGGGCTGGCATAGATCATGGCAACGCCATACTGCCCGGCCTCAGGCAAACTCACCCCTTGTTCAGACGCGGCTTTTTTCATAAAGCGGTGCGGAATCTGCATCAAGATACCCGCTCCATCACCCGTATTTGGCTCAGCGCCTACCGCTCCACGGTGATCTAAATTCAACAGAATAGTCAGACCCTGCTGAACGATATCATGGGAGGCTTTTCCTTTCATCTGTACGACAAACCCGACCCCGCAGGCATCGTGCTCATGCTGAGGGTCGTATAAGCCTTGTTGTATTGGCTGGGTTTGTGGTTTTCTAATTTTTACTTTTTCAGACAAGCTAGGGGCAGGGTGCTGAAAAGGAGCCATCGCAAAATCCCGAGAGGAGAATAGTCAAAAAATGTGATAAAAACGCTCTGAAAAATTCTCAGAGCGAACGTCCATAGATATAGATACCTACGTGTATATTTTGTGAGCCTATATTCTCTCTCAAGGTAGAGTATCTAGAAGCTAGGCTTAACAAAAACCACAGATGCCTTAATAAAATCGGCGCAAAGATTACGAAAGGTATCCGTACTTTCTCGGTCTCACCAAAATTCTGTTATCTACACTACCAATGCTATTCAGCTGGCCCAGTTCAGCTGGCCCGCTCATAGGCCCAGTCCTTGCCGAGGCTGTCCCTGTGATCGGGCTTGTATCAACGGAGACGGCACTCCCTTAAACAGCCAGAAACCGCTGGATAATATCTCCGCTCAGTTCGCTGGCCTCTCCAGAAGCAACAATGCCCCCTTTTTGCATGGCGTAGTAATAGTCAGACTGCTTCGCAAAGTGCAAGTGTTGCTCTACTAGCAGCACAGACACGCCGCTAGTTTCAACAATTTTGCGCACAGCGTTTTCAATGTCAAGAATAATAGAGGGCTGAATGCCTTCGGTGGGTTCATCCAATACGAGTAGCTTAGGCCGTCCCATGAGGGCGCGGGCGATCGCGAGCTGTTGCTGCTGCCCTCCACTGAGGTCTCCGCCCATGCGAGAAAGCATTTCTTTGAGTACTGGGAAAAGCTGCAAAATGTCTTCGGGAATATCGCCGCGATTCTCTTTTTTAGCTTTGGCTTCTAGCCCAATCAGTAAATTCTCTTTGACGGTGAGCCGGGGAATAATTTCGCGCCCTTGGGGAACGTAGCCAATGCCGAGTTTGGCGCGTCTGTGGGTGGGCAAGCGCAAGAGCGATCGCCCCTCATACTCAATTTGTCCGCTGCGTGGCGACAATAGGCCCATGATGGTTTTGAGCATGGTTGTTTTACCCACGCCGTTGCGCCCAATTAGGCACACCATTTTCCCTTGCGGAATGGTCATGTCTACATTGCGTAGGATATGGCTTTCACCGTAGTAAACATTCAGCCCGGAGATTTTGAGCGTAGGGGCAATATTAGGTGCTGAGGCGGCGGGGGCAGGGGCGGTTTGTGTCATAGCAAAATGCCTTGAGCAAAAAGTCTTACAAGAGAATGTCTTACGAAAGAGAGAAAACCATCATCTGGATAGCCAAGCTAATAGATAGCCGACATCACGTGGCATCGGGATCGCCCAGATACACCTTAATGACTCTTGGATCACTCTGGATTTTATCCATCGTGCCCTCGCACAGCACGCTGCCTTGGTGCAGTACCGTGACCTGGTTATCTTGGGCAATTTGCCGCACAAATTCCATGTCATGTTCAATCACAATCACACCATGACTTTTAGCGAGCTCAATCAGGAGTTCGCCGGTACGCTCAGTTTCTTCATCGGTTAAGCCTGCCACCGGTTCATCAACTAACAACAGATCTGGTGACTGGGCTACAAGCATGCCAATTTCTAGCCATTGCTTTTCGCCGTGGGAGAGTAGGGCTGCGGGCACGTCGGCTTTAGCCGTGAGGCCAATGGTGGAGAGTAATCCGCCGACTGTGCGTGTCTCTGCTGTGGGTGTGGGTTTAAATAGCGTATTCCAAACGTTTTTCTGGCGGTTGCAAGAGAGTTCTAAGTTCTCTCTGGGGGTGAGGTTTAGATATACCCTGGGGGTTTGGAACTTTCGACCAATGCCGAGCTGGGCGATCGCGTGCTCTGACATAGACCGAATATTTTTGCCTTTAAACAAGGCTCGGCCTGTGGTGGGCTGTACTTTGCCTGTAATCACATCCAAAAACGTAGTTTTGCCTGCGCCATTGGGCCCAATAATCACGCGCAGCTCTTGGTCTTTGACGGAAAAGTTAAGGCCATCGATGGCCTTAAATCCATCGAAGCTGACCGTGACATTTTCAATGCTGAGTAAAGGCGGGCCGGGTTTATTGACGTTAGTTTTGGGGGTTGCAGCAGTCATGGGTTCGCTCTCTTGAATGACCTCTAGTCTTTTTTCGCTGGTTGTCGCTCGCTAGTCTTTTTTTCGCTAGTTTTGGCGCGCGTATCCTTTGGCGCTAGTCCTGGTGATCTAGCAGATCAGCTTCTTGGCGAATGGTTTCGTCTACGTCGAGTTTGGGGTAAGTGGTCGTTTGTTTAGGCTTACCTAAAAGCGATCGCATCTGATCGGTTGCTCGGTAGCGGAGCCAGCCCACGATGCCATCTGGCAAAATCGTTACCACAATCAAAAACAGTGCCCCTTGGAAAAAGAGCCAAACTGTTGGGTAGGTTTCACTCAGCAGCGTTCGGCCCCAGTTCACAGCCAATGCTCCGATGATGGCCCCGACTAGGGTGCCGCGTCCGCCCACTGCCACCCAAATCACCATCTCAATGGAGAAGGCAATATCCATATACTGCGGTGAGACAATGCCCGACTGCACGGTGTATAGTGCGCCTGCGATGCCTGCAATGCCGCCAGAGACGGCAAACACCACCACCTTAAATGCCGTGGGGTCGTAGCCGGAAAATCTCACCCGGTTTTCGTCATCGCGAATAGCAATCAACATGCGGCCAAAGCGTCCGCTGGTGAGCCACCGGCAAAGCGTATAAGAAAGTGCCAGTAGGATGACGGTGGTGCAGTAAAAAATGAACTGAGCGCGATCGCCCCCAACAGACATCCCGAATAGTTCGGTAGTGTTGGTTTTTAGCCCGTTGGTGCCATTAATCAGCCTTTGCTGACCATTGAAGAAGTTAAAGAAAACAACCAGCGCCGCTTGCGTGAGAATAGAGAAATACACCCCGCGAATGCGGTTGCGAAACACCAAATAGCCCAGTGCGCCCGCAATCAGCGTTGGGATCATCACAATGGCAATCAGGGTGAACGGAAAAGAATAAAACGGCTTCCAGAACCAAGGCAGCTCAGAAACGCCGTACAAACTAAAAAATTCCGGAATAGCATCGCCAATGCCTTGCAATTGCAAGAACATGGCCAGTGCGTAGCCGCCCAGGGCGAAGAAAATGCCGTGCCCCAAGCTCAGCAGGCCGGTAAAGCCCCAGATTAAATCAATGCCAAGCGCAACGATGGCTAAGGAGAGAAACCTGCTCAGTAAGCCAAGCCGAAAGCTAGAGAGCACCATCGGCGCGACGAAGATGAGTAAAAGAGCGATCGCGCAAACCGCCACTAGCTCCAATCGCTTCCGTCCTTTTGGCGCTTTGGGTGGTCCACTGATGACTTGAGAGTCTTCTATGCCCGCAGAATCAGCAGCCGGTTTTGAAACATCCATTGCCTACACCTCCGCTGAGCGGCCCTTCGGCGGAAACAATCCCGCTGGACGCACTTGTAAAAACAAAATAATCAACGCGAACACCATTACCTTTGCCATGCTCGTGGTTGCAAAAAACTCAAAGAAGCTTCTCACCATGCTCGGATCGCTACCCAACAAATTCACGATTGATCCAGAGCCCAGCAGATAGGTCACGATGCCAATGCTCATCGCCGCAATGACACTGCCCAGCAGGTTCCCCACCCCGCCAACGACCACCACCATAAAGGCATCCACAATGTAGTTCCCTCCGAGGTTTGGCCCTACCGATCCCAGTAGCGTTACTGCAAAGCCTGCCACGCCTGCTAGGCCGGAGCCAAACGCAAACGTGACGGCATCTACCTGAGCCGTAGGAATGCCTAAGCAGGCGCTCATATCTCGGTTTTGGGTCACAGAGCGAATTCGTAAGCCCCAAGCAGATTTTTGTAAAAACCAATACACACCCAGCAGACACATCAGCGTCAGCACAATAATAAACAGCCTCGATGCCGGAAACCGTAGCGAATCTGTCAGGGTGACGCTGCCCTGTAGCCATCCTGGGGCGGTTACATCCACGTTGCGAGTGCTAAACCACGGCTTGCCCAAGGTTTTGTTGGCATTGAGTCCATTGCCCAATACCCAGCTAATGGCGCCCGATAGAATGAACAACACTGTCATGGCCAAATTTTGTCGTGCTTCTGTGAGCCGCGCGTATTTACTCAGCACCCACTTGCTAATAAAGAACAAAGCGCTAAACACCATTAGGCTAATTGTCATCGACCAGCTCACGCTGCGCACGAACTGCCTCAAAATTAAGCTCACGCCCCAAGTCGCCAGCAGGGTTTCGAGCGGCCTGCCATACAAAAAGCGAATCACCCCGCGCTCTAGCGCTAAGCCGACTAGCGCAGCCACAATAAACGCCGCCGGGATCGCTACCCAAATGTAGAGGTCACTGACCCCATCGCCAAAACCTTTAAATGCATTCTGTACGACATAGGTTGTGTAAGCGCCCAGCATCATTAGCTCGCCATGCGCCAAATTAATCACGCCCATCAGGCCAAATACAATTGCTAGGCCCAGTGCCACAATCAACAAAACCGTTCCGATGCTAACCCCGTTAAAAACAGTGGTGATTATCGTATCTAACACAGCATCTCCTTATGTTCTCCTGTGCGCCAAAAGCTAAGTGCTAAAAAAACATGTGCTAAAAAACATGTGCTAAAAAAACGTGCGCTAAAAAGGTCGAAAGTCTGATAGACCTCCGACCTTGACGCTTTCAAAATTGAACAAATGCAAATTGAATAGCTGTAAGTTCAACAGCGCTCGACCACATTTGACAATTTTCAGTTTAAAAGAGCTTGGTAAAGAGCTTCGGTACTATGCTTCCTCAGCCTTATACTTACCACCTTTTTCTGGATCAGACCAGTCGCAGGCAAAGCCCTTTGTATCAGCGACATACTGGTTCCAAGGAATCGGAACCACAGGGCCATCAGTTGCCGATACAATCTCAAACAGACCGTCATCACGGATTTCTCCAATGCGAACAGTTTTAGAGATGTGGTGGTTAGGCTGCATCGTGACTGTGCCGCCAGGTGCTGCAAATTCCTGGCCGTAGGCAGCCTCACGTACAGCATCCAAGTCAGTTGTGCCCGCTTTCTCAACAGCCTGCGCCCACAGATAAACCATGATGTAAGCAGCTTCCATCGGGTCGTTGGTTACCCGATCATCGCCGTACTCAGCTTTAAAGTCGCTAACCCACTTGTCGTTCTCAGCACTCTCTACCGTCTGGAAGTAGTTCCAAGCAGCGTAGTGGCCTTCCAAAAACTCTGGGCCAATGGTTCTGACTTCTTCTTCTGCAATACTCACAGACATCACAGGGTACTTATCTGGCCCCATGCCTGCACTCTTGAGCTGCTTAAAGAAGGCCACATTACTGTCACCGTTCAAGCTGTTGAAAATCACGCCGCCGTCAGGTAGTGCCTGCTGAATCTTATCGATAATCGGCGTAACTTCTGTGTTGCCCAAAGGCAGATAGTCTTCACCGACGGTGGTGCCGCCGTTGGCCTTGAGCTGCTCTTTAATGATGTTGTTAGCAGTGCGAGGGAACACATAGTCAGAGCCAACCAAGAAGAACTCTGTTCCTTTGTTCTCTAGCAGCCAATCGACAGCAGGCTCAATCTGCTGGTTGGGCGCTGCGCCGGTGTAGAAAATATTTTTAGAACATTCTTGACCCTCGTACTGTACGGGGTACCAGAGCATGTGGTCTTTTTCTTCAAAGACAGGAAGTACTGCTTTTCGGCTAGCAGATGTCCAGCAGCCAAAGACAACCGCAACTTCGTCTTGGTCAATGAGCTTGGTTGCTTTTTCTGCAAAAGTAGGCCAATCAGAAGCACCGTCTTCTTTTACAGCAACAATCTGCTTCCCGAGGACACCGCCAGCTGCGTTGATTTCCTTAATTGCCAGCTCTTCTGCATCGACAACTGTTGTCTCACTGATGGCCATGGTGCCGCTCAGAGAGTGCAGGATGCCCACAGTGATAACGTCATCACCGCCAGCGGCTGCAGGTGCCGCGTCGCTGCCTGTTTCTGCAGCGGGCTCGCTACCGCCACCGCAGGCATTTAACAGTACGCTCGCACCCGCCGCTGCGGTACTAAACGCGATGAATTTCCTTCTACCTAATTTTGCCATTAACCGCTTAGAGACTCCTTATAGATCAAATCAAAACCGTGAATCGCACCATAGTGTGAATCACAGCCTCTCACACAGCAACCCTCTCATTGAAGCGCTCGACGAGTGCTCTTTTCACACGCTTTCTGCATGCAAAAAGCACCATCAACACGTTCCTTAGACTGGCAATAAAGTTAGCCAGGGACATAACACCGATAAAACAATCGGGTTTTGCCTAGAACAGAAACACTAAAAGAGATGTGTCGCTTAGCATTTTTACTGATTGTCTTGGGTAGCTTATGGCCCAAAAATCACATAAGTTGTATCGTATGATACGAAATTGGATTACTTTAATGTAATTCTTGTGGGCTGCTAGTGCAGCTTGCTTTTTATTTCCAGCTTACGTATCGTTTTGTATCTTTTTGCGGGCTTTCCAGCCAAATTAGAGTGCACTCTAATTTGGCTAATCAAGGTAGCCGTTGCCGTTGTTAAGGCTACTAGCGATCGCTTGCCTCTTACCCTCACTAGACAGAAGCTATAGATCTGATAAGAACAGATTGATTAAAGCCGGATTGCTGAACCTTGCTTCATAAAAAGCAGATTCGTCAGAACAGAATCCTAAGCCAACTGAAAACAAAATGTTGCCTGAGCGTTGGTGTCGCCTGAGCGTTGTAAGGAAAAGACTCAGAATAAGAAGTATCGCTGCGCCATCGGCAACACATCGGCAGGTTCGCAGGTGAGTAGCTTGCCATCTACCTTAACCTCAAAAGTTTCTGGCGTAACTTCAATATTGGGTGTGAGGCTATTCAGTTTCAAATCAGACTTTTTGAGCTGGCGCGTGTTGAATACGGGGCGTAACCGACTCGCCTCTAAGCCTAACTGGCCAGCGATGTCATTATCCATTGCGGTTTGCGAAACAAAGGTGTAGGCCGTGCTGGTGCGGGCTTTGCCAAAACTGCCAAACATGGGCCTCATATGTACCGGCCCCGGCGTCGAGATGCTGGCATTGGCATCGCCCATTTGCGCGTAGGCAATAAAGCCTCCTTTCACCACGATGTCTGGCTTGACGCCAAAAAAGGCCGGATTCCATAGGCAAAGATCTGCCAGCTTGCCTTCTTCTACAGAGCCTACGCAGTGGGAGATGCCGTGGGCTAGGGCGGGGTTAATGGTGTATTTGGCCACGTATCGCTTGGCCCGGTAGTTATCGTGGGTTTCGCGCTCGTTCTCGGGGTTGGGCAGCAAGCCTTTTTGCACTTTCATTTTGTGGGCGGTTTGCCAGGTCCGCGTAATCACTTCACCCACGCGGCCCATGGCCTGAGAGTCAGAGGCCATGATGCTAAATGCGCCCATATCATGCAGCAAATCTTCGGCGGCGATGGTTTCTCGGCGGATGCGAGATTCTGCGAACTTCACGTCTTCTGGAATGTTTTTATCCAGGTGGTGGCACACCATCAGCATGTCTTTGTGCTCATCGAAGGTGTTGATGGTGTAAGGGCGGGTGGGATTGGTGGAGGCAGGCAGCACATTATCTAGGGCGCATACGGTGAGAATGTCAGGCGAGTGCCCGCCGCCAGCGCCTTCCGTATGGAAGGTATGAATGACCCGGTCTTTAAACGCGGCAATGGTGGTTTCGACAAATCCAGACTCGTTGAGAGAATCGGTATGAATAGCGACCTGCACATCGTATTCGTCAGCGACCGAGAGGCAGCTATCAATGGCGGCAGCAGTGGTGCCCCAGTCTTCGTGGAGCTTAAGGCTCATGGCTCCAGCGTTCACCTGCTCTATGAGGGCTTGCGGCTGGCTGGAGTTGCCTTTGCCCATGTAGCCCAGATTCATGGGGAATTCTTCAGAGGCTTCTAACATGCGGTGGATGTTCCACTCGCCGGGGGTGCAAGTAGTTGCCAAGGTGCCGGTGGCTGGGCCAGTGCCGCCGCCGAGCATGGTGGTGATTCCGGAGGCTATAGCCACTTCTATCTGCTGCGGGCAAATAAAGTGAATGTGCGAGTCAATTGCCCCTGCGGTGAGGATTTTGCCTTCTCCGGCAATAATTTCCGTACTGGGGCCGATAATAATGTCAATATTATTTTGCGTGTAGGGGTTGCCCGCTTTCCCCAGCTTAAAAATTTTGCCGTCTTTAATGCCCACATCGGCTTTTACAACGCCCCACCAATCCAGAATTAATGCGTTGGTAATCACAGCATCGACTGCGCCGTCACCGCGAGCAATGGGAGATTGGCCCATGCCATCGCGGATGACCTTGCCGCCGCCAAACTTCACCTCATCGCCATAATAGGTGCCGCCGTATGTCGTGAGATCTTGTTCTACTTCTAAAAAGAGTTCTGTGTCGGCTAGGCGAATGCGATCGCCTACCGTTGGCCCAAAGGTATCTGCATAGTCACGGCGGCTAATGTAATTGCTCATTTGTAATTGCTTATGGATTACTCACAAAAAGTATCGCTAGGGGGGCAGTAAGAATTAGGCAAAGGAACCTCATATTGAAGCAAGGATACCGTTGAAGTTGCAGAATGAAGGCGTACATATTTATTCTTTAGACGCTGTAGAAAAAAGAAAGCATCTGATACATTCTGCTCCAATGTTTTCGAGGGAGCTGTTGCCACGCGCAATGTGTGATGTCCTGATGTGGCGTTCTGAAGGTTTCTCGATGTAACCCAGATGTCTGTTGTTCTGTAGGATGAGCTTTGGTGTTCAGTTATTTACGCTAATGTTCAATTGCGTTAGTGAGTAGAATCCTCTCATGATGATGCGTAACCCTTTTTTTGTTGGTTTGGGTTTGGCTCTTTTGACGCTTGGCTGTGTTGCTTTACCGGCTCAAATACTTACGTAAGCATCAGCTTGCAAACAGTCGTCGTGAGAGCTTTGCTTGCCTCATTTGGGCCAAATCAATAGTCGGTGTACAAGACCACATCTCATCCAGCGGCGTGACTATCGCCTCATTGCACGCATGGGTCATATCTGACGCGATCGCTTTCCTCACCTGCTGCGCCTGCAAGTGGCCAATTGCCCCCAGCCGAATCGCCGCGCCCAAGAGCCCTGTCACAAATCCATGAACAAAGGCTGCCAGTGCCTGCTGTTGCCTTAGCCCTGCCACCTGAGCAACTACCGCAAACACCACCGGGTGCAGGCAATTAATCTCACCCATTGCTGTTTGTGCAGAGAGCTTTTGCAGATGTGAATGCGGCCATGTTTTGCTTGCCACCATTAGCAGCGCCCGCCCGCCTTGGCGCTGTGCAATGCGCGTTTTTGTAATGGCGGTTTGGGCAAATAGCAATGCGTCTATTTGGGCGATCGCTGCAAAATCCGCCTGTTCACTCGCCTCATACGCATGGGTCAGCGCTACTAAGTCAGTTCCACCCACTTTGTTGCACAGCAGCAGTCTCACAAAGGTTTCTACATCTTGTGCTGAGTTAATTCGCCCGGCCTGCACCAAGCTCTCCAACCCATGCGATAGCGTATAAGTGCCTGATGGGAAAAAAGAGTCTGCTAGCTGCATGAGTGCAAACTGTTGTTCGAGAGTGTCGGTCATTTTGTAGATTGGGTTCTTGAGATTTAGTGGGCGTGTGCTGTATGGGCATGATGGTGCAAAAATTCAACCGCATCCTCCACTGGTTTTGCTTCAAAGCTGACTTTCAAGCCCTTTATTTTGAGCGCGATCGCCATCTCATTCACTACTTTTTCCATTTGTGCCTGCGTCGCCACCATCTCCACATACACTACATCTCCCCTCACTGTTATGGGCCAGTGCTGGTTGCCTAGCGTGTGTCCTAGCTGTACTAACGCCGTCGGATGGTTATGGGCATTGGGTGAAAATCTGAGGGCCATCAGCGGTTGCGCTTCTACATGAACTAGCACTAAGTGCCCTTGCACCGTTTCCAGCACATCACCTTCTCGTAGCTGCCAGTCGCGGTCTTTCATGAGGCCAACCGGTTGCCCCGAGGCAGTGCGCGTGAGAATGCGGCCTTTAGTGCGATCGCTTCTCCCAATCTCCACCTCTAAACAAAGCCCTGCGGCTATTGCCTGACCTACCCGTTTAGCCAGCCCTTCATCCTCACGCGCATTCCCCAAATACGTCTGCGCCAGTACTCTTTCCATGACGTTTGTCTTTACCACGCTAGCTCTCATTCCCCACTTTTGTCACACTCGCTTTCATCACACCGAATAAGGCAAAAATGCCTCATTCCGTACCGCTCGCACCTCATTCACTGCTAACTTAAACGTCGCCTGCATTTCTCTGGTCGTTTGTCCCACCGCTCTCACAAACAGCCCTCGCTCCTGACCTGTTTCTGGTGGCAACACCGAACTCGCTAATTGCAAAGACGCAGTGCTTAGCGCATCCACCGCTTTGCTCAGCTCGGCCAGCACCTGTTTCGTTGCTATTTCTTCCGGCAATATCAACAACAAAGTACCGATTACCTTCCCACTCGCAAAGAGCGCCTGATGTGTGAACCGATTTTCTTTGCCAGTGAGCTTCATAGCATCTGTAAACCACAGCCTTCCGCCCTGTGCTTTAACGCGCAAACGACTAAAGCACTCCCTAAATTCGTACGCTTCTCCCCTAGCCAGGCGTCCTGGCAAAATGATTTCTCCCCAGCAAAGGGCAGATGTGGCACTTAGCGCGATCTCTGTTGTTTGTTTTAGGGCCGAATCTGCAAAGAGAATGAGGGGTTCGGGTAAGAATTCTAGGGTGGCGCGATCGCCCACCTCAATTGCATAGTCTACTGTCGCTCTCGATCCCGCTTTAGGCATTGCATGAACCTTCGTCGCCGCCTGATCCGCCAAATAAAGCTGACTCCCCGCATCTAGCGTAAAAGACAGCTTCAAAGCATCCCCCGCTAACAACCCCGGCGATGTATTCATTCGATATAAATAAGCTCTGTCTTTAGATTCTTCTTCTAATCTAAAAACAGGCGAAACACTTAGTGGATAAGCCATATAACGATGGCTCAACACCGTTTTCCCACGGGCGCTACATTCTAACTTCAGCGCAAGCTGCTCTTCATTTGTCGCTTTATTTACTTGGGCCTTTGACTTAACAGAAACAACACTCACCAAACCAGTCAATCCCGCCGCGTTCTATAACTATTTGAACTTACTTGTCTCACAGCCCCAGAAGTAAATCCCCTCTTGCCTGCCCTGAGCGTAGCCGGAGGGGAGGGATGCCCGTAGGGCGGGGTGGGTCTCAACCACTCACGCTCCCCACCAACACCTTCTCTTCTTTCCCAAATAACAATTGCTCTCGAATAAACCCGACAACCTCATCTAACCCCTCACCCGTTTTGCAATTCGTGTACACCACAGGCTTGCCGTCTCTGTGCTGTGCAGATTGCATCCGCATCAAATCCAAATCTGCCCCCACATATGGTGCAATATCCACCTTATTCACTACCGCCAAGTCACTTTGCACAAAACCTGGCCCATTCTTACGCGGAATATCATCCCCCGCCCCCACATCAATCACAAAAATGTAGGCATCTACCAGTTCATAGCTAAACGTAGAGGCCAAATTATCGCCCCCACTCTCAATCAACACCAAATCCAACTGCGGAAACAGCATTTCTAAATCTTGTACGGCAAGCTGATTCATGGTGGGATCTTCTCGAATCGCCGTGTGCGGACAGCTCCCTGTTTCTACTCCAATGATCCGCTCCGGCGACAAAAATCCCTTGCGCTTTAGCCGGTCTGCATCTTCTGTTGTGAGGAGGTCGTTAGTCACCACCGCTACTTCCACTCCTTGATGCATCAGCCGTGGCACCAGCCCTTCTATCAGCGCTGTTTTTCCGCTCCCTACCGGCCCACCAATCCCTAATCGCGCCGCCGATTTGCTCATGCTTTTTGCTCCCTATGCTTTTAGCTCTGCGCCATCGTACTTACCGTTAAATCCATAGATCTCTTGACTCCCGCCATACGGAACGAGTTCTACTTCTTTTTCATCCCCTGGCTCAAAGCGCACCGCCGTTCCAGCCGTAATGTTTAAGCGCATTTTCTTCGCGCGGTCTCGATCAAACTGTAAGCCTTCGTTCACTTCGTAAAAGTGGAAGTGAGAACCCACTTGGATGGGGCGATCGCCCACATTACTTACCACCATTGTCACCACGTCTCGGCCCGCATTCAGCTCAATCGGGTCTGCGCCTCCCGGAATAATTTGCCCAGGCACCAACGGCATCGGTTCTGAATTGTTCTCTTTGTACATTACAAAATTCCTGAAACAGTGTTCACTTGTGCTTCCCCAAGCATCAGAATGTGGGGGTGGCTAATGCAGGAGCGTAGAATAACTCCGTTTCCCATTAATTTCCATTAACTTGATTTCCATTGACTTGATTTCCATTGACATTGGCTAAGCAGTATTCGCTAAGCGGCGGCAAGATCAATCCATAATCGGATCATGCACTGTTACTAATTTTGTCCCATCCGGAAACGTTGCTTCTACCTGTACTTCATGCACCATTTCAGGAATCCCTTCCATCACATCCGCACGCTTCAGTAACGTTGTTCCTTCGCTCATCAGCTCGCTCACCGTTTTCCCATCCCGCGCACCTTCCATAATCGCTGCCGAAATGTAGGCTACAGCTTCCGGATAGTTTAGCTTTAGCCCTCTGTCTTTTCTTCTCTCTGCAACCAGCGCCGCTGTAAAAATCAACAGCTTGTCTTTTTCCTGGGGTGATAGCAACATACGGCGTTAGTCCTTACGACTTCTCTATTGGCTGGCATTGTAAGGCAATTTTTTGTGCCCGTCTTAGTTACCCACAAATCTCTATTTTTCTCTTAAGAAATACAAAGAAACACTGCTCAGTATACGGGTGTGTAAAGCTTCGTCGCGTCACTGTTGCACACCCCCTACTGAAGGGTCACAATTACCAGTGAGCTAAGACTTAATTACCCTAGATTTCAATTACTCTAGGGTCTTGTTAAAGTTGACTACTGCTGTTTCACGCTTAACAGGAGACATCCAAATTCATGCCTAATCTCAATTCTGAAATTGTTTCAGATGCGCTCAAAAAAGTCTCTCAGCAAAAGATTCCACTGCAAAAGCTCTATGAGGATCTGGCCAATATCGATCAGATGGATTTAGCTCAGAGTGCTGACTGTCGTGAAAAGGCACAGCAGATTTTAGCCAATCCAAAAATCAGTTTGAACTGGAGAGATGCGATCGCTGAGCGTCTACACGAAGCTAACCATACCCTTGCCATCAAAACTGTTACAGGTGACGACAGTTACTAAAACGTATAGCTAACCCTATTCAACAGGGAAGGCATTTTAGACTGAGCAGGCGCTAATGAGAGCAGGTGCCTGCTCAGTTTTGGTATGTTCCCTGCTGTTATTACAGTCGACGGATGCATACTCGGCGAGAAGGCAGAGCCTACGTCGATTGAGAGTCAGGTTAGCTGTTGCGCTGTCATGATTTTGTCCAACGACAGTGTCCTAATTAACCCAATGCAACTATGTTCTCTATTATTAAGTGCTTAAGATTTGCTTCATAATTCAAGGTTGCTATTCAGAGAGCGCTTCTGCTGGACATAAGCTGTGGAGCTCGTACGTTAGTCAGAACTGACTATTTGTCAGGACAATTGCGAGAGTGTCACACTGTAGAATCTACGGAGATTCCTTGCTTCTTCTTATTGATTGCTTCATTAAGGTTCTCTTTTTACGGTTATATCTTCTTCAAGTTTTTGCACGATTTCCTGTGTAAGCACATAGATGGCTGACCCCATATACGGATAAAAAAGGACTAGTCCCTTCCTGAAAGTGCTTTTTTATACTCATGGTGCAGTTCAACTTCACATACGACCCCAGCATCTCGCTAGAGCAGCGCGTCGGTTTTGAACTGGCCGGGATGATATGGTCAAGCTACCTGGAAGACGATGTAGAAATCAACCTGCACATCGCCTCTAGCGCCAGATTAGGTCAAGACGGTCAAGCCGTTGGCGGTGCCATCCCCATCTTCCACGAGCAAAACTACGGTATCTATCAAGAGTACGCCGAAGAAGACGCAGACAGTGACATCGATGAAGAAGCCATTGAGCACCTTCAGGATGGCAATACTGTCGACTTTCTTGTCGGTGAGCAAGTGGTCGATGGCAACACCAACATTCTGCTCACGAGTGCGCAAGCCAAAGCCCTGGGCATGGACGAGGCCCTAGAGCTAGAAGATGGGGGCACCTGGGATAGAGACCTGGTCGACCCCAACGCCCTCGACGGCTACATTCTGGTGAGCAACGCCTTCGAGTGGAACTACGACTACACCCGCAGCGGCGAAGCCCCTCCAGGCACCCTAGACTTTATGAGCATGGCGCTGCACGAAATCGGGCATCAGCTCGGCTTCGTCAGCGGCCTAGACGGCGCACTGGAACTCAGCGAACTGTACTCAGGCGAAACCCAAGCAGAAGGCTTCACCGTCCTCGACCTGTTTCGTCATAGCGATGCCAGCGGTGAAATCGATAACCCCGATGGCGCAGTGAGTGACCTGACCGTGGGGCAAAACAGCTACTTCTCGATTGATGGTGGTGAGACCAACCTCGGCAACTTCTCCAATGGCGAAGACTACCAAGCCAGCCACTGGGAACGGCTGCAGGTCGCGATGGGCATCATGGACCCGACGCTCGCGTATCAAGAGCGCACCAGCCTAGGGCTGCTGGATTTGCAAGCCTTAGATGTGTTGGGTTGGGACGTTGACTACAAAGCATTGAAGAAAGAGCTAGACCTAGATAAGCTGCTGAAGCAAGCAGAAAAGGAAGTTGCCAAAGACTTAGGTCTAGACGACAAGGCACTGACCGAGAGTCGATCCGGCGAAGAGAACTCAGTGTTCTACACCCTGGGCTATGGTGAGCTGTGGCAGATATTTGAGCAGAGCATGTTCGAGCTGGGTTATGGTCAGCTTTGGTCTGTCTTTGAGTTGGGCTATGGCGAGCTGTGGCAAGAATATGGCGACGAGCTGTATGAGCTGGGCTATGGTCAGCTGTGGCAGATGATAGAAGACAACATCTTCAATCTAGGCTATGGCCAGCTATGGCAGCAGTTTGAGACCGATATGCTGGAGCTGGGCTATGGTCAGCTGTGGCAGCAGTTTGAGACGGAGATGCTGGAGCTGGGCTATGGTCAGCTGTGGCAGCAGCTCGATACGTTCTTTGTCACGGTGGATGACGAAGACAATAATGACCAAGACAAAAAGCTTGCGGATGGTGGCGTCGGCGGCAAAGATGCCAAGATGTTCCACGCTGGGGATGAAGATGACATCATTGCGGGTGATAACAAGCAAGACCGTATTCGAGCGGGCGCAGGCGATGACCTGATTGATGGAGAAGGCGGACACGATGTCGTTTGGGGCGAAGCGGGCCGTGACATCATCTACGGTCAAGATGGCAATGACTTGCTCTATGGCGGTGAGGATGACGACCTGCTGTTAGGTGAGAACGATGATGACGAGCTGTATGGCGAGCACGGCGATGACATTCTCAGTGGGGGTGAGGGCGATGACATTCTCAGTGGGGGTGAGGGCAAAGACAACCTCAAGGGTGGCCGTGGTCGAGACGTTTTAGCGGGTGGTGAGGGCGATGACCGCTTAGAGGGTGAGGCGGATAATGACCTCATCATTGGTGGTGCCGGTCAAGACCGAGTGATGGGCGGTAGTGGCCATGATGTCATTTATGGTGATGATTACGACGGCGCTGAAAGTCTTAAACAGCTCAGAGCACAGTTGCAACAACAGCCTGAGGAGAATGCCTCTACAGATGTTGTTGATTCAGAGGCTGTTTTGCCAAATAACAATATCAAGCCCATTCGCTTAGAAGCCGAAGACATGCTTTTAAGCGGAGACTACGAGGTTACAACCTGGGGAAATGACTCTGGTCAGGTGTTGAAGGCTGATGCTTCAGCAATGGCAACGACGACGTTCTCGGGGCCATCTGGGAACTACATGGTGATCGCACGCTACTTCGATAGGCAAACTGATAGCCCTGGTATTATTGACTTTTCGCTTAACAGCTCTTTGCTTAACTCGTTTACGCTAGATCAAAATCAAGAGCGGTTCTACACTCGCACGGTTATCTCAGATGTTGCTTTGAGAGAAGGCGATGAATTCTCTATTTCAATCTCAGGGGAAGAAGCTGCAGTAGATTATCTAGAGTTTGTCTCACTCGATAATCTACTGGTGACACCATTAGAGTCTTCTTTGAACAGTTTAGGTGGCTCATTACTAAATTTGACAAGTTCTGAAGATGGAGCCAACAGTAGCTCATCGGTCAGTCTCACAAGCTCGATAAGCAACGGTGGTAGCTCAACAATCAACCTCTCTCCTGAGGGCAACAGTGAGTTTCGAGTAGAAGCCGAAACGATGACACTCCTCGGTGACTATGTTGTAGAAGGTAATAGTGGATCTTCTGGCGGTGCTTTGATTAGCTCACGCAGTGACGGTGAGGGAATTGCCCTGACGGCTTTTGGCGGAGAGGCCGGTTATTACAACATCATCGTTGGTTACTACGATGAAAATGACACTGGCATTGGTCAGATCACGGCGGCACTCAACGGTAGTACGCTAGATGCGTGGTCACTGGACCAAAACTTAGGCGGTACGTCTGCTACCAGTCAGAACTTTCTCACTCGAACAGTTGCGAGTACTGTTCTACTCAATACGGGAGATGTTTTCAAGCTCACAGGATTAGTAGGCGTGAGTGCTGATGGCAGAGATGAGCATGCTCGAATTGACTATGTTGACTTTGTAAAAGTTGATTTGACAAACGATGATGTGAATCCTGAGCCAGTTGTGGTTGATAGTGAGCCTGTTGTTATTGGCAGCTCGATTCGCATAGAAGCGGAATCGATGAATTTGAGTGGCTATTCTATTGAATCTAGTGGCCTTGCATCCAATAATCGCGTTATTAGAACGGGCTCTTCTGGTAATGCAACAACTTCATTCGGTGGTGACACAGGCTATTACAACATTATAGTGGCCTACTATGACGAAAACGATGGCCTTGCAACCCTTTCAGCAAGTTTGGAAGGCGTAGAACTAGATGAGTGGCAGCTAGATCAGTCATTAGGCTCAAATGTGATTAGCTCTGGCAATTTGGTTCGACGCACCATTGCAACTCAGGTACAAGTCAATGCAGGCGATGAACTGAGGTTGGAAGGCATTCGCGAGTATAACGAATTTGCGCGCATCGATTATGTGGAGTTTGTTCCAGTGTCTGCGCCTATGGTAAAGCAGGTGGCTGAAACGGCTGGCGATGACTTTATTCAGGCTGGTGAAGGGAATGACACTGTTTATGGTGGCGAAGGTAACGATACTCTCTACGGCGATGTTCAAGGAGACAATTCAAGCAGTTTGCTGGGAGGTGCACAAACCTACAACGGTCATACTTACTTGCTGAGCAGCTTCGGGACTTGGGCTGAAGCCCAAGCAGACGCGAAGCGTTTGGGTGGTAACCTACTGACCCTGAATGACGCTGCTGAAGAAGCCTGGATAAAGAGCACCTTTGGGACTCAACAGAGATTCTTTATTGGGATTAATGACCAACGGATAGAAGGACAGTTTGAGTGGGTGAGCGGCGAAGCGGTTACTTACACTAACTGGGCGCCGGGTGAGCCTAACAACTCCGGTGGCAGCCAAGATTTTGGGACTATCAACTTTAGCGCTACCAAACAGTGGGATGACGTTGGTTCTGGAGTCCAACGATTTGGCATTATTGAAATTGAAACTACTGATAGTGATGTCTTAGTTGGTGGCAGCGGAGATGACACCATCTACGGTAATAGCGGTGACGATCAGCTTTATGGAGATGACTTTGAACAGACTCCCGGCAGTTTGTTAAGTAGTAGCAGTTTGAATGATGGACTGGTTGCTCACTGGGCATTTGATGAAACCACTGGTACTCAAGCTGGAGATGCCATGGGCAATCATTTTGGCACCTTAGTCAACATGTCTAATACTCAGTGGATCAGTGATGATGATGATGATGGCTACAGCGTGTCGCTTCCTACTAATAGTCAATGGGTTGACGGACAAGAGGGGGGCGCTTTAGATTTTGATGGCACTAATGATCGCGTGATGGTGGCTGATTCAGCTGAGCTCGATATCACAGAGACGCTGACCTTGGCGACTTGGGTTAATGCAGATGCCTTCAGCAGTTGGGCTGGCTTAATTATTAAAGGGACATCAAACATCTCCTATGCTTTGGAGATATCTAGTAACGGACGTTTGATTTTTGATGCTAATTATGCGCCCAGTCGCTCTCTACAAGGGGCTGTTGGTTCTGAAACTTTCTACTCCAATGAATCTCTCACAGTTGGGCAGTGGCAGCATGTCGTGGTGACCTACGATGGTAGCAATGTGCAATTTTATATTGATGGTCAGTTGGATAGTAGCCATCAGGCAAGTATCAGGTTTGGTACCAGCAACGAAGCGTTGGTGATTGGTGGTGATTTGGCTGGTGGCAGTCACTTCAATGGTGCACTGGATGAGGTTAAAATTTATGACCGGGCGTTAGATTCGGATGAGGTAATTCAGTTGGCAACTGGCCAAACGATGCCTCAACCTGTAGGTGAGGTCATCGCTGAGAGTGGTAATGATTCCATATTTGGTGGGATTGGTAGCGATACGCTGGAAGGCGGCGGTGGAAATGATGTTTTAGATGGTAGCGATGCGATCGCAGCTGGCTATCTAGAAAGAGACATTCTAAGCGGTGGCTCAGGCTCAGATACTTTTGTCGTCGGTAATGCCACCCAAGCTTATTACTTGGGCGGTGGCGATAGAGACTATGTCACTATTCAAGACTTCAATGCTGCTGAAGATGCTGTTCAGCTCTATGGCTCAGTAGGTGATTATCGCCAACAACAGGTAGGAAGCGACACTCATCTCTTCTATCAAGGCAATACCTCAGAGTTGATTGCTGTGTTTAAGAATGTAACGGATATCGATCTCAACAATGGCTTTACGTTTGTTTAGGGCCTTCTGTTAGTTTGCTGCTATGTGAAATCCGTTAGGAAAGCGCTGAATCTAATAGTCTGTCGCCCTCTCCCTAAAGCCCTCTCCCTAAAGCCTTCTCCCTAAGGAAGAGGGCCTTTGAGGTGCTCTCTTTTCCATCGGGAGAAGGGTTGGGGATGAGGGGGCGAAAGCATGATGATTCATCTGCCGGATTTCGTATAAGCAACTCAACAGATGCAATAGAGCTCTAATCAGCCTTTTAGAAATCTAATCTTTCAGAAACTCGGTTTTTTAGAAATCTGGCTCTTCTAAAAGACAAAATAACGTTAGTGCTGCAGTTCCCGAAAGTGTTGCTGCAGTAAAGCTATCACAGCCATACAAAATTTGAATAGAGAAAAACAGACAGAGCGCAACTAGCACTGTTAGACCTGCCGGCTGCATGAGAAATAGAATAAATTCCTGGGCAACTTCTAGACATTCCAACAGTTTCATAAACTGATTGAGTATTGTCATAAGCGTTCTTCTTCGTAGTTTTGATTTTCTACAGCAGCTGATCAAGTGATTGTCTGATAACAGGCTTAGGCACCTTCCCAACCCAAGTTTCAACAGTATTATTTACTGAGTTTAGGAGTGTAAACTGAGGAACCCCCGTAGCGCTGTATTGCGTGATTTGTTCAGCCCATTGTGGATTGTCTATGTCAATCATCACAAAATTGATTTGCTGACCATACTGTTGATACAGAGTCTCTACGGTAGCTGACATGCTCTGGCAGGTTGTACACCAATCGGCATAGAACTCTATCAGAGTCGGATTTTGATTGGCGATCGCCTGCTCATAAGGCGTTGAAACAGTCGCCATGGTTTTGAGACCCATGAGCCCAGACAGCGGGGTCATACTCAAGGGAGTGGCGGCTGGTCGGGTAAGAGAGAACGTGAGAAAAATCGCAGCTAGCCCAACTGAGACGAGTACTCCCCACCGTTTTAACTGTTCTTGAAAACGAGCTTGTGAATCGTTACTAAAGATAGTCATTTTTAAACCTGTTTAAAGGGCTCAGCGCGAAGATTTTCTATGGGCTGGCGTTGGGGCTGCTTTGATAAACAGAAAATTAGAGATGAAAGAAAATTAGATGACTTATCGATAGTAGTAGACTAAAAAGATATGTAGACTCAGCAGCATGCCAAAGACGCTGACTAGCCAGATATGCGCAGGTAGCCAGATAGCTCTCATGCCACGAATAAGGGCACCTTTGCCAATAGCGTATGCATTACCTTCAGCAAATTCTACTTTCTTGAGAAAAAATAGTTTCCTAGAGGACCCAAATGCTTTTTTAGGCGACTCCAAAACCCCGGTTTCAAGCATTGCACCTACCAGGGCCGTGAATGTAACCCCGAAGAAAGCCAATAGCAAAAAAGAGTTGAAGTTAAGACCTGATACCCCAAGAGTGTGTATTAGGACAAAAGCGACTAGGGCAACCCCGGTAAAAATATGAATGCTGCGGTGAAGCATAACCTGACCAGGAACTTGCCACTTGCCCGGCAGTATACGACGCTTGCGAAGGGTAAGCAGCATTTCGATGCCGACTAACGTCAGTGAGGCAAACCCAGTGCCCTGTTTATAAACTTCGCCACGGGTAAACTGATGCAGCTCAAAAGAGCGATCGCGCAATGCGTCCATATATATGGGGCTCAAGGCAAAAGGCACTAGCAAGACTGCGCAAACTAACGTGAGAACGATGAGCGTCGAAAATTGAGGTTTCATTGCCGAATGAAGTTGGTTAGCGGCTACCTGTTTCCAGAACCAAAGTAAGCTGGGTGCAATTAAGTCGAGCTTAATAGGCCAATCGCACAGAGCCCTATGGCCCTGTGCGTTGAAATTAAGATGCCTAGGCTTCAGCAGGCATGCTATCAACTGGGATGTTGATGATGATGCCGCCCATAACCTCGCCAAGCTCGAAGACTTTGTCGGGGTAGCGCTCTAGGTGTATGGGGTGAGTGTTGTGGCAAGAGACGCAGGCTTCTGCAACAGCTGGATCAGGGTACATAGCCGAGAAATAAGCCTGTCCACCGATTTCCTGATAGCCCCTGACTGGTTCACCAGTTTCTTCCATCTCCTTAATAGCTACTGTTTCAAATTCTCCTTTTGGAGCCTGGTTGTCATTAATATTCCAGCTAGAAACCAAGCCGTAGGTGAAGATGCTATCTTCGTTGGCAATTTCAGCACCGAGGCGGAACATCTGGGCAGGTAGTGGGATTCCATCCGTTTGCTGCCAGCCTTCAGTCGATTCTATATCTAGCACACCCGCTTCTTTGTCCTTACCTTCAAGCACTTTGGCTCTACCGACTACATGCTTGGTATAAGCTGTTCTGTCGGCGGCAAGGACGGTGTGAATAAAGTCAGCTGTCATCTCAGGGGCAATCATTGGGCCCGTGGCAGTAGCAGCTGTTCCACCGCCTCCACCACTACAAGCAACAGCCGTAAAGCAAATGGCTGCGGCTAAAGCAAAAAGAGCCATTGTTTTTGCACGTAGGCGTCGTATCCAACTAGTGTTGACTATCGTCATTAAAGTTCTCCTAAGTTGTGAGTGATCGTTCTCTTTTGATCAAATGCCTGCTGGAAAGATTACTCTTGCAAATCAGCAGCTTTGCCCGACCTTTTTTCTTCGGCAGCTCGTACCAACTCAAAAGAGGGGTGCTCGAGCGTTGGAGGTCGGTCAAAATTGGCTTCGACGAGTTCGTCGTCGAAAATACTGTTGTAGCTATATTCCACACCATGACAGTTCATACAGACATCGCCTACCATCCGATCCCGAGGCTTGAGGTTGTAAGTGTTGTTGTGATTAACCTTTACCAGAAGTGTGCTGTCACCCTTCTTTTGCGCTGTGCGAGGAAGGTGGCAAGTTGCGCAGGTTACCATGGTCTCATCTGGACGTGGAAGCGTTGGATTATCCGTGATCGCTGCAAAAACGGCCTTACCATGCTGGGAGTTCTGATAGTTTAGCGAATGATTGTCGTTATGGCAGGTGAGACAAGCATCGACGGAAGCCTGCACTGTGTTAGTGGTGTGAACATTGTGGCAGGTGTTGCAGTTCATTTGTTGAGTGAACGCATCATGCTGCATGGGCAGACGTGCCATTTTAGGTTGAAGAGGAGAGGCATCTTCTAAGAGACGGATGCCATGCTTCCCGAGCAGAAAGGTATCTACAGCGCTCTCATGACAGGATTGACAGCTTTCATGAGTGGGACTAGCAATAAAGGCATTGTCTTCTTCAGCTTGGTGACAGGACGTGCAGTTAATGTTGTTAAGTGCGTGGGCGCTGGTTTGCCATTGCTGGTTAATAGCCTCCAAATCCTCCTGAGTCGTTGCGATTGCTGGAGAGCTCCACGATATCAAAAGCAAAAAACTTAGTAATACCGTTGAGACAATACGTGACAGAAGAGGCTGACACCTTTTGAAGGGCTGACCTAATGAGTTCATGAGCTGCCCTCCAAAAACACTTTGCTCAAATCGGGGTCGGGGGCAGCTTCCAACTCCGTGAAAACAGTTCGATCAGGCAACTGTTGAACCGGTAGCATCGCCGGCTGATCCAAGTTGTCTCGCAGGAACGCGGTAGAAATAGTGCGATGATCGTGATAATTGTGGCATCCTGCCGTCCAACACCCATCGGGTTCAAATCCCTTGTGACTGGCTAGCTGAGAGACAGTTAGCTCTTCATGGCAGACCATGCAAAGATCCGGCTGGAGATGAACACCACGCCCAAACATATGCACGTGCTCGTTGTGGCAGGCTGTGCAAGTGAGAACCTCCAGATTCTCTCGGTAGCTCGCCCAACGAGGATCTTTGAACTTCTTGGTACCGTGCACATCTTCCGCAAGCTCAGCCTGATGACAACGCGAGCAGTTCTCGTTAGAAACAGGCTTAAATCCTTCATGACAAGAAGCACAAGAAGCTTCAAAGAGATGGTGCCCTTCAGAAGTTTCACCCGGCAAAAAGATTTGCTTGTTGTCCAGAGCGAACGCTGCTGACATCCAAAGCAACAACAATGTCATGGTTAGGATGATGGTGACTTTTAAATCGAGCTTTTTCAGCCAGCTAAGCCTTAAATTGGAGCTGTTCGCCATTGTGAATCACGTAAAAAGCGCTTAGAGCAAAATCAGCAGCAGGAGAACCAGCGCCGCTGAACCACCCGCAATAATGCCAGCAGCAGTCTTGCCGCTAATACCTTCCGTTGATTCGGGTGCTGCAGAGGGGGCAGACGCAGCAGAATTCTCCAACTGAATGTCTTGGCTAGCGTAGTCTGCGCCATCCAACATAAGTTCGGTGATGACGCCATAAGCATCTACCCAAGCTCCTTTAACTTCCGGAGTCCAAGCCGAACCTGCGTGTTGACCCAGCGCTTTTAGAAGGCTGTTGCCAACTAGAGGATAGTGCTCTGGCAATGCACCATACTTAACGTGACGAGCACCTAGACCCTTCAGCGCCTTTGTTAGCACATCCGGGTTTCTTAAGTTACTCACCACCATCACTATCGCTCCCTTAAGCTGTTGCTTCTGCTTTTCCATATCTGTATGAGTGAAAAGCGGCTTAGCAGCAGGGTAATCAGTGAAAAGGTTGTTGTAAAAGCTATCCATAAGGCTATCTGCCTCAGGCTTAACTAGCTCAAAGCTTTGCTCCAGCAGTTCCACATTTAAGGACATATTCAAACTCTCTCCACGAACTAAAAAGGTGATAGCAAACTAGAAAGCTCGCCAAGTTTTCAAAAAAATACCTAGCGAACAAAAATATCTACCGCTATGAAGATTCCACAGTTCAAACCCTATGGCGATAGTTTGCGTGTTTTTGTGTATGTGGCTACTAAAACAGTAAAATTTTCCTGTAATTACATAGACAACTGGCGAAACTTGCATAGGCGATTACAACGTTTCGCGGCTTTCTGAATGGTTATTTCTGCTGTGTTGAGACTAAGCTGACAGACCAAAGGATCTTCGTATATCAGTCGAAACCCTTGTCGGAACTGGAACTTTCTAAGTGCGCTGGACTGTTTTTGCTTACGGCCTCAATGAATTGTCTCTGTGCTTCCGCAAGTGCTACTTCCTATGAATATACCTAAAACGACGATGTGAGAAGTGGCTTTGATGTATGCGAGTATTGAATGATAAGCGCCTATTTGCATCTTTTGATACAGAATAGATCCCTCTTGAACAGCGAACATCGCTAAGCCGGTTTACTTCTGTTTTTTTTATTTAGCAGAGCTTCTGTAGCCTTTGTTTCTATCCCTTATGAAATTATCTGGATGAAATTATCTGAGAGGAATTATTGTTTAGGGATAGCCTTGTCTAGAGCAATCTGCATAATGGAACAAATTATGTGTTGGCGTAATGATTTGTTTAAGAAAACTTTGTTGCGTTTGTTGTAGGCACTATCTTTTTCTCTAGAAGCTTAATTTTTAGCTTAAGCACTGTCTTATTTAGCTGGTTTGTCTGCGCAAGCGCGTCTGTATACAACGTTAGAAATGGTGAATTCGCTCTGAAGCGAGCCCAATTGTCGCGAACCGAACTGTAGCAAATCGAATTTTATGGCGAACCAAGTTATGAAAAGCAAGGTCGGGCGTAAGGTCGTTCCACCCTGGATTCAGCCGTTAGGCTCGATCAAGCTGGCGGTACCATTGTTAGTTGTTATCGCAGGCATCCTCATTGGTGCAACGTTTTACGAGTCGGCGGTGGGCTCGGCTGTGGTGCAGCAGACAATCTATAAGAGCCCTTGGTTTGGTGCGCTTATGTTTTTGTTGGCTGCGAATTTAGGCGTCTCAACGCTTTCTCGCTATCCGTGGAAGGGGGCGCGAAAAATTGGATTTGCAATTACTCATTGGGGTCTGATTGTTATTATCGCGGGTTCCGCTGCGGTGATTCACTTGAGTGTGGAAGGCATGTTGTTGGCTAGGACGGATGCTGGGCCAGTGAGTACGGTAAGGGTAGAGGGTGATTTGCTAGAGGTTTCGGCTCCTGGCGAGGCAATGCAGCAAGCCTCTTTGTTTGTTAGAAGCGATGGAACTGTTGTGCCAGATAAGGTCGGTAAGTTGTCTGTGCTCGGATATAGCGATCGCGCAATGGAAACCGTGCGTTTTGAAGAAGGGGCCAGCGTGGAGAATCCAGCTGTACGGTTAGTGCTTTCTAGCAATCGCATGAACCAGTCTCTAGAGCGGTGGCTGGCGGTTTCACCTGCAGTCTATGATCAGATGGATATTGGCCCAGCTGAGCTGCAAATCGTGAGCGCGCGCACAGTTGATGAGCGAGAAGCGTTTTTGACAGTCCCTAGCGAACAGAGTGCAGGGGGCACGTGGGGGCGGCTTGCGGTCAGCTGGCAGGGGCAGTCTCGCTTAGTTGATGTAGAAGCGAGCCTCAGTGAGGCTGCTGCTGCTGGTATGGCTGATATCTCGGCTGAAATTGCAGCGAGCGGTTCAGCTAAGAGCGTGACTGAGCTCAAGTCTTCAGGTGAGCTACTGCGCCTCGAAGTAATAGACTTTTGGCCTGATTTTCGGCTGGATGAAGATCGCCAGCCCAGTTCAGCGTCTACCCAGATGCGTAATCCTGCTGTCCAGCTTTTGCTTAGTCAAGGGCGCTCAAGCGAAACGTGGTTCATTTTTGGCAATCCCAACTTCGAGCCTATTCGTAACCAGATGATGGGCGAGCCCATAGATGTGGAGATAAACTACGACAGTTCTGTTGAGACTACGCCAAGTGCATTTTTTAAAGTGGTGGTGGATGCTAATGGAGATTTGTACTATGCGGCCAAATCTTCTGGCGGCTTCAAGGCCGGGCCTTTGCGTCTGGGTGAATCTGTTACCCCCGGATGGGCTGACTTCACGGTGACTTTGGCAGAACGTGTTTCCCGTGCCCAGGTAAAAAGAGAGGTTGTGCCTGTCCCAGAAGGGTTGCCCGTAGAAGGTAACCCCGCTTTGTTAGTTGCGACAGAGGGCGACGATCCTGTTTGGGTGTCTTGGGGGCAGCCAACGACGATTTCTTCTTCGCAGGGCGACTGGTATGTGGCTTTTAGCCCAAAGTTGTTGCCGTTGCCATTTAGCTTGAAGCTAAATGATTTTATTGTAGAGCGCAACGAGGGGAGTGAGTCTGTTGCGATGTGGACGAGCGCGATTTCGCTGCTCGATCCATTTGCCCGTAGAGCCGAGGACACTCGGGTAGATCGGCGGGTTTGGATGAATCATCCGACTTGGTTTAAGGGTTGGAAGATTGCTCAGGCGTCTTGGAATCCTGGAGATTTAAGTCAGTCTACTCTGCAGATAAAGCGAGAACCTTGGTGGGTGACAGGGCTGACTTGGTTGGGTTCGATGATGGTGACAACCGGGGTAGCCATTATGTTTTATGGGCGAGCGGTGGCGAAAAAGTTTGGAAAGCTCTCTGCGCTGCTTGAGTCGGAAGAGAAAGCGGAAGAATCCGGAACAATTCCGCTGCTGGGTGTTTTCTTGGGGCGATGAGGCTGGCTCGATAGCTTCCTTTTTCCTTCGAGAAGCTTTTAATCTGTTGCCCAAACAATTCCGTTCCTGAGGAAGTCATTCTCTCAAGAGGTCATTCCTAGAGAACAAGTGGTCCTAAAGAACAAATCGAAAACAGCAAATAATTCACGCATTGCTATCTCCATGAAGACTATTAAATTTACAATTGGCCTGTTTCTAGGACTGCTTCTCATTATCTTGCCCTTGAGTCAGCTTCAGCAGTCCTCTTCTCAATCTTCTCAATCTTCTCTGGCGCCGCTGGAGACGCTGGTCGTGCAGCAAGCTGGTCGGAAGAAACCGCTGAGCACGGTCGCGCAAGAGACGGTCGCTAAAATTCACGGTTCAACCTCTTATAAGCATGATGGCAGAGCAGAAAGCGCGATGGAAACGTTCCTCTCGCTGTGGTTGAACAATCGAAATTGGAACGAAGAGCCGTTCGTTTTGTTCAGCTATCGTCCTCTCAAGGAGACGGTTGGCTTAGATCCTGATCAAAAATACTTTTCATTTGAGACGCTGATGCGTAATCAAGGGCTGGGGGAGGCGGTACGGGCTGCGCACCAGCAAGAGCTTGCAGACGAAGATGTTAGTCGAGATGGCCGAGAGGCGATCGCTATAGAAGATCGTCTTTCGCTCATGCTGGGCGCAGTTAGCGATG
>JBCCOO010000035.1:0-51239 GCA_039025345.1 Cyanobacteria bacterium P01_D01_bin.105 | reverse complement strand
TATGTCGCTAACATCGGCCAGGCCGCTAAGCCGCCTACCAGCCAACCCAGATGCAACCAGCTCAGCCCAATAAAGTTGACTTTGTGTGATTTCTCATTTAACGGTTGCAGTCCTATGTAGCTCAGTACAAGCGCCGCTAATATGCCCACCGCTGCGCCGACTGCCGTCGTCATCACACCCAGCGCATCCATCATCCAAAAGTTGATGGGAATCAGCAGCAGCGTCGTGAGCGACAGCATTTTGGCAGTGGACTTTAGCTTTACCTGCTTGCCCGTCCAAATGCTCGCAACCCAGAACAACAGTGTGTAGGCCAACAAAATGGCATACTGCCCCACTGAAGAAAACGATTGCCACTGACTAGCCGCTAGCACCCCAGAAGAAACAACAACTAAAAAGACGCCCAGAAACAACAGCCAAATGACGCTAAATTCTTCCAGTAAGGCGTGTAGAGCCTTCGCTAGCTTTCTTTCTTTAGGTTTCTGTGCGCGCGCCTTGTCAGTCGGTTCTTCTTCTAAAAAATCGGACGTTGAAGAAGTGGCGCGTGGACTGACGTATGGCGGTAGATTGCTGCGCCGCTGAGCAGATTCAGTGGGCACGGGTTCGCTCATGGTTTCTGCCAGGGCGCGAACTTGCGATTCGGTGAGGAGGCCAAGCTTAACCCACTGGTCGAGGCCGTCTAAGAGGCGATCGCGAACATGTTCAGAGGTGAGATCTAGCCGGATGTTGAGCCGCATAATCACTGTCCCAGTGTTGTCTCAAATAAGAGTTGAGAGGAGGTGCTTAGAGCATACGCTCGCTTAGCGATAGATACCCGCATTTAGAACCAGATTTCAGAATGACCTCCGCTTCAAAATATTTCGATACAACTAAAAATCCGATGCGAATAAAATCTGACACAACTAAAAAGAAGGAGCTGCACAGAATCTGCGCAGCTCCCAAACAAGAACGTTATTTCACTGAAGCTTTTCTTTATGCCTAAATTTTCTAAGCTCTAGGCTCTTCAGCACGTTGGTAATACACCTTCTGCCCTTCATTGGGCACATAGATGCACTCGCGAGCAGAGCGCCATAGGCTCTTAAAGATAGGCTCTTTAGATTCTCTAAAATAGTCTCCCATTACCGGCTTGATGGCTTCTGTTGCATCTTTTAAGTAGTAGTGAGGCATGTTCAAAAAGATGTGGTGCGCAACGTGGGTACCAATGTTGTGGTGAATGCTATTAAACAATCCGTAGTCACGATCAATCGTAGAGATAGCGCCTTTGAGGAAGTACCAGTTGTCGTTGCGGTACCAAGGAATATCGTCCTCAGTGTGATGCAAGTAGGTAACCAAATCGAGCCAAACCACGAAGACGAGGTACGGCATGATGTAGTAGTTAATCAAAAACAGCGGGCCAGCCGTGAAGCCGATGTAGCCCAAAAACGCGACAAACAGCACGATGCAGGTGGTGCTGGTAATTACATCCCACTTTTCTGATTCGCGGAATAGGGGGCTACTGGGCAAAAAGTGAGAGCCTTGGCGACCGGGCGAGCGGAAAAATAGGTAGAACGGATAAGCAAATAAGAAAAAACCAAACCGCAGCGCCCGCGCAGAAGGCGACATCTCATCGTACATATCTTTGGACATGGGGTACCAGCTTTCGTCGGTATCGATGTTGCCGGTATTGGCATGATGGGTGCGGTGGCTAATGCGCCAGCCGTGGTAAGGCACCAAAATTGGCGTGTGGCTCAGATGCCCGATCAGGTTATTAAGCCATTTGGATTTGGAAAAAGACCCGTGGCCGCAGTCGTGCCCGACGACGAACAAAGCCCAGAACATGGTGCCTTGGGCAAACCAAAAGAGCGGAAAAAAGAGCCAGGAGTTGATGCTGTGGGCGATCGCATACAGGCCAGCGATGATGCCGATATCTAAGAAAAAGTAGGAAAGCGATCGCCATGCAGACGGCTGAAAGCAATAGTCAGGAATGGCGTTTCTGAGATCTTTGAGCGTAAACGGAAGTTCTGGCTCTTCTGGAGACTTGAGCGAAGGAACGACGGGTCGGGTACTTAATTGCACGTTCTACCTATTGAAACTTAGAAACTGTGAAATGAAAATTGGCAAGCGAATGGTCACAAACCCAAATTTGCAAAAGTCAGGTTGTCAAAATCAGAGTTGCAAGCAATAGCTTTCAGCACTAAATGAGCCAGTCACGAACAGATGCACCAGCCAGTTCAGCGCCTTAAGTTTTCATTTACAAAGCTTTACAATACTACATTTGTGGACACAGTATTCCCTCAGACGGATGGCAAAATAAGGTTTTTTGATGCTTCCTGTAGCGAATTGTCGCGTTTTATTGGGCTGATTTTGCCATGCTCATAGCCATAGCCTTTGGAGTGGCGATCGCAAGGTCTCATAAAGTTTCGTTGTCTCTTGCCAGTTTGCTCGCTCCGAACGTTTTGTCAGCGCTATACGCCTAAACGCAAAAAGAAACGAGGCCCCGACAAAATTTGGGCACTCGCTTTCTGGGGGATATGCAGGCCACGGCCAAGTCGAGCAAGCACAGCAGGCCACAGGCACAGGGTCAGCTAGGCCTCAATGTGGGGCCGTCCCAGGTAGACCCATTAGAGTGAGCTGTGCGGTTCAAAGGTAGGCCATGCTTTCGTTATGGCCAAGTGATGCGGCAGCAATGGGCCCCTAACGGTAAATACGTTCTTACCGCCTACATACTCGGCCTTGTCCGTACCATCCCCATCACTACGTAGTAGAAAGCCGTAAATAAAAGCCCAGAGAATATCTGCCCTCCCCATGGCCCATGCCAAAAATCAAAGGCCTCCTGCCCCCAATAAACAGAGGCGATTGCCAACAGCATGACCCTCGGCACATTGAAAATTAAGGCTGCAATAACACCCAGCACTATAAACCCAGTCGTGTTTAGCCAGCCTTGTTGCAACAGCATCCCCAATACGAGGCCACCTACAATCATAGTCAACGCCATATCAAAGCCGTTGCAGCCCCAATCTACATTCACAGCGCCCCTTGGAAACGTAACAAATGACTCTACAGCGGTGGCTTGCCACCCAAACAGGCTTAAAGCCGCAGCGCCTGCCTGCGCCATTAGCCGCTCTAAAAACTGATAAGGCGTGATGGCTTGCCACACTAGCTGCGCGGCTATACCAGGCTGTGGGTATACCGTTGCGGCGGCTACAGTGCAAAGCAACGGATGTTGTGTAAAGCAATGACTCCCCCAAACGCACAGGGCGATGCCAGCCAACACAGTGAGCCACAGCAGTGCCTGTGACCAAATAGCAAACTGGCAAAAAGGAAACAACAAAGCTCCACATAAAATGAACAGATAGCCAAGTAGCTTATCTTCTTCAGTGGCGCTTAGTGCAGCAAGCTTTTTGCGTTGCTTCCAAAGCAGATAAAAGGTAAGCCCTACAAAACAAGCCGCGAGTGTAAATCCATCTGTGCTCTGAGGGCCACGATCTACAAGCCCCCTTACCCACGTCGGAAAGTACCAAAGCCCTACTGATAAACCCAGTAAAATCAGCCAACCCTGCAGACTTTTAGTCTGGAGTCCTATCCATGAAAGAGGCAATAGTCTCAGTACTCGTCTAGATATATTCATTTCATATATTCATCTCAAGAAATCTCTTATTAATGCTGCAAGAGAGTTCCTACTTAGCCCCTACCGCCCGGTGCCATTTGTCGGATATTTCTCAGCCCACATCGTCCCAGCCCCACTAACGCTAGGCCCACAATAAGCAAGTTCCCCATACTGGCCAATCCCCTCCTGGCGATGTCTGTTCTCGTATTACTCGTTAACCGTTTGGCTTCAGTAGTTATTTGCGCAGATGCCTGCTGTAATTGCTCTAGCGTCACGCCTTCAGGCAAATCAGAACTGTTCTGCCGCTCTTCCATCTGATTCTGAATTTGCTCTGCCTGCTTGGAAATGCGCTCTACAGAAACATCCTGTAGTACTAGGCCGTCTCGAATGACCACAATGCAAGAGAGCATTAGCGCAACGCCAACCCCCAGGCAAATCAGTGAGAATGGCTTTGCAATACGGCGGTTAGTGATTTGACTATAAAGAAGAAGAGCAGCCCCAAAAAGGAAGACAATGCTGCGCTCTCCGGCCTGTTGTAGAAAGTTTATTCGCCACCCTATTTCAAAAGGCGTTGGCGGTGATGTTGCTACCAGCATATCTACAATGAAGCCAGCAATACAGGCTAGGCCCACAATTAGGCAGATATTTCGCCCCATTGTGATATTGGTTAAAGGAGCAGAGCTTTGAGCGGAATTCGGAACACGAGATCTGAGAATACTGGTCATAAAAATGTGTTGTTGTAAAGAATAATAGTGGATTTATTTCTATCTAAAATTCGTGATTTTGCACTTACCTAACGCTGCGAAACGATTTTTAAAACAAGGTGCTCAACACCTCTCACGCCGTTGAACCAAGCGTTGTTAGAGACGGTGGGTACCGTTAACGGCTGGGAAAGACCATAAAAACTATTGGGTTGCTGGATAGAGTCCGTAACAGTTTCAAAAACCCATAATCCACTGCTTTCAACCGAATACCCCTTAATCACTTTATCTCCACTGCCCAACCCAAAAACAGCAACAACCCTCCCATTTTCTCCAGTTCCCGTCCAACCAAAATCTTCTAACCTGGTATTCGCGCTAGTCAATGAAGGTGCAGCATCAAGATCGCCATCCCAAAAATTAGCTCAATTATGGCTTCTGCGCAGACTCAGCAGTGGTTTTCTTCTTGTTACGGAGGGCAGCAACACCTAAACCAATCAAACCAGGTAAAGCAGCTGGTGTAGGAACAGCCTCACCAGTGATAGCCACGGTTAGACTACCTTCTGGTGGAAAGAAATTAATCCCGTTACCAAACCTTCGGTCGTTGCGTATTAAGAATGACAAGGTGCCTGCATCTAGGCTAGGTAGCTGAAGGCTTCCAGTGTAGAGACCATCAGTATTAAAAAAACTAAAATTGCCTCTGTTGAAACCGACATTGTTGAGGATTCGAGACGGGGCCCCAGTCTGACCTTGAAAGAAAACATCAAAATCTTCATCACGGAAAAAGAAGTCAATACCATCTGTATCCAAATCTACCCACGAAATACTGTAACTGATTGTATTACTGACTAGCTCCGGCACATCAAAGTTGAACCTGTTGGGCGGAAAGGTATTTTGGTTTCGGAAAAGCTGTGACTCAGTTCTGGTTTCCGACTGAGTGAAACTCATGGCTTTGGCAAGCTCAGGTTGAGACATCCATGATGCAAGAAAAGCGCTTGCTGCGAGCATACCTGATAGGAATTGCTTTTTCATAAAAAATCAAAATAAAATGTATACGTGTAAAAGGATAAATGAGCCACAAGTCCGTAGATCTCGTTGTGGGAGTACTTCACAAAGTACTTAAGTATTGTTTGATAAGTTTAAGTCACAGTCAAAACAAGCATTAAAATCCTGATAAATAAATTTTGTTAGGTAATAAGCAAATCGTTGATTGATCTTAGAAAGAGTCATAACTTCAAAATGTTCAAGTACTTAATCTTTACAAGATAGAATTGATATACCCGGTTACTGACCAAAATAGTACTCGGCGACCAGAACAACAAGCCAGGCAGTTTTAGCCTTGCTCTCCTTTGCTAGTAGAGGACTAGTAGGAAAGGTATATAACCAGGGCTTGAGTAAGTTGAGGTGTAACTCTCCTAAGAACTGATTTACAAATAAAACCTTAGGCAGTCAATCGTAGAATCATTAATCTAACAAATGAGTCATAAATCATGCCCTCACTCATTTCTAAATATAACTCGTAGTCCTTGCTTAGCTGTTGTTGTTTACAGTTGCCAGCTATTTTCGTCGTTGCCAGAGATGCCCCTATACTGTCAAAAAAAGATGCTCATCGGTAGATGAAACACACTGTAATCAGCACCCACATGCTGCATGTAATTACGTGCATTTCGAAATTGGAGAGATAGTACGGCATGCTGGATGGAATCACTACCGAGATGTAAGTACAGAGGAATGTTCTTCTCCCCAATTTCATGGCTTTGCAAAGCTAAAAAAGTGCCGAGAGAATTATTACCCTGCTGAGGACGTTGTTTTCATCAACGTCCTCAGCAGGTAAAAAACGACCAGAACACAGCCAAGCCATACCTAAAGACAAAAAAGATGGGCTGTACTGAAGCACAGCCCTCATCGCGTTGCCATCTGTGGGCGTGCGAATCTCGCGTCTACGTATTCCTAAGTCCTCGATGTTGTTGTTACAAACAAAGAGAACTATCCATGTTTTCGTTATGGCCAATGGTGCAGCGGCGATCGCGCCCTAAGCCTCCTCAGGCTGTGCTAGTCTGCGCTTGCGGATGGCAGCGACGCCCATGCCGATGAGGCCGGGGAGGAGAGCTGGAGTGGGTACTTCGGCGGCGGTGGAAAAATCAGCATAGGCATATCCAAAAGCGGATACACTCGTGTCCCGCAGGAAACCTGCATTCCTCGTTTGATCGTTCGCGAGGGCAGGCAGGTCAGAAGCAGAAATACCCAAACCCGGCGTCACTCGGTAAGGCACCAGGACGCCGTCGCCGGTCGACCCCTCATGAAAAAAAGTGGTACCAAGCGCAGCAGCCACAGCTTGGTGCGCTGTTTCAGCATCATCTCTATCAGGAAAGTCAATCAAAGGGTTGGGACCAGCTCCAAACACATCATTGAAGGAACCTGACAGAAAATCCACATTGAACAATTGTGGACCACTGCCAAAATCAATCGCCAAATCTTTCACTCCCACCACAGAATTGGGAGCAGCACCTGGTATCAAACTAAAAGCACTCGCAGGCTCAGTAAAAATGAAAGGCAGAGCGGCGAAAACAGCGAGAGAGGAAACCTTTTTGAGCAAGGAAATGGGAGACATAATCAATACAAAAAAATTAACGACTAAAAAGGGAGAAACCTTTATAGATAAACCTTCAAACAAGTCCCTACTCCCAAACGGCACACAACCACTTGCCGTCCCTCACCAAACTAGGCTTTAAGAGGATCAGCGACTAACAGCAATGGGCGTTTCGAGAAAAGAGGAGAAGTTATGGATTAGGCTTATTAGAATAAGCCTGAAAGATCAGAGCCTAAGCCCATAAATCACACCCATTACCAGGTAGAAAACAGTCCCCAAGCTTCACAGCGCACAGCCAAAAACCTCTCCTCCTGCACTTGTAACGGCCACAAACAAGGCTGAGAAACCTAAAATTTTGAATCAATCCTAGATTGAATAAAAAGAAGAGTCGAGAACACGTCCGGAAAATAGCTGTTGTTCACAGTAGCCAGCTATTTTTGTCGTTGCCAGAAATACCCCACCCTGTCAAAAGAAGATGCTTATCGGTAGATGAAACACAATGTAAACAGCACCCACATGCCGTATGCAATTACGTGCATTTCGTTACTTCAGTAATCTTACGGCATGCTCCACGAAATCACTACCGAGATGTACGGACAGAGGTATGTTCTTCTCCGCAATTTCATGGTTCTGTAAAGCTAAAAAAAGTACGCAGGGAATTGTTACCCTGCTGAGAACATCGTTTTCAGCAATGCTACGGACGCTGGTAAAAAACGACCAGCGCACCGCCCAGCCTTACCTAAAGACAAAAAAAGACGGGCTGTACCGAAGCACAGCCCTGGTCGCATGCCGTATCTAAGGGCGTGCGAATCTCGGTTCAATCGGCTATATTTCAATCGGTTCTACGCATTCCGACGTTTCATTGCGAGGACTGTTTACCAGCGTACTCACCGGGTATCGCTGCATGGCGTCAGGGTCGTAGGGACGCAGCAAATGCTGCACATGCCTGCCGTCTTGCAAACCCGGATCCAGCCATAGGTCATAGTCTTCCGGGTGAAGGATAACAGGCATCCGATTATGAATCGGGGCCATCAATTCGTTGGGTTCTGTGGTGAGAATGGTGCAGCTTTCTAAATAGCTACCGTCTGCACCTTCCCATTTCTCCCACAGACCGGCAAAACCAAAAGGCGCTTGGTCTACCATTTGAATGTAAAACGGTTGCTTTTTGCGATTGCTGCCGGTGCGCTGCCATTCATAAAAGCCATCGGTAACCACTAAGCACCGCCGCCGCTTAAACGGTGCTCTAAATGAAGGTTTTTCCGCCACAGTTTCAGACCGGGCATTGATCATGCGGCTACTGATGCTGGGATCTTTTGACCAAGAGGGCACCAAGCCCCATTGGAAAATGCGATATTCCCTTTCTTCTGCCGGTTGGGCAATGGCGGCAACGGGCTGGGTGGGTGCGATGTTGTAGCGAGGGGTCACATCGGGCGCAGAGGTGAGACCGAAGGTGCGGGCGATCGCCTCACCTGATTTTGTTTGGGTATATCGTCCACACATGTTGTTTCCTCTGGCTCTGCCGTCCGCCACTCTATCTAGTCTATTCGCTTAGAGGACAGACGTAAGAGGATGGCAAACGTAAGGTAATGGCAAACAAGTAACATACCGGCTCCACTCTACGAGAAGAGCAAAGCTCTACATCCTAAATCCTTCTCCCGATGGGAGAAGGACTTTGACTCCAGTTCCCCTTCTCCCACCGGGAGCAAGGGGCTAGGGGATGAGGGCAGAAGATTGTATGTAATGGGTAGTTTATTTGGGTGCACGTTCCTAAGCAGCCTTCACCGGTTGAAAAAATAAATGCCGCTATAGAGATGGAAAACCGGATCCCAGTGGCTAGGCGCGCGGCGATCTATATCTAAGTTTGGCTCGATGATGGGCAAGATTTTAATAAATTCTAGTGCCCCTTTCCCAAAGCGGGTGAACTCGTTGTAGTGAGGCACTTTATTTGCTTTGTCGATCACATTTGATAGCTGTTCCAGCAAGTTGTTCCATTTAATTCGGCTATTCACTTCAAAAGCGCTAGCTAATTTTGTTCCTTCAGTATATTGATAAAGGCGATCGCACAGCCTAACAACAATCTTTCGCTTCGGCAAGTGAAAATCTATAACCTGCGCATAGTCTTGTACTTTTTCTTTATGGACTGTTTTACCCCAGTTACCAATATCAACCACCTGTTCAAAAATCGGGAGCTGAGCGCTCACTTGCCCGCTCACTTCTCTCCAATCAAAGCTAATTTTGCCGAGCTGCCCTTCACTATTTTTGCAAACAACAACCGGCTTGGGCATCACTGACTCAAAATAACAAACCTGAAACGTTTGCAGAGATTGAATGTCTTTTACTTTCGTGATCAGCGTCGGCGTTTTATCAAGCGCTTTGGCAAAATAGCTAAGTTCACCGTAGGGGCCAACCCGATGCAAACGGATGCCCTGGACGGGTAATTTCATACGAGCTGTATAAGCGTCTAGATTAAAGACTTTGGCCAGGTTAGCGATCGCCTCTTCTTTTTGCTCAGGGTTGGGCGGGGCGATCGCCAGCAAACTCACAGCGTCCCCGCCATTTGCCTGCTTAGCATCAGCTAGCGCCTGTGCCTTCTGCGCCTGCTGCTGCGCTTGCACTCGCGCAATCCCGGCCCGCGCCTGCTTCACCAGCTTATGCCCAGGCATCTTTTTGAGCAGCGCTAAATAATTTTTCTCAGCCGCTTCTAGCTGGTTCGTTCGCTCCTGCAGCTGCGCCACATACAGCCGCAGCAAAGGACTATTCGGTTCGCGCACTTTCCACTGTTTAAGCAGCCGACTTGCCTGCTTAAAATCACTGACTGCTAACGCTGCTAGAACCTGAGTTTCCATCCCAATCGTTTGCGACAACGGCGGTGAGTCTGCTTTCTCAATAGTTACAGGCAATAGGCACAAGGAAATCTGCCCAAGAACCTGCACAGAGACCTGCACTCAGAACCAACGCTAGGTTGCCCACTTTCTGAGGTTCCCTTGTGATGTCTCAATTGCACTCACTCAGCCAGACTCGTATCTTGCTTCGTGAGGGTTAGCCCCCGATAGATTTGCTCAATGGGAAAGCTGAGATGGATACTCTTAAGCTCTACCGTATCACCGGGTTGATAGTTAATGAGAAGCCACTCACCCGCATCGTTTTTTCGATACAGATCAACTTCAACAAGCGTAGAGCTAACAAGCAAGTACTCTTGCAAAACTGGATTGCGACGATACAGCCTGAACTTGTCGCCCCTATCATAGGCTTCCGTGCTGTCGGAGAGCACCGCTACGATTAGGCAGGGGAAGGTGAAAAAATTGGGATTTGTTTTGTCTCTATCATCACAGGTAACGCTGGCGTCAGGATAGGTATAGTTATGGGTTTCAAAGATATTGACTTGAATATCAGAGTTGCCAGTGACGCAGGGCGAGTTCTCCAAATGAGCATCAAAAAGGGCGGTAAATCGGATAGAAATACGACCATGATTTACACTGCCGCCACTCATCGCATAGACTTGCCCGTCTATGTATTCATGCTTCTCGCGTTGTTTCTCTTCCCAGGCAAAATAGTCTTCTGGGGTGAGCAGCTGTGGCGTGTCTTGTGAAGCGATCATAGGAGAGGACCAACTTCAAGGAGGTGGTCGTTCTATTGTAATGCGATTATCGGCATTCTCTCGTATCACGAAACTATGTGTTTACAGGTCGTTGCAGCAGGTGCTTGTGCATTCTTCTTAAGAATAGGTACAGCTTGCACCATCGCCTCTGCCCTGCCAATTTCTCAGCCAGTGGCTCATAAAAAAAGCGTTTTCTCGTTTAGTTTCTGAGGCTCGTGCTGCTGACATTGACATAGCCGTAAAGCTTACCTTGGGCAATAACCCCTTAAGATTAGTTTAGATCGCTATAGAGGTTAGGTTGGCGACGCTGAAGTTCTTCCCAAGGTAGTAGAATGCCGTCTTCAATCTCATAACGACACTCCTCACGAATCCCACCCTCTATTTTCATTAGGTCAGCCAAAAATTTGTTAGCTTCATAGTATGACTGAACTTTCTGCTGCTGCTTTCCATCCAGTTTTCTGTTGTAATCAAGATTTCGACAATCAAGCATTACCTGCAGAAGTTGATTAGTCCATTTACTTCCGTTGAGTGACCACCAGTGTTGATTTTCTTTGGAAGAATTCGATATTACTAAGTTATTTTTCAGTTGACGCAAACGATTAATCAAGAAAGGAGACAAGGAACGGGCAAGGCAAACAGAATGGGAATGGGGGCGACTAAGAAGAAGAGAGTAGGAGAGAGCAGCAGCTAAATTCAAGTCGAGAGCTAAGTTTGGCTCAAGTTCAGAAGCGGATTCCAACGAGCGATCAAGAGAGTTAGCCAATTCAAGAGCACAGTCAAGAGAACGAGCAAGAGAAAGAAAAATTTCAAGAGAGAGGGCGCGATCAAGGATGTAAGTGCGATTAAGGGAGTGGGAAAGCACAAAATAGAGATAAGGAGAGTTTGTAAGAGCATGATCAAGGGCGCTATCAAGAGAACGAGTAAGGTGCAGATCAAGAGAACGAGTAAGGTGCAGATCAGGAAGATAAGTGAGCGAATAATAGAATGCCCGGATTGCCGCAGTTTTATAGTTAGTCTGAAGATAACTTTCCTTTTGTAGCAACCGACATAAAAAGGTTTGAATACCCTGATCCTGTGATACAGCTAGATCAATGGCTCGCTTAATTGCTCTAAGTAAATGGTCAGCAGGTTGCTGCGACTTCACAATTTGTTCGACAGTCTTTTTCCACTGAGGATTAGCAATTTTTTCTGACAGTTGTTTTGGTGGCAATTGAGTGAGCCACTGCACAGTAAAGTATTCCTGAAAAGTGAGGTGAGAAAACGACCATAGTTCATCGGCTCGCTCAACCAGCAAACCATGTTGAGTCTCAATTGACCTCAGAACCTCAACTCCCTCTTCCACATTACTTAAAGACAGATACTCAGCAACTTGCTTAGCTAAAATATCTTCCTCAAAAAGAACAAAGTTACTTGGATTTTCAAATTTATGTGCTGCAATATCCATGAGCAAATTTTCTTTTTCTTCAATGCTCAGCTTTCGATACTCTTGAGTACCAACCTCCCAATCTTCAATTTCTTTCTTCCTATTCCAACGTCTCAACAACCAATTAACGCCTTTTTTGTAAAGATTAGTTTTATTTTTAGGAATTTCTTCACTATCTTGCCACACCACACAAAGAAGGCTTAACAGTACTGGAGTTGTCGTTGTCTCTCGTAAATCAGGCTGGTTTGCAACAGCACTCTGAATCGCTTTTCCTTTTAGGATAGACTCAGCCTTTGATAAACCGACTGCAAAGAACCAGTTTTGAACAAACTGATTGACCTGATTCAGATCAAAACTTGCTACCTCTACTGAAGAAAAACCAGCTGGGGTTGTCTCTAGAGTTTGGGTGCGACAAGTTAGAAAAAAATGATTATTAGGATATCTCCTTGATATTTCAGAAATCTGCTCTTTGACATCTCGACGAAGTTCTTTAGTTTGAATTTCATCTAATCCATCCATCAGGATCAAAAGTTTTTTTTGCGTAAGGCATGCCTTAACAAACGCACGACATCTTTCTAATTGCCTCTGTGCTATTTGTCGTTCTCTTTGCAATTCATCTATTTCACTTTGCAATTGCCCTTTTCTTAATTTGAAGGTTTTTTTGTCAATTCTTACCTCGTTATAACCTCTTTCTATATCTAGCAATTTTTTTTCTGGATCCACCAATAAGCCATCTAACTTTTCTATGTTTTGCAAATATTCTTCAGCTTGTCTCCAATTTGCAAGTCCTAGTTCCCTGTCAATAGCATCCAGTAGATACCATGTGTTTTTTCTAATCTTTCGGAATTCAATAAATACAGCAATTTTATGAGGCTTAAATTTCGTTTTACACCAATCGATAGCTAACTGCTTCAGAAAGGTTGTCTTCCCAGACCCTGGCTTACCTAAAATAACAAGCTTCGACTTGCTATTTGCTATCTCAAGACCTGGACGGCGACCAAAACGATTACTCAATGCTAAGCGATCTTCTGCAGTATCAAAATCAGTTAAAAGGCTCTCAGCTGTATTGAAATGATCACGTTCAGGCTTTCCCAGTAGCCACACATCAACATAAAGTTGATCAACACCAATTTCTTCACCGTTTAGCAAACGCATCCAGCCATGGCGGTTCTCAATTCTCTGACGACAGCTCTCTCTAATTTTCTCAAGCTGCTCTTCATGAACTTGCTCAAGCTGCTCTTCATAAACTTGAGTTAAATCAAAATGTTGCTTACTTGAAGCATACGATGTGGGAACTACAGAATAAAACTGCTCTCCCTCCAACCTCAATGCGAAACAAATTGAGCGAAAACTCTTCTCTCCAATAGGCCTTTCACTGAAAAAATCATTCACGGTTGTACGCGACTTGAGAAGATGCTTAGCCAACTTTGACTTGTTGCCCTCGAAATACTTCATCAGAGCATTGTTCGCTACTGTTCGATCAGTGAGCACTAATTTTCGAGATCGCCCCATATCCCTTACGACTCAACATGTTCCGCTTGTACGTCATTCTAGCCGATTGAACATAGCTGAACAGAACTAGACACAATTTAATGTCCACTGAACGTCCGCTGAACGTCCGCTGAACATCAGGCAATGTAAGGGTTACGAATACTGGAGGCAAGTCAAACAGGTAACACACTATGAAGAAATCCCTGCTCGCCTTCGCTTCCGTCATTACATCTGGCACACTCATCACCAGCCTCTACCTCGCCAGCCTCCCAGACCCGACCGACATTCAAATTCGCCTCAGTACCACAGCTAACGCAATCTCTATCGCAGGTACAACCACCATCTTCGGATTACTGAACGATTATCAAAATCAAAAATCTGATCGCTAAGTTATGGAGTACAACCTTGCTGGCCAACGGGAGATGACTAATGTCACTCACTCATCAGTCATCTTCCGATCTGCTCCTTCACGCCCTAGCTTCGTTTCACCGCAAGCAACAGTCCATCCCCAACAGGAAGCAAACTCATGGTCACACGCTGATCATCTCGAACTTTCTCGTTTAGCGCGCGGATGCGTTTGGTGCGATTATCTTGAACGTCTGGGTCGGCAACGCGGCCGTACCAAAGCGTATTGTCTATGGCAATGAGGCCGCCAGGGCGGATGAGTTGGAGCGATCGCTCATAGTAATTGTCATAGTTACTCTTATCCGCATCGATAAACGCAAAGTCAAACGACGCTTGCTCGCCCGCTGCCAGCAGACTGTCCAACG
The DNA here is from genome assembly GCA_039025345.1 of Cyanobacteria bacterium P01_D01_bin.105. Classification (GTDB taxonomy): domain Bacteria; phylum Cyanobacteriota; class Cyanobacteriia; order Phormidesmidales; family Phormidesmidaceae; genus Phormidesmis. Next base: position 37,086 of record JBCCOO010000035.1, on the reverse strand, counting down.
TCTCTAGCGCCGGGGCAATCCGTAAATCTATTTTGTGCGCGACCTTTGCCTTCTCCCAATATTGCCGTCCAATAGCCGTGAAGTCTTCACTCACATCGCAGGCGACGAGCTGCCCATCTTCCGGCAGTGCCATAGCCACGGCTAGCGCACTGTAGCCTGTAAACACACCAATTTCCAGCGTCTTCTTCGCACCTATCAGCTGCACCAGCACCGCCATAAACTGCCCCTGCTCCGGCGCAATCTGCATCCTTGCCTGCGGGTGTGCCATCGTCTCGGCGCGCAGTTCAGCTAGCACCTCTGCTTCGCGCAGCGTCGCAGACAGCAAATAGTCGTACAGCCGAGCATCTAAGCCGATAGATCTGTTAGACATAAGCGCTTAGACATAAGGATTGAGCAAGGGAATGCCGCAGCCTTCAAAATCTTTGGTGTTACGAGTAACGACCGTCAACTGATGCTGCTGTGCAGTGGCCGCTATCAGCATATCAGCCTGAGATCTTGAAGCCCCTTTCTTTCGCAACAGTCCTCTCAATTCGCCTGCTCGTTTTGCAGTCTCAGTCGTCACAGGTAAAATCACAACCTGTTCTGCTAGGAAACGCTCAATACGTTGGAGCGTTCTAGAGATGGGCTTAGCCGTCAAGCCATAGAAAATTTCCTCTATTGTTATCGTGCTCAAATAGATCTCATGGATATTCTTGCTAAAGGCGACAACGCCATCGTTTGGCCTTATCCGAACCAATTCGCTAACGATATTAGTGTCGTATAAGAACATTATTCATCCTCCAAGAAAGGATTATTCCTCTCTTGTCGAGATGGCGTTTCTAAAACAAAATCTTCCTCGGCAGCGATCGCTCGGATCTCATCGAAGGTATCGGCTATAGACTTAAGCTGAGTTTGCTTTCGCCATTCCAAAAACTCTTGAAAAAGCTCCGCTTCAACCAAAAAAGCCATCAGCTGATTGCGCTTGTAAATTGGCTGCGGCTCGGACAATGCAGCCTGCATGAGTTCAGAAAATTGTTGCTTAGCCTGGGCAATTTTCCACTCCATTATTACCTATCCATGTTTTGTGTCTATTGTAGACGCAAAATATAGTCATATCAAACCGCTGTCTTGAGAGAACCACCTTAAGCGGCGCACATGACCTGACGCATCGTCTTCATATTTCCAGGTAAATCATGACGAATCGCCTGCTCGATTAAGAAAGACGGAACAGGAATCGTCGGCGTGGCCTTGACTGAATAAGTCAGCAACGTACCTTGGCCGTAATCTTCCAAGGTGAGATCGGCGGCAAACTCTGAAAAGGTGCCGCGCTCAAAGCGAAACTGAATTTTTTGGTGGAGCGTTTCCACAACTTGAAGATAAATTTCTACCTGCGCAGAAAACATCATGAAGGCCTTGCGAGCCACCTGATATAAGCGGCGCGTCATAGGATGAGTCTTTGACTGACGCTTAACTTCTAGAACTTGGCTTTGGACGATGTCGGGAAAGTATTGCACCCACTTGCTATAGTCTGTGAGCTTTTGCCAAGTGAGCGATCGCACCAAAGGCACATACATGGTTGCCGTGACAGCCGCCCCTGTTTCAGTGGGCGTCGTAGAAATCAAAACATCTCCTTGTAAAAGAGACATTTCTTGCTGATGAGTAACAGAAGAAGGCGCAGCCAGAAGAGAAGAAGCTGTCATAAGGCGAAAAGCTGATTTAGATAGAATCTAACGATGACTTCCGACATTATGCATAGTCTTACGGAAACAAAGCATAAGCGGAAGGTGTAAATCAATGAACTTTTGGTGAAACTACTGGTATAGAGGAATATCGTCCATTCGATAGTGCCCGTCTTGCTCTTTGGACGTGCCACTTTTTTTCCGAGTTCCTACTGAAATTAGTAAGTGTTGTTGTTGAATTTTTCCAGTTCTTAAAGAACTTATCAATCGATGACCCAAAAAAACGTATTCACAATTACTAAAGCTGTAGCAGACTGTATATAACATCCCATCTTTAAGTTTATAAACTTCGAGAAAAGGGATCCCTCTACCCGCCTTATCACTATGGCCAATCGATTTCGACTCAAGCCCGGATCGCAACTGCTGCTCTTCTTAATTTGCTTTACCTTTGGCGTATGGGTGCTGCGCGGCCTTACGTTGCTCTCGTTTTTGCCCGGCATTGTCCTTTACTTTCTAATGCTGTCATGTATTAGTGTCTTCGTCGTCAACAGCATTCGCTCCACGCGCTAGACGACTGGAGCATCTTGACGCTCAGTTTTGCCAATCTTTTCTGACGGAGCGCTTGCCGCCGCGTGGCGGCAAGCTATCTCGGTGCCATTCTCTATGTCACTAATGCTTTTGGCCGTTACTATCTTTTGGCCATGACTATCTTTTAGCCATAACTATCTTTTAGACTCTAAGCGCTGCCGCTCCGCCATTGCTCTACACACAGTCAAATTGAGCAAATCACCAATCAACATGACCAAAGAAGTCAGCCATAGCCACAGCAAAAGGACAATAATAGTGGCTACCGCACTGTAGACAAAATTACCGAAGTGCGTCACATACAGCCGAAACAGACCAGAAATGACGGCCCAAGAAAAAGCCGCCAGCACCGCACCTGGCAGCAGCGGCTTACCTGGATTCCAGCGGCTAGGCCCAAATCGGTAGATAAAGGCAAACGCTGCCGACATCACGCTGAGCGACAGCGGCCAACGAAAAAGGCTCCACAGCTCAGAAATCCAAAGACTAGCGTCAGCCACGTTACGTCTTGCGGCTTCTAGCACCAGCCAATCCACCACTAAGTCACTAATGAAAATGAGCGCGGCGGCAGTAATGAGTAATGCAATGGTCCCTAGCGTTAGCGTAATGGAAACCAAACGCGCCTTCCAGAAAGGGCGTCTGCGCTGCACTGGAATGCGGTGCATTTGATCCAGCGCCCGCATGGCCGCACTCATCGCCCCTGCAGACGCCCACAGCGAAAAGGCAAAACTGATAGAGAACAGTCCTCTACTCTCATTGGTGGTCACAACCTGCGTAAACCCCTCAAGCAGCTCGGGCACTCCCGCAGGGGCGATCTCGCTGAGGTTTCCAGCGAGGTTAATGACCGTTGATTCTAGGGGTTGAAATAAGCTGATGGCTGTGAGGAAGGCCAAAATTGCCGGGAACAGACCGAGCATGGAATTGTAAGCCATCTCCGAAGCTAAGCTTGGGAGCCTTTGCCGGAAGGTATTGCGCACCACCCATTTCACGGTTCGCCAGTTGATGTAGCCCAGAAATCGAATAAATTCTGCAGGCGAAAGCGTGCGCCAAATCCGCTCCGGCAGGTTTTGCTTGCGGTAGGAGGCGTATATTCTTTTTGAGATGGCACGGGGGCGAGAAGACAAAATGATCGTTACAAAGTTTTTCAGTCTATCTACGTATAGCTTATTTCGAGTCAGCACACGCCCGTCATCAGTACTGTCTCGAAACTGAGCTAGCTTTCAGGCCAGCTTTCAGGCCAGCTTAAAACTGAAAGTAAATAAAGGCCGTGTAACCCACAGGCACTAGGGTGAGGAGAGCCGCTGCCGCAAAACCGTAGCCTACGGCAAACAGCTGGGTAGGCATTTGGGCGATCGCCCTCGTCCAGACCCGCTTCATCGTCAGCCAATGTAAGATCATCAGCGTAGCAATCGCGCCCAGCACACCCACACTGAGCTGCTGCGCACCTGGCGACTCAAACAGCACAAACGAGCGCAGCACGGTCATCGCCGTGGCAAAGCTGCTCGCGCGGAAAAAGACCCAGGTAATACAGACCCAATAAAAGGTGAGGGCCCAATAAATTAAGGCCCATTTGTGTTGAGTCAGCACAAACAAAGGCTGCTGCCGGTTCTTTGTCCACTTACTCCACTCCTTATGCGCCACCAGTGCGCCGCCGTGCATCGCGCCCCACACCACAAATGTCCATGCGGCACCGTGCCACAGTCCGCCCAGCACCATCGTCAGCAGTAGGTTCCGGTAGGTAAAGAGCTGCCCGCCTCGGTTACCGCCCAGTGGAATGTAGAGATAGTCCTTAAGCCAGGTAGACAGGCTAATGTGCCATCGCCGCCAAAAGTCGGTGATGCTGCTGGCGAAGTAGGGGAAGTTGAAGTTTTCGCACAGCTCGTAGCCCAGTAGGCCCGCGCAGGCGATCGCCATGTCGGAATAGCCGGAAAAATCGCAGTAAATCTGCACCGTGTAGCTCAAAACCCCAATCCAGCTACTCAGCGCATCGTATGCACCAGGATCAGCAAAATACTTATCCACCATCGGCGCCAGATTATCTGATACGCATGCCTTCTTAAAAAAGCCCACCATAAATAGGGTCAAGCAGGCGCGCAGGTTCACCTGACTAAAGCTGCGGGCCACATCTAGCTGGGGTAAAAAGTCAGCCGCCCGCACAATCGGCCCCGCCACTAGCTGAGGAAAGAACGCCACGAATGTCGCCAAATCTAACAAGCTCTTCTTCGGCTCTAGCTTGCCAGCGTAGATATCTAACGAATAGCTCAACGTCTGAAAGGTGTAGAAGCTAATGCCTACCGGCAACACAATGCTGAGCGTTACCGAGTTCACTGGCAGGCCAACAAAGTCAAACAGGCCCACAGCCGAATCGACAAAGAACCCTGCGTACTTAAAGAACGCCAGCGCCCCTAGATTCACTAGCAGGCTTAGCATCAACCAGTTGCGCCGAGTCTTGCGATCGTCGGTCTTCACCAGATTAAGACCCACCACATAGTCCACCAGCGTAGAGCCGATAATCAGCGACAAAAACCGCCAGTCCCACGCACCGTAGAAAGCGTAGCTACAGAGCAAGATCCATCCTTTGCGCCAGCCATTGCTGCGCAGCGCCCAATAGACACCGAAGACGAGGGCAAAAAATAGGAAAAAGCGAAACTCAGTAAAAATCATAAGATTTGTCAGATGCGATGCCAGCTAACTGATGTCAGGAAAGATAAGGCAAAAAAATAGTGAAACAAGCCCAAAGTAAATCCCCTCTGGAGGGGATCTGTTATTGGCTAACGGCTGGCGGCTCAGCGGCTTTGCTGAAGTCTTTTGCCAATAGCCGTGTAAATTCCCTCGATCCCGCGTCATTGAGGTGATCCGCATCCTGACGAAGCTCAAAGCTGTAAAGCGCAGGGAACTGGTTGGGATCTTTGTAAGAGAGCAGCGTGTCGATTGCGCCAAGCTGCTGCGCGGACTGAAAGTCATTCACCATGTGCAGTGATGGCGGCTCTACGAAAATAGGCTCCGCCCCGGCAGCGCTGATCGCTTGGGTCACCTCTGCCAGCAGTGCCTTTTTGTTTGCACTCAGGTAAGCGTCTTCTGCTTGCGGCTGAGCCTGCATCGCCTTCAAGATCGCGACCTGCTCAGCATAACCAGCCTGGTCAGCGAGAAATGCCTGCCGCTGCGGATCGTCTTCATCGCGCAGCGCGTAATAGCCCTCAGTTTCTCGCACCTCAGCAGCCACTTCCTGCTCCCCTGCCGATAGTTCGCTGGGCAACACCTGGTTGAACACTCTGCCCACGTTCATTTGATGGTAGAGAAACGGGATCAGATGACTGGTGAGCAGAACGGCTTTCTTTGGCAGTGACTCATCTGAGCGGAGAATATATTGAGCGGCAAAGCGGGTGTTTTCCCAGTTATGCCAATAGATTGAGCGATAGGTGCGGGCGTTGGGAATCGGCTCGTAACCTTTGTCTAAAATCGACTCGAAAAACACCCACTTGAGATCCTTCGGCGGATTTTTCAGCACTTCTTTGAGCAGCACGGTGCTATCAATCGCGCGCATGGCTGGGATGCCGAAGTTATAGCTATTAATGTCTACGCCCTCAGCCTGGGCAGTTTCATCAAATACATCTGGGATGACGTGGCTGTAGATGCGGCTAGAGCCGAAGAACAAGGCGTTATAGTCGTCTTTATGCGCTTGGTAATACTCGTATTTAGGGCCGATGAACACGACGTTGGCAGGAATCGTCGGGCTTGGGATGATGCGATTGAGCAAAAAGGCGGCGACCATGAAAGCAATTAGCGCGATCGCACCTTGCTGCACATATCCCGCAACCACACTCGCCCTGCGATATCGCCGCCGTTTCCGACTTGGATTGAGAACATTCCCTAACGTCATAATCTCCGAATTGCCCCTGAGCTTCTCTCGTCTGTATCCTCCCTACTTAGGACGCAGTGCTATCAGGCGGGTTCCTGTTTACGATGAGGTCATGAAAAATGCCAAACCGAATGGCCAAACCGAACGGCCAAACCGAATGGCCAGAGAACCGAACAGGACAACCGAACGAGCGTTAGGCATATGTGGAGACAGTGCGGCAATACCTACCTAATGAAGCCGTGAACACCGAATCAGGACAATGTCTTGATTTTCTTACAATGCAGTCATGAGTTAATGGGAGGCGCGATCGCATGCAACCGAACGATCCTAATAAGTTCACCGAAAAAGCTTGGAGTGCGATCGCCCGTACTCCCGATATCGTTAAGCAAGCCAAGCAGCAGCAGCTAGAGCCAGAACATTTGATGCAGGCGCTGCTAGAGCAGGAAGGCTTAGCCGCCAGCATCTTTCAAAAGGTGGGCGTGCCGATGGGCGAGCTGCGCGATCGCACCGCAGCCTTCATCGACAAACAGCCCAAAATCACCGGCAGCGAATCGGTTTATCTGGGCAACGACCTCAGCACCTTATTAGACAGAGCGGATGGCTACCGGCAACAGTTTGAAGACGACTACATTTCTATAGAACATCTCGTGTTGGGCTATGCCCAAGACAAACGCTTCGGCCTGGACTTATTCAAAGCCTTTGGCATTAGCGAAACCGACTTAAAACAAGCCATTGAGCAAATAAGAGGGAACCAAAAAGTGACCGATCAAAACCCCGAAGGTAAATACGAAGCGCTAGAGAAATATGGCCGCGATCTGACCGCGTATGCGAAAGAAGGCAGGCTTGATCCCGTGATTGGCCGCGATGATGAGATTCGCCGCACGATTCAGATTCTCTCTCGCCGTACAAAAAACAATCCGGTGCTGATTGGCGAGCCGGGGGTAGGTAAGACTGCGATCGCAGAAGGCCTCGCCCAGCGCATCGTTCGCGGCGACGTGCCTCAGTCTCTGCAAGATCGCACCCTGATTTCCTTAGATATGGGATCGCTAATTGCAGGGGCAAAATATCGCGGTGAATTTGAGGAGCGATTGAAGGCTGTCCTCAAAGAAGTCACCGAATCTGCAGGGCAAATCGTTCTATTCATTGACGAGATCCATACCGTTGTGGGCGCAGGGGCTAGCCAGGGGGCAATGGACGCGGGCAACTTGCTCAAGCCGATGTTGGCTCGGGGCGAGTTGCGCTGTATCGGCGCGACCACACTCGATGAGTATCGTCAGCACATTGAAAAAGACGCTGCCCTAGAGCGCCGATTCCAACAGGTCTATGTGGATCAGCCGTCTGTTGCCGATACGGTGTCGATTTTGCGCGGTCTCAAAGAACGCTATGAAGTGCATCACGGCGTGCAGATTGCTGACAGCGCACTGGTTGCAGCAGCGACCCTTTCGACCCGGTATATCAGCGACAGATTTCTGCCCGACAAAGCCATTGACCTGGTAGATGAAGCCGCCGCCAAGCTCAAAATGGAGATCACCTCCAAGCCCGAAGAGCTAGACGAAGTGGATCGTAAAATCCTTCAGCTAGAGATGGAGCGGCTGTCTTTGCAAAAAGAGAGCGATCCGGCGTCGGTGGATCGGCTTGAGCGCTTGGAAAAAGAACTCGCGGATCTTAAAGAAGAACAAAGTGAACTCAGCGCCCAGTGGGAATCTGAAAAAGGCACCATTGGCAACATTCAAACCATCAAAGAAGAAATTGATCGGGTGAATGTTGAAATTGAACAGGCCGAGCGCAACTACGACTACAACAAAGGCGCAGAGCTAAAGTTTGGCAAGCTCACGCAGTTGCAGAAAGATCTTGAGGATGCAGAAAAAGCACTCAGTGATAGTCAAACCTCTGGCAAAACCCTCCTACGTGAAGAAGTTACCGAAGAAGACATCGCTGAGATTATCTCCAAATGGACAGGCATTCCGCTGAGCAAGCTTGTTGCCTCTGAAATGGACAAGCTGCTGAACCTAGAGAACGAGCTACACCAGCGCGTGATTGGGCAAGACGAAGCCGTCACTGCCGTCGCCGATGCCATCCAACGCTCCCGCGCCGGACTCGCCGATCCCGACCGGCCCATGGCCAGCTTTATCTTCCTTGGCCCCACGGGTGTGGGTAAAACAGAACTCGGCAAAGCCCTGGCTAGCTACCTGTTTGATACAGAAGAAGCGATCGTGCGCATCGACATGTCCGAATATATGGAGAAGCACTCTGTCTCTCGCTTAGTGGGTGCCCCTCCGGGCTACGTCGGTTACGACGAAGGCGGTCAGCTCACCGAAGCTATTCGCCGTCGCCCTTATTCTGTTGTTCTTTTCGATGAAATTGAAAAAGCTCACCCGGATGTGTTCAACATTCTGTTGCAAGTGCTCGACGACGGGCGCATCACCGACTCGCAAGGCCGCACGGTGGATTTTACCAACACCATCATCATCATGACCAGCAACATCGGCTCCCAGTTCATTCTGGATATTGCCGGTGATGACGCTCAGTACGATGAAATGCGATCGCGCGTCACCGATGCTCTACGCAGCAACTTCCGCCCCGAATTTCTCAACCGCATCGACGAAATCATCATCTTCCATGCGCTGATGAAATCCCAGCTCCGTGACATCGTGAAAATCCAAATCAAGCGCCTAGAGCGCCGCTTGGAAGATCGCAAAATGGCCCTCAAGCTCTCCGACGCAGCTCTCGACTTCCTCGCAGAAGTCGGCTACGACCCTGTGTATGGTGCGCGTCCGCTCAAGCGAGCAATTCAGCGTGAAATCGAAACGCAAATTGCGAAGGCCATCTTGCGTAGCGAATTCGTCTCTGGCGACACCATCTTTGTAGATGTGGAGAATGAGCGGCTCTCGTTTAAGCGATTGCCTGCTGAGTTGGTTACGGTGTAGGCCAATTCGCCTTAAGGTCTATCAACTTCTAGTTCTGTTAAAAAGCCCTACTGCGAAAAAAACCTATCGAAAGCATCCTGGTTATCAAATCCTAACCAGGATGCCTTTCCGCATTCAGCTTATTCATTACTCCAGCACAGTAGAAGAGCCAGTGCGTTTATGATGACTGGCTCTTCCACTGTGCCGTTGCCCGTTCCTGCAATAAGATTACGCTTCTTCTCCACTTGACTCAGCTCAAAAATCCCTTTAGCCTCACTAACTGAGACGAGATAAACGTAACAGCCTACATTTAGATCAAGTAGATCAAGCGCGGTCAGAGGATGTTAACAGCCTCCACCAGCAGATAGATTCACAAACTAGTATCCGCAAGCTGTAGATTAAGGACACCGCACCTTAGCTACCCCAACTTAAAACTACATTTTGAGAAGTGGCCTTGGTCTTGTAGATTCTGGGTTTCTCCCAGCACTTTGATTAGAGGCTTGTTCTAATCAAAACCGGCATACTTATGGTTACCCATTCAGATTCAGAGCGCAACCGCATTTACCGTTTCATGTGCCTAGCCGCGCATCATAGCCAATTCCAAGCCGTCCGTCCCCAAGCACAAAGCTCTGTGTCTAGTCTCTTCAACTCAACAAAACGAATACAGTCTAAGGATAAGCAGAGGAAAAATAACAATGGGTAGAAGATAAAGCCAATAATCTAGGATCGTTATTCTAGATCTGATAAGAAGAGATGAAAAGGCGCTAACAGCAAAGTCTTTTCTGTATTGGGCCGTACACAGCTTATAGTCCTGTACTGTGTGGTTATAGGGGCAATTCGCAACAGACTGCTCATACTCATCGCAAACAGCCTTTGCCTTATTCGCTAGTTCATGTTCCGATGCTGAGACATTCAGCTTTATAAATTCAATCTCTCTACATAGCTTTGAAATTGCCAAAGCACTCTCATGCATCTTCTCTGCTCTAATTTGGTAGTTCTTGCTAGTCTCAAGCAAGCTGATAACTAAGATAAACACTGATAGAACTGTCGCTATTGCAGAGTAAAACTGATCAGTTTCAGAGCAGCCAGACAAATCTACAATGCTCTGGATAATAGGTATTGATATGCCATAAACAGACAGTATTGAGATGCTTGCCAGAGAGCAATAGTGCTTTCGATTCAAACGTCTTGAAGCATTGAACCGAGAGCTACGAGTAATCCACATACGGCTCTCTAAGTTGCTGAGATAATTCTCAATCTCCGTGTTCATCGGGGAAATAGGTAGTAAGTAGAGCTGCTGATTGTCATGTAATGGTAGCCACTCTGCATCACTAGGCACAGAGGTCAAAGTCCCGTAGGTAAGTGATCACTGCTTCTGTCTCGGAATATTCGAGAGAGATCTCATCAAAGAGCAGCAGCTCTAACTCATAAAACCACACATAAAGGGGCACAGCAACCATAGAACTGGCTCAATAAAGGAATGTTTCGTCTTGAAGCAGCTTGCTGAGATTATAATTTCTAATTGCGTAAAATTTCCTATCGGACTTCTTTAAAGTAATCGACTTACGCGCATCAATATAACCATGTTCTATTAAAAAGTCGCGCCTTTTCTCTGAAGAGTTATATCTATTGTAATTGTGAATATATCCTCTCTCTGGGCTATGTATGGCCTCGAAATACGTTCTAGCTAGTTTTTTAAGTATTGGAGGAACATTAGAATCAAGACCTTCCGTTTTCGTAAGCATTCGTGAGAATATAGCATCTATTCGATATAAAGAAGACCTATCACCTATTTCTATGAAGTAGAACATCCAACCATATTTCTTCTTCTCGCTGAGCGCCCCTGTTATCTTTTCGTTCAGTCGAAACATGAAAGTCTTTCTCAAGCATTCAGACTCAAACCTCTTGTTTTCTACTTTCTTCCTACTTTTCTTTATCACCCGGAGCGCGCTCTTATACTCACAGAATAGACCAGTAACAGAGCGAATCAGTTTCTCCTCTGAGCTTCTCTTTGGAGAGGGCACCATATTGTCACTAAATTGATACCCTAAGTACTCGAAAGTATTAGACAAATTGAATTCTGTCAGATGAGCGCTATTAGTATATGTTTTGCTTTCGTTTAGCTTTAAGCCTAATGCATCATTAGGCTCTAACTCGGCTCTCAGCCGACTCACAACATTCGGCAAATGATTCATATTTGATATTACTAAGATATCGTCTACATATCTAGAATAGAAAAGGACTTGTGGATCATTCTTCATCTTCCCATCTAGCTCGTACATATAAATTTCTGCCAATATATTGGAGATAGATAAGCCCTGTGGAATACCAGAAACCTCATATTGAGCTAGTTGTCTTTTGCTATATATCTTCGGAACTATAGGTCTTGTCATTGCTCTTCTGAGCATCGTTTTAACTTTCTTAGACCTAACTTTCTTCCCTATCAGACTAAGAAGTTCGCCTCTATCTATTGAGCCATAGAAGTTACTAATATCAGTCCTAAAAAAGCCTAGTTGAGATTTATTCAATTGCATACATGCCTGATTAATATCGCGAATTACCGTGTTAGCAAATCGCCTATTAACACACTCAGGAAATATCTCAAACAGCACCTCTTTCAATGCATGTAATGCTATTCTATCTCTAATTGTTGGGATAGCTAACACCCTAGGGTTTTTGTCTCTTCCCTTACCTTTTAGAAGCTCTAGGTAAGGAGAAAACATATATGTTGAATCGAGTGCTTTTCGAGAGATTATTCTTATTTCCTCTCTCTCTCTGCTTTTTCCGTTCTGTCTTTTTCTTGAGAAGCCAGAACTATCAATTCTGTCAACGCCTTTGAGGCGTGTTCCCTTTACTTTAGATTGGTAAATTGCCTGAAGGCTTCTAACTCCGAAATACTTTCGAAATACCCTATGGGGAACTACATTTACATCTGTGCTCATCATTCGGAATGAAAGGGAAACACGCCTATTCTGACAAAAAATAACAAAAAGCACCTACGGATCTTCAAAAGTGTCTTTTGGCACACTCAAAGTACCAATTAAGCTACTATCAGCATCTTCTTAATTTCCCAGCAAGCCATGACGATCAGAGACTAACTTTCGACCGGTTCTCATGTTTCAAACCACCCGCCGCCGCCTCGCCCTCTGGTACACCACCGTCACCGCCGTCTTGCTCCTTATCTTTGCAAGCGGCGTTTACGTTTATGTGCGCAGCACGCTTGTAGACCGTGTAGACGACACGCTCAATCATGTGGTGGAAATTGTGGAGCGATCGCTCATCATCGAGCCGATCCCCGAGGCCATCCCTACTGGCAGAATGCTCACCGCCACCGGCATTCAAAGGCCCAAGCTGCGCGTCAACATCGAAGACAGCTTCCGCAACAGCAAAGAAGCCTCCGAAGATGACCACATCGATCTCGAATGGTTCAGCCCCACCGGAGAACTCGCCTGGAGCACCTTCCGCCGCCCACCTGAAATTTCCCTGCACGTCAATCCAGACGGTGAGACCGTTACCCCACCGGATGGCGTCGTGCTACGCCAAATCACCCGCCGCGTAAAGTCAGGCGCTCAGCTCCTCGGCTACATTCGCGTCAGCCACCCTTGGTTCGAGGTTTCCAAACCCAGCCGCCAGCTGATTATCGATCTCGCTTTGTGGAGCACCGCTATGCTCAGCGTGGTTTCCTTCGTCGGCTGGCTGCTCTCTGGCCTCGCCATGAACCCGGTGCGCAACTCCTACCAGCAGCTTAAGCAGTTCACGGCCGATGCCTCCCACGAGCTGCGCAACCCCATTGCCGTCATCCAAACCAACGTCCAAGTGGCCCTCGCAGATCCTGACGAGCAGTTTCAGCGCAGTCAGCTAGAAGTCGTCGAGCGGCTCACTCGCCGTTTAGGCCGTCTCGTCGATGATTTACTTTTCCTCGCCCGTCAAGAAAGTGGCCTGGTGCCCATGCAGCCAGATCAGACAAATCTCTCCCTTCTCTTAGCCGAAGTTATCGAAGAGCAGCAGGCTCCCGCCCAAGAAAAATCTCTTGATCTCATCAGCCATGTTCCCGATCAGGCCCTGACCCTTCAAGGCGATCCCAATCAGCTCACCCGGCTTTTTACCAACCTCATTGCCAACGCCATTCGCTACACGCAGGCAGGGTCTGTTACCGTCACAGCCCAATCCAACAGCAATCAAATTACGGTCACCATTCAAGATACGGGCATTGGCATTCCCAAAGCAGATCTCAGCCGCATCTTTGATCGCTTCTACCGAGTAGACGCGGCCCGTAGTCGAAATGCGGGGGGATCAGGGCTGGGACTGGCGATCGCCAAAATTATCACCGACAACCACCAAGGCACACTCACACTAGAAAGCCAGGTAGCAAGCCAAGTCAAGAATTCAGTCGCAAGCCCGGCAAAGAACCCAGCTGAGCCCAACCATCACGGCACCACTGCCACCGTCATCTTGCCGCTCAAGGCCTTACCGCTGAGAGCATCCAATTCCCCAAAAACAATGCTCAAAACCCAGTCGCTGCCAGCTGCGCCCTCACAACCCCGATAACGCGAGGCCGCACTGGCCCCTCTCATCCCTTAAGCCTCATCACTAGAGCTCATCACCAGCAGCCATCACTGGCTAGCCAAACTCACTTCTGGCCCAAATGTCTTCTCTTCAGGCATGCCAAGTTCACCCATCAACTCCGCCTTGGATTGGTTGTACGAATACATCACACCGCCAGCATTGCCCACACGTAGCGTAATACTCTCATTCGCCCCCCAGGATCGCTGCTCGCCCTGCTCCAAAATCGCCTCAAACTCAGTCTTGCCATCGGCAACAACACGAATCCAAGACTGACCCGTTAGCACTAAATCTATCTCAACGGGCTTCTCTTGCACCTTTGGTTCAGGCGCTGCCGCAGCGGGTTCTACAGCCTCAGCATTTTCTGCCTGCCTGGGCATTAGCTGCTCAATCGCCGTGGGATCCAAAATTGGCTGCGCCGTCATATCTGGGGCGCTGCGCTGCAAAAAACCAGACAGCGCACTCACCGCCCCCATAATCAACAGCACATATGCGCCGTACAAGTGCAGTGGGCGAAGCTGCGCTGCCGGAGAATCTTTCCAAGAAGAGCGGGGAGAACTCACCACCGGACGCGTAAAAAACTGACTTGCGATCGCCTCACCATCTAGACCTAACGAATTACCATAGCGGCGCAGTAGCGCGCGAATATAAATCGGCTCAGGCAAATCAGAGAGCTTACCTTTCTCCAACGCCGACAGCAGCATCCGACGAATCAGCGTCCGTTTCTCAATCACTTCCAAAGACAATCCCTGCTGCATACGTGCCTGTTCAAGCATATTGCCAAGAGACTGTAGTTGCTCTTGCTGCAGCTGCTGGGCAGTAGGTTCTTTAGTACGCACTTTCTGCTTCATGAGTTCGACGAGGTGGGAGGAAGGCAGGAAAAAATTTAAATAGACAAGAATTCAGTTCAAATAGACAAGAATTCAAGTAGAGACAAGCATAAAAGCATCGGTTTAGGCATGGCCTCAGTCAATTGATTCACGAACGGCCTTCTTAAGCTGAGCAATTTCAGACTCCTCAAGTAAACGATAGCGACCAGGCGCTAACTTTCCCAGTGCTAATGAGCCAATTTTCACTCTGTGCAAGGCTGTCACAGGGTGGCCCAGCCCTTCGGCCACACGGCGAATCTGACGATTGCGGCCTTCGGTCAGCGTCACTTGCAATAGGCTTTGCTGGTCTTGGCTATGGCGACCTTGGTTATGACGATCTTGGTTGTGGCGACCTTGGCTATACCGTTCTTTGACAGAGCCTCGCGCAGTACTCGCAGATTTCACAGCGGATCTCAGCAGTACAATATTAGCTGGATGCGTTTTACGGCCCGCTAACACAACACCATCACGCCACTGCTGCAAAACCTTGTCAGACGGCAGACCTTCTATCCAAACCCGATATACTTTGGGCATTTGGTGGCTCGGGTGAGTGAGCTGGTACGTCAGCTCGCCATCGTTAGTGAGCAGCAGTGCCCCCGTCGAATCTGCATCTAGGCGGCCTACGGGGTGAATGCCTAAACCACTTTTGAGTGAGGCATTCAGCAAATCTAGAACGGTCTTACGTCCGTGGGGATCGCGACAAGTAGAAACGACGCCACGGGGCTTGTGCAACAGCAAATAGGTATGGCTAGGCGCATCCCCTATGGATACACCATCCACGCAAACAAGATCGCATTCAACATCGGCCTGCTGACCGAGTTCAGCGACTTTGCCGTTTACCGTTACTCGACCGCTCAAAATCAGCTTTTCAGCCTGGCGTCGAGAAGCGATGCCTCGCTGCGAAAGCAGCTTTTGTAGCCTATCGGCCATAGAAAGAAACGAAGCAAGGAACGAAACGGCGTGACCAGAAACGGCGCGAAAAGAAACCGCCTAGACCCAGAACCATGCAAACCAAAACAGTACAGACTAACAGTACAGACCCAATCCATAAGGCGATAGGTCGAAACAACGGATTGAACGCGCCGTTTGAAATAGCCTATATTGCTTTTCCTAAGTGTTTACACTGAGTCTATCTATCGATAGACAAACTGCTTCATATTGTTCATCACGTAAGTACTTACGTAACAAGCCCTAGCAGCTTGCTGTCTACATCAATACATTATCTATTCAAACAGTTTTCTCCAGGTATCCACAAGGGGGTAATCCTACGGAATGAGAAAGATTTCATACATCTATTACCTAATAAGGATCTGTAAATACCGAATTCCAAGTGATAACGCTCACAATAAAAGGCCTCTACTTACATAACACTGCGTTGATCCCCGGAGTGCGCTGCGCTCAGTTCCTCATACTTTCTTTAAATAATGGCTAACTCACCGGGCGCAGGATAACCAGTGCAGGCCAATCGCGCCAACTTGGCCCCACGAATCGTCAGTCGTGACAGAGAAACTACGTCATTGCACTAGTTCAAAAAGATGTGGTCACCAGGCATTTCTACTGAGTGAATGGATACGCTTGGAGGGTCTTGTGCTTTGAAGGTCTTGCACTTTGAGGATCTACTGGTTCTTAACCAACCGCTGACTAGGTAACCAAACTCGCAGCCAAGCCCCCCCGGTCTCCGGACTATTCCTGGCGTCTACGCGTCCTTGATGAGACTCTACAATCTGCTGGACAATCGCTAAACCTAGCCCTGTGCCGCTACTCGATAGTTCTGCAAGGGCTGCCCTACTGTTGTCATCTTCTGTCACGTTGGCAGCACCAGTTTCGTGCGATCTCGCCGGATCCGCCCGGTAGAACCGATCAAACACATGGGGTAAGTCCTTCTTATCGAGGCCCTTGCCAGCATCGATCACTTCTAGCAAGATGCACTCTTGCCGCTCGGCTGGCCCGAGGGCATTGCCGTTTAGGCTCTCTTGACTGGCTTCCCTCTCAGGCACACCATTTTCTTGCACCAGCCCCAGCCTAATCTGAATTGCCTGTGCAGGGGGACTATAGTTCATGGCGTTGCTCAGCAAATTGAATATTACCCGGTGCATCAAGCTTGCATCTACATGGGCCACTAGCGTTTTGGGCCCCTGATAGCTCAGCGTTAAATCACTCAGCTTGGCTAAAGGCTCTAGGCTTTGCCAAACCGCCTGTATCAGCGCCACCAGGTCCACATCTGCGCCGTTGACCGAGCGAGATCGCTGCTGCTCTAACCGGCTCATATTCAGCACATCATCCACCAGCTTGCTTAGCCGGAGCACTTCTCGTAACAGCCGCTCCACCCAACTCACCAGAGAAGGGTCCACTCGCGTTTGCAGCGTTTCAGCCACTAAGCGAATAGAGGTTAGTGGCGTTTTTAGCTCATGGGCCACATCTGAAATCCAGCGATCGCGCTGCTGCGCTAAGCTCACGGCTTCCTGTCGATTTTCCAAAAAGATACCGACCTGCCCCTGACTCATGGGCAAGCCATAGCCCTGCAATGGGTAAGCCGGTCGCTCTGAGTAGTTAAACGGATCAGTCGAAATGGAATTGAAGGTCCACCGTGCATCACACACCGCCTGCGTCAGCCGAGTACGCTCCACCAGCTGATCTAACTCATAGGAGCGCACAATTGCCAGCAGCAGCTTAGGCGGCCCATAGGCTGTCGGCACAACAACGTCACTCGGCTTAATATCCAAATACTCCTGAGCTTTGCGGTTACACCACAACAGGCGATTCTCCTCATCTACCTGTAAATATCCAACCGGTGCCAGCTCCAATGCCCTGCGAAAGTCTTGAAGCTGCTCAGCCAGCTCCTCCGCCTGTACCTTCCGCTCATGAATCGCGCTGGCAAGCTGCGCGTCCACACCCAACGTCGATAGCGGCTGGCGATCTTCCAATCGACTCAAGAGTCGCTTTAGCTTCGCATCATCGCGCCGCCGGTATAGCACCAACAGCCCCAAACCAACCGATAACCCTATGACAAATCCCAGCACGTAAATCTGTACTCCCAGCCCACACAGGACTTACCGGTCACATGATATAGCATCTGCGATATTGATCAGGTGCGCCCAGCCGCAAACAGCTGCCTAGAACAGCCAACCAGGACAAACCTAAGAAAGGCGCACTCTAGAAATAAGAAAGGCGCACTCTAGAGAAGAGTACGCCTTATGGGTGATGGACCTTAACTTGATAATTAAGACTCAACAGCTAACGATGATTGAACTTAGCGAACAATTGCGCCACGGTACTTGAGGACATCGTTAGTTTTACGAGCTACCGCGCTTGCTGCACGACGAACATGATAGGTAGCGCCGCGATAGTGACCGATTTCTTGAGTTTCAGTCACTTGAACAGCAGGAGCAGAAGTATTGTACTTAACGCCACGGTAAGAGAGTTGCATGGTAATCGCCTCGAATAGGATGTGTATGTAATAAGAGGCGCGTTCCTTCAGAGTCGATAGGGCCTATAAGATTTAGGTCTTTTGGCTCTTACTTCCGTCTTCTATTAACTGAAACTCCACTTAAGAATACTTGGAGCAAACAGCGAACAAAAGATGAACGTGTTTTGTCTTTCTGTATACGATGATACTGTTTTTGAATTAAGTCGGCAATGGGTAAATAGACTTATTTTTTATTTTTTAATGTTTTGATCCAAATTGGGCTGAGGATTCTTTAAAGCGCAAGTTCCAGAGGTTAAGTCCCAGAGGTTTAAGGTTCGGTACGGATAGCGACTTCGAGGGTGGTTACGGGCGCTTTGTAGAAGTATCGACGGCGGAAGTTTTCTTCCTGTATGGCGCCAAGAAAGCGACTGAGGGATTTGCCGTTGTCTTCAGAGTCACCACTGCCAGATGTACCACTGCCAGATGCACTACTACCAGATGCACTACTGCTAAATTCACCCGGAGCATATTGAAATCGAATATCTATCGCAGATTGGTTAACGCTGAAGCCAGCTTGCTGAAGGGCAACTAACCCTAGCAATAGTGTGCGATCGCAAATCTCCAGCTTTTCGCATAGACGCTCAACCGTCACAGCGGCTTGCTCTCTGCTCAGATACTTGGCCGCCCCCAGCAGCATTTCCCACTTATAGAGAGGGTTCGTTTTTTCGGGTGATGCATACGCCAACGCCACTGGCTGATGTGTTTGCTCAGACTGGTGCTTCCACATTGACAGCTCTTTCCACTGTGATGGGCACTCATCCAACACCAGGTCAGTTGTTTGCGAATCTGGCGTTTGCGAATCTGGCGTTTGCAAGTCAGGCGCTGGTGGGGCCAGCTGTCGCGGCGGATAACGCTCTTCTGAAATTGAGCGCTCCGCAGTGCGGTGATCTGCTATGCGGCGATCTAGAAGCCACTGGGTTGGCGAACTCGTTGCCAAAGTAGACGGATCTTCCTTGCCATCTATACTTTCGATACTTAGCCGTCCCATACTTGGACGAATATCAATCAGACGAATTTCGTACTGCTGGCGCTTCGGGTGACTGTTGTAATCTAGCTCAGCAATCACATCCCACCGGCCTGGCGGTAAGTCCTCTTTGTAGTGTCCCCACCACAGGCCCGGAAACCTGAGCCGCGGATTGCCTGCAATACTGTCATCACACAGATAAAAGCTCGCTTTGATATAGCCCACCTTTCCGCCCATGCGATCTTTTAGCTTTTGATGCCACACATTCTCAAACCAACAGTTCTGAATTAGCAGCTTGGGCACCGGATTACCCATTCCACAAGGCTCCAGAAGTTTCAGCTCTTGAAACAAATCGCGCCCTAACTCAGCCACCGTCACCGTCAAATCTGCGGTCACTGTCGGCAGGCTCAGCTGTCCGCCACGCTGCTGTCGGTACTGCTGATTAATCGCTGCGGTAAACATCGGTAAGTTACTTGCAGGCAAGCTCAGTCCCGCAGCAAACGGATGACCACCAAAGCTACTAAGTAAGTGCTTCTGAGAATTCACCAGCTCGTACAAATCAATTCCATTGACAGACCGCGCCGATCCCCGCGCCAGCGTTTCCACGGCATCTGCGCGGCGCTCTAACCGGCTTAATGTTCCAGGTTCATCTAATGTCAGCAAAATCGTTGGCCGGCCATATTGCTGCGCCACCTGCCCCGCCACTAAGCCCAACACGCCTACTGGCCACCGAGTAGCGCACAGAGCATCGCACAGCACAATTACGTCCATCGTAGAGAGATCCCGCGCGTCTATTTGCCGAATCACCTGCTGCAATACATCGTTTTGCAACGCTTTTCGCCGTGCATTGGCCAGCTCTGCTTTCTCGGCCAGGTCTCTGCAGCGCACCGGATCTTGACTGGTCAGCAGCTCTACACAAAAGCTAGCATCGCCATAGATACGGCTGACCGCATTAATACGCGGGCCAATGCCGAACGAAATATCGGTGGGGCGATCACCCGCTCTTCTACACAACTGCAGCAGCTTCGCAACCCCCGGTCTGAGAGGGGCTTGGCCTCTCTCTAAGGCTTTCAAATGCGTCTGTAGCTGCGCAATCCCCACCTGAGCCAAATACCGACAATCGCCTCGCAGCTCTACCAAATCCGCAATCAGCCCAATTGCGACCAAATCCGTCAGCGATCGCAGCGGCTTTGTCGCGACCTCTGGTAGCCGCTCATACATGGCCTCTACCAATTTAAACGCCACCGCAACACCAGATAAATCTGCCATCGCATGCTCACGCGGCAGTGCTCGGGGGTTCACAATCGCCACCACCGCAGGTCGCTCATCTGGCAGGGTATGGTGATCGGTCACAATCACATCCATTCCCAGCGCATTGGCTCGCTCAATCTCAACAGGGTTCGTACTCCCCGTATCGCATGTCACAATTAGGGTTACACCCGCTGCAGCAAGCTGTTCTAGCCCCATTAAAGAAAGACCATGGGATTCTTTTAGTCGGTTGGGAATAAAGTAGCTAAGCTGATTGGCATCTGTAAAAAACTGACCCAGCCCGTCCCACAAAACAGCAGTCGAAGTGACACCATCTGCATCAAAATCACCCCAAATCGCAACTTTTTCTTGGGCCTCTCTAGCTTTAACGAGCCGCGCTACAGCTAGTGACATCTCTTTACCAAAGTCGAACGGACTGGCAGGTTGGTAGTCCTTAGCGCTCAAAAACCCTTGCAGTGCCACCGCTGTTCTCAGCCCGCGCTGCCACAGCAGCTGTGCGCCGCGCATTGGCTGAGGCAACCCCGTTAAGGTCTCAACGGTACCAATCCAGTCGGGAGAGAGCGGCTCGACGGGGATAATTTTCCAATCTGTGGGTTGCGAGTCGGGTATGGTCATAGCTACTTATCGTCATAGCTACTTATCGTCATAGCTACTTATCGTCATAGCTACTTATAGATCGCTCATATACAATGTGCAAAATTCGAGCCAAGGAGGGGGAATGAAGCTAGGGGATTGGATTAGTCTGCTGTGTTTTGTAGCCGCAGCTTACATTCTTTGGGCCATTAGACCGCTACTGCTGCTGACGTTTGCAGCCATCGTCATCGCGATCGCCCTCAACAGCCTTACTGACCAAATTCGTAAGCTCAATATCCCCAAGCAGTTCGCCATTCCCATTGCGCTCCTATTGGCAACGCTCGTTGCCGCGCTCTTCATTCTCGGTATTGTTCCGCCCTTTGTCGAACAGTTCCAACTGCTCATTGAGCTAGTCATTCGGTTTTCTCAAACCCTACCGACTCGCATCGCCCAGTTGCAGGCCAACCTGCCAGAGCGCATTCGCCTCCCCGAGCTAGACGAATTCATCACTTGGCTCACCGCTCCAGACTCTGCCGTTATAGATGTTTTCGGCAATTTCTTCTCCTTTTTCAACTCCTCACTACGCGTCGCCCTACAAACGCTGTTTGTCAGCATTCTGGCCGTGATGATGCTAGTCAATCCATCGGCCTATTTGGACGGACTGATCCTGCTTTTCCCGTCGTTCTATCGGCAGCGGGCGAGAGAAATTTTTGGCAAATGTGAGCTGGCATTGAAGAACTGGCTCGGCGGTATCATCATCAGCTCTATTTTCGTCTTCACTTTTAGCTTCGTTGGCTTGGTCATTCTCGGCGTAGATCTGGCCTTTGCCCACGCGCTGCTGGCTGGCATCCTCAACTTCATTCCCAACCTCGGCCCTACGCTCAGTATGGGATTTCCGGTCATCGTAGCGCTGCTTTCAGACGATCCTTGGATTGCGATCGCCGTTGTCGTTCTCTACGTCATCATTCAGCAGGTCGAATCTTACTGGGTTACCCCCACCATCATGGCCCACCAAGTTTCGTTGCTCCCTGCCTTCACCCTGATCGCTCAAATTTTCTTCGCCACCACCTTCGGATTTCTAGGTCTCCTGCTCGCCCTACCCCTCACCGTCGTCAGTAAAACCTGGCTGGACGAGCTGCTCATCAAAGATGTGCTTAACCACTGGCAGCTTCCAGATAACACCCCCTTTTCTCATCCGCTCACCGACTCATTAGCCAGTCATCCGTCAGCCCAAAGAAGCTCCGCGCTTGAACCGGTGAGCGTCAAAGTTGAACCTGATGTCGAAGTTGAACCTGATAATGCCCCTCAAAATCCACCACCGCAAGACAACTACTTGAGATAAGGCCATAACTAAACGCAGACTGCACTTAACAAGGTTCTGGGCATAACTAAGACATCACTCAATATAGCTTTGGTCGCTTGGCTGAGGTACAGCATTCTGTCTAGAAGCCTTATGCAACAGCGGGCCAAGCGACACGCCTGTACCAGATGCATACGATACAGGCTATAGACCGCTTGCCCACCTTGTAGGCCACATCTCTTTAATATGGACGCTTCAACCGCTGCTACACGAAGCAGCATCTCTAGAAGTCTGCGACACTTTCAAACGCTGCTAATGTCGTTTCATCCGGTCATCGTAATCGAAACGGTAGAAGAAGAGCGGGTGCAAGATCTCTTGAATAAAGCCACCAACGACCTGCAGCTAATGTCCTTCGACTGGAGCGTCGCGCACGGGCTGGGCCGGCTGCAGGGCCAAAGCAGCCACTGGAATAACGAATACGCCCCACCGGGTGGAAAACGCCAAGTCATCGAAAACACCGCCGATCCGCTAGACGTGCTGCGCCACATTCAAGGTATCTCTACGCGGGGCGTCTACTGGCTCAAAGACTTTGTCACGCATCTAGAAGATGACGTGATCGCGCGGCAATTTCGAGAAGTTGCCCATCAGTTTAGCTACAACCAGTCTGCACTGGTGCTGACTGGCGAACAGGTTTCACTGCCCAAAGAAACCGCACATGAGGCCGTCTATTTTGAACTCCCTCTACCGGGGCCAGTTGAGTTGCAAAGGGCAATAGATAGCGCGATCGCCTCCTGCCGCGGCAGAGTCAAAGTTGACCTCACCCCCCAAGACAACCAACAGCTTGTCAAGGCCGTCCAAGGGATGACCCTCAAACAAACTAAAAAAGTCATCGCCTACGCCGCCATCTCAGATGGCAAGCTCGACCGCGACGACATCGATCAAATTTTAGAACGCAAAATTCAAGTCATTCACGAAACAGGTCTCTTAGACTACTTTCCCCCCGAGCAAAATACCGCCCAGCTCGGCGGCTTTGCCAACCTCCGCCAGTGGCTCAACCGCGCCCGCGCCGGTTTCAGCCCCCAGGCCAAAGCCTTTAACCTCACGCCGCCTAAAGGCATCTTAATTGTTGGCATTCAAGGCTGCGGCAAATCTCTAGCCGCCAAAACCATTGCCCGCCAGTGGCATATGCCCCTACTCAAGCTCGACACCGGCAAACTCTACGACAAATACATCGGCGGCTCTGAAAAGAACTTTCGCCAAGCCGTCGCCCTCGCCGAGAAACTGGCCCCGGCCGTGCTCTGGCTTGATGAAATTGAAAAAAGCATGGGTCAAAGCAGTAGCGACACCGACGGCGGACTCAGTCGCAGACTGTTTGGCTCCTTCCTTACTTGGCTACAGGAAAAATCTGAAGAAGTCTTTGTGGTCGCCACTGCGAACGATCTCTCTGCTATTCCCCCCGAGCTCCTGCGTAAGGGCCGTTTTGACGAAATTTTCTTTGTCGATTTGCCCGATAACGAAGAACGGGCCACCATTTTGCAAATTCATATGTACCGGCACAAGCAAAATCCCCAGCGGTTTGATCTACCTCGTCTAGTGGCCGCTAGCGATGGCTTTAGCGGCGCAGAAATTGAGCAAGCCATTGTTACCGCGCTCTATCACGCCCTACACGAACGCTGCCCAGTGAATACAGAACTGATTGAGCACACGATTAAAACCACTGTGCCGCTGTCGGTTTCTCGGCGGGAAGATTTGCAGCGCCTGAGAGCGATCGCCCAATCTCGTTTCGTCAGCGTGAAATGATCCCACGAAATGCCCATACACTGATGGGATGAATAGCTCCCTCAAACGTCCCCCCGCCACCGCTCTCGTCCTGATCGCTATCCTCTCAGTTCAGTTCGGCTCTGCCCTTGCCAAATCTCTCTTTACCGATCTTGGCCCTTGGGGCGTGGTCACCCTCCGCGTTACCTTCTCAGCCATCTTGCTCTCCAGCTTTTTACGGCTCAAGTGGAACGATCAAATCCGGCAAAACGCGACGCTCATCCTGGCCTTTGGCTCAACGTTTGCGCTCATGAACTCCTGCTTTTACTTAGCGATTGATCGCATTCCGTTGGGCATTGCGATCGCCATAGAATTCACCGGCCCACTTGGACTTTCCATGCTCAACGCACAGCGCTGGCTGGACGGATTGTGGATTCTCCTGGCCGCCATCGGAATCGTTCTGCTCACCCCCCTCACCGGCGCTACCATCGACCCGCTCGGCATTCTTTTTGCCTTCATTGCAGGCATCGGCTGGGCGCTCTACATCACCTGCTCCGCCAAGCTCGGCCAAAAACTCTCTGGGATTGAGGGCCTGGCCTGGGGACTGCTCGTCAGCACCGGAATTCTTCTCCCCATCGGCATCGTCACCACCGGCCCGGCCCTGCTAAATCCCACCCTCCTCCTGTTAGGGCTCGGCGTCGCGCTACTCTCCACCACACTCCCCTACTCTCTCGAAATGATTGCCCTGCGCTCTATGCCCATCAATGTGTTTGGCGTAATGATGAGCATGGAACCGATGGCCGGGGCGCTCGCCGGGCTCATTGTGCTGGGTGAGACTCTCTCAGCGCGATCGCTCCTAGCCTGCCTCCTCGTCTCCATTGCAGCGGCTGGCGCGGCCCGCTACCCAAAAGCCTGATGCCACCACGTGATACATCTACTTCAACCAAATCAACAGAAACTTATGTAACTGAACGGGTAACCTAATACAGACAAATTCCAATCTAAAGTTACGTCTACCCCGTTCGCCATGTCTCTAGCTGCCCTGCCTGTCCCTATGTCATCTGAGGCATTCAGCGAGATCTTCCCTCTCTTTAAGAACGCCAGCACGGAAACGCTTGCCATCCTCCACAAAAACGCCAGCTTTAATAAGTGCCCCGCTGGACGCACCGTGTTAATGGAAGACTCTTGGGGTAACGCCGTGTACTTTATTGTCTCCGGCTGGGCCAAAGTTCGAGTACAGTCTGGCGATGGCTACGTCACCCTCGTGGTGCTCGGCAAAGGGGAATATTTTGGCGAAATGGCTGTGCTCAACGAATCGCCTCGCTCCACTGATGTTGCAGCCCTCTCCCACGTCGATCTCATTAGCATTCCAGCCCAGCTATTTGTGCAAACCCTCTTTAAAGATCCCCAGCTCCACCATCGCCTACTCCAGAGTATGGTGCAGCGGCTCAAGCACACCCAAAAACGCTTCCAACTGCGCAACAAACCACCCGGCATCAAAATGGTCTATACCCTAGTAGATGTCGCTAATGCCTACGGTGAACAGAAAGGCGACACGATTGAAATATTCAACATTCCGGTGAGTGATTTGGCCGCGATCGCCGACATCAAACCCAGCGAAGTCCCCAAAATTCTAGACAAGCTCGCCGCCCGCAATTGGATCAACATAGACGAGAGCAGAGACGTTATTCAGCTTACAGACCTCAAAAGCCTCCGCCATCTTTCTAAACTGGGCTAATCCAAACTGGGCTAATCCAAACTGGGATAACCTACCCCAAGCGATACGTTCACCCACAAGACTGGTTTGTTACTGGCATCTTTAATTTTTGTGCGCCCTATCATCCGGCCTCAGCAGCTTTCCCTACAGTAGAGCCATCCCCTTCATCTTTGGCTCTACCCATGCAACCGCCCCCCCATTTCCCCTCGCCAAATGAATTTGCTCCGCGTCGTGCTCGCCATGGCCTGGGCTGACGACAGCCTAGAGCAAAAAGAAGTCAACACCATGCTTATCCGCTTCAGTCAGCTCTTTGCCACCGCGCCTCAACAGCAAAGCCAACTACAAAGCCAGCTCACTGAGTACTTCGTGCAAGAAATTCCTCTCCCAGAAGCGGTCAGTAAACTCACGACTCCCGCCGAAAAAGAAGTGGCCCTACGCCTTTCCTACGAAGTCATTAACGCCAGCGCCCGCACCCCCAACGAAGCCAAGGTTAACGAGCAGGAAAGTAGCGCCTACAATCTCCTCCTCTCCTTACTCAAGCTTCCTGCTGACGTCGTCGAGCGCGCGGAGAAAGAAGCCACCGCAGCTCTCAATGAAGGCGGTGACAACATCATCGATATGCTCGCCTTTCAAATCAAGCAGCAGTTAGCCACATAGTCCGGCATCCCTCGAAAGCACTGCTGCCACAAGACACACAACCCTTACTAACGGCTCATCTCCAGCATTCTCTCAATCGGCGAGAGCGCGGCCTTTTGAGTCTCCAGTGGAAGGATGATCTCCGGAGACTTATGCTTCATCGCCCAATACAGCTTCTCTAGCGTATTCAATCGCATATAAGGGCACTCGTTACATTGGCAGTTAGCCTCCGGCGGCGCGGGAATAAAATGCTTCTTCGGCACCTGCTTCTCCATCTGGTGAATAATCCCTGGTTCAGTTGCCACAATAAAGCGCTCATTTTCGCGCTTTGCCACATATTTCAACAGCGCCGTCGTCGAGCCAATGTAGTTAGCATGACGCAGCACAGTCGCTTCACATTCTGGATGCGCCACAATCTCCGCATCTGGATGCTCCATCTTGAGCTGCAATATTTTCTTCTCGGAAAATGTTTCATGCACGATGCAGCTCCCCTGCCACAGCACCATGTCACGCCCCGTCTGCTCCATCACATAGCGCCCCAGGTTACGATCCGGCGCAAAGATAATTTTTTGATCGGCTGGGAGCTGATTGACAATCTTGACTGCATTTGAGCTGGTACAAATGATGTCGCTCATCGCCTTGATCTCAGCGGTGCAGTTGATATACGAAATCACGATGTGATCCGGATGCCGCGCCTTGAAGCGCGCAAAATCATCTGGCGGGCAGCTATCGGCCAAAGAACAGCCCGCTTCAAAATCGGGTAATAACACTAGCTTGTCAGGATTCAGAATTTTGGCAGTTTCAGCCATAAAGTGAACGCCAGCAAACACTATCACATCGGCTTTCGTCTCTTTTGCTCGTTGAGAAAGACCTAAAGAGTCACCAATATAATCAGCAATATCTTGAATATCAGGCTCTTGATAATAATGGGCTAATATCACCGCATTGAGCTCTTTTTTGAGTGCTTCAATCGCACTAAAAAGGTC
Source organism: Cyanobacteria bacterium P01_D01_bin.105 (assembly GCA_039025345.1). Lineage (GTDB taxonomy): Bacteria > Cyanobacteriota > Cyanobacteriia > Phormidesmidales > Phormidesmidaceae > Phormidesmis. The sequence goes on along the minus strand of JBCCOO010000035.1, from coordinate 9,980 downwards.
TTTAGGGATAGCATTATCAGTTAGTTGAGCCGTTGCGCTGGCCGTTGCAAACACAGAACTTTCCTCTCTCAGGTCGATTTTAATGAAGGCGTTATGGATTGGGCGTTGTCACGTCCCGTATTGTTATCCGAGCGTTCTGGCGTCCCATTCCCGATAGCGTTCGTGAAATGTTCTGGATTACCATTTACTGGATTTTAATTATAGTCATTTTTACCAAAAATAGCCAGTATCTATTACGTTGCTATGCACCCATTGCTAGCAGCAGTTTTTAACCGCAGCCTTTGGTGACAATCTTTGAGAAGATTAGGTCATAAAATTTTGGTGCCGCAGCTTTCTAACTCAGCTAACCATTGTTCAGGCGATCGCACCTCAATCACCGGCCAGACAGCGGCGCCGTCCTCATCAGGAAGCACTTGCTGCAGATCTTCTGCTGTGCCAATCACCACCACAGAAGCCGACTCATTGTCTAACTGATACGCATTCACAACTTTCGCAACCGCACTCGAAACACTTGCCTTTGCCCCAATCAACTCAGAAAAGCGGGTCTTCTGCGGATCGCGTAAAACGACGCTAAAGCCCATATCAGCCGCCGCATTGACCAGCACATCTGCATCCACAGCCTTCGGCGTCATAAAAGGCTCACTAAATTCTCTGGCCTTCGCTCGGTGAGCGGCCTCTGCCGAGATTGCCAAAAATCGCTCTAACTTTGGCACGGTAAAGTCACCAAACCCTTTTAGCGGATGTGAAATTAGATTCGCTAATACCCGTAGCCCCGCTCGCGCCTGCACATAGGGACACCCCAATGTCTCAACAAAATAGTTGCCATCGAGCTCTCCTAGCGGCGTCGAGAAAGGGGGTTGGCTCACGGGCGTCAAAATAGCGCTCCCGCTTTCAATGATGAAAGGCGCATGCCAGCTGAGCTCAGCGCGAATGGGTTCGATTTCTTCGCGATCGCACCCCGTAAAACCAACCACAACCACCCCGCGATCATTCAACGCCAACAAAATCGACTTCAGGCGATTCAAAAAGGTTGACTCCACCGCCACCTCCCAGCTCACGACCCAGTCCAAAGAGGTCACCACAATTTGATGCACCATCGCTCTTTTGCTCCTAACCAACACACTCACCATCCATAAAACAGTAAAACCTCACGCTACATAAACAAACAAGAGTTGTTTATGCTGGATCAATAACCTAAACCCACACCTAGGGCTCTTATCCGTGCAGCGACCAGACATCCAAGCCATCGTCAAAATCGCCGTCATCGGAGACATTCACGACCTCTGGGAACTCGAAGACAACGCAGCCCTTAAGCATCTCAATGTAGATCTCGCCCTATTTTTAGGCGACTATGGCAACGAAGCCGTTGACGTTGCCCGCCGCATTGCTGCAGTCGACGTACCCAAAGCCGCTGTGATGGGGAACCACGACGCCTACTACTCCGCCAGCAACAAGGGCATCAAAAAATGCCCCTACGACAGAGACAAAGAGGATTGGGTGCAGCTTCAGATAGATTTACTTGGAGAAGCTCACGTCGGCTTTGGGAAAAAGGAATTTCCTCAATTGGGCTTAACCATCGTTGGGGCTAGGCCTTTTAGCTGGGGCGGATCCAAATGGCGCTACAAAAAGTTCTACAGAGAGAGATTCGACATTCGCAGCTTCGATGACTCCTTAGATCTTATTCTTGCCGCAGCTGATGAAGCAGAGCACAATACCATCATTTTTATGGGACACGTCGGCCCTTATGGGCTGGGCGCACAGCCCGATGATCCCTGCGGGAAAGACTGGGGCAAATACAGCAGTGGTGGCGACTACGGCGATCCTGATTTTGCAGAGGCGATCGCACTCACGCAACAAGCCGGCAAACATATCCCCCTCGTCACCTTCGGCCACATGCACCACAAAATTAAAAACACCAATCAGCTCCGTAAACGCGTTGCCGTTGGTTCAACTGGCACCCTATACTTCAATGCGGCCAATGTTCCCCGGATCGAAACCACTCAACAAGGAAACCGCCGCAGCTTCTCTGTTGTGACGCTTAACCACGGCAATGTCGAAGCCATCGATCTCATTTGGCTAGATGCCAACTTCCAAACCATATCCACAGAAGTACTCTACGCTCAGCCATCCGCTTAGGCACCGCTTGCCATCCGCTTGCCATCCACTCAGCTACAGACGTTGCCATCGGCGATAACGATATCGTTCATAGGGCGTTCATAAGGCCAAGGAAAACCTTGGAACAATCGCAGTAGACGTTGTCGAACAAACAAGCTACTATGGCCAAGCTATCAGCCTCTATGTTTATCCATACAGGGCTTCTGGAGAGGTGGCAGAGTGGTCGAATGCGCTCGACTTGAAATCGAGTGTGCCGCAAGGTACCGTGGGTTCGAATCCCACCCTCTCCGTGTGATTCACCCCGCTTAATCAAGCTAACCTATTCAAAATCTATTGTTTATTTAAAGTCATAGACTGTGGTTTTTGCTGCCGTAGGATGTGAAACTGAATACGCAATTGAGTAACGCACAGGTCAAATTCCAGTGAAACTATCTGTCTATCACACCCCTGAGGAAGTTCCGACAGGGGACCTACCCGACTGTGCGATCGCCATAGACGTCCTAAGAGCAACCACCACAATGGCGGCGGCATTCAGCGCGGGTGCTGAAGCCATACAAGTCTTTAGCGACCTAGACAGGCTCCTGGCTATCAGCCAAGACTGGCCAAGCGAAAAACGTATCCGTGCTGGCGAGCGCGGCGGCCAAAAAGTAGATGGGTTTGACTTAGGAAACTCCCCTCGCGACCACTCTCCAGCGAGCACCCAGGGTAAACGACTATTCATGAGTACCACCAACGGTACTCGATGCCTACAGCGCATTCAAGCGGCCCCCACTGTCATCACAGCGGCTCTGACCACTCGTCAAGCCGTCGTTGATTATCTCCTCAAAAACCGCCCGAATAGTATTTGGCTGGTTGGCTCTGGCTGGGAGGGCGAGTATTCTCTCGAAGATACCGTCTGTGCCGGGGCAATCATTCAAGGCATCATCAACGACGCTCAAGTTACCTACACAGATATCATCGGCAACGATTCTGCCCTAGCTGCCATCAGCCTCTATCTGCAGTGGCAAGATAAGCTCAATATGCTTTTGCATCAAGCGAGTCATGGGCAACGCTTACTGCGCAAAGGCAACACCGCTGATGTCGACTACTGCGCTCAACTAGATGTCCTCGACATCGTGCCTATCCAGCAGAGTCCAGGCATTCTAGTCTGGGAAAAATCACTCGCGACAAGATAGACGCAAGGCTCGTAATCATCTTCAATTACCGCCTTTCAATATATCGGACTCAAGTTTAATCAACTGTTACTGTTTCACCACGTTCGGACGCGCTACGTAGCGCGTCCGCGACTTTGAGTGCGTACAGACTGTCTGATGCACTCACGTACAGTGGTGCGCCATGGATGAGATAACTCAACACAGCATCTGTATCTTTCAAAAACAGCCCTTTTCTCGGTTCAACCGCAATTGATCGCTCTCCCTCAGCCGTCACCAACTGACCGTGATTGCCCTGGAAAGCCATGGCGCCATCACTTCCCTGCACCTCCACCTCTCGCCGTCGCACCCACAGCCCTTCCCCTTTACCGTAAGTCAGCTCTGCTACCACACCACTCGCAAACTCTAGCCGCGCCGAACTTAAAACGCCCTTAAACCAGTCATCGTCAACGCTCTCTCCCACATAGCGGGTAGTGCAACTCACCCGTTGCACTACCCCAAACAAATTCGTCATCCGCTGCACCCGAGACAGCGCCCCACAATACACAAACCCAAACAGCGCTTTGCGATATGTCCACTTCCGCGGCGCAGGGTTCTGTGGATTCAGCGTCCGATAGTTCACGTACTGAACCGCACCTATTTGGGACAAGTGCGATCGCATTGCTCGATGCAACCCGCCTAGCAATTCAATATGCTCAACGTGCAGTAACACCTTCTGTTGCGTTGCCAGCTTAATCAACCCCTCAGCCTGCGACACATCCAAAGATAAAGGATATTCCACCACAACATGCTTACCAGCTTGCAGCGCCGCCGCAACAATCTCCCCATGCAACGAGCTGACAGTCGCCACCACCACCAAATCAATCTGCACATCAGACACCAGCGCCTGCCAGCTCGTTGCAGGAACTAAGCCATACTGTTGGGCAAAAACCTCTGTTCGATGACTATCTTCACCTGAAACACTAAGAAGATGCGCTCGTCCATCTCCTATCAGCGACTTTGCGCGCGCTTTAGCAGCATAGCCTGTTCCTATCAAACCAACTCGAATCACCATCACACCCCAAAAGCTCTGTGCCGATCACTGCACTCTGGTCACTGCACCCTGGTCACTGCACTCTGGTCACTGCACTCTGGTCACTGCACTCTGAAACAACAACCCTACAGGAGATAGCTTCAAACCAACACTTTAAAAGCAATTCTGAGAACCGCACCTAAAGCACCAGCCTTCGGTTATGAACCACTTGCAAACTTAAGGCGTATTTGTAACACTATTTCCACGCTTCATAGATACATAAGCCAAGCTTATGTCAAACAGATTTATCAATAGAATATGCATGCAAAGGTTTTCCAATACATCCTATTAAAAGAATCACTAATAATTCTGAGATCCTAATAAACAGGGCGTTTCACCCTACAGATGAACGCGCTTATAAGGGTCAACCATAAGCAAACCCAGGGCAATTCTCAAATTTAGATTACGAAAACCATTGGTGCTTTGCACGTTAGAAGGTTCCGACACTGATGGTTTTCTCGTAGTATCAAGCTACGCTGCTGCTGATGTTATCTTTATCCAGATAACAGCGCACTGAATCGCTATGGGCAGCCAGCCATTTCAAGATCAAAACCAGAGGAACGAACACATATGGCTAGCTACAAAGTTACGCTTGTCAACGAAGCTGAAAACCTAAACACTACCATCGAAGTTGCTGAAGACGAGTACATTCTAGATGCTGCTGAAGAGCAGGGTATTGATTTGCCCTACTCCTGTCGCGCAGGCGCATGCTCCACATGCGCAGGCAAGATCACAGCAGGTTCTGTGGATCAGTCCGATCAGTCCTTCCTAGACGACGACCAGATCGAAGCAGGTTACGTTCTAACTTGCGTGGCATACCCTACTTCCGACTGCACTGTTCTGACTCACCAGGAAGAAGAGCTTTACTAAAGCGTCTTCTTCTAGAACTCATTAAAGCCCCGAGGGAACGATGACCTTGGGGTTTTTTTATGTGCTCTTTTTTCTATCTATAGCAAAGTACGGACTATAGCAAAGTGCGGATGCATATTCGCGGAGAAGGCTAGCGCCTACGCACTTTGCTAATTAAGTAAGCTGTTTTCGTGTAAGACTTCTCGCGATCATCAGTGTCCTAACTCACTCGACAGAAACAATATTATTTCTGTAAAGTTAGCCGTGACACAAGTGATTCTCCTCAGCGAGGCTGCCGCCAACGCGACAAGATAAAGAAACATCCTTAGCGTGGCCCTACACCTTAGTTGCCATAAGCACGAATTTTTCCAGCTAATTCTAGCGGATTCTCAACTATTCCCCTGAAACCTATAAGGGTGGAATAAAGTCTCTAATTTAATCAGGGTATATTGATATCAGCCTTGATAGCATGAGCATTCAGCAACTTTATTTGCTACATCCCAATTTGCTATATCTAAATCTGTTACATCTACGTATGAGGAATCTTTAATCATGAAAGCCATGATCTTGGCCGCAGGGAAGGGCACTCGTGTACGACCCATCACCTACACCATTCCCAAACCCATGATTCCCATCATGCAAAAACCCGTGATGGAGTTCCTCTTAGATTTACTTAAGCAACATGGCTTCACCCAAATTATGGCTAACGTCAGCCATCTTGCCAACGAAATTGAAGGTTATTTTAGAGATGGTCAGCGCTTCGGCGTAGAGCTCGCATACTCCTTTGAAGGACGCATAACCGATGGAGAGCTCGTTGGCGAAGCCATTGGCTCAGCAGGCGGGATGCGCAAAATACAAGACTTCTATCCCTTCTTTGACGACACCTTCATTGTGCTTTGTGGTGATGCACTCATCGATCTAGATTTGACCGAAGCTGTCCGCCAGCACAAAGAAAAAGGGTCTATTGCAACTATCGTAATGAAACAGGTTCCGCTTAAACAGGTACCTAGTTACGGCGTTGTCGTCACCGATGACACAGGCAAAATAAAATCCTTCCAAGAAAAACCCACCGTGGAAGAAGCTCTCAGCACAGACATTAACACCGGTATTTATATCTTTGAGCCAGAAATCTTCAAGTACATCCCCTCAAGTCAAGAATTTGATATCGGTGGAGATCTTTTTCCCAAGCTAGTCGCCGACAACGCACCATTCTATGGCATCCGCATGGACTTTGAGTGGGTTGATATCGGCAAGGTCCCTGATTATTGGCAAGCTATTCAAGACGTGCTCACTGGCCAAGTTAAAGGTGTTAGCATCCCCGGAAACGAGGTCCGACCAGGCGTCTTTGCAGGCCTTAACGTCAAAGCTAACTGGGATAAGATAAACATCGAAGGCCCTGTTTATATTGGAGGAATGACCGAAATCGAAGATGGCGCTAGCATTGTAGGCCCCAGCATGATTGGGTCTAACTGTCTAATTTCTAGCGGCACTATCATTGATAAAAGCGTCATCTTTGAATACTCGCGAATCGGCACAGGCGTTCGACTGGTGGACAAGCTAGTGTTTGGTCGTTACTGCGTTGACAAAACAGGCGCCTCTATTGACGTTCAAGCTGCTGCTCTAGACTGGTTAATTACAGATACTCGACAAGCAATTGTCGCAGAGCCGCCCATTGAGCACCGGGCGATCGCAGAACTCCTCAACCAAACCATCACCCAATAAAGCTTTAGCCGCCAAAAGACAGCCATGCGTCGTAGGTGTTAGTCTTCTATCGGAACATGCATGCGGCGGTTACGGCATGAAAATGGGCTGATCAGACAACCAATCAGCCCACTCAATTCACAAAAACGATGTCAACATGCGGACGTCAGACTTACTGAAGCACCAAGCGAACATTCGCATTCTGCAACCCAGGACGCTTAACCTCAGCCAGAGTCTTATTCACCGCATACTTTTGGTTAATAGAATTAATCAGCTCAGTCTGGTTGTGCTTTTTAGCAACACCCCAGAGATCAGCGATCAAATCAAAAGAGCCATCCGCATTGCGAGACCAACCAATATCGTAGTCGCCTTCTAGCACAGCAACAATATCAGCACGAACGTTCTGACCGTTGTAACCACGAATATTAGCCTCAGTCTTCACAGAGACACCCAGGTCGCTGAGAGAAGACTTCAAGATTTCAGCATCCGTGATTTTAGTGCGTAGAGTACTAAAGTGAGACATTTGAGTTTCCTCCTGAAGAGAACTTGAGAGACAACGAAGTTAGAAATCGAAATCAGCCAGCTATCAAATGGGATAGAACCTGACAGTTTGTTTTAAAATCGCTAGCAGCTATTGAAAAACTAGCTAGCACTCCTTCCTGTGGGAGCAGGAAAAAGACTGTATGCACCGGGCTAGAACTCCATTCGCTGGTATTCTGCAACCGATGCTGCTGCCGGACGCGCCCGCTGCCGCGCCCAATCACGCAGAGCTGTAACCTGTTCACTCATTGTCTTCGACAGCGGCATCGTAGCGCGAATGGCCGCAATAATGTCGAGTTGAGTGAACTCTCGCCCTTGGGCAAAAGCTTCATACATCGCAGAGACTAAGCCTTGCTCAATCTCCGCACCTGAAAACCCTTCACAGACCTTGCTTAACTGATCAAAATCAAACCGTTCTGTATCTGAGCGTCGTTTGCCCAAGTGAATTTTGAAGATCTCTTTCCGCTCCTCTTCATTTGGTAAATCCACAAAGAAAATCTCATCAAATCTGCCTTTACGGAGAAATTCGCTAGGCAATCTCTCCACCCTGTTCGCTGTTGCAATCACAAACACGGGCGAAGTCTTTTCTTGCATCCAAGTCAGAAAACTACCAAAAATCCGACTAGATGTTCCACCATCCGAATCCGCGGAGCCCGCACTACCTGCAAACGCTTTATCAATCTCATCAATAAACAAAACTGCAGGTGAAATAGACTCAGCCGTCCTCAGCGCACCTCTCAGATTAGCCTCAGATCGTCCTACCATAGAGCCATCGTACACTCGGCCCATATCTAAGCGTAGTAAAGGCAAGCCCCACAGCCTTGCAGTCGTCTTCGCGATCAAGGACTTACCACAGCCCGGGACACCCAGAATCAGCATCCCCTTCGGCTGAGGTAATCCATACTCACGAGCCCTTTCAGTAAATGCATTAGAACGCTGCTTCAACCAATGCTTCAACTCCTCCAGGCCACCCACAGAATCAATTGTCTCATCCTCTTCAATATAATCCAAAATCCCGTTGCGACGAATAAGCTGCTTCTTTTCGGAAAGGACAATATCAACCTCACTCTCCGTCAACCTTCCAGCCATTACCCGAGACTTGCGAAATACTTTTTCCGCTTCGTCACGAGTTAAACCCAGCGCAGCTTTCAGCAGTTTTTCTCTACCTTCAGTAGTAATTCCAGTAGTCCGGGACTTCTCTAACTCTGCCGAAAGGACTTTATTTAACTCTGACATCGTTGGCAGCGTAAAGTCTAGAACAACGACCTCCTTCTCTAACTCAACGGGCACCTCTTGAACAGGCGACATCAGAACAATCGTTTTGTGAGACCCTCTAAAAGCCTCGATAGCGTCACGCAAGCTCCTGGTCACCTCAGGGCTGTCCTTGAATGGATGCAAATCCTTGAAGACAAAAATGCTATCTTCCTTTTGACGCACTGCCCAGTTGATAGCAGCCTGGGGTGAAACCGTGTTGTTCTGCTGACCCGAGCTCCCCTGCTGACCATACTCAACCATGCCGTGAGTCATGGTCCAAGTGTACATTCGTTGCCTTGGATGTTGTTGAGATAGTGATGCAATCGCTCTCTCTGCCCTCTCCTCTTCAAAGGTGACCAGATAGATCAACGGATATTGAGCTTGAATAAGAACACTTAGCTCTTCTGTCATGGAGATCGCCCTCAGTTAAGACAACTTAACTCTCTATCTGAACATCTATCCGGATCAACGTTTCAATCAGGTACAACAGATTAAAACGAAAGCAACAACTATTCAGTAACAAAACCCACAGAATAGAGCACACCCTTTTCGAGCCCCATCTCAAGGTATCAACTAGGGACAGCCAATGAGCTCACCTTCATCAGGACTCAACGACTCACGCCCCAGTTCCGACATACGGCTCAGCTTAGTCAATGCTTCAAATGACTGCTCGGACTGATCAGAGATCAGCGCTAGCTTGTCATCTCTCAGTGCGACCGGCGCAGCGCACTTTGGGCAGGCATGAATCCGGTGGGTCTGACCATGAACATCATCAGAGCCTTCAACAGCCTCCGGATGAGCCAGATAAAACTCAATCGCACGCTGTGCAATAGATGACATGGTTTCGCCATCAATGGCAGAGCGAATCTTGAACTGCCGGTGCAGGTCATCTGAAATATAAAGAGTAATCTTCTGCTTAGCTGGCATGTCTGTTTAATACATTTGACGTGATGCGGGCTTAACCCCGAACTTGTATATCAAGGTAGCGATCTCACATTTTGCTGTCAAGCCGCCATAGCGTTTTGACGTCATTTCAGTTACAAAAGTAAACACTACACATAAACAGGTATATTGTCTCAGCGATAAGAGTTGTTCTCAAATCGATATCGCGATAAGCGCTTTGGCTATTCTGTCAATACGTCCTCATATCCTCATACAGCAATACTCCGGACATAATTACGAGACGAGGACACCGTATTCACAGAGGTTCTGATAGTTGTGATGCGATTTAATTAATGTCTCGTCCAAGTCTAAGTTGTGAATAAAGCGTTCAAGCAGGTGCTGATTGAGTTTTCGGC
>JBCCOO010000034.1:0-54252 GCA_039025345.1 Cyanobacteria bacterium P01_D01_bin.105 | reverse complement strand
TTGGAGCGATCGCTTCAATAACGCCATCTTCTCTTCCGTCGCCTGAAAGCTAAACAACAATCTCCCATCTTCTGCTGTTGCAGTATCAATCCCGCTCCCCAGAATTCCCTCTAAAGACACACCTCGATTAGAAAACACAGCCGCCGCCGCCGTCAGCGTCCCCGACTGATTCAACGCCTGCGCCACAAATACCCACCGCCGATTAGCTCCTTCATTACCCACGTGCCAAATCCTCCTTAAGCCTTTGCGACAAAATATCCGCTGTCTGCTGTAGCATTTCTGCTTCTTCTGCCCATAGCTGCACATTCACCACGCGGCTCCATCCGCTCGGTGTCACCACAATTGGCACACCCAACGGCGTATGAATATCATAAAACTCTCCTGAAAGTTGCACCTGACCAGAAACAACAATTTCTCTTCCTTGTAGCAAATTCTGGACTAAATCCACCGTAACATTCGCCGTTGCTGACACTGTTTTTGCACCTGAAAGGTGAGTCACAAATGGCTTCAAAAAGACTCGTAAATCCGGCGGCAAACTATCCACATAGCTGTAAGCTTGCGGAATATTTCCTCGCTTCAACAGCGCGGCGACCACTTTTTTCTCACGGCCAATCTCCTCGTAATACTTTTGAATGGATCGATCTCTTTGCACTCTTCGCCGCGTATCTCTCAGTTCATCGCGGGTCATGCCGTGAATTCTGACACTGCTCCATAGCGGCACCATCCGCTCTCCATGTTCACCCACCACAAAGCCTTGTATCAGCTGACGCCGCACCCCCAAATCCGCCGCAATTTCCCGACGAAACCTCAACGTATCCGAATAAGCCCCTACGCCAATCACACGGTGACGCCCCAAATGGCGACTAAACACTTCAACGGCGAGTTCTACTGGGTTCGTGACAATGATGACGACTTCATGGCCGTAGCCATGTTGGGCGATCGCACTCGCATAGCTTTCAAAGATTGGCAAATTCACCGACGCTAGCTCGGCTCTAGAGGTGATGTTGCTATCCACCGTTGCCCCTGCCGTCATCACAATCACATCGGCAACAATATCTTCAGGCCGCAGCGCCACATCAAAAATAGGCGCTTTCTCAGCGTAAGCGTCGTTTAAGTCACTACAGAGACCAAATAAAACTTTACCGCTGCGCCCCTGCGCCCGGCCAACGAGCTGCAACCGTTCTGTTGACTCTAGCGCCCCTAACACCACTAGCTGCGCGACAATTTCCTTGCCACAGTCTCCGCTGGCTCCGATAACGGCTACATCCATAGGAAGGGTTGGGTAGGTTTATGAGCGATCGCTTTTAGTTAGTTAGCTAAGGACAGTTAAGCACAGCGATGCCCCATCCGACTGTTGTCAGGGTCACGGCTACTTATAAAGTCCCCGAAGGAGGGCTCTAAACAGATTTCGAGGGTACCTTACTCGGGTTGAATCAGACATTGCATTGGTAGGTTCTGTTATGCACTGACGGCTTGCGTATCAACTGGCTCTGCCGAAGTAGAGTTCGGTATCGTATTCAAAGTGGATTTTGTGGTTGGTTTGGTGCTGCTCAAAAATTTTCTGGAGTTCGTTGAGCATAGGTTCAAAGTTAGGATGCCCTAATTTGGGTGTGTAGGAAGAGGATAAAAGGCGTCCTTTGAGTTGCTCGAAATCGAAATGTTGTTGGTTGTCGAATGTTCTTATTTGTATATCACTGTTAAAGAACAGTTTTAGCTCGTCTGTTGTGATGTTTCTATGGCGAATTTGTTGGTAGTCTGTGCCGTAGCGCAAAAGCAAAGCTTCGTAGTCTTTTAAAAAAGGGGTAGACTCTATGCGGCGAGTGTTCCACATTAAAACGAGCCAGCCGTTAGCGCGTAAAATGCGCGTGAATTCTTGTTTGGCTTGAGCCTGATTGAACCAGTGGAAGGCTTGGGCGCAGACAATGTAGTCGACGCAGTGATTAGGCAGTGTTGTGGCTTCGGCAGTGCCATTGATGCTGTGGAAGGTGGCCTTATGAGAATGGGTGTAGCGTGCAAGCTGTTGTTCGGCGGCTTGTCGCATGGGCTGGTTGGGCTCTATGCCAAATACGGTATTGCCGTTTTTGAGGAAAAGTTCAGCGGAGATGCCGGTACCTGATCCAATATCGGCGATCGCACTATCTACTTCCAGTCCTGTTTCTTGCTCTAAAATGCTCAACACTTGGGTTGGATAAGACGGGCGATAGCGCACATAGTTTTCTACCCGATCAGAAAAGCGAGCTGTAGACCTCAGTGAACTCCTAGAACTCATAGATACCTTGAATTTTAAGGACTAATTAGAGTAGCGCTTTTGGATCGCTCCCTGAACTATCCAAGAAAGCACCCCCCCAATTTACCTTGGTTGGAGGGAGTTAGGCTGAGGGATGTTCTTTCATGCTTTTATTCCAACTATGCTGTGTAGCCTCAGTTCACGAGATAAAGGCAGTGCGTCAAATCGGTTCACTACAAAAATGCAACACTACAAATGTCAAAGCTGGTGCCTCCATCTTAAGGTCGAAGTTTGTAGCAGGATAAAGGGGATAATTACCTTCCATCCAAGGGCGGCCTTGATTCGCTGTGCTGGTGATCTCTAGATTGCCATCTTGGGTAAGTACCAGCCCAGCCCAGCCGCTACCAAAGCGCTTCTTACCAGCAGTATTAAACACTTCTTTGAAGATTTCAAAATCGCCAAAGGTATCATCAATGGCTTTGGCGAGCGCACCAGTGGATTGTCCCTGGCCGTTCGGCGTCATGATTTCCCAGAACAGAGTGTAGTTAGCATAGCCCCCTCCATTGTTGAAAACAGCAGTGTAAGGGTTTCATGCCAACCCTATTGGCTTGAGTCAAGTTTGAAACAGGTGGCGTCAACCTTGTTTGGCCATTCATCGCTTGCTAGATGCAGGTGGGTACATTAATAGAAATTGTTTGATTTTTCACTGTTGCAAGGGATTTTTCGCCATGCACTTCCCCCAATTCCAGACTGTCAACCGGCGTAAATTTCTGCAGCTAAGTGGCCTATTTACGGCTTCTATGGGGCTATCTACTGCCACCGCAAGTTGCGCTCACAGAGAATCTGCCAGTGGGCTGCCTGTGCGTACAGGCTATTTACCTATCACCGATGCCGCTGCTCTACTCGCCGCCTATGATCGCGGCTTTTACAAGGCTGAAGGGCTCGATGCAGAGGCCCCGAAAAAGTTTCGTTCCTGGGATGCGATCGCCCAGGCTTTTATGGCCCGTAAGGTCAATGTCGTTCATTTGCTCATGCCCATAACCGTTTGGCTGCGCTACGGGCAAAACTTTCCCGGTAAGGTCGTTGCTTGGAACCATACCAATGGCTCGGCAGTGACCGTATTGCCTGAAATCAATAAAGCTGAAGATTTGGCTGGGCGCGATATTGCCATTCCCTCTGGGTACTCCATCCACAACATGGTGCTCCAAATGCTGTTGCGGCAGCATGGCCTAGAAGCTGTGATTAAACCCAAAGATCAGCCTCTGAAAGCGAATGAAGTTCGTTTGGTAGTGCTGCCGCCACCTGACATGCTATCAGCACTGCAAGAAGGTGCAATTGCTGGCTACATTGTGGCAGAACCCTATAATTCTGCGGCTGAACTCACTCAGAGCGGAAAATTATTGAGATTAACCGGTGACATTTGGAAAGATCACGCCTGTTGCGTCGTGTTCATGCATGAAGATGATTTGACCCAACGTCCTGACTGGACACAGGCTATTGTCAATGCCATTGTGAAAGCGCAGCAATGGGCTAAGGTTAATCGCCCAGAGCTTGCCTACATTCTCTCTAAAGATGGCGGGCAATATATGCCCTACGATTTACCCGTATTAGAGCGAGTGATGACCTATTACGACAATGACTACTACTACCGAAAAGGGGCCATCATCAATCCTAGCTGGCGATCGCGCCGCATTGATTTCCAGCCGTATCCTTTTCCGTCGTACACCACAGAACTCGTACAGGCATTGCAGCAAACCCTCATTGGGGGCGATGTGGATTTTCTTCAAACGCTTGACCCCGAGCAGGTGGCCCAAGACCTTGTAGACGATTCTTTTGTCAAAAAATCACTAGCGCATGTTGGCGGACCTCAAGCCTTTGGTCTCTCGCTTGATCTCGCTCGACAGGAAAGCATTCTTCTATAAAGTCTGCTCTCGTTACGTTTCTGACAAATTTCGTTTCCCCTCAGCACAGTGGCCGTGTGTACAACAAGCCCACAAGATAATTTCACCATTGCTGGTATCCCATGAGTAGTTCACCGCGATATTCATCCTCCAAGCCACAGCTTTCGAGCTTTTCACTTTTTTCTATTGCTAATTTGCTGCGCTATGGATCGGTGATTACAGTCATGCTGAGCGTATTGCTGGCTAGCAGTGTCCTGATAGGCATTAGTTCGCAAATTCAACTACAAGAAAATCAGATCCTTCAGCAAGAGCGATCGCGCGCTGTGGCTCAGCGGATTGAAACTGATTTGAACGATTTGCAAACAGAGCTTCGTTATTTAGAGAGAGTGCGTGGACTCACTGCCCTACCTGAAGCTGTTCAGCGCAATTTCCTTGAAGGGTTAACGCGCCATAGCGATGCCTATGAATCTGTCGCGATTACTGACCTCAACGGGAACGTGTTGGTGAGCGTTTCTCCTTTTGAGAAAGGCACGATGCAATCACTCGATCAAAAAGACTTTTTGCCGAGTATTACAGCGGGCTACAGCTACACCAACGCTGTGAGCATTAATCCGCAAACCAACCATCCCATGATGACTTTAGCCGTCCCAATTTCCGATGAGGCGGATCAGATTAATGGGTCCATTGTGGCAGATATTGATCTGCAATTTCTCGATGCGACGGTTTCTCAAGCCCAGGTTGGCAAAACCGGTTACACCTATGTTGTGGATAATCAGCAGCGGGTAATTGCTAAGCGACGGAGTGAATCAGAGGCTTATGATGCCTTTGAGCTAGAAGATTTAACTGACCGGCCGCTGCTAGCTCAAGCGCTCAAGAATGATCCAACCCGTGGTTTTTCTTTGTATGAGGGCCTACGAGGCCAAGAAGTATTAGGGGCCAGTAGCTATGTCTACAGTGTGAACTGGCGTGTAGTTTCAGAACTCCCCATGGCAGAAGTCCGCAGCCCGGTGAATGAGATGAACCGGATGATGGTGTTAGTGATGGTGCTAGTGATGGGATTAACGGGAGCCTTAGGGGTGGGATTGTCCCGCTTGTTAGTGCGGCCGCTTCAGCAACTGACTCTAGCCGCTACGCAAATTAGCGAAGGAAATTTGAATACTCACGTGCAGGTCAACTCTCACAATGAGCTGGGCCTACTCGCCACCGTCTTCAATCAAATGACCCAGCAGCTACGCAATAGCTTTAACGCGCTAGAAGAGGCAAAAGAAACCCTAGAAGTAAAAGTGGAAGAGCGTACTTCCGCTTTAAAGGACGCGAAGCTGAGCGCCGACCAAGCAAACCACGCCAAGAGTGAATTTTTGGCAAATATGAGCCATGAGCTGCGCACGCCCCTAAATGGAATTTTGGGCTACGCCCAGGTGCTGCAGCGCACGGAAGGGCTAGATGAAGAACAAGAACGCGGACTGAATGTGATTCGCCAATGTGGCGCCCATCTCTTAACCCTGATCAATGACATTCTCGATCTATCTAAAATTGAAGCCCGTAAGATGGATTTGGTCAGCACTGATGTCTTTCTTCCATCGCTGTTACAAGGCATCGTTGAAATGTGCCAAGTACGCGCTGAAGCGAAGCGAATCGATTTTCATTACTTTCCTGACCCCAAATTGCCGGAGGGCGTAAGTATAGATGAGAAACGCCTACGCCAAGTGCTCATTAACCTGATAAACAATGCGATTAAATTCACAGATACAGGCAGTGTGAGCTTACGCATTCGCTGTTTAGAAGAGCCGGTTAAAGGACAAGGAGGAGATGCGATCGCTGCTGATAAGGCAGCACCGTCAACCCGTATTCGTTTTGAAGTAGAAGATACTGGCGTCGGCATTTCTTCAGAACAACTTAAGAAAATTTTCTCTCCTTTTGAGCAGGTAGGAAAACAGTATCGTCAAGCCGAGGGTACCGGATTAGGGCTTTCCATTAGTCAACAAATTTTAGGCCTGATGGCTAGCCAAATTCAAGTAAGAAGCCAGCCTGGCAAAGGCAGTACCTTTTGGTTTGACCTTACGCTACCTGTGGTTCAAGGATTGGAAAACGCTCAAACTGCCTCGGCCTCTCAAAAGATATTGGGCTACCAAGGAGATGAAAAGACTATTTTGGTGGTGGACGATCACTGGGAGAATCGCAGCGTTATTGACAAACTATTAACCCCGCTCGGCTTCAATGTCATTGAAGCCGAGGATGGGGAAAAGGGCCTAGCCCAAGCCGCTCAGCATAAACCAGATCTGATCATTACAGACCTGGCGATGCCAGTCATAGATGGTTATGCAATGCTGAAAAAAATTCGCAGCTCAGAAACGCTAAAAGATCTATTGGTGATTGTTTCTTCAGCCAGTGTTTTAGCTATTGATCAGCACAAGAGTATTGCGGCTGGGGGAAATGACTTTTTAGCCAAACCTGTCCAAGCAGATGAACTACTGCACCAGTTACAGAAGTATTTACATTTGGAGTGGCGATACCAGTCGGTACCTTTAAAAACAGATAGCGATAACACTTTAGGGACTGAACAGACTTTGGTTCCACCCCCTAAAGACGTCTTAGAACGGTTGTTTGATCTGATTCAACAGGGCCGCCTGTTTGATATTTCTCAGGTTGCCGATGACATTGAAACACTCGATCCTAAGCACCACTCTTTTGCACAAAAGCTAAAACAACTCTCCAAGCAATTTAAGATCAAAGAACTCAAGGCTCTGATTGAACCTGCCCTTAGCTAACTCTTCATCCACTAGTCTCTCGTAGCTGCCCCGTTTAACAATCCATTTTACGCTGGCATGCTTTCAACAGATTGGCTCACTATGTGCACGCATCAAACGCCTCTCTATCTGACATCATCCTTTTATAAGAAACGGTAAGAACAATGACCTCAGCGACGCAGCCTACCATCTTAATCGTAGATGATACACCAACGAATATAGAGGTGCTTGCTCAAGCCCTGATGAAAGCCGACTATCAGGTTTCGGTGGCCTTAGATGGAGAAAGTGCTATTAGCCAAATTCAATACAAGCCACCTACACTGGTGCTGCTAGATGTGATGATGCCAGGAATTGATGGGTTTGAAACCTGCCGGCGCCTAAAGGCTGATCCTGCCACTAGTCATATTCCAATCATTTTTATGACAGCTTTGAGTGAAACAACCAATAAGGCTAAGGGTTTTAGCTTGGGCGCGGTTGATTACATTACCAAACCCTTTGATGCAGAAGAAGTCATTGTCAGAGTGGCCAACCATATTAAGCTGTATCAGCTCACGACTGGGCTAGAGCAAGAGGTAGCTAAAAGAACTGACGAACTCACGACTACTTTGGAGCAGCTTCAACAAGCTCAACTCCAATTGATTCAGAGTGAGCGAATGTCGCTGATTGGGGAGCTATCAGCAGGCTTAGCTCACGAAATTAGCAACCCTGTGAACTTTATTAAGGGTAATCTCTGCCACGTGGAAAGCTATCTGGCACAGCTCATGAAGTTTGCCGAAGCGCATGATTCTGAAACGGTCGATCTGGATATAGATTTAGACTTCATTCGTGAAGATAGCCCCAAACTCTTTAGTTCGTTTCATCGCGGCATTAATAAAATCCAGCAGTTGGTCGCTGATCTCTGTCTCTTTTCGGGAGCGCATCAGTCCGGTCGTAGAAAAATTAATCTTTCTAAATTGCTGGAGAGTTGTCTTTCACTTATGGGACATAAACTGCAACAAAAATTCTCTGAGCCGAACATTCAGGTTCTGAAAGACTATCAATATGAGAACCGAGTGGAATGTTATCCAGCTTTACTGAGTCAAGCGCTGATTGGTATTTTACTCACTTACGTTAATGCATTAGAACTAACTCAAAATAGAGATGATCAGATTTCGCCTCAGATCAAAATCCATACCTATCGGAAAGCGGATGGTTGGGTTGTGATCGGGCTATCTACGAATCTCAAGCTAGTTTTTGCAGAGTCTCAGCCTACCGAGAACCTCAATCTCAAACTGGCTCAGGATATTGTCAACCACAAACATGGCGGTCACCTTCATCACCAGAGTGATACTGAAAACACAACCATTACTTTTGAACTCAGAGAAATTTTAGATACAGAGATTATCAAAGCTCATGATTCACAGGAAAAAGAACTAAGCCCATTGAACGCCTAAAGCCTGGAGTTTCCAGAGCTTGCTGTTCAATTTAGTCTTCTAGAGCACGCCTCATTTGTAACTGTTCAATGAAAATGCCAAAGGTTTCAGTGAGTTCGACGAAGTTACCAGCAAATTAGTTTAAGGAATGAGGACTAAACAAGTTCCAGTGATGTCATCAGTATGTTGACAAAGGATGATGAGGGGAGATTTCAATATCTCTCAACAATAGTCGTAGGGGCATTGCATGCAATGCCCCTACGACTGATGGAGCTATGAATTGATTTATGAGTGTAGGATTGTGCCGAATTAGATGTAGCCCAACCCTATCCTCTCAGGCTCTATCCTTTCAGCACTTCACTGGCTGCAGCAACACCGCTAGCAGGTGCGGTATGCCCTAGCTCAGCCAAGGTCGCTTCTAAGGCGCTGATGGCACAGAGCACATCGCGATCGCTCACAAAGCCCAAATGCCCCATGCGGAACATCTTGCCCTTCATATGATCTTGTCCGCCTGCGAGGGCGATATCAAAGCGATTTTTCATCACCGAGCGAATCTTCTCCGCATCGATACCTTCAGGCACCACAGAAGTAACTGCAGGGCTAGCATGAGTATCGGGTGCAAAAAGCGTTAAGCCCAATGCCTTCATCGCTGCACGAGCCGCTTCTTTTTGACGAGTGTGACGAGCAAAGATATTTTCTAATCCTTCTGCTTTCATCATCTCTAGGGCCGCTTTCATGCCGAAGTAGAGATTCACAGGCGGCGTGAACGGGGTGCTGTTTTTATCCGCAGATTTGTTGTATTTGCCTAAGTCCAGATAGAACTTTGGTAGGTTAGCCGTTTCGTAGGCTTTCCACGCCTTTTCACTCGCGGTGACAAAGCCAAGGCCAGGCGGCAGCATAAATCCCTTTTGTGAGCCGGAGCCAATCACATCAATGCCCCACTCATCTACCGGAATGTTGTAGGAGCCAAGGCTAGTAACCGCATCGACAATGATCAGCGCATTGCTGTTGTCTTTCACGACTTTGTTAATTGCTTCCAGATCGTTCAGCACGCCTGTGGAGGTTTCACTGTGGGTGATGATGACGGCTTTAACGCTGCTGTCGGCTTTCAGTTCAGCTTCAAATTCAGCGGGGTCTAAAGGTGTGCCCCATTCCGCTTTAATCACCTGCACATCTAGATTGTAGGCTTTAGCAATTTGCGCCCATCTGTCGCCAAACTTGCCATTGCTGCCAACCAAGACGCGATCGCCCGCACTCAAAAAGTTGATAATTGCCGCTTCAATAGTGCCAGTACCGCTTGCGCACAGCGCCAACACATTATTCTGAGTCTGAAACAACCACTTCAGATTTTCGTTGGTTTCCGCAATGATTTGACTAAATTCTTTGCTGCGATGCCCGATGGGGTGCTTAGCCATAGCGAGCAATACTTTCTCAGGAACCGGTGTAGGTCCCGGAATCATCAGCATGAGTTTGTCATCCATAGAGCAGTCGCGTGAAAGGGGAGCAGTTAGAACTCTAGAATGATAACGTCCGCACCCTGGTAGAACGGCGTCCGAATTCTTACAATTTTGTGACTATTTGCTGTCAAAACTCACTTCGATTGCTCACTAACAGTCATTGCCATGTCATCTGCTATTTTGTCCCGAAGCAATACACCTAGAAATGCGCCTATCAAGGCAATTCCCATTGCGAATGACGCCTTTGCACCCTTTGGTCAGGTGATCTGGCCCCAACCTGACGAGGTGCCGTTTAACCCACAAGATGCACAGCTTGATTTATCTAACGGAACGCCTCGTTTTTACATCATGCAGCTGCATCAGCGGGGTCGGCTATTTACCGACATCACACGCCATTCAGGATGCACACAGTGTTTAGGGGCGTTGGACGGGCAAACGTGGTTTTTGGGCGTTGCACCGCCGAGTGAACGGGATAATCCGCTTCCCGAAGAAATTACGGTATTTGAAATTCCAGGCAACTGCTTTGTAAAGCTAAATGTGGGTACTTGGCACGCTGGGCCTTACTTTGATGCGGACACCGTGAACTTTTACAACCTGGAGCTGAGCGATACCAACGTGGTGGATCATACAACTTGCGACTTGGTGCAAACCTATGGCGTTGCTTTTGAGATTGTGTAGCGGCCATGTTTGTCATTTAGGTTTTGTAATTTGGGTCTTTTAATTTGGGCTTTGTGATTTGTTTTTATGATTTGATAATTGGCGTAGTAAGGGAATGAAGCGCTATGGCGAAGTTTGTGATGTGGGGCAGCTACTGTGAGAATGCATTGGAGAAAAGAGGGCCTTATCGAGAAGCGCACCTCAAGGGATTAACTGAGCAGAAAGAGCAGGGCCTGCTCACGGCGCTTGGCCCAACAACCGATAATACAAAGGTGTTTGGAACTTACGAGGCTGAGAGTGAAGCGACGGTGCGTCAGCTAGTGGAGGGCGATCCGTATTGGCAGAATGGAATTTGGACAGAGTATTCTGTATACGAATGGAATCAAGTGTTTTAGCTGCTCTAGCGCCCCTAAGACAAGTAAACAACCCTGTAGATTGGGTAGCTTGAAAATAGTGTGAATCGCGCTTAACAGGGCGCTGGATAGAACAGCGGTATGAGCCAATCTAAAAACGAGATTCCAGCTTTACTATTTGCATTAGGCCTAACGGCAGCAATAGTCGGCGGTGGCGGTTGGTGGCTATTGAATACGTTTCGCGGTGATGGACCGGTGGAGAGCATCGCAGCGTCTGGTGTAGACTCGCCAGATGGCGCCTCATCAGTGCCTAATGGGGCTCCGCCTAATGTCAATATTGCTAATGCCCCTAATGCAGATGCCGAGGGTACATTTTCTGGCATATCTGTGCCCAGCGGTAAGTTTGCCTACGGCGGTAGCACCACCTGGGCGCCGCTCCGAGGCGAGGTTGATCCCATGATTGAGCAGGCTCAGCCAGGGTTTGATCTTGTCTATAGAAATGCGTCAGGTTCCAGTGAGGGAATTCAGCTGTTGATAGATGACGAGCTGGCCTTCGCGCAGTCTTCTCGACCAGTGACAGCAGCGGAAAAACGGCAGGCGCAGCGCAAGGGAGTCACGTTGCAAGAGATTCCGGTGGCCTTAGAGGCAGTGGCGATCGCCACTCATCCTGCGCTCCCTATTCCGGGCCTCACTATCGCGCAGCTGAGAGATATCTACATTGGCAGGGTAAATAATTGGAATCAGGTCGGCGGGCCAAATCTTCCGATTGTGCCAACTTCCCGCAGCGATTCGGGTACCGTTCAGTTTTTTACAGAAGCGGTCTTGGAAGGACAGGCCTTTACGCCGAATACGCAGAAACTGCTGAATACGACAGCCGCGCTTCGCTTTGTGAGTGAAACACCAGGGGCCATTTACTTTGCCTCTGCGCCTGAGGTGGTGGGGCAGTGTACGGTTGCACCGTTGCCCATTGGCAATTCGGTACGTGAGCTAGTGCCGCCTTACCAAAATCCATATGTTTCGCCCGAGGACTGTCCGGGCAGGCGCAATCAGCTTAACTTAGACGCCTTTCAGTCGCAGGCTTATCCGTTAATTCGTCCGCTGTATGTCGTGATTCGCAAAGATGGGCAGGCAGGGGAGCAAGCAGGGATGGCTTATGCAAATTTGTTGCAAACGGAAGAAGGCACTGAGCGGTTGAAAGAGACGGGCTTTGTGCCGTTGCCCTAGGGAATACGGATTGCTTAACGTATTTGCTGAGCATGGTTAAGTCGAACTCAAGTTAATGGCCACACCAGAAGCAATCTCTATTTTTTACCTTCCTGATATCCCCAATAGACAGCTTCTAGAAAAGTATTAGCCGTCATCGCGGCAGGCAGCTCATCTAGCTCGACTTTAGCCTTAAGGCTTTGAGCAAGGTCAGTGCTCACGCTTTTTTGGGCATCAGATGTCATAAAACCTCGCCGCTGCAAGTATTCACGGATAGTGGCGAAATTATCAGGGGTAATGCGCTCAAAGTTCACGGCTTCGAGGAGAGTAGGGGCTAAGGCCTTAGCATTATCAGAAATTTTGATGCCCTGACTGGCGCTGCGAGATTCCATTTGCACAACGAGCGTGCCTGCCAGCCAATCGCCGATGCGCTTTTCCTGTTTGCCAAAGAGAATGAAGAAAAAACCAATAAAGAGAATATCGTCTACGGGGCGGGCGATCGCTCTGAGCGTCGATTGCAACAATCGCACAGGCTGGGCATCATCGCGAATAACCCGAATTTTCGCGAAACGCTTGCCAGGGGTTTGGCCATACCAAAGCGTTTCAAAACCGACAAAATAGCCAACATACAGGACAAATAGCAGCAAAAAAAGCAGGGCACTCGCCCAAAGCTGGAGGGCACCTGGCTCAATATTAAAAACAACTTCTGCCGTTTCTAGTTGTGCCAGCACATAAATGCCTAGCCACAGCAACAAAATAAGCCCGATGCCCAAAATAATGTAGTCAATCGCAAGCGCAACCGTTCGACTGCCGATACCTGCCAAAGAAAACTCTAATTCAACACTTTCGGGTGTACGGATTTTGATGCTATTGAATAAGCTCATTGCTGCAGCAAAGGTTGATGGCTTATTCTATATAGCCCTGATGATGCCAGGCTGGCTATACCAGCGGTTATATTTAGCTGGCTATATCTTCAAATCTGCGCCTTCACGACGGCTGCGAAGATCGTAATACAAAACGCCTTTTGCCGCCTGCCAAAACGGAAGTACGGCAATGCTAGCCGCGATGCTCACCACAATCAGAACTATATTGAGCAAGGCGTAGGCTGGCGATGTCGGATCCATACGGAGCAAGAGGAGCTGCGGCAAAATATTGGTCACCAGCATGAGCGGGAGTGTCACTAAATAAGTGGCTAATACGACCAGCTGAATGCGACCAATTGATTTTTTGGTGAGGCTCCAACTGCGACCAATACTATCGCTAGCGCCAATGCCATCTTCCATAGCCAAGGGCACTTCTGCAATAAAGAGACGGCTAGCTAGCTGCAACAGACCGATGAAGAAAATCCCAAGTGCGATTAGGCCTGTGAGGATGCTGGTGATAATAATGCCAGTTTCGCCTAAAACGCTAGAGAGCAAACCGCCCACCACAAAGGCCATAATGAAGCCCACAACACCGCTAACAATGGCAAAAACAATGTAGGCGGCTATAAAGATAAACGCCAGCAAAAAGCCAATCCATAAAAATGACCACATTTTAGGATTGACCTGTTTCTGCGCTTGCCGAGCCGTTTCAGGCTCGTTGGTCAGGGTTTGATAGGCCATTCGCGCCATGAGGCCCGTGTGCATCGCATACTTAGCCCACCCGTAAACCGGCACTAGCACCCATAAAATGGCTCTAGCAGACAGGCTAAAGTAAACTTTGAACTGGTCACGATAGATTCTCAGCGCGGCGCTGACAACGTTTCCAGGGCTAATAGGCCCCGGCCTAGATGTTGCATCTGAGATCATGGCGATCGCATCTCCTCTGACTGTGCCTGTTTTTGATTGCCCTGTTCAATCGTCAGGGTACTACAGCCCTCAAAAAGTGAAACACTCTGTTACTCAAAGCAACCTTTGAGACGCATAATCAGCGCATGCAAGGCTCAAGCTCAAGTGAAACTACCCAACAACCGAGAGCAATTGCTACTTGCTTGCCAGCTGACTATCCGCGTCAGGTATTCTGAAAATCGATATTCTGCGAATCGATAACTTCCGACGCTTACCCTTACCGCACCAGCACTTATAACCATCATGAACATACAGCGATGGATTGCCAGAAGAGAAACCAGCTGGCGACAGCTTGAGAACCTTTTGAAGCTGTCGGAAAAGCGCGGTCTCAAGTCTCTTAACAGTGAGCAAGTCAGGCAAATGGCAAGCCTATATCGCTCTGTTTCTGCAGATTTAGCCAGGGCACAAAGCTACCAGATGAGCCCGGCGGTCATCAGAGATCTCCGCGAATTAACCTCACGGGGCTACAGCCAAATCTATCAGGGCTCGCGGCGACAAGAATGGAAAGCGATGGGAGACTTTTTTCGCTATGGCTTTCCAGAAGTGGTGCAGCAGTGCTGGGGCTATATTGCCGTAGCCACGCTGCTCTTTTTCCTCGGTAGTGCGGTGGGCTGGTGGTATGCCTGGCAAGACGAAAGTTTTATGACGCTCGTTCTCGGAAGTGGTTTTGTTGAAGAAGTCAGAGAGAGCCAAGAACTATGGACAGTCTCAATTCTTGGCGTAGAACCGATCGCGGCAAGCGGTCTGATGATCAACAATATTTCTGTTGCGCTGCGGGCAATGGTGGGCGGCGTAGCGATGTATATGCCAGATGTGCCACTGTTGACACCGCCGGGAGCCTTTACGGTTTATGTGCTGGGCCTGAATGGTGTCATGATTGGCTGCGTAGCAGCACTGGTGGCACAGGTAGGCTTAGCTTACGATTTGTGGGCGTTTGTCTTCCCTCATGGTGCGCTAGAGCTACCGGCTATTTTTCTCGCTGGCGGCGCAGGGCTATTGCTAGCAAGGGGAATTTTGTTGCCGGGGCAATATCGACGCGTAGATGCCCTGAAACTATATGGATTACAGGCCGCAAAGCTGGTCTATGGCCTTGTGCCAATGCTGGTGATGGCGGGCATTATTGAAAGCTTTTTTTCACCGCAAACTTGGATTCCCAATGAGATTAAATACGTGGTCGGAACAGCCATCTTTATAGGACTGGTGCAGTATTGCCGCCGGCAGCGACCTACCGAATAGCATTCAACTTAATGGATGTGCATTTGGATGATGTGGAGGCATGGCTTGCAAGCGCACGCTTTAAAGCTGAGCGCGGGCTTTAATTCGTAAGTAGCTATCCACGAGCGCATCGGTAATGGCATTAGCAGGCGCATCTAACACCATCACGCCACTTTTTTTCAGCTTGCTGAGGGCGGCCTGCCGCTGGGCAATTAAATCAATGGCAACGGCCTTTTCGTAAGCGCCAGCGATGTTGGGCTGAATAGAAAATGCTTGAGTGTCTATTTGCGGATCGCGCAGGGTGACGCAAAAAGGAAGATAGCGAGGTCGCAGGCGAATGAGTGCGCCCAGGAGTTCAGCAGACGCTGTTTGATCAACAACATCAGTAATGGCCACTACCAAGGCGCGCCGGTTCTGAGCGCGTACGACTTGAGTAACGGCGCCAAGATAGTCAGACTCTACGAGTTCGGGTTGAATCGGGGTGAGCTGTTCAATCATTTGGCGTAGGTAGGGCTGACCCCGTTTGGGTGGCATCCAGGTGTGCATGGTGCGATCAAAAATGCCAATACCCACGCGATCGCCCCTTTGAATGCCTGCCAACGCCAACGCCAACGTTGCATTCAGCCCCCAGTCAAATCGGGATAGCCCCTTAACCTGGGCCGTCATCAGCCGCCCCCGATCGAGCAAAATAATCAGCGTTTGTTCGCGCTCAGGCTCCAACACGCGCACCAGCGGCTGACTCCGTCTGGCCGTCGCTTTCCAGTCGATAAATCGCGGATCATCACCAATGTCATACTCGCGGAGCTCAGCAAACTCAGTCCCAACGCCTAATTTCCTTTTCTGCTTCAGCGTGCCAGTAGACTGCAACGCAAGGCGAATCGTGAGCTGCCGCAAACCAATCAGATCTGGATAAACAGCCACTGACTCAGCGGCAGGTACTCGCCAGCCTGACCATGCCAAATTCAGCGGCCCGCGCTGACGCACTTCAATGTCGCCCCACTGATAGTCACCTCTACACTTGGGATTGACCGTGTAAGTGAGAGTCTGCGTACCTTTCTCTAGCAGCTTTGCTCGTAGGGGTAAATCTGGCCCCTCCCAATCAATAGGCGGCTGGTCATAAATGAGGAGATCGGCTGGCTCGGCTGCCTGAATCTGTAGCTCAACAGGATTATCTCGACCGATAGAAAGGCGATGTAAAGGCAAACGCGAGATTTGAACGCGGCGTTGCTTTACTCGTAAACTATCCCAAAAGGCAACCAACCATACTGCGCCATCGAAGCAGAGCAATGCCAAGAGTGCAAACGTAAAGCGACTGCTAGAAGGGCTCACTTCAGACCCACCAAAGGTTGCCAGCAGCGTTGCCACCAGCCCGCCAGCGACCAGCAGGCCATACGTTCTTCTTGTCGGTACCATCTGTTTGGCAGGCTCCCTCGATTGGCTCCACTGCTATGAGCTCACTGGCTATTAGCCTCTTAGCGCACTGGCCATCAGCTCACTGGCCATCAGCTCACTAGCTATCAGCTCACGGGCACTGTTGAACTTGGCTCATCGGAAGATAACACTTTTTGGTCTGACCTTATCGCATTGCATAACTCACAGACCCCAGAGACGCTTACCAGAAGCGCTTATAGGCAACCCACACAACACAAGCTATCCCCATAACCGCAAGGCCAATCCAAAATGCGCTGCGAAGTGCGACTATCCCACCAACCAGCATGAGCGCAAATATACCGATATCGCTCATCTGCTGGAGAAGCCCGTTAGTCGTGACTGCAGAGAGAGAATTTCGAGGAGAGTCCGTAGACGTCACCGGAAGCTGCTCTAACGCATTGGCAATCTCTTCAAGCTGCGCTTTGATATCGCGCGCTTCTACCTTCCTATCCTTACGGCGAAGCTTCTCGTCTATTTTATCTAAAACATCCATCGAACATCGGCAAAAAGCAACAGCGGTAAACTTATCTTTCAGATTTCCCTAGCCGGTGGAATGATTCCCGCTGTCACGACATATTAACGATTGTTAAAAAGCCTTATACATCAGTGTTTTTACGGATTAAGCAGCCAGCCAACAAGCCATCGGAAAAATCAGATATTCGATAAAAAATAGCTTCCAAATAAACTGATAGAAATCAGGATAGGAGATATCTTTTTTCGTGGGTGTTGCATCGAGATCTACCCGGCGGCTCAGTAC
This sequence comes from Cyanobacteria bacterium P01_D01_bin.105, assembly GCA_039025345.1. Taxonomy (GTDB): domain Bacteria; phylum Cyanobacteriota; class Cyanobacteriia; order Phormidesmidales; family Phormidesmidaceae; genus Phormidesmis. The sequence continues at coordinate 37,063 of JBCCOO010000034.1, read as the reverse complement.
CCAGAACGTAATAATGCCAAGACTGTGAGAGATCATTAAAAACGCTGCATGGATGCCTGGTAAAAAAGGCGCTGCAACAATTAGCCCGCCATAACAGGCAGTCAGTACCCAACGGGCCATCGCAAAGACTTTTTTACGGCCTAGCTGCAGCGTATAAGTCGAGATATTGAACTGACGATCACCTTCCAAATCAGGAATGTCTTTAAATATGGCGATCGCAAAACTAAACACCAGCACAAACAACATCAGTGCCCACACCCGAGCCGGAATAGCTATGCCTAGCGATAACTGAGTTGCAAAGTATAAATAAAGCCCCAAATTCACGATTGCCCCGCGAACCACCAAAATGCACACTGAGGCCCAAAATGGAAACCGCTTGAGTCGTATAGGCGGCAGGGAGTAGGCCGTGCCAATGATGAGGCTGAGGCCCACGGTTAGCATCAAGAAAATGTTTTGGGATATCAGCGATAGGGCGATCGCCAGTGCGCCTGTTAAACCCACCAAACGCTGCCCATGCTGCTTGGTAAATTCACCGGATGCGATGGGCAGCGACGGCTTGTTAATTCGATCAATGGCAATATCTTCGACTTGATTGAGACCAACGATATAGACATTGCCACACAGACAGGCCAACCACGCCACCAGCCAATCGCGCAGTATCAACGGCCAAGCGATAGAGGCATTGGCTGCTGTGAGCGCAATAGCACACAGTGCTATCACGCTTAAGCTAGTGCCAATAATGGTGTGCGGACGCGAAAACTTCCAAAAAGCGTTTGCCCAGGCAACCGGTTCTTTGAAGGGATGAAGTGGGGATTTCACAGGATGAGAACCAGCCTTTTGAACAGCAGCAGGAGACAGTTTGGTCATGTCTGAAAACGTACACACCGCCTTCAGCATCGCACCTAGCTCCTAAATTTGCATGCAGTCTTATGGGTTTTTAAATATCCATGGCTAGCCGCTAAACCCGCCGGCTCTGGGTGATTTGCCAGCTCAGGGCAATCACCGGCAACAGGCCCACTAGCAAAATGGTCAGCGCAGGAGCAGCAGCTTCTACTAACCGCTCATCTGAGGCATATTGATAGACCCTAATCGCCAGCGTATCGAAGTTAAACGGACGCATTACCAGCGTTGCCGGCAGCTCTTTCATCACGTCCACAAAAACCAGCATAATCGCCGTCAGCAGGCTGCTAGTCATCAGGGGAGCATGCACTTTCACCAGCGTTTTGGTAGGTGAATAGCCCAAGCTACGAGACGCATCGTCCAAGTTGGGTCGAATCTTACCGAGCCCAGACTCGACTGAGCCCAAAGCAACGGCTAAAAATCTGACCAGGTAGGCAAAAACCAGGGCCGTAATGGTGCCACTGATGAGCAAGCCCGGTGACCAGCCCAGGGTCATCTGAGCCCAGTTGGCAATAAAATTATCCAGCCGAGTCACAGGAATTAAGATGCCAACGGCAATCACTGCACCAGGAATGCCATAGCCCATCGCGGCTAGCCGTACGCCCAGCCGAATAGAGTAAGCGCGGTTCAGCCGCTGGCCGTAAGCTAGCACAAGAGAGAGCACCAACGCGATCGCAGCCGTCATGACAGCTAACACGAGGCTATTACTGGCTAATTCTTCAAAGCGATTGTCGAGCGCGGTGTCCCAGTTTTCATATACCATCTGCCCTAATAGCGCGCCGGGTATCAGCAAGCCCACGGCAATAGGCAGTAGGCAAGCGACAAACGCCAACCATCCGCGCATAGCACCAAGCCGATAGACTGCTGGCGCCTGAGCGCTGTTGTTCGCTTGATAGTATTTTGCCTGTTGGCGCGACCAGCGCTCTAGCAACAGCAAGGCCAAAATAAATAGCATGAGCATAGCCGACAGCTGGGCCGCTGCAATCCGCTCGCCCATGCCAAACCAAGTGCGGTAAATGCCAGTGGTGAACGTGGGCACGCTGAAATACTGCACAGTGCCAAAGTCATTGAGGGTTTCCATCAGTGCCAGTGACAGCCCAGCCATAATGGCAGGTCGCGCTAGGGGCAGCGCAACTTTACCGAAGCTGCGCCAAGGATCACAGCCCAACGAGCGGCTCGCTTCTACGGTGCATACCGACTGCTCTAAAAAGGCTACGCGGGCGAGCATGTAGACGTAAGGGTAGAGAGTAAACGAAAACAGTGCGATCGCCCCCCATAGCGATCGCACATTGGGAAACCAATAGTCTGTTGCGCTCTGCCAGCCAAAGAGCGATCGCAGTCCCGTCTGCACCGGGCCAAAATATTCCAGCCAATCTGTATAGGTATAGGCCAATAAATAAGCTGGTGCCGCCAATGGCAGCAGCAATGCCCACTCAAAAATACGCACAGCAGGAAAGGCACACATCGTCACTAGCCACGCAGTGCCCACGCCAATGGTCAACACACCCACACCCACGCCGACCATCAGCAACAGCGAGTTGGTGATGTATTTGGTGAGAACAGTATCTGCAAGGTGCGACCAAATATCACCGGTATCTGCAAAGATGCTGCCGAGAATCACCAAGATGGGCAAGACAACCAAACCAGCAACCACCCAAACAGCCACAGCCCAACCGCTTGGCCAAACTATCCATCGCTTCGGTGAGTTCAACATCGCTTTATCTAATCTGGGCTGACGCCCACTAGGCTGAGTCTGATATTGACTCGCTGTTGAATTAAGGGGCGACCCATTTGAGTGAGCGGCGGCCCGGGTAGTCGAGCTAGAAGCTGACTGGGAACGTGATTTAGAAACGCGGGACTTAGACTTATTACTAGGACTGAAACGCGGCATGTATGAGCCTGATAACCTTGCTGATATGTAGACGAGTGCGCTTACTTAGCTTAAAGCAAGTCTTTAACCCCTAATTTTTCCAGCTAGCCTGACTAATGCAACTAACCAATGCAACTGACCCATGCGGCAACAAGCGCCTAGCCAGCCAGCTGCTGCAGTTCAGTCAAACTGACAATCTCTAGCGTCAGGGCATACACCATACTGTCTGCACTATCTGAGAAAACATTGAGATAGTAAGTAGTATCAGGCTCACTTGGCATGATGACCTCATACACCCGATGCCCTTGATCATCAATATCCTCGCGCTGATTAACCTGATACCCTTGTGCCTGCATCTGCTCAACGAGCTGCTTAGCCGCCTGACGATAGCTGCCCTGACCAGAGATTCGATGACAGTTCGCTAAACGAAAGCAGCCCGATTGCACGCCGGCGAAATGAGGAAACTCTTCAGCTAGCGAAATCACCATTCCCTGCTCAGGAGCAAGTGGCATCGGCGGCTGGGTTGGCACTGGCGTCTGGATTGGCGTTGAAATCTCTGGAGGATTAACAGCCTGCTGTTCAGGTGCGGCAGGTGCTACCTCAGGCGGGAGCGGCGGTGGCTGACTAGGGAGCGCCTGAGCCGGCGGCGCTGCAACAATAGGCTGATCTAACACTGCTGGCGGAGAGGGTGGCGGCGGCTCGGGTTCTATCTGCTGGCTCTCTATCTGCTGGTCCTCTATATTCTGCTGACTAAGGAGCGATGGGCTTAGTGGAAGCGCCTCTATGGCAATCACAGACACACTATCAGCAGCAACTGAATCGATAGAGGCATCAGACGTCGATGCATTTGAGGACAGATCACTCACCCCTGCATTGTCAGGTAGCGGAAAGCGAAGCATAAGAGCATGCGCACCCAGCGAGACTAAAATAGCCCCCCTTAACCAATGGCGGGAGAGCGCCGCACGGATACTCATTTGATGCGCGTTACACGCTGTCTGCCTCGAGCAGAGCGCGGTAGATGTCGAGCGCTCAGAACAGCACGACGTTTCCTCATAGCATCTGGCTTCAGTTCAGCAGATTTGCCATAAGCGGAGGCGCCACGACCAGATTCGCCATCGTGATACATCTCTGATGAGAGTCGCCACAATAGTCGAGATTTTTGCTGCCTGCGCTTCTCTTTTCTCCACTGCCAAGACAGCTGCAGACCTAACAGCGCGATCGCTAAAAAGCTAGCGATCAGAAGCCAATGATCCCAGTGGGTTGCATTAAATCCTACGTTGCTCATAGCCGTGCTCCTTAATAGCCATGCTCCCTCAATAGCCATGCTCAGTGTGAAACGCCCAGTCTGAATGGTTTGTATGTAAAGTTAATTCCATAAAATCCATTAGTCGAGACTTACTCTCACTAAATACTACTGTGGGTATTCTGCAATATCAATTAAAAAGCTAGATTGATCACCATCTTTACTCACATTTACAAACGTGAATAACTGCTGCTTAGATGGCTCAAGGCTAGCAGCTCTTGACAGTGTTTCTTGACATAACGGCCAGCAGACTTGATCGCTGCATTGGCTGAGACAACTATTCTGCTAGCGGAATTGGCCGTAACACCCAAAACTCATACACTTTTAGGTATTATTCTCAATAACGTAAGATTGTTGCAAACGCCCCCTCGATTCGCTATGATTCTCATTAACTGAGTACTATTGATTATTACAAGCAAGTCTAGGGGATTGCGCTATGGTTGCCTACACACCAGCCGCCTTGAAAGCAGAGCTACATGAGCGCGGCTGGCGCATGACTCCACAGCGCGAAACCATTCTCAAAACATTTCAAAACATACCCGAAGGCAGGCATCTCAGCGCCGAAGACTTATGCGAGATGTTGAAAGATCAAGGCGATCCGATTGGCCTGTCCACCATCTATCGCAATCTCAAGCTCATGGCACGCATGGGCATTTTGCGAGAGTTAGAGCTCGCTGAGGATCAAAAGCGCTACGAAATCAACCAGCCCTCTCCACACCATCATCATCATCTTATTTGCGTTCGCTGCAATAAAACAATTGAGTTCAAGAATGACTCTGTACTTAAGGTCGGAGCAAAAACGGCTGAAAAATCTGGGTACCAGCTTCTAGACTGTCAGCTCTCTATTCATGCAGTGTGTCCTACCTGCCAGCGTTCTATTCTGCCGCTTTAGACCTCTTTGTAACGCCTCTGCACAGATTTACGCACCGATTTCGCATAGATATCCCCTTTGATGAACACATTCAGAGGGGATTGCTTTTACTACGCTGAGACTGCTGAACAGAGAACGACTACCTGCTACCCAGGCGAATAGCTAATTGATAATTATCCTGGTTTAACTACATTTATGACTGACAGCTAGTATCTCTTAGCAGACAGATATTTCCGCTGTCTATAAGGATGAAACGTAATGAAACCAGTTAAAACTGACTGAAATAAGCCGCTATTACGTACTCGCTGACTTGACCTTTTGGGAGTGCTAACTGAGAATAATTACTAACTCTAGATAACAGAGCTAGATAACAGAGCTAGGCAAAAGAACTATGCCGTTTCTATCGGATGCCGCCCTCAAGGCAGAACTCAATACTCGTGGGTATCGTTCTACGCCTCAGCGCAAAAAAGTGCTGAGCATATTTATGGAGCTGGCGCAGGGCGAACACCTAAGCGCTGAAGATTTGCACAAGCTGCTAGAAGCAGAAGGCGAGCGTATTAGCCTGTCGACGGTATATAGAACACTGCATTTAATGGTTTATATGGGGTTATTACGCGAGCTAGAGCTAGCCGAAGGCCATAAGCATTACGAGCTCAACCGTCCGCTGAGAGACCACCACCATATAGTCTGTGTTCACTGCAATGCAACATTAGAATTTTCTGAAAGTTCTATATCACAAATTGGTGAAAGAACGGCTAAAACGTCTGGATATCACGTACTGGACTGTCAGCTTACGCTGTATGGAATCTGTAGCAACTGCCAAAAACAGCAGGGCTAAAACAGAAGCGTTGAAACAAAAAAATTAGAAACGAGCAGACACCCAAGCATCACTTACCCCGTCAAACACAGAATTTACCGTAAAACAAACCGACTTTAGCCATAGCTATCCTTGCTGTAATGAAAAAAGACTGCCTGTGCAGTGGCTGCAGACCTAAAAAAAAGTTCGAAAAAAGCTCATCGTTATTGCTAACGATGAGCGTAGTGTCCTGAGAGGAAGACAACTCTGTTGTGAGCCATCGTTTAATTTGAAATGACGATGGCGCTACACATTACCTACGGCTCAGTCAGATAAAGCAATTTCGTAGAGTAAGGTGATAAAAACGATAAAATTTAAGCTATCTAGTCGGAAACCGTAGCATCGAGGGCTTGTGTTACCCGATTGAAATCGAACCCCATTGCGCTTAGAGCATGCCATAAGTGTCCTTGCAACATAAAAAACGCTAAGAAAAAGTGTGCATTGGCGAGCCAACAGCGGGCTGTATGAGCGCCAAGGGACAAATTGATAGTGTCGACAAAATAGAGGTAGGTGTCTAGCACTTCTCCACCACTACCAACGCCAAAACCCAGCGTCGCTAGATGTGGGATAAGAATGATGCCCTGCCCACCAATCGTAAGTAACAGGCCCTGGTCCGTATGCTTGCATAGGGTTGCCTCGTTGGTTGTTATCGAAGTCAGAACCTATAAACAACCTATGACACGAGCTATTTAATGACAATAGTTCTCTTTAATATTTTAGGGATTTAAAAAGCGAGGCGCTGTTTAGATTTCCTTTAAGCACAAGCTTTGGGAGAACTTTCTGCTTTTTCATTTAGTTTTTATTAATGTATAGGCGATCACAATTAAGATTAAATCCCATTAATTCTCGAGCAAGACTAGGCTCTCCATGACTGATCGTGATGAACTAATATCATTCATTCTCAATAGGCACTTATTAATAGAAATAGTTTTTTCCTATCTTCCTTGTGAGACAATGGTTATGAGACGTTTTTAGAGCAACAAATAAGAACTGATCTCGTTAATGGTAAAGTGCATATACCCCCTAATATTGCTTATCTGTAATCAAGAAGGAATCTCTACTAATGAAACTTTCAAGGCGATCGCTCCTCGCATATGGCGGCGCAGCCACTGCAACCTTTGCGGCAACTCAAGTTTTCCGCCCACGCTATGCTCAAGCCCAAACTGGCGAGGTTAATCTCTATTCCTCTCGTCACTACAACACTGACGATGCCCTGTATGAGAAATTTACGGAGCTGACTGGCATTCGCGTGAATTTGCTTGAAGGCAAAGCAGATGAGCTGCTAGAGCGCATTAAAAACGAAGGTGCCAATAGCCCTGCCGATGTGTTTATGACCGTTGATGCCGGACGACTATGGCGAGCGGAACAGGCCGGCGTTTTTGCGCCGATTACATCCACAGAAATTGACAGCAACATTCCTGAAAGCCTACGTCACCCAGATGGCCTATGGTTTGGCTTTTCTAAGCGCGCTAGAGTGCTGATGTACAACAAAGATATGATCAGCCCAAGTGAGCTATCGACGTATGAAGCGTTGGCTGAGTCTGAGTTTCGAGGCAAAATTTTAACTCGTTCTTCTAGCAATATCTACAGCCAGTCTTTGACCGCATCTATGATTGCGGCACACGGCTTAAGAGACGCAGAAGACTGGGCTAAGGGGCTAGTTAGTAATTTTGCCCGCACGCCTGAAGGAAATGACAGAGCGCAAATTGAGGCGGCGGCCGCTGGACTCGGCGGCGTGGCGATCGCCAACACCTACTATCTCCCTCGCTACGCTAAAGACGAGGATCCTGCCAAGCAAGCTATCTTCGATCAAATGGCCGTTTTCTTCCCCAACCAAGAAGATCGAGGCACTCACGTCAACATTAGCGGTGCAGGCGTTGTGACTAGTGCACCAAACCCAGGTGCGGCCAAGCTGTTTTTAGAGTATCTCTCGGGTAAAGAAGCTCAGGCTTTCTTTGCACAGGGTAATAATGAATATCCTGCAGATGACAGCGCGGCGCTAGATCCGGTAGTGGCATCGTTCGGTAAGTTCAAGAGCGATGAGGTCAATGTGGTGGCCTACGGAGAGAATCAAGCAGCAGCAGTTCGACTCATGGATCGTGTGGGTTGGGTATAAGCGCTAAACTTTTTGGCACTTAAGTTTTTCCGCACTAGTGTCATCAAAAACATTCCTTACTTCAAGAGCGTCGTTTCTTCACTAGAAACTGCGCTCTTTTTTAAGTTTATTTTCTGATGGGCCTATTGCATCTGTTAAGCGTATTCTTCGGCCAAAGAGATGCATCCAACACAGGCGATATCTAGCAATCGACGGATGCATACGCTGTGAAAAGGCAGAACCAACGTCAATTGCTAGTCAGATTAGCTGCTGCCCTATAACGGTTTCAGCCGATGATAGTGTCCCAACCAACCTAACAGATGCAATGGGTACACCTTGTGCACGTCAGCTCAAGCATCTCGTTTTTATTTATTGAAAATGTTTCCTATTAAGGAGAATTAAGGTATACTCACATCAACCGCTTATCGAGATTAATAGTCAATAAAGAGCTTATGCCCGCTACACCCAACGCAATGGAGCCTTTTCGTGATTGATCGACCTAACCTCCTCTGGCTCTCTGTGAGCCCTTATCTCAAATGCTTTGACCAACGGCTGCTATCGCAACTGACGCAGTCTGCAACGGTTAGGCGGTGGGAGTATTATCAAACCGTTGATGAACCCTGCTGCATTCAATCTATGGTGCAGGCGCTGCATGAATATGTGAGCGATCGCGCGGCTTTAGAAAAAAGCTTTGGCCATCCAGCCGCTCAGCTTCACTTAGCAGGGCACGGCGTTAGCGGCATCGTTGCGCTGCTATACGCACAGCAGCATCCTGAGCACGTCGCCTCTTTAACGCTGCTATCAGTGGCCGCTAAGCCTGAAATTAATTGGCAAGCACACTATTATGCGCTGAGGCAACTCTTGCCTTGCAGCCGAGAAATGGTTTTGGCACAAATGACCCGGATTCTATTTGGTCAGCAGCCCGCTCGATTTACCAAAGCACTCTCAAAGCTGTTAGCCAACGATCTAGATGGTAATCTCACCCTGCATTCTCTAGCTCACCACATTCATATTGAACCGGGGCAACTCGATGTGCCTTTGCTGGTCTGTAACGGCGCGGTAGATGCCATTACTGGCTCACGAGGGCTCACCAATTGGCAAGCTTGGCAGGCAACAGTATCGGTTGCTGAAAAGTCTTCTACAACCCACAACGTATCAGCCAGAAACCTACCAGAAAGTCAATTTCGCTTATGGCACTGCCCAGAGGGCAATCACTTTTTTCACTTCTACCATGCTACTGCCGTAGCTGAGGCAATGGGCGCTCATTGGCAGACCATCGGAAGCGCGCAACGCGCTGTCTCCAAGCTCTCTCAATCGCCGAATTACTCCAATTGCGAGCAGATCGCATAGCATCGTTGCGCGCTCTAGCTTCCAGCTGGCCTTTCCTTGAACTGGCCTCTCTTCACAAAATTCCTCACAAAATTCTCTGCTGACAGTAGCCTTTCCCCTTTATTTAGCTATGTGTCCTTTCCCAACAACAACCTTTTCCGAACGTGACGCTCGCATCGGTCACTCAGATCATGATCGCCTAGAAAACGGTGGCAGCAACAGGATGGCTGACTACTATCAACCCCAGCTTTTTCACTTCAAGCGCCATGACCTGCTGCATTTTCGCGATAGCGGGTTATGGCGTATCCAGAGCGGATATGTAAGAACGCTAACGTGGAATACGGACGGTGAGTTTGTTCCGCTTGGTTTTTGGCAAAGAGGCGATGTGATTGGCTGTGCAATCGCCCAAGCAAGCCCTTACAAGGCGCAGTGTCTTACCCCAGTGACCGCAGAATATTTAGGCAGTCGCTACTGCTTCTCTAAATGCGATGTGTTGGCACAGGTCAGACAATCTAACGAACTGCTACAAATTTCACACTGCCGCAGCGCCGATATGAGATTGCTCAACTTTTTGTGCTGGGCAGCTAAACGATTTGGCACGCTGTGCACGCTGAGCAATCAAGCCAAGGGTTACCGGCATCTGCTCAAGCTGACCCATCAAGAGCTTGGCGAATCGATTGGCATTACCCGAGTGACGGTCACCCGTTTACTAAAAGGATTAGAACAGGATGGCTTTATTCAATGGAATAGCCAAGATAAAGTCATCTTTCCAGAAGCATTCCAGCAGTGCGGTGATCATATGGCCGCCCTCAAACGCTCATCATCCAACAAAGCTGCATCAAACAGAAAATATTCAAGAAGCCCCTAACGACAACATGCATTAGGAGCCTCTTAAATCAGCGATGGTAAACGATAGCAGCTCGGATTAACAGCCAATCATCAAAAACCCATCATGAGCTATCAGTTCAGCATTACAAGGGTGTCGTTAGCGAGGAAGTGAGCCAAGTGGTAAGCCCGCTCTTCCGTCTTCAGCAAAATGCCCTCATAGAGGTAACGGGTAGCGCGATCGCCTAAGCTCTCTGCCTGCGCAGCCTGACGACGCAGTACCTGAATAATTGCCTGCTCAGCTTTCAAATCATGCTCCACCATCGTTCGGCATCCATAAACACCGTCAGGTTCTTGCTCAAAGCAGCACAGCTCAGCCAGCTTAGAAAAACTAGCCACAGGGACACCACCCAGCCCATCTAAGCGCTCACCAATGTCATGCACATGACCTTTAGTCGCGTCGTAGCCTTCCTCAAAAAACTGATGCAAAGAATAAAACTCAGCGCCTTCAATAACAAAGTGATGCTTCTGATACTGAACATACATCCCTTGCAGACTTGCAAGCGCAATGTTCAATCCCTCACAAACAGGCTCAGTGACTGATTTGTCTAGCATCAGCACGTTGTCTGCAACCTGACCAAAAGGCGTAATAACAGCAGATGATACGGACATAAAAATTTCCTCAAACGATTTTGACAAACGAGTGGCTGTTGCCCAAAAGCACCTTTCAACGTGCCTGGTTACCTACGCAGTTTCTGCGAATAGCTAACAGCCGAGCAATTACGACAGTGACCATAGAACCCGCCTAAACCCAACTGCTCACTACCCAAGTATAGCCAAAGGTGAGGAGGCTGAAACCCTTACATAGATTGAGATCAAGCTTTCTGATTGACATACAATCTCATTAGAGAATAGCCCCTAAATTAAGAGCGCTCATGGACAACCTACGCTTATCAGCCGTTTTTATACCGCTTTCGCCTGATTGAGGGCATCAGGTACTCGTAATATCCTCTCTGACCCTTATTGAAATTACTTTCTAGTTATGAAATGAAAAATATTTGTAACTGTTAACAATTCAACAAACATCTACAGCTTTTGCTTATACCCATAACAAAAGCTATTCCTAATTAGCGATGCATTCCAACCAAAATCTATTCGACGAACCACTCACCAACCGGCTCAACTAACAACCTTTCTAGAGATATCTAAAATGACCACTTCCCCTCAGCCCACTTCATCACAGCACTCGTTTACCGTCATCTGTGAAGATCGCTGGCAGGTTTACTACCGACTCAAAGAGCTAAACATTGCAGCGCAGTGTCAGGGCTTTCGTCCACTCCAAGCCTCTATTCAAACCGCCACAGAAGCGGTTCAGCTATGGAGCATTGTGAGACGCATTTCTACCCCCCGCACAGAACTTGCCGCAACCCTAGACAAGAGCTGGCGCGCACCTGCTCACGTTGCTCGATCTAACGCCCACCAGCACAGTCAAAACCCAAGCGTTTAGAAAGCCAGCGTTAACCACCTATGTTTTGTAGCGTTGAAGCTCAGCAAGCCGGCGAGCGGATCCTTGGCACAGCGAGTCACTATGACATCTATGTGTTGATTGAGTGTCCAAAACCTTGGCCAACCAACGCATTCTCAGCGCAGGCTATCCCTGATAATTTACGTCAGTTTATTAAGGCGACTAAAGCCCAAAAAGGAAACGCTCAGCCGTCTGTTCAGTTTTTATGTATCGCATCACCAAGGTCTGCGATCACAGATGGCACCAGAGTACTCATATATCAAAAAGCTAAAAGCCCCCTTCACTCAGCAGCATCTGAGCCGAGCGACTTAAACGTCAGTGGCTTTAGCAATGGATATGTTGGCTACGAATTTAAAGTAGATAGCCTTGAGCAAGTAGTTAGCGGCGTAAACGCGCACTTGAACCAACAGCCTTCAGAGCAAGAGGCTATTCAATCACAAGATATCTTGGTCTGCACGCATGGCATGAGAGATAAGTGCTGTGCCCGTTTTGGTCAACCGTTTTATCGGCAGGCGCAGCAGCTGGCTAAGGCGGATCAGTTACCCTCTCATGTGCGCCTCTGGCAAGTCAGCCATATAGGGGGGCATCGGTTTGCACCGACGGCGATTTCGCTGCCAGATGGACGCTATTATGGGCGGTTAACGCCAGAGGCTTTAAGCGCGATCGCAAACCGGAACGGACCTATTCAACGATTGCAACCTGTTTATCGCGGCTGGGGGCTGCTTCCCCAACCCGTTCAAGTTTTTGAACAACAGCTACTGCTACAGTACGGCTGGGCTTGGTTTGATACTGCCGTGAGCTATCGCTGTCAGAAAATGCAACAGAAAGAAAGCGCATTTGAAATAGACTTGTGGGTAACAACACCTGATAAAGCAAAATCGGCCACCCCAGTCTCGAGTAAACCAGTCTCTAGCAGCAAGGTATCTAAGCAAAACATAAGGCATTACCGCGCTATTTTAGAGCGCGACACCACTCAACCTGACTGCGTTCAAGCATCTTGCAGCGCAACCACACCGACTACGTTTGTAAAATATGCCGTGACTCAATACGACGAGATAGCCCAATCAACAGGTTTGCAACCTTGGCATCAAGTCGAGCGCCTCATAACCTCGCATTAAAATATGCGGAATGGACTGGCCTGTTTGATAAGCCGCTATCATTTGCTGCGCAAGGCTATAGCGACGCTCTAACAATATACCTAAACTGTGGAGATATTTTTGATCCGAGTCGTTCTTCAATGCCTGACTCGCAGCGGCTAGGGCCGTTTTTGCCCCCTGATAAATCTGCTCATCGTCAAAGCCTAGTCGCGCTGAACGCTGGTGCATGGTAGCATCTGGCACCAGGCTTCTCTCCGTTAGCGTTGTATCGAGCACCAACCCTTTGAGCAGCGCACAGAGACTGGCATACAGCCTAAAATCACCACAACTATCAAACGCTTTAAATTCAATTCGCCCCACTTCAGCAGGGACTCGCGCTATTTGCGTGAGCGAAGGCACAGACGAGATAAAATCTGCTTCGTCGCGGACAAACACCATCACAGCAGGTCTGGCGCCTGTGCGATAAAAAGTCCTTGCAGAAAGCCCTGAGCCACAATCTTCTTGATAAAAAAGTTCTCCTTTATAAAAAGGAGAACTATAGCTAAAGGGAATGATAAAGGAGCTATAGTACGTGAGCTTTTGACCCATATCAATGAGCTGCGCTGGGGTAAGACCATCTGCAGATAAATTGAGATCTGGCCCCTGTGTGAGCATGGGAATGTGAGCGGTTTCAGCTTCTGGAGAGCTGCGCCGACGCTGTTGTTCATAGGCGTTGAGAGGAGGATTGGGCACGAACTCGTGCTGGTAAGGATTAAAACTGATCAGTGCAGGGGTGAAGTTGTCTTTTGCGGCCTCTAGGCGAAGCCGATGAAAGCTATCTGAGAGCTGATTGATTACGCTTTCAATGCTGTCGCAAATCGTTGTTCTAATCTCAATGCCCTTGGGCGGGCAATCGATCAGGGTTTCCGCTTCATCAAACCGTTCAAAGCCTTCCACATACCAGCGTTTGAGTTTGATGCCAGCATCTCCAATTCGCAACTGCGCATAGTCTTGTTCATACTGGGGCAGCCGCGCCACCATCGTCTCAAATTCCTCAAAGCTTGTATTCGTATAGTCAGCAAACTGTCCATCGGGGCGGATGAACGCGACTTCGTGCTCTATACCAAACTTGAAATGGCCAAGCTTTAAGTTCATGGTAGTCTCCTTCGACAATCCACAGGCCCAAGTCCACAGACCCAATCCACTAGCCTAGCTCACTGGCCCAGTCCACCAAAGCATAGCGATCGCACGCTCATAGTGTCTTAGCAACGTTATAAATCGCTTTGGCGATCGCCCCTAGCTCATCCGGCTGAATAATATAAGGCGGCATGGTGTATAGCAATTTGCCAAAGGGCCGCAGCCAAACACCTTGCGCCACAAACTGAGGCTGCACCACTGCCATATTCACCGGCTGGTGCAATTCTACAGCGGCGATCGCCCCCAACACTCGCACATCTTTTACGGCATCTAATTCACGGCAAGGTGCCAAATCTTCTGTAAGCTGCGCCTCTATCTGCAATATTTTACGCTGCCAGTCGTAGCTCTCTAGCAAATGCAAATTCTCTAAGGCCACAGCGCAAGCCAGCGGATTGGCCATAAACGTCGGGCCGTGCATAAACACGCCCGCTTCTCCCGCCGCAAACGTCTCGCTAATATGCGTCGTTGTCAGCGTTGCGGCAAGCGACATAAATCCGCCCGATAGCGCTTTACCCACGCACATAATATCGGGAGCAATACCAGCATGTTCGCAGGCAAACATTCGCCCCGAGCGGCCAAATCCAGTCGCAATTTCATCTAAAATCAGCAATACATTATGTCGCCGGCACAGCTCACTCGCGCAGCGAACATACTCCGGATGATAAAAGCGAACACCGCCCGCATTTTGCACAACCGGCTCAAAAATAGCCGCCGCGATAGTCTCTTCATGTTGTTCTAGTAGTTTTTCAAAACTTGCAATATCTTGAGCCTGCCAGTCTTCGCCAAAGCGAATCTGAGGCGCATCGGCAAAATACTGTTTTGTCAAAAGACCGCTAAACAAATGGTGCATGCCATTGACAGGATCGCAGGCCGACATTGCCGCAAATGTGTCGCCATGATAGCCATTGCGAATGGTTAAGAAACGAGTTTTGTTAGGTTCACCGCGATTATGCCAGTACTGCACGGCCATTTTCATAGCGACCTCGACAGAAACTGACCCTGAGTCGGAGAAGAAAACATGCTGCAGCGGTGCGGGCGTCATGTCAATGAGTTTCTTGGCGAGTTCTACCGCAGGGCGATGGGTGAGGCCGCCAAACATCACATGGGACATGTTTGCCATCTGGCGCTGAGCGGCTTGGTTGAGCCGTGGATGGTTATAGCCGTGAATACAGGTCCACCAAGACGAGATTCCATCAATGAGCGATCGCCCGTCTTCTAGCTCAATGCGAACGCCCTGAGCTGAGCGCACCGGAAACACCGGCAGCGGATTCGGCATCGCAGCATAAGGGTGCCACACATGCTGACGGTCTAGTGCCATCAGCTGATGAATAGCGTCCACTGCCTTTGGATTAGCCTTCGGCTCGCCTTTCAGTTGGCCGGTCGAATTACCGGTGAGATTGCCGGTCGGATCACCGGTCAGATTTTCCTTCATATCGCCTTTCATAGGGCATTTTGCAGCTCGCTTAAATGACTTGTTCACTCTCTTTATCGAACAAGTGAAAGCGCGTTAGATCAAACTGAAGCGTGAGCCGATCACCTGGAGAGACTTTAGCGCGAGGATCTAGGCGTGCAATAAACTCAGTGCCATCCGTCAGCTCAAAATAAACAATCACCTCGTGGCCCATCAGCTCAATGAGCTTAGCCGTTGCTGGAATGCTAATCGGGCTGATGCCAGGGGGAAGGTATTGCGGATGATAAATGCTTTCGGGGCGAATGCCAAAAATGACGGGCCGACCAGAAAATTCGGTGTAGCGCCGCAGCCGTTCAGACGGAATAGGAATGGTGATGTCACTCTCGGTTTTAATCGAGAGAATGCCGCTTTCGGTGGTCAGGCGAGCATTAAAAAAGTTCATAGACGGGCTACCCAAAAAGCCTGCAACGAAAATATTGTTGGGATGTTCGTAGACGGCTTGAGGCGTATCAATCTGTTGCAGCACGCCCTGACTCATCACCGCAATGCGGGTGCCCATGGTCATCGCTTCAGCTTGGTCGTGGGTGACATAAACAAAGGTGGTGCCCACTTTTTGATGGAGGGCGCTGAGTTCGGCACGGGCCTGAACGCGGAGCTTAGCATCTAGGTTAGAGAGCGGTTCATCCATTAGAAAAACAGCCGGAGATCGCACAATAGCTCGCCCTAGGGCTACCCGCTGCCGCTGCCCGCCTGATAGCTGCTTGGGCTTGCGATCCAACAGTTGTTCAATCCCGAGCTGACGGGCCGCTTCTTCTACCCGCTGTCTAATCTCTTTTTTCTTCACACCCTTCAGCTCTAGGCTAAAGCCCATATTGTTAGCAACGGTCATATGTGGATAGAGCGCGTAAGACTGAAACACCATGGCAATGTCTCGATCTTTTGGCGTCACATTATTGACCCTTTGCCCATCAATATAAATACTGCCGCTGCTGATATCTTCTAGGCCCGCGAGCATTCGCAGCGAGGTCGTTTTACCGCAGCCAGAGGGACCCACCAACACCAGAAACTCTTTGTCTTCTAGCTGAATGTTGAGATCTTTTACGGCAGTGTAGCCGTTGTCATATTGTTTGGTGACATTCTCAAAAGTGACGCTAGACATGAGAGACCGGAGAAACAATGAACGATGAATGAGGACGTTTGCAGGATGCGCCTGTGGGATTAGTTAGCCATAGAATTTAGTTAGCTATGGAATGAGTTAGCTATAGCATTAACCTTTGACAGAACCGGCGAGAAGGCCGCGCACGAAGTAGCGCTGCAGAGCAAAGAAAACGGCCATAGGCACCAGCATAGAAATAAACGCACCTGCGGTGAGGAGATACCAATCTTGGCCCCTATCGCCCACAATATTGCGCAAAACAAGGGTGACGGGGGCCACATCTTGGTTGCCGCCAAGGTAGACCAAAGCAACCAGTAAATCGTTCCAAACCCAGAGAAATTGGAAAACGGCGAAGGAGGCGATCGCAGGCATACTCAACGGCACCACCACATGGGTGAAGGTCTTCAGATGCGAGGCGCCATCGACTGCAGCCGCTTCAATTAAGTCCCTGGGCAGTGAGCCAATGTAGTTGCGCAACAAATACACACCGAGGGGCAAGCCATATGCGCTGTGGGCCAGCCATACCGCCAGATAAGTGCCCGCAAGACCGAGGGCATTATAGGCTCTCAGCACCGGAATCAGCGTCATTTGTAACGGCACCACCAGGAGCCCCACCGTCATAATAAACAGGGCTTGGCGACCCGGAAATTCCATCCAGGCGAGGGCGTAGGCAGCAAACGTGGCGATCGCAATCGGAATCACCGTAGCAGGCACAGACACCGCTAAACTGTTGAGAAAGGCTTGCCCCATACCCTGACTAAACAGCACGTCTTGATAGTTGCTGAGGGTAAACTGGGTGAATTCAAACGGGTTGATGAACACCGTCCACCAGCCGCTATTGCTCAAATCGTCAGACGGGCGAAAAGAACTGATCAGTAAACCCAGCGTGGGCAGCGTCCAGAGCACCGCAATTACGATAACGGCAAAATGAACCGGCGCTTTGGCCATCATCTGCTCGAACCGAGATTGTTCTTTGCGATTACTTTTAGCGAGATAGTCTTTCTGTGATGCAGACATTGTTGGACTCGGCACGGTTGGCGCAGGTTTAGGGTGTTTTTCAGGCGTCATCTAGCTTGCTCCTGCTGGCAGTTTCGTGCTGGCAAGCTCCTGCTGGCGAGCTCTGGGTGAAAAACCTGGTAAACGAACAACACAACGAAATCGTCTTAAGGCCAGCTCTCATCGATTTCTGCTGTCACAGCCTCTGTAGATTTGCCCTTCGCAAAGTCCACCATACCTTCCCAAAACGTCCCTGCGCCAACAAATCCTGGCATCATATCAGACGCATCAAAACGAATGACCTCTGCATCCAACAGCATCTGAGCAATATTTTGACTCACGATATCAGGATACGCATCCAGCGGAACCTGCTTTTGCGGCGAGATAAAGCCGCCGCGTCCTGCCGCAACCATATGGAGTTCAGGCGTTGTGAGATAGACCATGAGCTTGCAAGCTTCAGGCGTATCAACCAGCATCGTAGCCGCATCGCCCGCCACCAAAAAAGGCCGCCCAAATTTAGAATCGATAGGCGGTAGCGGAAACACATCGTCGTCAATGCGAGGGGCCATCTCCGCTGGGAAAAAACAGACGCCCGATACCACCTTCCACCGTGCCTAACGCTAGCCCAGCATCTGGATAGGCAACTTTTAACGAGCTGGTGTTCAAAATCTGATCTAGCAGCACCAGCAGCTTATCTGTCGCTAAATCAGCAATCAGCCCTGGCTGGGGCAGTAGGGCTAAGTCCGTCGAATTCATAGCATTGATGCGCTGATTGAGCAAAGAAATGAACCGATCGGTTCCTTCGTAAATAACGTCAATATTTTCGCGTTCTTCAAACGGACGAACGGCGGCTTCAAAGGCTGCTTGCTGTTCACCTTGAAGCTGCCCTAGCACTGTAACTACAGCCGGATCGCTCTCGGCTTCTGCATTAGAGGCTATCGGGCTACAGCCAAGTAAACCAAATATTAAAGCGCCTAATGCTGTTGGCAGCGACAGGCACTGGCTAAAGGGATGTCTATAGATGCAAGGTTGAACGTATTTCAAAAAAGCGTTTTAGAAAAAATTTGGCTGTTCACACCCTATTTTAGGGATTGTTGTAGCTATTCAGAGGCTGAGACACTAAGCTTTTCAGCTTAAACATATATAGCAAAGCAAGGATGCATCCTTAACTTTGCTAATTGAGTTGCCCGCGGATACACAACGGCTGCAGCCGATAAAAGTGTCCTGAGCACCTCAACAAATGCAATAGATGAATCTCAGACGTTTTTTATAAAGTCTGTAAAAATGAAACAGAAGCCTCAATCCTTGCTTACAATAGCGAACAGCCATTCCATCTAGCGATGTCCTCTTCTGAGCAGCTAAACCTTTTTTCAGCGCCCTTTTCAGAGTCTATTCCCTACGCAGAGCAGCCGTTGGCAGAGCAGTCGTTGGCCGCAGCCGTCCTGCAGGACTATCAAATCCGCGAAAGCAAGCGCGCGAAGCATGTTTCTATTAAGGTTTCAGTGGAGGGCACCGTAGAAGTCGTCATACCCCATAATTTTGATCGCAAGCAGCTGCCAGAGATTATGGAGCGGCGCAAGCAGTGGATTTTAAAGACGCGATCGCGCTTACTCTCTGCAGCTGAAAACACCCCTGACGGCTGGGAAGTCAAAAAACCCGAAAATATTGTCTTCCGGTGGCGCTCTGCGAGCTTAGAAGAAACGACAACAGATGGAAATTTAGAAGCTTGGTCAGTGCGCTATCAGCCCACTGCAGGCAATAAAATCACCTGCATTCCTTCTCTCAACAATCAGCTCACGCTCAAAGGCAACACCGACAACGTAGCCCTCTGCCAATCTGTGCTGCGCAAGTGGCTTACCCACCGCGCTCACAAGCATCTTGCCCCTTGGCTGCGTCAGCTTGGCTACGAAATAGACCTGCCCTGCCGTAGCATTTCCGTACGGGGCCAAAAAACGCGGTGGGCAAGCTGCTCTAGCCGAAAAGACATCAGCCTCAACTACAAACTCCTTTTTCTGCCTCGCCCCCTCGTTCATTACGTCCTCGTCCATGAGCTGTGCCACACCGTCCACATGAATCACTCCAAACAGTTCTGGACACTGGTGGAATCTAAAATGTCAGACTACGCCCACTGGGACAAAACCCTCAAAGAAGGTTGGCGCTACGTTCCCCGCTGGGTCGAAAAGAAATGAGCGCAGCAGCTCCTCACGCTCAAACCCCACATAGCGGCTACCACTGGCACAGCCCATCTAGAAGCCACTCATCTAACAGCAACAAACCATCTACTCGCTTCTTTGAAGGTTGGTACTTTCGGCTAACGCTGCCCCAACAGGCACAAACGTTCGCCTTCATGTACTCCATTGACGATCCAGCCGGAGGCACCGCTCAAAGCGGCGGCGCTGCGCAGATTCTTGGCCCTGACGAAACCTACTACTGCCGCACCTTTCCAGACACTCAAAAGTTTTGGGCATGGCTGCCTCAGCTCGGCATCGGTCACTGGCGGCAGTTGCCAAATCAAACGAGCTCAAACCCCAAAAATTCAGACAACGCCAAATACTTACCGCCTCAAGTCTTCGCAGACACTATCCACGAAGGCTATCAGGCAACGGCTAACCTCCATCAGGGGCAGTTACGCCTCCCCTCTGGCAAAATCAAAGCCCGATGGCACTATCAAACCCAAGTGATATCTACCTGGGGTGAGCCCACCCCTCGGGCAACGGCTGGCTGGCTCTCGTTTTTTCCCATTTTTGAGCCCGGATGGCAGGTGCTCATGGCCCACGGGCTCGCCACCGGTTGGATAGACTGGCGAGTGCATAATACCGACGATGCCCTCACTCGCTATACGTTTGAAGCCGCGCCCGCCTATGCCGAAAAAAATTGGGGTGGTGCCTTCCCTGCAAAATGGTTTTGGATACAGTGCAACGCCTTTGAAGCCGCGCCAACTCTCAGCGTGACAGCCGCAGCGGGCATCCGAGAAGTCTTGATGTTGAAAGAAAACGTCGGCCTCATCGGCATTCATTATCAAGGCAAATTTTACGAATTTTTTTCCACTCAAACCCAATTTGACTGGGCTGTTGATCCTTGGGGCTATTGGCAAGTGACGGCAGTTAGCATCACCCATCGCGTTGTGCTCACTGGCCGCGCCACAGATGCAGGCGCATGGGTTCGCGTCCCTACCCGACAGGGCTTACAGTTTCTTTGCCGGGATACAACGCATGGACAGCTCACCCTACAGCTATGGGAGCGGGGCCACGACGAAACCTTGGTAGTAGAAGCCCGCAGTCAGCTAGCAGGTCTAGAGGTTGGAGGTGGCCCTTGGGAAGCCAGATGGGTCAGTTAGCCACGAGCCAAGTTGAGACAAGAACCTTTAACTTACTTGCTATATTATTTGGTGTGATTGGTTTTGAGTTCGCTAAACGAAGGTACGGCTAATCATTTGGGGCTGTGGCTCAGCTGGATAGAGCAAGCGCCTCCTAAGCGCTAGGTCGCGCGTTCGAATCGCGCCAGTCCCGTTACATCTTAAAACCATTGATGCTATTAGGTTTAGGCCTGTGTTATACATGGTCTAAGGAAACTCTGGCAAACTCTGAAACGCCCAGAAATGGTTAGAGCTTTCCACCCTTTTAAGGACAGTTTTAAGGCCATATGTCTAAAATTGAGTACACGCGCGAGGCCGTTGCTAAGCGCCTAAAGGATGGAAAAGTCCAGGCTCGCATTTATAAGCGTGGCGATCGCTTATGGCTTCAAGCAACCCTGCCGCCAAAACCAGGAAGCAATAGGGAAAAGCCTTTCCAACAAAGAATCAGTTTAGGACTTCCAGCTAATACAGATGGATACAGACGTGCTGAGCAAGAGGCAAAACTTTTAGGGGGACGTCTTGCTTCGGGCACGTTTGACTGGAAAGATTACATGTCGCTGGAGCTAATCCCTGAATATAAGCCAGTGAAAAATTGGGTTCAAGACTTTAAGGAGCACTATCTTGAGACTCACACTCTAAAAGATGCCACCTGGATTAACCAGTGGCAGAAAATATTTAAGCGCTTATCCCCTGAGGAACGACTAACGTCACAGATGCTCCAATCTCAGGTAATTAAAACAGCCCGAGATACCAGAGACCGGATGGAAACGTGTCGAAAACTACAGCATCTCGCTAACTTTGCGGGAATTGAGATAGATCTCCTTCAGTACAAAGGCACTTATGGCCCCTCACAAGTAGAGGCACGAGATATTCCAGATGATTCAGAAATAGCCCAAGTGTGGAATCAAATACCAAATCCATCATGGCAATGGGCTTACGGAGTCATGGCCACGTTTGGTCTTCGTGATCATGAGCTTTTTTTCTGTGAGTGGACTAATGATGGACTGTTCGTTATCAAAGGAAAGACAGGCCCTCGGATAGTTTTTGTTGGCCTGTATGAGGAGTGGATAGATAAGTGGGATCTGCGAACGATAAAACGACCTAAAGTAAAAAACCCTCACAATGATTACGAAAAAGGTCGTCTGGGGACAAAAGTATCTAGGCAGTTTAGACGGTATAAAATACCGTTTAGTCCCTATGACCTTCGGCATGCATTTGGTATCCGGGCCAGTGTTACTTTTGCACTTCCTGTTACAACCGCAGCAGCTCTAATGGGGCACAGTCCCAAAATTCATCTTGATCGATATCATAAACACATTAAGCTTAAAGAGAATCAAGACGTCGCTCAAAGAATTCTCAATCGGCCTGACCGCCTTAAGCCGCCCTTCTTGTAGAAGGGGCAGGGTTTAACCGCTTAAGCGCTGCTGCGGGATTAAGTAAGCTACCGATTGAGCCCCTGGGTTCTGATGCTCACGAACTTCTGCTTCTGGACAAAAGAGTCCAGAATGTATATCGCCATAGGACATATGATAAATCGGCGTTGCTAAATCACGGGATGGATCTAGTGGGCAAAGGGACTTCCCAGAATTTCAGGTCATGCCCTAGCAGTCGAATCAAATGTTTCAACATCTCCACTGATTTCGAATAACACAGCGTCTTACGATGCAGTCGAGCCAAATAGTGCTGCAGTCGCGTATTTTCGCCTTCCACACAGGTCATGTAGGTTTTAGAGACATATGATCCCCGTCAGGAATGAACGCTAGATAGACTTTCCATCTTTCCATCCGTCGGTCACATAAGTAACACTGCCAAGCTTCCGCTATTGTCCACACAGGGTTAAACGTTACAGCACTATGGTCCCCTACCGCTCAAGCAAGAATGCCCAGCTTAAAGCGATCGACTACTGGCCATATCCAAATCTTGTTGTCTTAGTGTGCGCTCCCTAGCGCCGCCAAACGACGACGGGTCACACCGCTTTTTGACCCCTATTAAACGTCTCTAACTTCTCCAGTTCAACTACATTTAGTCAAGCAGAAGCACTAACTCTATTTACTACTCTCACCATGCCTGTTGGTCTTCGGGTGAGCACAGAGAGGAGAATCTATTAGCCTGTCGTAAACAGTTAGTTTCTCAATCAGGATTACTAAGATTCTCTCTCTCATGCACAAATCTAAAGCCTTGGACAGCCCAACCAATATAACAGTCGTCACCTAAGATTAGGGCTTTTCTGTCCAGTGCTGACTCTTGACACCTAATGACTCAATCTGGCAAATAAGCAGGTAGTCTAACTATCGAACGTGTACCCTTACCAAGGGTACTATCAATAGTTATATTGCCACCAATTTGTTCAATAAAAGATCTTGAAAGGGCCAATCCTAAACCCATTCCACCTCTCTTTATTTTTTTAGAGTAGTTTCTTCGAAAAATTTTTGATAGGTCTTCCTTTGGTATCCCAATGCCTGTATCAGAAATTATAATTTCAACAGCTGCAGTTTCTGAATTCCCCTGATCGATAGGATGAGCTGAAATAGATAACTTACCTCCTTCAGGCATAGCATCGACTGCATTCTCAATAAGATTAGCGAATACTTCTGTAAGTCTTTTTTCCTCTCCAAAAACTTTAGGCAGTTTGTCTGAAAAACTAATTTCTTCTTTAATAGCAGAAGGGAAATAGACAGACTCTACAGTCTTGGGTAGCAACTTTTCTAGCTCAATAGGCCCAGTGTGATCATCCAAATGCTCTAGAATATAGTCCTTATCTTTGATAACCACATTTACAAGATCGAAGATCTTTTTAGCTTCTTGAGAGTTCTTTTCGAAAATATCGCGACTGGGCGCATCCTCGTCCCTCATAATAATATTATTGGCGAACATTTGGATCGCTCCTAAATCATTATTAAGCTTATGTATGAGAGATTCAGCAATGCTTTCAACATTTTCCTTTCTATCAAGAGCTACCGTTAGAGTTTTGGCAAGACCTTTCAAAATCCATAAGTGTCTAGTCGTAAATTCATTCTTATCGCTTTCTACATTAAGAACACCAAATACTTTAGAACCGTTCTTTAGAATTGGAACGCACACCTCAGATTTCATTCCATCAATAACTGATAAATAGCGAGGATCACTTTTCACATCATTGATGATTTGTGATTTACGATGCTTTCTTACCCAGCCTACGACACCTTTATCTAGAGCCGATATGTTAAAGGGATTGAGGTTAAGCTTACCTCTTTCAAGATAACCAATATACTCAGTGTCATCAATATACGTTTCGCCTGGATCATCTTTATCCGAAACGTAAAGATTACCAAGGGTACCGCCTGTCATTTTCACTGCGTGCTTAACGATCTTCTTGCGCAGTAATTTAATATCCGAGGTAACAATAGTGTCAGCATCTACAGCGTCTAAGCCTGTTATAAGACGCCTGTTTCTAATAGTGATTGCGGCTGATGTAGTAATCGCCTTAATCATCCGTTTATCGTTATCGGAGAAGTCATAATTTCTTCGATAATTAATAAATACAATCCCTACAACCTCTCCTTCTCCAGATTTAAGCAATATTCTGGCTAGAGACTTTATCCCCTCTCGCTTTGCGAATGCGGATTTCCCAAATACTTCAGATTTCTCTAGATCGGTTATGTATTCCTCATCTGTTCCATCATCAAACAACAAAAAATGTATATTATTCTCTCGTTCAATACTTTTAGATATTTCCCCTGGGGCTTTCAGACGACCAGACACCGTCAGTGGAGTCAAAAACTGTTTTTCTGACTTGATAAATTCACAAATAACAACAACATCAGCAGCTAATAGGTTAAGAATGTTCCATGAGATGTATTCAAGCAAATCAGGTAACTCTTCATGAAAAGACTCTATTATTGAACTTAGGGCAATCAACTGACGATTTCGATTACGCTCATTTACTGCTGAGATTGCGCGTCTGATAGCTGCTACAGCCTGACTAGAAAAGTAAGTCCCCCATTTCAACGCATCATCATTAATCTCATGACTTTCTAAATAAGCAACATATAAGCATCCAGTTCTAGAATCGACCTGTAAAGGAAACGCTCCCAACGCATTCACAGGCATGCCAACAGTTTTACTAATACGCTCTAGAACTAAAGAGTCATCCTTAGAATATGAATGAAGTATCTTAGCCTTTCCCTCTTTAATTGCCCTTGCTCCAAGTCCCTCTTTACGAGGCTGATGTTCCGACAAAATACGTCGACCAGCATTAGAACCATCACACACCTCATAAAAATATTCTATAAACTCCTTCTCAGTGACACTTCCAATTTCATCACTGGGACAAAAATGTAGCGTAGCCACATCAGCCTGCATAAATTTCTTTGCTTGGCGAGCTATCACCTCTAAGATCCCGGGAAGTCTTAATCGCCACAGAGCTCTTGCATGTTTAGCCGCAAATACCAAACTTTCAAAGATATCTTCAGATGTAACCTCTTGGATGGAAGATTGAAAACCTATTTCTACCGTTCCAACAACTCTAACCTCTTCGTCCTTATCAAAATAAACTTCGAAGATCTTATGATTTCCCTCTGCACAGGAAACTTCCTTATACCTCTCGTTCCAGTCTCTAACTAATTTTCCACTTTTGTTATAAACTAAAAGAACGGGCACAAAAATGCGAGTATATTGACCGTGGTCAAACTGCTTATAGATCCCATAATCGAATCGTGAGTCAAAACCTGAAACTATCTCAGCTCTATATTTTTTCCCTAAGCCATCTTGCCTAGAGGGTAAAGCTATAGCTACTTGAATATCTTGTAACTCTAAGCTTTTTTCAATCGGATGCTTTGCTCGGCCAGACCAGTCTTTTGCTTTGCCATAGCCATAGACAGCCTCAATAAAATTTTCCTCAGGATGAACAAAAGATATAGATGCAAAATCGAAATTTATTACTTTGTTTGCCTGAGAAAGCAGGTTATCGCAATACTCTTCATATGAGCTCAGTCTCGAAATAGCTAACTGGACTAACCTCTCGACCTTCAAAAATCTTTCTGGAAGTGGCGCTATTCTTTTCTGTCTAAAATCCAGATTAAGCATTTCCATCTTACTTGCCCAGAGAATAGTTGCTATTCAATCCGATAAAGCTAATATTCTGAACAGTAGCAGACTTAAGAGCTAAACTACGAACGAAACATAGCATTCGGATACAGCATTCCCGACCTCACTCCTATAAACGATAGTTAAACTGATGGAATAAATTCCATCTACGACTACTTAGAAGTACTCAGCACTAGTCTCTTCTCTCATAGGAGTAAACCTGAACTACTTTATGCAAGAGGGTTCTAACGCACACTCTCTATTAAACATAATACTAGGACATCTAAATTATCTGTAGCAATCACAACCAGTTTTTCTTCATAGACACATCTAACCAAAGTTGACTTTCATGAAATCATTACTTCATTTAAGTTTCACTTTCATTTAAGCAATTAAGAAAATGCAAAATGCATAGCGATACACCCTGCTTTTTCTTAAGGCTTTTTATTATAACTTAACACAGTCATGCTGATATGGGTTGTCACTCATATCAGCATGACTGTGTTAAGTTTTGAATATTTACCTTAATTCCAGAATCTATGTTTGTTTCGTTAGAAGTCAGGCAAGCTTTAGTATTTGGAATACAAATGTAACCCAGGGGGGAATTAGTTAGCAGTTAACACCTAGAGAAAGATTCATCAAGCTTGAAACATTTTTGTTCTACTTTTTCACTCTAAATGAAACAAGTTACAGAAGATTTAGGATAAGGCATCGGTTTATTCCCTACGAAGTAGTACTGGCAATAGCGCTTCAGGAGGGTTGTCATTATTGATTTGTATTGCAACTCTGCCAGCTTCAAAAGCAAACTCTATCGACTCCCCACTGCCTAAAGCATCGTAAAATCCCACAGCGAAATCAATTGCGAAACGATCAGTTACCGCCTGCGGTACTCCAATCACATGGGGAATACACTCGATTAAGGCTTGAGCTTGAGAAGGTAAGTAACATCTGTTGAGCAACACGCACTCTATGCCCCTCTGAGAAAAAAGTCGAAAAAGACTGACTAGAGCGGGCCCTGACACTCTCTTAAAATTACCCTCTTCATCCTCAAAACAAAGTCCAGCGTTGCCTTCACCGTAACCTGAAAAATGAACTATTTGCGGATTCTGTTCTAACATCGCCCGCTGAAAATCACGTGGGCGAACGGCCCACTGTGGTATAAGCTCAAGACGATCACGATGACGGGCACGTTCGATCCCATTTTGAATATCTCTAACTTCCTGATCTAGCCTCCCAGGGTTTAACTGATTAGGACTAGCAGAGAGAAAAAGAATCTTACGTCTTGGTGGCAAGGAAACAACAGAAATATTAGCACTATCTGAGCTATTAGCTTCGCTTTGGGCCGTAACATCATCTCCAGATCTTCTATTGTCTGATTCCTCAAGTAAAAAATCGGAAATACACTCGCTAAGGCGCCGCTCAAACCGAGGCGTTCCCTTTAAAATTAAGTCGCGTATTTTATATTGTCTATACAACTTATTAATAATAGAACCATCCCTTGTCCCACTTACAACCACTGTTTGTAGACTCTTCTCAAGGGCTACTTTGGCTAAACGTATTCCAAGTGTTTTAGCCGTATCATTCTTTGGGTCTCCTAAAGCAATGTTGGTGACAAGAATATCCCACCTATTACTATCTTCGATTAAGGTTCTTTTCGCATCCATATAAGTTGATGCTAGTTGAACATTTAGCTCATCATCTAAATAGCCGAGCTGTCTTGAAACCCTAAAAACTTTATCTCTGATTTGAGTAAGATACTCTGGCCTATCATCAACTATAAGAATATTAATAGGCGAACTCATCTCTGCTTGACATACGACTAATGAAACTGTTTTGAATATAGTAATATGAAACGTAGCTTCGAATTTAGTCAATTGCCCTAGCTTAAGCATCTTAATTACTGCTTTCTGGGAGAATTGGCTTAATAATTAACAATGCACCTTATCTTCGTTTAGTTTGAGCCGTGTTAGCTCTTTTTCCTAATTGCTTGCCTCGTTCGATGGCTAAGGCACTTGTAAAACATGGACAATAACGAGCTTAAGCCTTACTATTCAGCATGATTGCATATCAGAACCATAGCAGTTATGTCAGCAGTGTCCTTGAGTTTACTACCGCTCTATCATTAGATTCAGGCAATATCTTGTAAAAATATTCCATCACTGTGGTACGTCCGATTCCTCAATTGCTCGCGTCACGAAATAATCGTGAGTCTACACAAACTATCAAAAGCCCTAAATTCTAAACTACGAACACCTATAATGCTGGTCATCTTGTGACAAAATTATACAGGCAGTCTAAACGGTATAACTAACCGTTGCGCCCCTATGATCTTCAGCATGCATTTGGTATTCGGGCCAGTGTTACTTTTTAACTTCCTGTCATAACCGCAGTAGCTATAATGAGGCACAATCTCAAAATTCATCTTGAGCGATACCATAAGCACATCAAGCTTAAAGACAATCAAGACGTCGCTCAAAGAATTCTCAATCGGCCTGATCGTCTCAAACCGCCCGACGTTTAGCCGGCTCTTCAAGAAGTCTTTTCTCTGCTGCCGCTAGATTTATCTGCCACCTGGCAATTCTAGCGCCTGGCTTTCGTCGATCGCGCACCTCTTTTCCTTTTCGAAAAAGACCTGAATGGATATCTTTATAAAGAGAATTATAGCTTGGGTATCCCAGTGGTTCCCAGGCTTGACTTAACGATATCCACTTATCGCGGTGCGCAACCGTAGATCGTGTTCTTATTGATGAGCCAAATATTTCTGCAACCGCTTGATTAACCAAAGCTGAAAGCTGAGCGTCATTCATAGGTGTTACTCCTTTAATATGTCAGTCGAGATAGTGTTGAAATGATTGGTGCTCGAACGAGCATCAGTTAAACCGGGCATCAGCCTGAATCTTTACCCTGTGGGCTTCTTCAAATCGGCCTTGGGAATTAAGAAGCTTCTCTGCTCTTCTATAAGGGGCTTCTTGCGTTGGCGCTACAATCACGGCTCTTCGGTAATCTTGAAGCGCCTTATCATAGGCTTCTTTTTCCTCGTAGGCTTTGCCACGAAGAAAAAGAAGCTCCCCGTCATCTGGAGTAAGCTTTATAGCCTGCGTGAGTATAGGAATAGCCGCTTTTGTATCCTCTTCTAGAGTCAGAAGGGCTAAAAAACGGAGTAGTTCAGGCTCTCTTGGTCTTAGCGTTACGGCTTCCCGAAGAACACTCAGGGCCTCTACTCTTTTTGCTGGATCATTTTGCGCGATAAAGTAAGAGCTTTTTGCAAGTAGCAGCTTTGTTCTGACCAGTTCTGTGTCAAGCGCTAGGGCTTTACTACAGGCATTTACTGCATCTTGAAACCGGCTTTCAGTGTAATGAAGTGAACAGATTCCAAGTAAGGCGTAAGGATGCTTCGGATTTAGTTCATGGGCTTTCTCATACGATGAGAAGGCCCACGTAGAAGAGCTCCTGCTAGATGCCTCGCGTGCTACCCCAAGTAGATAGTGAGTATCTGCGTTGTCTGGTTGTTCTATTGAAAGGGTTGTAAGTTTTTCAACTGCTGCATCTATTTTTCCTGCTCGCAGATTGCGAATGCTCAAACGAATCTCTTTTGCAACTTCTGGGTCTGATGTCCCAAGGAGCTGCACTGGATATCCCCTATACTCTGCTGCTGGCTCCTTACCAGAGATTTTAGATACGCAGCTTGTGGACACGATAGCCACAATAGAAATAGTCGGAAGAATATAACGTACTCTCATCGGCTCTTAACCTGGGTATGAAACTTCATAATCTCCATCTCGCGGTAAACGCTTCTCCGCCACCGTGTAAGGGTTTTAAGGTGCGCCTTCTTAAGGGCTTTTAGTCGCCGTTTCATGGCTTTTAATTCACTCCTGATGTCTAGAAGCTCTATTGCTGCCTCAGCACGTAAAACTCTCTTTCCCCTTACATCTTCTTCAAGCTCTTTATCCTCTCGGATAGCCCGTTTCTCCCACTCTTTTATCTCTTCAGGTGTTGGGTCGTATTTCTCATACCACTTGGTTAAAAGATGAGCATTACTCCTTGCCCAGAAGAGAACTGTTGTAACGCCAAGAAGTGAAGTTGCAGTAGCAGATAAAAGCGTAAAGACGCTGGTATCTGTCGGAGAGATAAACTGGACCGCGGGGCCAATTAAGGTGCCAACCTCTGCAAGGGATACAAGTAAAACGGAGATATTGCCCTGAATCCAGCTATAGCGGTCAATCTTTGCGTACGATTCAAGCGAAGCAGTTCGATTTAAGTAGGTAAGGCCAATTGCAGTCAGGTATGCGATGGTAAAGACAGCACCATTTGATTGAAGAAGCCCCAAAGAAAAAGCGATAGGACGGTAAGCGATAAAGAGACCGCCGCCTAGCAAAAGAGATGCAAATGCAAAAATCACTTGCTCCCCTAGTTTATTACCAGGCTTTGGAGGTGTTCCAACTCGAAATTCAATGTATTTTCTACGCCGTAGTAGCAGAACTGGCCTGTTTGCAAAAACTCCAAAGATAAGGCTTCTAACGTCTTGGCTTATAACTGGGTTGGGAGAGCGTAGCGCTTCCGCACCTCGGGATAACAGGTAGAACGTTTTACCGTGTCGGACTTTAAGGAGCTCTCGGTGCCGTGCTTTAAGGGCCACATATCGATTTTCAAAGGCTAGATACCGGGCTCGACTTGAAAGTATCTGGTGGTCAAACTCACCAATAAGCATTGCAGCTCGTGCTGGCTCTGCCGCAGAGAGTGCTTTTGAAAGCCATTCAAGGTGAGGGGCAAAATGGGAGTAGTACGCATCTACTTGGGTTGTAACTAAAGCTTCTGCTTGGATGACACTAAATGTATCAAGGCCAAAGAAGAGCAGCGTTTGTTCAAGACATGAGCGAATCTCAACTCCAATAAGTCTTACGCCAAGCGAACCTATACAGGTTGTTCTGTGTAAAAGCGGCACCTTTTGAGTCGGTGGTTGATTGGTACGAGGTATCATCATGGGTTACTTACGGTATGGTTTTTGAAAAACTATATTGAGCTTGTAATCAGAAGCAGCAGAGTTCACGTTTTCTCCAATTGGAGAAAACACATCAATGGAATACGCAAGGGACGGGTCAAGCCCAACAAAGGTGATAGAAAACGGCACTACAACGTGTGACAGCTCCTCTGCAACTTCTCCCATAAACGCCTGGGTTACAGAATCAGCACTTCCGCTCCACACAATAAATGCGTTAAACGAGGTATCACTTCCCTGCCTATCTCTATCTAGAACAAACTGTCTGGCACGTTTAAGGCATTCAATAGCAGCGGTATCACTCGACTGTATGCTCTCTGGAAGCTCTTTGCTCAGGCGCCTTATATCGGTTGGATTATTTGCCGGGCCAGAATAGAGACGTAAAACGGTATCACCTCTCTGTAGATCGATGTGGACTCGACTACCTGGTTGTCCCATTACAAACTGTGTGTGCAGGGCCTCTTCTGAAATCATGTGGTGTGTTTTCGTATCTGTTGTAAGGCAGAGGTAGATGTCACGCTCTGTGGGTGTGCTGCACCTAACGGTAAGGGCGCACATCAGAGTGGCAGCTACTAGTCTTTTGAATGAATTAGCCATAGGGTTCAGAAAAATCCTCCGTATGGGTTGGGTCTTGAGTGAGGGATGAAAGGTGTAAAAGAACTTCCTCATAGTCCATATCTGAAATAAGAGTGATTGCTACAGCTATCTTTTCGGCTATCGAGGTATCAACTATCTCTTGTAAGGCGACTACGGCTGTTGCTATCTCATGTCGGATAAGTGAGATATCGTCTTCCTGTTGCCGTAGGGTTTCAGACATCTCATGAAGCTTCTCGGATACAGGCCGTTCTGTAAGAAAGCATTTAAGGGCTGCTTGCGCATACTGATGCCGACTCATCTTGAGAGGAATCCCAAGCGTAGTCAGTGTCTCTGCCGTTTTGCTATCAACCCTGAAAGAGATTGGCTCCGTTTTTGATGATCTTTTTGCTGGAATGATAGTCATATCTCTAGAAAATAGAAGGATTTTTGGAGACACCTAATTTGTAAACAAAGAGGCCTATTTATCTCTTGAATGACTTACTGTCATAAGTTCTAGTGGTTTTCAAAATGTTTACAAATCCAGTGTCTCCGTACAGTTTTCTACCGATTAGGAGATGGTTTCACGATGTTTACCGGTTCTGTTGTCTCTGCTGCTTTTTCTGAGGTTGTCTTGAGGCGTTCGAACGTGTCTTTGCTTTTAGCCTTGGCTCGGTATCTTTTAATGATGTAAGGGGTGATAGCTTTAGAAGCGATCGCTCTTTCGCTGACCAGGGTGTAAGGATCTGTCGTGGATCGTTATCATCCATCATGGGGAAACGAGACGGTGCTTCCTGATACGAGTACTTTAGAAGCGTTTCAATTGAATCTAGCGATCTATGAACACCGCGCCCTGGGGCAACAAAGTAGCCATAAGATGTCCCAGGAGTCCCGTAGTCAGGGTTTGTACGATTTAACTCTTGAGGAGAGAGCAGTCGTCGTTGCGTCTTCTGGAAAGAGTGAGTGGTAGATGACGTCGTTCCATCCTTTCCGTATTGAGTCCCAAAACTTACCTGCTCCTCAACAACATCGATATCCCCAAGCTTTTCGCTCAGGTATGCAGAACTCTCCATATCAACCCCCAAATAACCATGATGTTGAGAGAGCCCAAGGACGGCATTTGCTGATTCACCAGGGTGAGTAAGCTTTAGCCCAGGGATAGAAAGAGCAGTCGAAATATATGTCACCGCTTTTGAGCGCCCCATATTAAGCCCCATATGCTTCTGCTGCATCTTGGTAAGTTCTGATTCGTCATCAATAACAAAGGTTTCTATGCCATTAGGATCGTGTCGTCTCTCAGGCTTACTCAAGAGAATAGCTGTAAACTCATCCATTAACGGCCCATTTAATTGGGCATTAAGAGCTATGTTTCGAGGCGATGCGCCAAGAATAAACACCGATGGTTGGCGTAAAATTTGACCTAAGCGGACGCTAATTTTTGCATGACTCCAAAGCGCTGCTGGGACAGAAAATGATTGTATTTTCTGCGCAGCCGTAGCGTACGCTGCTTTCCCTTCTTTTGACTTAAGAAAAGAACGGAATTTCTCGGGCGTCGGGTGATGTGCTGTTATGATTACGACAACGGTTTCAAGGCTTTCAAACGCTAGGACAATATCTCTCAGTAGATAATAGGGAGCCCTTCCGAGGGCAACGAATGCCTCTGCTTCTGCTTGAAAAGCAAGTGATAGTGAGTAGATGACGGCAACGATGATTGCCTTTGCCCACCCTGAGAAAAATTCGCTCGTTGAGTCTTTCTCCTTCTCTTCAGGAAACAGTCTGGCGACAAACTCAGTAATCTGTTTTAGAAGCTTAAGTTCAAGACCCATAGCCCACTGGCAAAACCGTGGGTGATCAAGGTAGAGGGGGTTAAGAACGTAGAGCTTTTCAAACGGTATTACACGCTCTACAAGCCCAACCATAGTTCCCTTTGGGTCAGATATAATAAGAGATGTCCTTCGTCCCCCCTCTTGCTTTACACGGTTTAGTAGTGGTGTCAGATACCCAAACAAAAGCCGTACTGTTTTCGCACTACCAGGAGCGCCTAAGAGCATAAACCCAAGAAACTCCTCTGCTGGGCTTACCTCTACTGCCCCGTGGATAATCGCCGTTCGCTCTCCCCTTAGCGCATAGCGATTAAGCGATAATGTAGAAAGGCCAAATCCTCGTCGTAGGTTTGAAAAAACGAGTACTGGAAACTCTGAATAAGTCCACAGAAGTGCTCCTGAGATAAGTACCGAAATGCCAATACTTATTGCAACAGGAGGTGTAATCGAGGGGAGAAAAATAATCAGACAGAGAATCAACAAGCTAGCAGCGATCACACTACCCGATGTGAGGAGGAGAATGTGTCCTAGGTATGCAAGCCCCTCCACTCTACTCTGAGATATTCTGGTTCTACGTGCTGCTTTCTCAATAAAAAAAAGCAGAAAATCGTCACTGATAGACCAAAGACAGTACCGACTACATTTGCAGGATTAGGTACATGCGTAAGGCTTAAAAGCAGTTGGGCTATTTTTGCGGTTGTGAGTCCGCTAATAAGCGGCACACAATATCGCGCCAACCGGCGTATCATTCTTGAAATTTCCATGAGTTCACAAGATAGTAGAGTGTGTTTTGAAACTATTAGATCGGAGTAAAATCAACCATTCGAGAAAGTAGATAATTAGGGAGCACGATAAAGGAGAAAAACTCTCCTATTATCACAATGCACCACGCTACTACTTCACCCGTTCCGTAAGGAAGAAGTACAAAGCTATCTATTGCCCACTTGCCGCCATATGCGATCAGAAGTGGGAGGAAGAATGCAAATACTCCTGCGAGCACCCATCTTAGAATGATAAGAAGGATTCCAGAGATATGGATTCGAAACCAGACTATCTCTGTAACAGAGCACCACCAGAAGCGGGCTATATAAAGAGCAGTAGCGCCATACACAACGTATCGCATCTGTTGTAATGTAAGGGCATACTCTGTTCCGATAAACCAGTCGTGAGTTGCATAAAGAACAAGTGTGTTCCAGGGGCCTAGGAAAAAGGCGAATAAAAGCCCCCTTGCGAACCATCCGCAAAGTAAATGAGTCATTTTTCATGAGAAAAAGCTACAAGTAAACTAAATGAGGGAGAGGTGTTCTAGGTAAAACATACTAAGGCCTAAAAACACCAGAACTCCAAAGCCTCCAACTGCAAGACCGGCAAGAAATGCGGCTGCGAGGTGATTAAAGTGGCTTTTAAGCAGGTTTGATCGGGTACTTGGCTCTGCAATGCCTGATGTACGAAGTGATGAGAGAAGTTTATCAACCTGAACACTAAATTGACGCTGATAATCAGCTGCACCTAGAAGTGCCCCGCGAATATCGCGTACAACAGCTTCTATCTGTTCTCTCTCAGCACGAATCTCTCCGATAACCTGGACAGGGATATCACGAATTTCTCCCTCTGCCCGTCTCCAATAGGCAAGTGATTTAAGAATAGTGAGAGCTGCCTTCACAAGCACCTCATCGCTATCGTAGAGCTCGCTGATTCGCTTCATATCCTCGATAATCTGAAGTTTTTCGTTGGTGCGAAGCCCTCGAAGCTCAAACGAGTCAACGGTTAATTCAGACGGTGGTGGCCGGGATACATAGGGAGAAGGATGTTCACCACCGTTTGAAGCATGACGATTTCTAGGTGACATGGTGCAGAATACCTCTCATAGCTTCATACATTCCAGCGTTTATAAAACGCCTAACCCGCATAGCTACCGATGGATTAAAGTGTGGCAGCTCTAGTTCACGCCACTTATATGCAGCATCTAAGTAGGGAACTTGAAGATCCTTCACTAAGGTCTCAGTCCTTATATCAAGCCGAGGAAGTGATATAACAGGGATGTTATACTTCCGAAGAGACTTTTGAAACTCGTTGCTTTTTAGAATCTGTTTCCATTGCGTGAAATCAAAGTCACGCTCGTTTCGGACAAAGATAAGCGGGATTTCATCCCCTACTTCTTGAAAAAGTTTCTGGGCTACATCTAATGACCCTGGCATGCCATCACTTACAATGACCATTATGGTTGTAAGCCCCTCCTCTTGGCTTACCTCTATTTGTCTATGCTCAATTAAGTGCTCTGCTATTGCCTCACCAATACCGGCCTTTGTGTTGACAACTCCATTGGCGCTGTGAGTAAGAGGTTCAGAAAGAATGGGGTCAAACTGATTCTGCCGCCATTCTAGAGAACTAAATGCAGCCTCATACGTTGGACAAACTCCTTTATATACTTGTAGGACATTTCGGTTTCTATCATCTGCGTCAATGACGATAACCTTTCGTGGGCATCTACGGAGCATATCGACTATCACTTTTGACATCGTTGTTTTGCCAACGCCACCGATATCACCTGCTACAATAAAGACGAATATATGTTCTTTGGTTTTTGCTTGAAATACCTCCTGTAAACGCTCAAAACTCAGACTTTCTCCTTTGGAAGGTGGCATAAATATCACCTCGTATTTAGCTTTTAAGGTGTCAGGGCTACTTACTACAGCTCATCGAATGACAAACGAGTAGTGTACGTTCTGTCTTGTCCTTCATCTGAAGATAGCTTTTCTCTTTTTTTCCCGATATCACCTGATGAGAAGTAGGAGCTCTTTCCTGGTTTGGATGTCATATCACCGTTTCCTTCCTGCTGCGCCTTAAAGAAGGCTTCATCTTCACGCTCTCCAACAGCGTCATACATATAACGTTTTAGACTTGTGCATTTGAGTTCATAACCACAGACAGTCATATATTTAGCAAGTTTTTCATATGTAATTCCAGGTATGTGGACAAGTTTTCGAAGCGCTAGTTCATTTGCAAAGACAAATTTTCGCGCCGAACCATATTTTTGTCTTTGCACCATGTCGCAAATAACTGCACATTCATCAGGCCACTCGGGAGGAATACTTGGAGGGGACTGAGGCTTATCACTGCTCATATCACCGTCTATCATCTGACTGTCTTGAGTGATATCCTGCTCGTTGCTGTATGCATCTGGATTCTGCATGAGTTAAGGCTCCATACGAAGTTGTAGTGCGTAACTGTCCACAGCAAACAAATTCGGAATGGGGCGTGTCTATATATCCTGAACCGGTTCCGAACTCGTTCCGAACCGTTCTTGAATCGCTGATTTATGGGGCTTTTGAACTCCCGAACTAGCTCAAATAAAATTTTACAAATCGATACAATCACCCCAAACGTTCATCTGGATAAACTTTTTGGGGCGCTTCGGTATCCGTAATCTTAAAAATTCAGTAGCAAATAGCACCCCACTCTAGAAGAAGGTCTTATAAAGGTCTTATCTGGAGAGCTAATGCACACGCTATGCCGAAGTCAAAATATTCTTTTGGGCCAAATTCGCAGCGAGACTTCTACAACTTGACATGCTTGCTAACCGCTGCCCAAAAACATCTGACGGAATCAGAACTAAAAGCTATTGGTGTAGAGCGTATAGAGTGCAATCAAAATAGAAAATACAACGTTACAGTTGCTACAGGCACTGCGCCTTTCATAGCTGCAAAATGATGTCTGCTTCGGCAGCGAAATGATGTTTGCCTCGGCGGCAAATGACGTTTGCTTCGGCAGCAGAATGATGTCTGCTTCGGCGGCAAAGTGATGGCGACCTCGGCAGGTAATTTTCCAATCGGTCATCGGTT